>JAUPKX010000010.1 GCA_030837225.1 Patescibacteria group bacterium | reverse complement strand
CTCATTGGGTACGGCGCAGTAGCTGCCTGGCCGCTACTAACAGGTCCCCAGATCGCTCTGGTCTCTCCTACGAGCGAGCAAGCACTCGCGAACGGCCAAACTCGTATCGAGGGTCGCGCGCTCCACACCGAAACCCTATGGCTCAATGGTGCCCCCCTTCTCATGGACCAATCGGGCAACTTCAGTGCTTCACTTACCCTTCCAAGAGGGGGCGCTATACTATCTCTAACCGCAACCGATCGGTTCGGACGTGAGATTACCGAACGGCGATCCGTGTTTGTTAATTAATTTTTCCTACCATGCCTGCAAAGAAACCAGCTAAGAAAGCTCCAAAGACACTCGCCTCAAGCGAGGTTGTTGAGGGCGCGAGTGCAGCTGACACTAAGCAGCGCGCTATAGACCTTGCGATCAAGGAGATTCAGGCCAAGTTCGGCGACGAATCGATCATGACCTATGGCAGCGGCAAGGTAGCAGCGATTGAGTCGATCCCAACCGGATCCCTCGGCCTTGATGCCGCACTCGGCATCGGTGGACTCCCCCGCGGCCGCATCATCGAGATATTCGGTCCAGAATCCTCCGGAAAGACAACACTCGCACTTCACGTTATTGCAGAAGCGCAGAAGAAAGGTGGTATCTGCGCCTTCGTCGACGCTGAGCACGCACTTGATCCTGAGTACGCACGCAAGATTGGCGTGAAGCTCCCTGAACTCCTTATCTCGCAACCAGACACCGGCGAGCAGGCACTCGAGATCGTTGAGTCTTTGGTGCGAGCAAACTCTATCGACGTAATCGTCGTTGACTCAGTGGCGGCACTAACCCCGAAAGATGAGATCGAGGGCGATATGGGATCCGCACAGATGGGAAAGCAGGCACGCCTCATGAGTCAGGCGCTCCGAAAGCTCACCGCCATCACCGCGAAATCAAACACCATCATTATCTTCATCAACCAGATCCGCATGCAGATCGGAGTTATGTTTGGAAATCCAGAGACTACAACAGGCGGAAAGGCCCTTAAGTTCTATACCTCGGTCCGTCTCGACATCAGGCGCATCGCACAGATCAAGAAGGGCGAGGAGATTGTGGGCGGAAGGGTCCGCGTGAAGGTGGTGAAAAATAAGGTGGCAGCTCCCTTTAAGACCACCGAGTTCGACCTTCTCTACAACGAAGGTATCTCCAGAGAGGGTGAGATCATCGCACTTGGAGAGAAGTACGACATCCTCCAGAAGTCCGGCTCAAGCTACAAGTACAAAGAAAACTCTATTGGCCGCGGGTACGATGCAACACGCACCTTCCTCAGAGAGAACAAGCCGATTGCAAACGAGATCCTTAAGCAGATCCGAGAGAAGCTCGCTCAAGACTAGAGCACATCGATAAAAGGCTCGCGATACTGTCGCGAGCCTTTTATCTTAGATGCGTCGCATCGGGAGCGATTCTCCGATCAAGAGGGCGAAACTGCGCGCAAGCCAGACGAGCGCACCGAGCGCCAGAATAGAGAACATCTGCACCACAACCTCTGTATTAATAAAAGCATCTGCAAAGAAATTGAGCATAGCCGGTATGTCAGCGTAGGACGGCATGTTCTCAAAGACTCTCGTAACCCACACTTCCCTGCCGATCTCCCAGACCGCAAGCATGAAAAGAACGCTCGCTACGAACACAGGAGCGAACGTTCGCGTTGCGTGCATGATGCGCACGCGACGCATAACCGTACGTGAAATAGATGAATTAGGAGTCATAAGGTTTTGCATTCTGTTCTAAGGCGTCTTTGAGTAATTTCTTCGCACGATGAACCCGGGTCTTAACCGCTGGCACTGTACTTCCCTCGCTACTCGCAATCTCCTCCTGGGTCTTGCCCTCAAGGAACTGGAGAGAGAGGACTCTCTGCGCTGCTTCCGGAAGCTTGGCTAATGCCATGAGCACTTCGTCTCTAATCGTTAGATCCTCAAGGAAGGTGCCCTCCTCTGGAAGCCGCTCGTACGTCTCTGGATCGAGGTCTGAGAATCGCGCGTTCTTCGTCTTTAGCTTCTGATACCGCGTAAACGCAAGCCTGGTAAGGATCATGTAGCCCCAGGACGAGAATGAGGCGCCCTCCATAGCTTCGTAGCGGTCCGCATAGAGGTATATGCGCGTGAAGGCGTCCTGAACCACCTCTTCCGCATCCTCAGGAGACCAGACAATCGAACGGGCTTTCCGAAGGAAGGCAGCCTCGTACCGAGCAACGAGTAGAGCAAAGACTTCCGGGTCCTTACGACATGAGCGCAGGATCTCTTCGTCTGACAACTCCGGGGGTATGGTTGCTTCCGGCATGGTGTCCTGTATCATACCCCCTATCCGGGAGCCCGGCATTTTTTATAACGCGCTGAAGGCTCTCCTCGTTACATTCCCTATGGCAATCCTTTCCTACAACGAGATCACCCAGAAGAAGGTTATCGTCTACAACAACGAGCCGTATGAGGTTCTTTCCTCCCACGTATTCCGTATGCAGCAGAGGAAACCAGTGAATCAGACGAAACTTAAGCACCTTATTTCAGGTAAAGTGCTCGAAATATCCTTCCACCAATCGGAGACCGTTCCCGAAGCCGACATTGGAAAGATGCAGGCGACCTATCTGTATACAAACCGCGGCGAGTCGTGGTTCACGGAGTCAGGAAATCCGAAGAACCGTTTCGCATTCCCTGAGAACGCTGTGCACGAAAAAGTGCAGTGGCTCGTACAAAATGCGCCGGTTGAAGTACTCCTCTACAATGACAACCCTATGACCATCTCAATCCCCATCAAGGTTGAACTAAAGGTTAAGGAAGCGCCTCCTGCTGTTAAGGGCGACACTGCAACCGGCGGCGACAAAAAGGTGGTGCTCGAAAGCGGTGCCTCAATCACTACTCCCCTTTTCATTAACGAAGGTGACATTCTTCGTATCAATACGGACACCGGGGAGTACGTGGAGCGAGTCGAGAAAGCTTAAGTACTGTAACGATCAACGCCCCCTTCTTGGAAGGGGGCGTTTCGTGCGCATTCTGCGCACGTGTGGTCAGTGCCCTGTTAAGGGGCGCTCGACCGTGTAATCTCCGTACCCACAATGGGATTGGGGGACATCTCCAGGATGGTATCTGCCGCAATTGCAGCGCTACACACGAAGGTGAGCAAGCCGGCAAAAAGAATGATGAGCTTGCGATCGAAGCTCATTGGTTTCTTATTATTGGTAGTCATTAGTACCCCTGAGGAACAACAAATGCGGCGCCCCATTGCGCCGCATTTCTATCTAATCACATTCTTAGAACTTTTCAAAATCAGGGCATCGCACCTCGCTTCAGTGCGGCTTCAGTGCGTGCTGCCGCCTCGAGGGGCGACTGAGATTGTTGCGGTCGTTCCTTGCTTGCCGCAAGGGCCAACAACAGCGAAATAACGACGACCATTACGGTCGGCACAGCAAGGTCCACCGACCCATCCTGACGGCTCTTTGACATGTGCACTCCTCCCTCTCAGACAAACCAAGCGCTGTCTTTCCTTGCACAGGAAACCATGCCCGTACACAAAGAACAAGACCCGCATGAGGCGGGTCTTGTCTCTCCTCTTGTCGCTTACGCAGCGAGGTATGGAAGAAGCGCCATGAAGCGTGCGCGCTTTATTGCGAGGGCGATCTCGCGCTGGCGACTTGCCTGCACGTTAGTACGCTTCTTCGCAAGAATCTTTGCATGCGGGTTCATGAACATACGAAGGTACTGTACGTCCTTGTAGTCTACGAACTTCTTGTGCTCTATCTCTTCTGATTGATGTGCCATGGTGATTACTTAACTGAAAACTAGAATGGAATGTCTTCGGGATTGATCTCCTCCTCCGGGTACTGGATGTCTGCGCCTGGATCGCTTGGTGCCTGCTGCTGAGGAGCGTTATCGCTCTGTGCAGGACCTGCAGCATAGCTGCCGCGCTGCTGACCATCGCCTCCTGCCTGTGCGCCGAACTGGAAGGTATCTACAACAATCTCGGTGCGGTACTGCTTAACCCCATCCTTGTCCCATGAGCGGGTCTGGATGCGACCTTCGACATAAATAGGACGTCCCTTCTTGAGGTACTGGCCCATAACTTCTGCCGTGCGGCCGAACGCTACGATGTTGTGGAACTCTGTCTGCTCCTGTTGCGCACCTTCTTTGTTCTTGAAGGAGCGATTGGTAGCGAGACCGAACGAGGCAACCTGCTGACCTGAGGGAAGCGCTTTAAGCTCCGGGTCGCGAGTGAGGTTTCCGTAGAGAAGGACTTTGTTTAGGTACATATACGTTTAGTATATACCCCCTACACGCCTGCCTCCTTAAGCGCTGCGTCGAGCTCGGTATCAGATACCTCGCCCTCAGTCTGCTGCACCTCGCCCATCTTGGCGTAGATTTCATGCATTTCTGCCGCATGTATCGCGGTCTCCTTGTCAGTGCGAAGATCGATAAAGCGAATGAGACGTGCCTCAGCCTTCGCTGCTTCGATAACTGCATCGTGCTCTGCAATATCTGCCTCGTAGGCAAACCATGCGAAGTACGCAGTGTCGAAATCGCGACGACCGCCTCCCTGCACCTTCTGAGAGATGGTGTACGCGAGCGGGATCTTCTGTGGCTCGCCTTCTGCAACGAGTGTTGAAGCCTTCTCGCGAAGGGACTGGTACGTCTTCTTTACTTCTTCCTGCGGCAGTTCAGGATCGATATGGAAGCCGAGCTCATACACACGGGACTCGTTATATCCCGCTTCAAGCTCCTGCTCGGTGCTGCCTGCACCGTGTTCGATGTCTGTGTTCATATAACCCGCGCACTGTACCACAGCTATTAGGGTCAGACAATTTTGACAGGAATGGCCGTTATATTAAAAATTCGATCAGTTTTATGGATTACTAGAGCAGCCCACGTTGTTATATACAGGGAGTGAACCTGGACTCGATGGTCCATCTCCCCAGGCCTTTCCGTAGGTAACTCCACTACTTCCTACACAATAAAGTAAATTACTTGGACCAAACCAACTTTGAACAGAATATGCTGAGCCGTTTCCAGCAACATACAAGGCATAGCTGCCGCCACTGGAGATCTTAAGAATTGATTTACATAGCGCATTTGCCTGCGGTATGTACGTAGATGCACTTGATCCTAGGGGATACATTTGGTCACACGTTCCTGCAGATGCGTGGGTTGGATCATTCGCCCAACCACTCTGACTTCCTAAGCCCGCATAAGATCCTTTGTCTAAAAACTCCAGTTCCATCAGTGTTCGAAATTGTATTAATTCCTGTTTCAAGGCAGCAACACGCGCTTTAGTTCTGGCCTGGTTTAGACTTGTCAAAACAACAGAAGAGAGAAGCCCGATAATGGAGATAACCACCAGGAGTTCAATAAGCGTGAACCCTCGTTTCTCCGGACTAACCGAAGACATGCCAGCATGCGAGATTTCTTGTACTCCCCGGAGAGGAATCGCCCCTGGCTCAGTAGCAACTACGGTTTCCATTGAAAGAAGTATAGCAAGCCTTACACTCCATGGCAGGAGTTGGCCAAGGAAGTACCCGTCGCCAAACTTAAACGGAGAATAGAGTTCTTGCGTTCATGAGAACCGCCTCACGAACAACCTTCTCATCCTCTCCCCGTATCTCCGCTATGCTTTGAACCACATCAATAACGGAAACCGGATCATTCCTTTGGCCCCGGATACGCGACGGCGCCACATACGGCGAGTCAGTCTCCGTGATGATACTTGTGAGCGGCAGGAAACGAACTACTTCGTCATAATCGCGTGCAAAGGTTAGAACTGCTGTAAAAGACATCGTGAATCCTAGATCAAGAAAGTCGCGCGCTTCCTCAGTACTCCCGACAAAGAAGTGGATATCGCCTCGCAGACGATCTCCGTACTCTCTCTTATACGTGCGAAGAATATCGATCATGTCCCTGTACGCGTCCTGCGTACCTTTGGAAGGGCGGGAATGAATCATCATTGGCTTATCCGCTTCTATCGCGAGCTCGATATGTTTCTCAAACACTTTGCGCTGTTCGATCTTTGCAGTCTCTACATCTTCTGGACGAAAGTTATCTAGTCCACACTCCCCTACTGCCTTCATCTTTGGATGCCTGAGGATCGCTCGGAACGAATCCTCGTCAAAGCGCTCGTCAAGAACATAGTTCGGGTGGAGACCCGCGGATGCATAGAAGTTCGGAAGGTTCTCAACGAGCTTCAATGCTTTCACTGACGAATCAAGATCGACACCAACAACCATGCCGCCAACCTGCTTCTCCTGCATGCTCGCAATAACAGCAGCGCGGTCTAGGTCGTACGGATCGAACTGCACGTGGCAGTGGGCATCGAAATACTTCATACCTAACCGAGGCGCGGGAACAGGTTCTCAGGCTTCGCATTGTTCTGAACCGCATTCAAAATTGTTTCGCTGGTTGCCGGCATGATGGGCGCAAGGTGCGTCCCAATAAGTGCGAGCTTCCGGACCAAGAACGAAATGTCTTCCCTTCCTTCGTTTGCGATACCGTCATCCGGACTTTTCACCTTCTTGTAGGGCTCCTTGGTTGTCATATATGCATCACACTCGCCAATGATAGCGAAGATGTAGTCCGCTGCCTCGTTGAAGCGGAATCCATCAAGAGCCGACGTGAACGCGGCATCAATATCCATATCTCCCTTCTGAAGCTGCACCGGACCCGTGAGATTGTCTTCCGCAAGCTTCATAACGCGCGCAACGAGGTTTCCGAGGCCATTTACGAGGTTGGCAAGATACCACTCATCAAGACGTTCCCACGTTACGTCTGAGTCCTCTGCAGGGTGCACGTGGCGCACAAGAAGATAGCGTGTGGCTTCAGTACCGTACTTCTCTACGAGCTCGTACGGATTAATTACATTCCCGAGAGACTTGGACATTTTCTGGCCACCTGAGTTTATGAATCCGTGATAGAAGATCTGGTCCGTATTCTTGATTTCAGCGGACAGGAGCATCGCCTGCCACATAAGTGACTGAAAGCGCACCTGGTCCTTCCCTGCCAACTGGATCGTATGTCCCTCTTCCCAAAAAGTCCTGAACAATCCCTCGCTGTCCTTCGGCCATCCGAGTGTTGATATGTAATCAGTAAGAGCATCGAACCACACATACATAACCTGATCCTCGTCGTCCGGTACCGGAATTCCCCAGGAGAGCCGCGCCTTCTCGCGCGAGATACTAAAGTCCTCGAGACCGTTCTTTACGAAATTAATCGCCTCGTCCCTTCGCCACTCTGGAAGCACCGCACCTTCTTTTAAAAGAAGTTCGATAAGTTGGTCCGCATACTTCGAGAACCTAAAGAAGTAGTTCTCCTCCGCTATTTCTTCAAGACTTAAGTGCTGATGCACAAGACAGTGCCCGTCCTCTGTAAGATCCTTCTCGGTCTTGTAGGATTCGCACCCGACGCAGTAGAGGCCGGTGTAGCGCTTCTTATAGATATCGCCCGACGCAAGACAGCGTCGCCACATCTCCTGTGCCGCTTCTATGTGGCGCGGCTCCGTAGTACGGATGAATCCATCATTCGTAAGCGCCAGTGCTTCTTTAAGCTTCCCGAACTCTGCCGCAAAGTGATCAACATACGCCTGTACGTCCTGGTCTGCCTTCTCTGCAGCCTGGAGAATCTTCTGCCCATGCTCGTCTGTGCCCGTTGAAAAGAACACTTCTTCTCCCTGCAGACGCCAGGCACGAGCGAGTACATCTGCCTGAATAAGCTCGAGTGCGTGGCCGATATGAGGATCGGCATTCACGTATGGAAGTGTAGTGGTTAAGTAACGAGCCATGGTGCTAGACCTCGGCAACGGCCTTAAGGCGCTTGTTCTTCTCAAGGTCGGAGAGGAACTCACGGAACGCAGCCGCAAGTGGAATTGAGAGAACAACCCCAAGGAATCCCGCAAGACTGCCGCCAACGAGGAGCGCGAGAATAACGAGTAGCGGTGGAATACCAACAACCTTATTCACCACGAGCGGATACAGTAGGTTCCCTTCGATCTGGTTGATGATAACGAAGAGGCCCGCAACCATGAGCGCCAGAGTGAATCCTCCAGAACCGAGCGCAACGATAGTTGCGAACACTCCAGCAATGAGTGAACCGAAGACGGGCACCAGGTTCATAACGGCCGCAAGCACCGCGAGCAGAAGTGCGTACGGCACATCAAGAATCAAGAGACCGAGGTAGGTAATGGTTCCTGAGATCAAGGAAAGAAGAAGTTGTCCCTGCATCCACTGCCCAATCTTTCGTTGCGCACGAACCCAGAGACCGGTCGCGTACTTCTCATGCTTTGCAGGAGTAAGAAGACGGATGAAATCTTCAACGCCGGTTGATTGCACTGCGAAGTAGAACGAAAGCACAATAACGAGGAAGAGCGCGAAGATACCACCGAAGAATGTCGAGACAATACGAACGACTCCACCGGACGTATCTGCAAAGGCAGACTGGAATGCAAAGAGTGTGTCGAAGATTGACTGCGATTGTTCAGCGGCCGCAGCATTACGCGCGGTCTCGGTAAGACCACTAATTGTCGACGGTAAGTTAAGCGTATCGAGATACTGCGGCGCAGTAGAAAGGAAGCTCTGCGTCTCTGCGAGTATCGGAGGAAGGAAGAAATACACGAGCCCAAATAGGGATCCGAATACCACCAAGTACATCACTGTTACCGCCACGATGCGATGGATGCGACGCTTCTCGAAGAATATGACACCTGGTTCAATTGCTGACGCAATAACAATTGCGGTCAGCACCAAGAGAGCGATATCGCGAAGAATCCAAAGCGCATAGGCAACGGCGCCTATTACGAGAGCCATAATCATGGTGCCCGGAGTAATGGTGATGGAGACGTTCTTATTCATAGCGGAAATGGTACCACATACGGGAAAGCGGCAGCCAGTATCATGGCTGCCGCTCTGCGCGCCGGAGCGTGCAATACTCCGACCGAACTCCTGAAAGCGCGACGTTAAAAGAGCCCAACTCTGGAAACGAGCACACGAGAACAACGAACCTTGTGCCCTCGAGGAGCAACAGTACCTCAGTTTCAAGTGCGTTCTTTGAGACAACGACACCCGTCCGATCAATAAAGTAGGGCAAATCAGCCGTATCTGCCTCGAACGGATGAAGCCGGAACGCAACTATTTCTGTCTCAGGGTTGTGCTCAGGGATCACAAACTCAGGGTCCCAAACCAATGGCTTCCCTGGAGGGGTGTTTATGGTGAGCGCTTCCTGCGCCCGAGCGTTCGCACCCACAAGGAGTACGAACGAAAAAATAAGCGTCGCGAGTACACGCATTTCGTCTCTCCTATAGAACAGGCTTACGGGAGCATGCGCTTCCCTGCCGTTTGCGTCAAGCTTTACGCGAGCGCAAGCCGAATCTTCTCCGCAACGTCCTCTATTGAGAGGCGCTCCTGCTCTCCCGTATCGCGATGACGAAGAGTAACGGTGTCTTTCAAGTCTGGGGTCTCGCCAAGTGTGTCGAAATCAATCGTAATGCAGAATGGGGTACCGATTTCGTCCTGTCGACGGTAGCGTTTGCCGATGTTCCCGTTGTCGTCCCACGCGATGGCAGGGTGCACCTTCTTAAGGAGCATGCGTACTTCCTTGGCCTTCTCGACTAGTTCTGGCTTGTTCTTAAGAAGTGGCGACACCATGGCTTTCACGGGCGCTACCTTGGGCTGAAGACGCAATACGATGCGTGTCTCTCCTCCAAGCTCGTCTTCGTCGTAGGCGGCAGCAAGTACTGCGAGCATAGTGCGCTCAATACCGAGCGACGGCTCGATTACGTGCGGCACAACCTTCTCTTTCTTTTCTTCATCAATGTAGACGAGCGGAGTTCCTGAGTACTCTCCGTGACGTGATAGGTCGTAATCAGTGCGGTACGCGAGCCCCCAAAGTTCCTTGGTGCCTGTTGGGAAGTCGTACTCAAAGTCGATAGTGCGCTCACTATAGTGAGCTCGGTCTTCGTCGCCAATTTCCTTCTCGTGCAAGTGCTCGAGAGGAATACCGATTTCCTCCGCGTAGGAACGCATGATACCGAGCCATTCTTCGAATGATGCTTTCCATGATTCGGGTGATACGAAATACTCCACTTCCATCTGCTCAAGCTCACGCAACCGGAAGACGAATTCGCGGGGAGCAATCTCATTTCTGAACGCCTTGCCAATTTGCCCCATACCAAACGGGAGTTTCGGGTGATACGCATCAATGATGTTCTTGAAGTTCACGAACATACCTTGCGCGGTCTCGCCCCGTAAATACGCGAGTGTCGCGGAATCCTTTGATGCACCCATCGTAACCGGGAACAAAAGATTAAATGTCGTTGGCTGCTCGTACGCATTTCCGGCTAAGGTCTTGAGACCCTTCTCCTGAAGTGCGCTCCACATTTCTTCAAGGCTCATGCCGGCCGGGTCGATACCCGCGCCTTCAAGCACGTGATCAAGCCGATATCGCTCTCCTGTTTTCGCATCCGATACGAGCGGATCATTAAACGTCTCTGTGTGGCCCGATGCCTCCCAGACACGCGCCGGCATGATGAGTGACGCATCAACGCCATACATATCGTCACGCTCCTCAACAAAGCGCTTCCACCAAAGTGCCTTGAGATTGTTCTTAAGCGCTACGCCGTGCGGACCGTAGTCGAACGTGCCCGCCAGTCCGCCATAGATCTCAGATCCCGGAAAAACAAAACCACGCCGTTTAGCGAGTGAGACGATCTGTTCAAGCGTGACGGACATAAAATAATTTGGTTATCGGACCTCTCCCTTCCCTTGCACGTAGCTAGGATCGGAAAGAGTTTGGGTCGTGATCTCGGAACGGGTCAGGGAGAGTGCTTTCTGCGTAAAGCGATCGGTGCCCGTAACCTTAACCGAGGACATGAGTATAGGACTTGTACCGCGCTGCGACGCACTTGGCAACAAGGCCACCTGGAAGGCCGCTGTACGAGCTGCTATAGCGAATCCAGTACCCGCCGGTATCTCACCTGCACGCCAGGTAACAGTGCGCGTGGCCGCGTTATAAGAAACCGAACCATCCGCAGGACTCGATACGCCTACATACCGTACGTAAGACGGGAGTACACCGGAAACAACCGTGTCTGCGACCGAGTTAACTGTGTTGGTGAGTGACAGATCAATTGTGTAGGTTGTTTCCTGATCAGCGACGGGTGGCCATGGTCCTGTGTTTTTAAAAGCTCCAGTACTGTAGAGCGATTTTGCGGCAAGTGCGAGATCGGTTCCTATTTTTATAGTGCGCGTGACGGATGACGATATGTTCTCCGGTACATTACTCTCCCCAACGCGACGTCCTGCAACGGAAATCGTCGCAATGATGGTTGGGTTCTTCATGCTCACGAGCGACGCTGCTGGCTTTGTTCTAAAACTAAAGGTGCCGCTGCCGGTTGCGCCAGGTGCAAGATTTCCAAGACCGCTCTCGGTCTCGCGCGAGTAAATAATTGTTGTATCAGACGAGCGATAGAAGCCGCCATACGCACTTACCGAGGACGTATCAAGTGCAGCGCCTGAAAGCTTTACCGATACCTGACCATCAAGCACCGGCGTCGCCAGCGTATTCACCCACGAGACGATACTCTGCACTGCGCTACCCGCTTCAATAACTGGCGTATTGCTAGTGTCCCGATTAAGAGAGAGGCTCGCTGACAAAAACGGCTTTGCGAGCGTTACTGAAGCAAGCGCCGTTGAATACGATACGGCGAGTACACTAGTCTCTTCTCCGCGTCGAATGCCTCCCGTAAAGCGGAATACGCGCTCATCATTATTCTCGCCCGTGAGAGTACCAGTAACGGTGACCGTACGCTCCTCACCAGGCGCAAGCGTTCCCACCGGAAATACTGGGCCTTCACCGCGACGTGCGGTGAAGCCGAAGGGATATTGCGCAAAGACCGCGACATTTTCAATCGGCTCCTTAGCATTCGAGCGGACTGTTACAGCGAAGGTCAGTGGCTGCCCCACCGCCGCTTCGGACACCGCTTCTGCGCGAATAGAGATCGGGGACGACGTTATTTGGACCTCGTACTCTGCCTCTTTCACAAAGACAGCATTCGATCCTTCAATACGGTATTCAAATCTAATTGGTACAACTACTCGCTCACCCTCACTTCCAAAGATTCGTGCTCGTATAGATCTGGTACCGCTTTCACCAGAAACGATGTCGCCGACGATGTCTTCGTAGTGCGTGAATGGTAGTTCCTCATTATCCGAGGAGCGCGTCGTATCCGGGAACTCAGCCGTAAGACTCGTACTCATAATCGTTACGGGATTGCGGTTCTCAAGAGAGACGAGAATCGTAACCTCATCTCCACTACTGATTGAGGTTGGTCCATCTGCAAGGATCGTAATACGGTCGGTCGATACCGAGCGTCCACCAAACACAAGGAAGTATGCGGCGCCTGCAACAGCAAGAATGAAGAACACCGCGGCAACACCAAGAAATATTGCGGCCCATGAGACGCGCGGTTTCTTTTTAAACTGCGGGGACGCTGGCGGTGCCCATCCTTCTTCTGCTGGAAGAGGTGGCGCAGGTGTCTGCGAGAGCGTCGGTGCTGGAAAGTTCTCTGGCGCTTGTGGGGCGTACAGTTTCTGTCGCAATCGCTCGAGCGAACTCGTGTCGTCAGGCGTATTCGGTGGCATTGCTCCCAAGTATAGCAAGTCCTCTACAGACCCGAGGCCGCGATACCCCGATTTACCCGCATAACGAGCTCTCGCCTTTGGTCTGACAGAAGTGGCTCGTAGATACCCACATGCGGCAGCACACCTACGTCAAGACCAAGTACAGCAAGAACACGAAGCGCCGTCATGATCTCTGCCGTGTCCTGCGCTTCTTCAGAAAGCTCAGGTAGGGCCTCAAGGAATTCAGTAAACAGTACAAAAAGGGACGGGTCATTCGCTTCCCCATGCACTAAGCGAAGCAAGAGCCCGGCCATGCGTCCTGCACGCATTCGTTCAAGTCTCTTCAATCTCTTAAACCAACTTTCCTCAAGTATTGCTCCTGACAGTCGCCAACCCTCCTTCCCACGAACGAGCGTCACCTCGCAGCGATCAAAGGTCTGGAGCGCATGCGCGAGCTTCGCACCTGACTTCCGGAGGCCTTCTGCACGAGCGCGTACCAATCCAAACTCTTCCGTGAGTAGCGTGACGAGTGCCGCGGATTCCTTGAAGGGGGTCCGGGCAAGAACGAGTGCGGCCGTGACGTATTTATGTCGCATTACGAACGAGAGAGAACCGTACTGGTCCGGTAGAGAGTTCGGCGACATATGTACCATCTTCCCTCTTATCAATTGAGATCGTGTCTTTCGGCGAGAAGCCTTCAGTCTTTCTTGCTTCAGCTACCGCTCGAGCAAATGTTCGCTCGTCACCCTCGATGATGAGTTCCGGTGTAAGTACGGTGTCGAGCACGAGGGTCTCTGCTCCTTCCAGAATTTCTTTTACGTTCACTTCTTCTGCAAGAATCGAGGAGAGCCCGCCTGAGAGTGTTCCTGGTATTGAAAGGCTTTGTAGCGGCTGGCGTACTACAACACCAGCCTTCTGACGAAGCTGCAGCGCCTCAGAGGCGAGCGAGCGCAGCCGCATCATGTCCTCGAGAAGCACGTCGTCTCCCTTACCTCCAAACATCCGGCCAAGAAAGGAGGTCTCGACACGAGGCCACTCTGCCAAATGCACACTTTCAGGGTCAGTGTCCTTGCGCACCTGCTGGTATACCTCTTCTGCAATAAACGGAGAAAGCGGTGCCATCAATAATGCGCAGGTTTTAAGTGACGCACGCAAGGTACTGAGTGCAGCTAAGTCTCCGTCACGCGCACGGTCGCGGATTCGACGTACATACCACTGAGAAAGGTCCTCTATGAGACGTGCAGTTGCCCGCGACGCGTCATAGAGTTTGTAGGTGTCCATGGCATCCGTCACCTCACGTACCGCGCACGCAACACGTGCGTCCATCCAGCGATCTATGGTTGCCTTCTCCCCTTCTCCAACACCATCCTTAAACAGTCCGTAGAACTTCGCGCTGTTATCAAGCCAGGAGATAACACGCGCAGATTCTTTCAAGGTCTTTTCATCAAAACTCTTCGAGTCTCCCGGTTGATTCACACTGAACATCCAAAACCGGAGTGTGTCGACACCATAGCGCTCTATAGCCTCCCACGGATCAACAATGTTGCCCTTCGACTTCGACATCTTCTGTCCATTCCCATCAAGAAGGTGCCCGAGGCAGATAACGTTCTTGTAAGGAGCTCCTCGTCCAAGCAGTGTACCCACCGCAAGCAAAGTGTAGAACCAGCCACGTGTCTGATCGATTGCTTCGGATATATAGTCGGCCGGATAGCCAGTGGTATCAAGCTTCTGCTTGTTCTCGAACGGATAGTGGTCCTGCGCAAACGGCATCGCACCTGAGTCGAACCACACGTCCATAACTTCAGGGATTCGTGTGAGCTCCGCTCCCGAATCAGCGATAAGCACAACATCATCTATGTACGGGCGATGCAGGTCGAGTTCGTAATCATCGTTATGAGGAAGTGGCACAAAGGCGAATTCCTCTATCTTCCCTCTTACAGGATCGGCAACGGACCCTGCATGGGCACGGGTGCGACCTTCCTTAATAAGGCTGAGCATCCAGAGAACGTCGCCATGCGTTATGAAAAGAATCTTCTTGCCGACATAGCGCCCCTCAACCTCATAGAGAAGCTCACCAGCTCGTCTACGCACGTCATTGCAGTTCTCTCCTCCTTCCGGTGTCTTTGTGAGCCGCTCAGCGGGAGAAGCAAAAAAGCTACGGTACTCCGCGTACGTCTTCCCTTCGAATTCCCCGACGGCGATCTCACGCAAGCGAGGGTCGGTGATTACCTGTTCTGGTCTAAGGCTCAGTGTCTCCGCAACAATCTTTGCAGTCTCCTGCGTACGCGTGAATGGAGACACGAACACTAGATCGAACGGTTCATCTGCGTGATGAGCAACATTTTCCATAACCGACTCTCGTCCTACGTCGGTGAGATGATGCTCTATTTCCGCACCACCAAGATCGGTACTGTTAATTTCCGTCAGGTTATTGGTTGACTCGCCATGTCGCATGACGAAGTAGCTGTTACCACTTTTCTTGGTTCGGGCCTTAAGTTCCTCAACGGAGCCAATGGTAAGACGTTCAGTACCATCCTTACTCTGCCACACCGGTAGCGGCGTGCCCCAGTAACGCTCGCGGGAGATTGACCAGTCCCGCACGTTTGAAAGCCATTCGCCCATGCGACCCTCCCGAATATGAGATGGTTCCCAATTAACACTCGCATTCGATGCCATAAGCTTCTCGCGAAGATCCTGCATGCGGATATACCAAGAATCGCGTGCGTAATAGATGAGCGGAGTTTTGCAGCGCCAGCAGAACGGATAGCTGTGGAGATAATTCTCCTTAGAGAAAAAGAGTCCGCGTGCTGTTAAGTCATCAACAATATCAACCGCAAGAGTAGGCTTCCCATTCTCATCCTCCTCCTTCACAAAGCGTCCCTCGAGGAAACCTGTACCAGAAATAAAACGTCCATCGGGAGCAACGAGGTGCACTTTTGGCAGACCCACCTTTTGCCCAAGATCAAAATCCTCCTGTCCGTACATTACTGCCGTATGCACCACACCAGTTCCGTCTTCAGTTGTAACAAATGATGCCTCGTGCACGCGATACGCCGTGTCCTCGAACTTTGCCATCTCGCTCTCTGAAGCGAGCGTGCGAGAAAACGGATAGAGCGGTTCGTATGTAAGTCCTACGAGATCTGATCCAAGCACTTCCCTAACAACCTCAGCAGTGCCAAACAACTTCTCGACAAGCGCGGACGCGACAATAAGGGTCTCTCCGTCACGCGTCACGTACGCATACTTAATGTCTTTCCCTACTGCGAGCCCGACGTTTCCGGGAAGTGTCCACGGCGTTGTTGTCCACGCAAGGAAATAGGTATTCGATTCCCCTACAACTTTAAACTTTGCTGTTATAGAAAGGTCCTTCACATCAGCATAGCCCTGAGCAAGCTCATGCGAGGAGAGTGCAGTTCCGCAGCGGGCGCACCACGGCACGACGCGATAATCTTTAAAGAGGCGTCCGTCGTCCGACACCTTCTTCATGATGCTCCATAGCGATTCCATATACGGAGCATCGAAGGTGAAGTAGGCCTTCTCCTGATCAACCCAGTATGCAATGCGGTCTGTGAAGCGTGACCACTCCTCGATGTACTTCATGACGCTTTCGCGACATTTCTTGTTGAATGCAGCGACACCATACTCTTCGATGTCTTTCTTTCCTCGGAACTGAAGTTCTTTCTCAACCTCGAGTTCTACCGGAAGTCCATGCGTGTCCCATCCTGCACGTCGCTCGACCTTGTATCCGCGCATAGTCTTGTACCGAGGAATTGCGTCCTTAAATGAACGTGATTCCATGTGGTGCACGCCTGGGCGACCATTCGCGGTTGGCGGACCCTCGAAGAAGACGAATTCCCCCTTGGGAGAGGGCTTCTTGAGGGACTTCTCAAAAATCCCCTTCTCGTTCCATAGCGCCAGGATCGCTTCCTCGCGTTTTGCGACCTCTGATTTCTCAGCATCAGCCATAGTCTCCTCATCCTAGCGTTTTGCGTACTAAAAAGAAACGACCCGGCACTTTCGCGCCGGGTCTTGGTCTCATGCTGCTGTCTCTAGCGGCGGGACGATTGGCACCGGCGGGGCGGTTCCTTCTTCGTCACCTTCGCTCGAGGCTTCGGCTCGCGCGCGGCGCGTGCCCTGTCGGCCTGCTCAGCCAGCTTGCTCGGAAATGCAGTTTCGATGTCGCCGATGGCGAAAAACGGGATCTTCCGTTTGGGGTCATCCCGGGTTTCGGCGTACGCTGAGATATGCGACTCAGCCACGTCGTCACCGATATTCCTCTTGCTGGCCGTGTCCCTCAGAAAATCGAGGTCGGTATCGAAACCATAGACCTGGGCCGCGAGAATGACCGGATTCCGGTCGCCTACTTCCTGCATCACCGATTGTGAAAGCATTCGTATCTCCTCCTTTTATTAACCGCACGGATTGTACAGTCTGGGAGCTACCCTACTCCCCTACACGCAAATATGCAACGAAGCGCTGTTTACATCCGTTCCGGAACGGGAATACCAAGAAGCGTAAGTCCGTTCTCCATCGTTATTACAAACGCTTGAGCTATGAGGAGTTTGTACGCCTCATTCTCTCCGCCGCGGATGCGCTCAATAGCATAAAATGAGTTCCATTCGCCTGCGAGGTTCGTTAAGTACTGCGCGACCTGCTGCGGTGCACGTTGAGCCTCGGCACGCTTCGCTACCTCGGGATACCGAATGAGTAGTCGCTCGATATCATAAATAGTTTCTGGCATCCCTCCAGTACTCGGCTTTAGATCAGACAGCGCAAGAACGGACTTCGCTCGAACAAGCGCGTACTGAAGATAAGGACCAGAGTCTCCGTCCAGCGAAAGTGACGTCTCAGGATCAAATACGATATCGCCTCCCGGAGCCTGGCGGAGGATCATGTACTTAATCGCACCGATTGCAACGGCACGTGCAACAAGCGGATCCTCGTTCTTCTCTAATGCTTTCACAATAACCTCCTCAATGAGGCCTGCAGCAGTAACGACGTTCCCATCGCGCGATGACATCTTTCCGGTCGAAAGCTTCAAGAATCCGTGCGGTACGTGCACCGTCTTCTTCGCAAGTTCTGGTGCTATCTCCTCGAGCGCCGCAAGGAATACGGCGAAGTGCCCGCTCTGCTCACTCGCAGTTGTTATATAGGAGTGGTCGAGCGGGCCCATGCGCTCTTCCTTAAGGAACGCGAGACCAACATCTTTTGCTTCATACGTCGGGTTCCCGCGCGACGTGAGGAAGACAAGTGTATGGAGACCCTTCTTCTCTCCGTCATAGATTATGGCGCCTTCACTCTCCTTGAACACACCCTGCGACAAGGCCTCGAGCACCTTCTCCTTACCTATGGGCGTTGTCTCACTCTCATGTATAACGTAATCGAAGTGCGTGCCGAGCGCATCCCACACGACGCCATGGGCATCGAGCGAAACGTCGCGCCCATGACGCCAGGTCTCGAGCAAGCTTCGGTCTTCATCATTGCGCTCATCTTCAGGCTTTGCCAGCGTGACGTAGAGCAGCGTGTTAAGCGCATCGATTTCCGCTTTTGCCTCCTCACTCTCCACATACGCTCGGCTTCCCTGTGCATAGGCGTCTCCAATCTCACTCGCCGTTGAAGGTTCACTCACGCCTTTTCTCTGGAGCGCCCAAAGTGCTTTAGCGACATGCGGCCCAACGTCACCTCCGTACGTATCGCGCAGTACGCGCGCTCCTTGGTTCTCAAGAAGCCTCGCACCAGCTTCACCGATAACCGTGCTCATGAGGTGTCCCGCGTGCATTTCCTTGAATGGGTTCGGGCACGAGTATTCAAAGGCTACTTTCTCTCCAGTTCGTGAGTCTCCCTTTCCCCATTCAGATAAGGAAGCTTCGCTAAGGACTCTTACTATGGCCTCATGTGAAAGCGCTATATTCACGAACCCTGGACCTGCCGCTTCAATTGAAGCGATATCGTCTCCAAGTGATTTCCCGAGAATCTGTACGAGCTCGTCTGCAATATCGCGCGGAGAGCGTCCGAGAGTCTTGCTCGCGGCGAGCGCCGCATTGGTTGCAAAGTCTCCATGCGCCAAGTCTGCTGGCCACTCAACAGCAAAGGTAGCGTCCTCAGCACCCATCGATACAAGGGCTTCACGTATCGCAGTTTTTAGCGTCTCTTCCATTAGGCGGATAGTAACAGAAAACAGCCCACTTCGTGAGGAGCGGGCTGTTTTCTTCTTGTGTTCCTAAACTCCGTACAGAGCCATGTTCTGCGAGAACGCATAGAGCATGGACCCGACAATTGAGAGGCCAACAGCGAGTACCGCTGCCGATTCAAGAAGTGTTCTTCCAAGAGTGTGCATGTGCGTTGCAGTTAGGTGTCCCTCTAGTAATGAGGGTGTCTAACCACATCGAACCTGAAGCATCTGTGACGCTACACGAACGACTCAGGCACAGGGTGTGCGAGCGCAATTGAGCGCACGCGCTCCTTCGCGTTCTTAACCGTCTCGTCATCTCGTTTGTCGAGAACCTCGAGCATGATCGTAGCGATCTCGCGTGAGTCTTCTTCGTTCAAACCACGCGTCGTCATGGCCGGTGTACCGAAACGAATCCCTGATGGATCGAACGGCTTGCGGGTATCGCCCGCAATTGAGTTCTTGTTAAGTGTCATGCCGGCACGATCAAGAAGCAGTTCCGCCTCTCCCCCACTAATGCCGAGCGAGCCGTATACGTCGGCAAGAATGAGATGGTTGTCAGTGCCTCCCGTGATAAGGCGTACGCCTCCAGTAGTGAATACTTCAGCCATTGCCTGTGCGTTCTTAATAACCTGATGCGCATACTCCTTGAAAGCGGGTGTAGATGCCTCTTTGAATGCGATCGCCTTGGCTGCGATCTGATGCATATGCGGGCCACCCTGGAATCCAGGGAACACACTGCGATCAATTAGGGTCGGGAGATTCTCGATAGTCTTCTCCGGGGCTTTGAGTGGTGTCGAGACTGTTCCCTTCGAAAGGATCATGGCGCCACGTGGTCCACGGAGTGTCTTATGGGTCGTTGTGGTCATGACATGGAACCCGTGGTCGAGCGGGTTCTCAAGCGCCCCTCCCGCAATAAGTCCCGCAATGTGTGCGACATCTGCCATCGCAACTGCGTCTACTTCTTTTGCTATGTCAGCAATCTTTTTCCAATCAAGGGTGCGTGGGTAGCCTGAGAATCCTGCGAGCACAATCTTCGGGCGCTCGCGCTTCGCCGTCGCGAGCATTTCGTCATAATCAATCTCTCCCGTATCTATATCCTTCATGCCATACCGCACGAAGTTGTAGAGCTTCGTCATGTAGGTCACGGGCGAGCCGTGCGTTAGGTGTCCCCCATGCGCAAGATCCATACCGAGGACCGTGTCTCCCGGCGTAAGCCACGCAAAGTACGCCGCAATGTTTGCTGCTGCACCTCCAAGAGGTTGCACGTTCGCGTGATCTGCACGGAACAATGTCTTCGCGCGCTCGATAGCGAGCGTCTCTACCTGGTCGGTGAACTCCTGGCCGCCGTAATAGCGCTTGCCGGGATACCCTTCCGAGTATTTGTTCGTAAAAACACTTCCCATAGCTTCGCGCACAGCGAGAGACACGTAGTTCTCTGAAGGAATGAGCTCAAGCCCTTCCGCTTCGCGTGTCTCTTCTCCGGTTATGGCACTGAAAACTTCCTGGTCTTCATTCTTGATGTGGTCGTAAGGATTCATAGGTCGGTTCCGTGTAGTAGTAAACGCGTGCTCGCCAGTGACCTTATCTCATACGTCTTAGTGTTGTTTCTATAGTACCTCTCCTTTTCCACCTTCTCAAATACTTTAAAACGTAAGTCCCCGCCGTAGCGGGGACCTTAACTTCAAAGATACTTTCGTAGACAATCGACAATACCGGAGAAAACTTCTTCCACTGACGGGGTTGCATCAATGACGCAGGCGGGCGCAAACTCTGCAAACCTGCGGTAGCCGTCACGTACCGCATCGTGGAACGTGAGGTCACGTTCATCAAAGTGGTTCTTGTCCTGCCCGTTTCGCGACGCAACACGCTGCATACCAATTCGTGGATCGATATCGAGGATGATGGTGACTACCGGCGTTGCGTCCAGTTGTTCGTAATAGTGCTTGAAGAAATCCTCACTAATTGGATTTCTCATAGCACACGCTTGGTACGCATACGTCGCTGCAGCAAACCGGTCACAAATAACCGTAGTCCCGTCATCGAGCTTCGGTCGGATGATCCGCTCGATATGATCCTGACGTGCCGTCGCAAAAAGACCGAACACCCCCTTCCCGGATAGCTCCTTGGCCTTGCTTGAGAATATGACAGTGCGAAGTTCCTCCGCAAAGTCTGACCCGCCAGGCTCCCTCGTAAAGTGGAACGTGGCCGTGGGAAAAAGCTGCGGTAGTTGCTCAGCAAGAAGCCGGATCTGTGTTGATTTTCCCGCACCTTCCCCGCCCTCAATCGTAATGAACTTATTATCCATGATAGATTCCTAACCTGAATTTCCTGTCGGAAAGCCTAGCACGTAAGAGTTCTATCCCCGGCAAGGCCATATTCATGGGTCTAGTATACTTGCCCTATGGAACAGGCCTACCTCGACGCTCTCAAGAACATCATGGAAAACGGCGTCGACCGGGACGACCGTACAGGCACCGGTACAAGGGCCCTTTTTGGCCTCCAGATGCGTTTCAACATGAAGGACGGCTTCCCTGCTATTACAACCAAGAAACTCGCGTTCAAGGCCGTAAAGAGCG
>JAUPKX010000001.1 GCA_030837225.1 Patescibacteria group bacterium | reverse complement strand
GGTACATTCAACCTCTAAACGCAACACCTAACTATTAAATACCTCCTCCGGTGTCTTGTACCCAAGCCGCTTCCTCGGACGATTGTTTAAAGCATACTCTATGTCTCGTATCCGCGAAGCCGATACGAGAGCGAAATCTGTCTTCTTCGGCAGATACCAGCGAATGAGCCCGTTCGTATTCTCATTCGTCCCTCGCTCCCAGGACGAATACGGATGCGCGAAGTACACCTTCGCTCCAGTCTCTTCTTCAATCCTTTTCCATCCGTTGTTCTCGCTGCCGTTATCTAGCGTTAGCGTCTTTGCCCCTTTCAATCTTCGAGCCATGACACCCGCCGTGTATTGCACGGTCTTGCTCGCAATTTTTTCCACGCATAAATACCCGCTCTTCCTCTCCACCAGTGTTACGAGCGCACTCTTCGACTCCCTGGACACAACCAGGTCTCCCTCCCAGTCCCCAAGGCGCGAGCGTGCGGAGACAATCTCTGGGCGCGTTTCAATTGAGGGTTTGTTTGGGTTCGGCAGCCTCTGCCACCTACGAACCCCTTTCTGCTGACGGGCTTTGTGTCTGCGCTTCAGAAGAGGACGGAGGTCCTCTTCTCCTGTTTGTTCATACACGAATTGATATATCGTCTCGTATGAAATACTTCCGAGCTTTTTCTCTTTGATGCGTCCGGCTACTTGCTCAGGAGACCATCCTTCCTTGAGACCTGCGACCACTTCTTTGCGAAGATCTGTATCTTGTATACGCCCCTGCTTCTCGTGCCGTTTTGCTTGTGCCCGCGTCTCTGCGAGACGGGGAGTATACCGCCGCTGATGCAGCGGTATGTTCTTGTTAATTTCTCTTGAGATTGAGGACGGAGAGCGTCCGAGACGCCCTGCAATACCACGCACCGACTCCTTATTCCAGAGGCCTTGCTGTATTTCTTCACGTTCTTCAATGCTGAAATGCCTATGTGCCATACCTCCATATTAGGGGAGGTGTTGCGTTTACTTGTTGAACTCACCCATACCCTTATCCCCTTTCCGGCCATAGATTCATTGCGTTTCAGGGCTATTTGTCGCATACTGCGAATAACTCGCCGAAACTCCAAATTGCTCCTAGCGTTCGGCATCAGCGAGGTTATCCAGGTATCCACAAGCCACATGGCAACATGCAAACTATATGTCGGCGGTATTCCGTACCGCACGACCGAGGATGAACTCCGCACCGCTTTCCAGGAAGCAGGTGAGGTAACGTCCGCAAGCATTATCAGCGATCGTATGACCGGCCGCTCCCGCGGATTCGGCTTCGTCGAAATGGCATCCGAGGCTGAAGGCCAGGCTGCTATCGACCGTTGGGACGGCAAGGAAATGGACGGGCGTATGCTCTCCGTTTCCATGGCGCGCCCACAGGGCGACCGTCCTCCTCGCGAGGGTGGATTCGGCGGCGGCAACCGTGGCGGTGACCGTGGCGGAAATCGCGGAGGCGGTTTCGGCGGCGGCGATCGCGGAGGCTACCAGGGCGGCTACTAATAGCTGACCTCATGATAAAAGCCCCTCTTACGAGGGGCTTTTATCTTTTAGTCTTTCTTCTGCGTTACATCTATCTTCTTATCTTCCGCGTTCCAACCAACGAGATTTGAAAGCACCTGGAAGAAAGATGCGAGGGCTGCGATGGCGAGGATGAGCACCAGTGGCATGATTGCGTCGCGACTGGCACTGTATCCGACATAGGCGAGGAATGCGAACCAGACACCGGTGCACCACGGGCACCCAAGCAGATCCTTCACGGTACCCAGGAAGGTTCCCTCACGTGCGGAAGAGACGGCGTCTCTCAGGAACTCGGTTATGTGGTCATACGTGAAGAGACGCACGAGACGGAAGGTAGCAAGCGAGAGCAGAATCAGGTCTGTCCACGGGATAGAGGTGGTAAGAAGACCGCGACCTGAGAGACAGATAAAGCTAAGGGCAACGAGTCCGAGGAAGAATAGAGAGAAGATGATGTTCCAGAGTGCTTTCATATACGAAAGCATACACCGGTGCCGCACATTCGGTAATTCCTGTACAGTGGACGCATGGACAACCAAAAGGAGCGCGAATTCCTCATACGAGACAAGTATGATGGCAATGCGGATGCTGATCTCTCTAAGGATCTCGCACGTCTCGAGAATGGTGAGCCACTAGCCTATGTAATCGGGTGGGTCCCTTTCCTAGGACTACAGGTTTCTCTCGACTCTCGACCTCTCATCCCGCGCCCGGAGACTGAGAGCTGGACGGAGGATCTCCATACACGTCTTACAGAGAAATTTGGAGATAGTCCGTTCACCTTCCTTGATTTGTGTGCTGGATCAGGAGCCATCGGACTCTCGGTGCTCGCACGCTTCCCTCTCGCGCGTGTTCGCTTCGCAGAGCTCGTGTCCGCGCATTGCGACCAGATCAGAAGGAACATCGAGGAGAATGCCCTCGATGTTTCGCGAGCTACCGTTCATATCGGCGATTTGTTCGATGCCTTTCCCAAAGACCAATGCTTCGATGTAATTGCGACGAACCCGCCGTATGTGCCAGAGACTCGTGCACTCGACGCAAGCGTTACAGACTTTGAGCCTAAGGTTGCGCTCTATGCCGGGAACGACGGTCTCGATTTAATACGCAGGATAGCAGCAGAGGCAGCAGAGAGACTCGAAGACAATGGAGAGCTCTGGATGGAGTGCGATATCGACAACATCGAAGAAGCGAAGGGTCTTCTCCTTACGCACGGCGCCAAAGAGACTACGATACGCAATGACGTGTATGGCAGGCCCCGGGTGTGCGTGGGATACTATCCGTAATGCAGCCTGAGCCTCTCGTTCCGCTTGCCCCGCCGGCATTCCTTCAGTACGTGAATGTCGATCAGGTGGTTTCCGTTGTATTTGCACTCCTTTTCATACTCTGGGCACTCTATACCCTCATTACCACGTACCACTGGCTCAGGTATGGTCACCGGTCCTCGGTTGCGATCCCGGCACTCATTACGCATGTGGTTGTGTCGGGGTATCTAGCCCTTTACGCAGTTAGCGGCTTCACCGGTTGATATGGAAGAATTTCAATTAGATGCAGGAGAGCGCGTAACACGAACGGTGCGAAAGCACTGGTTTGTGCTCATCGTTTCTTTCCTTCCTTTCCTCCTTCTTGCCTGGCTTCCTACATTCATTCCCGGAGTTCTCGTTAAACTCGCGAGTGCGAGTCCAGAATCCGCTGCACTCTTTGCACAGTTAACTCCTGAGAATCCGTGGTTCCGTCTCTTCCTAGGTTTGTGGTGGGTGTTCTTGTGGATCGGCGCGTTTAATACGTTCACGCAGTACTACCTCAATCACTGGGTTATCACCACCACTCGTATCGTGCGCATCAGACAGCATGGATTCTTTAATCGCGAGGTCTCGAGTTTCCTCTTGGTTAAAGTGCAGGACGTCTCGACATCGGTTGACGGCATCTTCGCGGACATTCTTGGGTACGGTTGCGTAAGAGTGGAGACCGCCGGCGATGCCTCGCGCCACTTCTCCATGGACGGGGTTGAGAACCCTACCGGTATGCGTGATCTCATCATGTCGGAGATTGCAGCTCTCCACAGCAAGACTGACGTATAGATTGCAAATAGGCCATTTTCTGGTATAGTCAATTTAGACATAGCAGGGAGCGAGCCGATGTCTTTCCGTGTGGCCCTACGGCCAGACATGATTCAGAAAGTCTGGCCCATTTCGCCTTCGAAGCCTGCGCCGAAGAAGGTATTCCTCCACGATTTTCTTCTTCATCGCGTGTTCTTCATTCAGACAGTATCTGGAGTTGAGATTTTCGCCTGGGTAAGACCCCAGACTTGAGCAAAGACCCTGCCGGCATCCGTGTCGGTAGGGCTTTTCATTTGCTAGAATGAAGATATGAGCAACAAGCAGCCACTCTCCACTGAGCCCTATAAGGGCGTCCACGACTATTATCCTGAGGACTGGTCCAAGGCTCAGGCGATATTCAATGTTATCCGTACAACGCTTCGGAAGTCAGGCTTCGAGGAGTATCAGGCTTCCGTCCTTGAGCGTGCAGAGCTCTATGAGAGCAAGACTTCAGAAGAGATCGTAAATCAGCAGACCTATACGTTTGTTGATCGCGGGGACCGCAAGGTTACGCTTCGTCCTGAAATGACGCCAACGTTGGCGCGCATGGTTGCGGGGCGTCGTCGCGAGCTTGTGTTCCCTCTTCGCTGGTTCTCTATTGGGAACCGGTTCCGGTATGAGCGTCCGCAAAAGGGTCGCTCCCGCGAGTTCTATCAGGCAGATGTGGATATTGTCGGCATTGAGGGCGCGAAGGCTGAGGGAGAAGCCGTTGTTATGGCGTACGAGATTCTGCGCGCATTTGGTGCAACGAACAAGGACTTCCGGATCCGGATGAACTCCCGTGCGCTTATGAATGCGGCAGCGAATGCACTTTCCCTAAACACTGAGGACTCTGCGAGCTATCTCGCGCTTATCGATCGCAAGGACAAGATGCCCGTTGAAGAGTTCGAGTCTTCTCGGGGTACTTTCCGCAGAAACGGCACAGATCCGCTCGAGCTTATTGAAGCTAGGACTGACGAGAGTGTTGATGCGGTATACCGACAGTTCATGGCTCTTATCGACAGCCTTAAGGCGCGCGGCATGGATAACGTGGTATTCGATCCGACTATCGTCCGCGGCTTCCTGTATTACACCGGCCTTATCTTCGAAGTCTTTGATACGAATCCAGAGAATCCTAGGGCGCTTCTGGGCGGCGGCAGGTATGACGGACTAGTTGCGTTATTTGGGGATGAGCCGGTTCCCGCGGTGGGGTTTGCTATAGGCATAGAAACGCTCACCGACTTCCTTGCGACACACAACCTCCTACCCGCACTCCCTCCTCCGGCTGATATCTTCATTGGTACCCCGTCCGAGGCGAATATCGCTAACGCACAGGCAGTTGCTTCAATGTTTAGGGAGCATGGATTGAACGTTCTCGTGAACGTATCCAACAAGGGTCTTGGCGACCAAGTGAAGGAAGCGGTGCGTCGTGGCGTTCCCTACTTTGTGGCTATTGGCGAGGACGAGACAAAGTTAAAGAAAGCGAAGCTTAAAACACTTGCTTCAAGCGAGGAAATAGAGATTGGTACCGATCTTATTCCGGCGCATATCTATAAGGTTCGTTCAGACGGTGCGTAGTATGCGGGAGATAACGTTTGATATTGAAACCTCGAACATCTTGCCTTCATTGGCGCGGCAGGACGTTACCCGTCTTGATTTGGCGGTTGTGGCTATTCATGACTCGGAAACTGGCGAGTACTCTTCGTACGACCAAAGCGAGCTTCCGAAGCTCTGGCCCATTATTGAAAAGGCTGACACGTTAATCGGGTACAATTCTGATTCATTTGATATTCCGCTACTTAATAAGTACTATCCAGGCGACTTAACGAAGATCCGCTCTATAGACCTCATGGTTGAGGTGCAGAAGGTGCTGGGGCGTAGACTTCGTCTTCAGTCTCTTGCTGAAGCTACTCTAAAGGTTGGCAAGAGCGGGAACGGTCTTGATAGCGTGCGTTGGTGGAACGAGGGTCTCTACGAGAAGGTCCGTCTGTACTGCATCCAGGACGTGAAGATTACGCGTGACCTCTACGACTACGCTCTCACAAAAGGGTCGCTCAAGTACAAAGACCTGAAGGACGTGCGCGACATCAGGCTCGATGCGTCGAAGTGGCAGGTAGCGCAGGGGCCAACTGGATTCACCCATACGCTCGGGCTTTAGTTGCTTTTTGTGGGTTTCGTGCTATTTTCATTACAGAGTATTCTTCGCTCATCTTCTGGAAGGAAGTCTCGTGCACGCACGTATCGCCTGTTTCCAAAAATGGTCTCCTGTCGTTCTTACGCAACTGGGCCAAGTCATGACCAGGACCTTCGGTATTGAGACGCGTGCCCGAGACCTCTCGGGAAGTACACGTTCAGATTCGATCGTCTGCACCTTATACCAAGAACCGCATGACGTGCCTCTAGATCCGGAGAAGCAACAGCAGCTGCTCGACCGGATGACCTCAACCATAACGGAGTGGGCCAGACCGGCTGTTCCGACCGTCATCGTCAGATACACCGATCAGCCTGCTCCTGCAGAAACCTCTGCCTTACTGGTCGCCTGACCCTCCGCCCTGCACACCCGTGCAGGGCGGTAATACTTTGTATAAGTACTGCGTGCTATCATTTTTTCATGGACACCCAGAAACTACGCCGCGATTACTTCCTCCCGGGCGCTATTATCCTTGCAGGACTCATCATTTCCCTAGCACTCTACGCTATTCGTACCGAAGAGGTGCCGACACTTGGTGCCGGAGACCCGAAAATGGTTCGTCCCGTGAGTCCTGACGATCGCATCATTGGGAACCCACAGGCTAAGGTGAAGATAGTCGAATACGCGGATATTGATTCCGAGTTTAGTAAGCAGTTCCAGGCAACTATGCAGCAGGTTATGAGCGAGTATGCCGCTGGTAGCGAGGTTGCATGGGTGTATCGCCACTTCCCACTCCTTGATCAGCATGCTGCAGCAGCGTCTCATGCTGAGGCCGCTGAGTGCGCAGGGTTCCTTGGAGACTCGGACGCCTTCTGGCGCTTTATTGATGCACTCCAAAGTGCCGCACCTGGCGAGACTGAGTTCCCGGTTGAAGGGTATACGTCAGTGGCTACCCAGCTCGGACTTCCGCAGACTGAGTTCGATACCTGCCTCAAGAACGGCCGCTTCACGAAGAAGGTCTACGACGACAGCACGAACGCGATGCTCGCAGGTGCTGAGGGTGCGCCCTACACCGTTGTGCTTGTCGACGGCCAGGAACCAATCGGCATCCAGGGTGCGCTCTCGTATGAGGATATGAAGCGCGTGATTGCTGAGGCG
>JAUPKX010000009.1 GCA_030837225.1 Patescibacteria group bacterium | reverse complement strand
GTCTTCGTGAAGATGCTCGTGTCACGCGCAAACAGCGCGCGCGTTTTTGCGTCGTCCATGACCTCGCCCTTCATCGATGCGCGTAAGCGCTCTAATAGTCTCGTGTCAGTCACTATGCTCAAGTATAGCGTGCCCGCTACGCAGTCTCTTCTGATTTCCGGAACCTGAGGGAGGACCAGTATGCTGCAAGAACAAATGCGAGGCCGATAGTGCCGGTGACAATCTCCGGCACATGCCAGAGGAGGTCTGCGAACATGGAAAGCGCGAGACCAAGAATTGCCCAGTGCGCGCCGTGCTCGAGATAGGTGAGCGTGTCGAGGGTCTTTCGACGCACCAGGTAGATGGTAAGGGACCGAACGAACCATGCACCGATACCAAGACCCGCTACGATAATTGGAAGCGCAGTGGTAAGTGCGAACGCACCCACAACACTATCGAGCGAGAATGCGGAGTCCAGGATGTTGAGATACATGAAGAGTGCAAGACCGCTCCTTGTTACGCCGTCAGCTTCTACGGAGAACGAACTTGCGATGCCCTGCATAAGAATGAACAGGATGACACCAATGAGTCCTCCGAGAAGTACCGTAGCTTGCGCAACTGCCGGTACGAGGAAGGAGATAGTCGTAATGAAGATGAGTGCGATACCTATCTCAATAGCCTCAATACGGCCCCACTTCGAGAGGTGTCGCTCGATGCTTTTCAACCAGTGCACGTCCTTCGCGTCGTTGAAGAAGTACTTGAGCGCAACCATAAGGAGGAACGCGCCGCCAAACGCGTAGATAGAATAGCGGGCACCCTCCAGAAGATGTGCATACTCAACCGGATTGAATGCGGCGAGTTTCGCAATGGTCCAGGGAGAAACGAGCACACTTACGGACACAATCAGAATCGGGAGGACGAGACGTGTCCCGAAGACAGCGATGAGCATGCCCCACGTAAGGAAGCGCCCCCGCCACTTCTCCGACATGCCCGAGAGCACTCGTGCATTTACCACCGCGTTATCAAACGAGAGTGTCACTTCAAGGATAACGAGCAGGAACGCAGTAACGAACGCGGTAAACCCGAGGAAATACCAAATAGCTGCCAGAATGAGCACCGACACGCCGATTGGTACGGAAAAGAATTTGAGCATATCATCCGAGTCTACTACGGATGGTGCCCGACAACCTTAAAGTTGAAGTGGAGGTTGAAGAGGTAGTTTCCGATACCAACGACACAGGCGACAAGCACGCGCGCCACGAGATAATGCATAGCGAGTGTCGTCACAAGAAGCGCCACAGCGCCGGTAACAGCAAGTGCGCCGCCAACAGCAATCAGAATGAAGTACACGTAGCCGTGATGAATTCTGCGGCTTGTGCCCTTGAATACGTACTTTCTCGAAACGAAATAGTTAATGGAAACCGCAACCATGAATGCGAGTGCGGTCGATACCAAGTAGGGGATAGACAGGAACTCAGTCATGATCCAGAGGAGTACGAGATCGAACGCGAAGGTCGATCCGCCAACCGTTGCGTACCTGAGGAAGCGCTTGTGTGAAGGATTCATATCCCCATAATAGCCCGGAAAACGGTCAGTGGTATAATGGCTCTACTATGGAAGATTCGGTATCCGCGCTCTCAATCAAAGACCTAAAAAAGGTATACGCAAAAGATAAGAAGCAGCCCGGAACCGAAGCACTAAAAGGAGTCTCGCTCGAGATTAAGAAGGGAGAATTCTTTGGACTCCTAGGACCGAACGGCGCCGGCAAGACAAGTCTTATTGGTATAACCGCAGGTCTCGTGGTGAAGACCTCAGGCTCTGTTGAGGTGATGGGTTCTGCTATAGATAGCGACCCAGTGAATGCGAAGAAGCACATCGGACTTGTACCGCAGGAGGTGAACTTCGATATTTTCGACACGCCGCTCAACATCGTCCTCAATCAGGCCGGGTACTACGGTATTCCACGCACTGCAGCGCTTCCGCGTGCGGAAGAGGTGCTTAAGGAGTTGGGTCTTTGGGACAAGAAGGATACGCAATCGCAAAAGCTTTCAGGCGGCATGAAGCGTCGCCTCCTTATTGCGCGCGCACTCATCCACGAGCCGAGGATACTCCTTCTGGACGAGCCAACTGCGGGAGTGGATGTTGAGCTTCGTCGCGGTATGTGGGAATACTTACGGAAATTGAACGAAGCAGGTACCACTATCGTCCTCACCACCCACTATCTCGAGGAAGCCGAGCAACTCTGTAGCCGTATCGCTATTGTTAACAAGGGAGCGATTATCGAACAGGGAAGCGTGAAGGAGCTTGTCTCGAAGTTGAGCTACGTGACGCTGGTCCTCGATACCGTTGAGCCGGTGACAGCCGCACAGATTGCGCTCATGCGAGACCTCAAGATAAAGAGTATCGACGAGACCACGCTTGAGTTGTCGCTTAAGCCCGGCGACGTTGTCAACGATGCGATTCGCCTCATGACCAAGATCGGGATACAGATCGCTAATATTCGGAACTCCGGAAGCAGGCTAGAGGAAGTGTTCGTGAATTTGATTGAGAAAAATGCCTAATCCTATGACTACTTCGCCAATCTTCGTCGGCTACTACACCATGCTCCGCAAGGACATTGTGCGTATTCTGCGCATTTGGTCTCAGACCCTGCTCCCGCCGGTTGTAACGACAACCCTCTACTACCTCATATTCGGTGCCTTCATTGGCAGCCAGATTGCCCCGATAGACGGCTTTTCCTATATGCAGTTCATTGTGCCGGGACTCGTTATGATGACGGTGATTACGAGTGCGTACATGAATACAGTCTCCACATTCTATTTCGCAAAGTGGGTACACACACTCGACGAGCTCCTCGTGTCCCCGATGCCGTCCTGGGTTGTTATTGCAGGGTTTGTTTCAGGAGGTGTGGCCAGAGCGCTCATGGTTGCGGTCCTGGTGCTCATCGTCTCCGTTTTCTTTACGAAGCTTACGATTGTCTCAATCGGTATTGTTGTTGCCGCTGTTTTACTCACGGCGATCCTGTTCGCACTCGCAGGACTCTTGAACGGCATGTATGCAAAGTCCTTTGATGCCATCACCATTATCCCAACATTCGTTCTTACGCCACTTACATATCTTGGCGGCGTCTTCTACTCTATAGATCAGCTTCCGGAATTCTTCCGTATCATTTCGCTCGCGAACCCTATTCTCTATATGGTTAACGCGTTCCGGTTCGGCTTCCTTGGTATTTCAGATGTTCCGATAGGAGTCTCATTTGCAGTTATGGGCGTTCTCATCGTTGTGTTGCTTGGAACGGTGTTGTGGCTCTTCCATAAGGGATCGGGGTTGAAGAACTAAAGAATGAAAATTTACGTTGCAGGAAAGGCCATAGAACGAGCTCGTGCAGTTATGGACGCGCTTACAGCGCAGGGCCACACGATAACCTACGATTGGGTTGCTACTTTGGGAGCAGGTCCAACAAAGGAGATAGCAATTAAGGAGGCAGGGGCAGTGCGGGATTCAGACCTTTTGGTTTACCTATGGGAAGGAGACCAAGAAAGCGCGCGATATGAAGCAGGGATGGCAATGGGTCTAGAAAAGCCAGTCGTAGTATCTGGAAACTCAGAGGCTTTCTTTTTTAAGCTCCCAAATGTTTATTGCGTTGAATCTGACGAGCTAATTGTTGCTAAGGTTGAAGAACTTCCTTAACCGTACCTGATTTCTATAAAGAGCCGGGGCCGCCCCCAGATTTACTGAGCGCGGCCCCGGCAACTAATCCTTAATGTTCTGTATCATACAGGCGCTTTTCGGTTAGCGTCTGGTAAGGAATCTTTCCCGTATGCCGCGCATCATTTCCGTAGAGATGCCCGGCGTAAATCTAACTGAGAAAGAACAATTGAGGCTGGCAGGGGAGCGCGTACGCTTTCCGTACAATTCCTCAACAACACTATTCTATTGAAGTGAGCGTGAACCCGCCGTGAACAGGCTCATGAAGTACTAGGAGAAATCAACCGACACTTCGTTTGTACTATCAGTAGTGTCGTTTGCAAGTGGGTCGGGAAGATTCTTTGCTCCCACCGCTGGAAGTATGACGCGAATCTCCGTACCTTTGCCTGGTGTGCTTCGTATGGTTATGGCGCCCTTATGCAATCTGATGATTTCGTTCACGATTGCGAGACCAAGTCCTGAAGTGCCGGTACCAATACCGCGTGCCCGTGAGGTATCGCCACGATAGAAGGGTTCGAAGATATGAAAGAGATCCTTCTGATCAATACCAATACCAGTATCCTTAACGGACAGCATCACCTTGTTGCCTGGCTCTGGCGCAACTGTAACGGTTACTGAGCCACCCTTGTCTTTAGGTGTGTAGTTAACCGCGTTCTTAACGAGGTTTGTAACAACCTGTTCGAGCGCAACGCTGTTGCCACAAACAAAACAGTCCTCGTCCATTGCTGCAATAAGCTCTACGCCTCGAGAATCAGCGAGTGCCTGATGTCGTTTAAGAATGGTGTGCGCGAGTGCGCAGAGGTTTGTTGGCTCAAACACCATACGGCGGGGCCGGGTTAGGGTATCGAAGGAGAGAAGGTTGTTTATGGTCTCTGAAATACGGTCCAGTTCGACAATGGTGTCGGTAAAGGTCTCCTTAACAGATGCGGGGAGTTTGGGATCAAAGAGCGCAACTTCCGTATTCGTTTTTATGATGGCGAGCGGTGTCCGTATTTCGTGGGCAATGTTGCCGATGAACTTCTTTTGGAACTGAAGGCTGTTGCGTGTGGGCCAGAGCGCAAAACGGGCGATGAGAAGACCGAATACAATGTTGAGAACGATGAGGATAATAGCCGCATAGAGATGTGTCTCGTTGCTTACGGTCTCTACTGCCTGCATAAGGCTTTCCGAGGATGCAGGGGAATCAAGGAAAACACCGTCGACAATCCTCTCACTAACGGCAAATAAGGTGCGTTCCTGAGCGTACTCAATGCCCCACGCAAGCACAAGAAGAGAGACGAGCGCGAGTACAAGTTGTAACGCTACGACGTTTGTCGCTGTTTTGTGGAAGAGGTTATACCGATACTTATCGATTAAGTCGGTAACCCACACCACGGACAGTTTCGAAGAGGGGTGCATCTGCATAGGTATCAAGTTTCTTGCGAAGGTTCTTCATATGTACATCAAGAACGTTGGAGAAGCCAGGGAAGTCAAAGCTCCAGACGTGGTCAAGGATACTCTCACGAGTAAGGGCCTCGTCCGGGTGTCGCATGAAGTACTCAAGCAGCGAATACTCTTTAAGGGTGAGCTGCATAGGCTTTCCAGCCTTAGTAACGGTACGGGCGCCCGAGTCGAGCTCAATATCGCGCACGGTCATCTTCGCGAGGACCGTTTGTTCAGGACGGCGGAGCACTGCGTTGATACGCGCAACGAGTTCCTCGAAGGAGAACGGCTTTGCAAGATAGTCGTCTGCTCCTGTATTAAGGAGCTCCACCTTGTATTCCGTCTCGTCACGGGCCGTGAGGATAATGATTGGCGTCGTTACGCCTTCTTTGCGTGCTTCACGCGTGATAGTTGCGCCGTCAATGCCAGGGAGCATGAGGTCGAGCAGAATGAGGTCGTACTCGTCGCGGTATAGGAGTATGCGCGTGCGTGCCTTCTCACTCTCTGCGATCCAGTCAACGGCGAATCCTTTGCTCTCGAGGCCACGCTTAAGTCCCTCAGCAAGCTTCGCTTCGTCTTCAACGATGAGTATGCGCATGAGTAGAAGTGATAATGGCTAAATCAGTACCAGAACTGTATCTATTAGACCATGAAGCCTTCATGAACGAGTGCAGGTATACAAAAACCCGTCCAAGACGGGCTTTGAAGGAACGGCTGGTCGAACAAAACGCAGAACGGAGGGTACTCCACAGGGGGGCTGAAAATGAGCCCCTCCGCTCTGCGTCAGGCCGACCCCGGGGATCCAAATGGTCCCAGAATCTCCCGTAGGAGGATGCAGGTGTGGTGTTCCTAGTGCCCTGCCTTCGGTACGAAAAAGGTAGCACTTTTGTGAGAAAATGCACCCTCTACGGGGGCTTTATATAAGGGTTTTAAAAGATGTGTCTTGAATGCTCGGAGTTATGTTTTCTGCTGGTTTATGCACACTGAGAATTGGGTGAAGACGAGGTACGATACAGAGGTCAACACAGCCGAATGCAGTCGAGGAAACGCGAGAGCCAAGCGCTACGGCGCCCTCTACGCGCCACGAAGTGGAGCGAAATCCCTGCCAGCGTGAGCAAGCTAAGGCTGACTTATAAACGTGCCGCGTAACCTACGGGATTACCTTATGAAGCAGGTCAAAAAGAGGAACGGGAGCATTGTCGATTTTGAAGTAGAAAAGATCACCGATGCATTAAGAAAAGCATTTGATAGTGTGAACGTAGCGGTTGAGGAAGAGACTCTTTTGAGCGTCACCAACGGTGTACTCGAGGATCTTTCAATGAAGTTTGGAGAGGAGCAGATTCCTTCTGTAGAGAACGTGCAAGACCTCGTTGAGCTCGCTCTTATGGAAGCGGGCTATCTTTCTGTAGCAAAGCACTACATCGTGTACCGCTACGAGCACACGAAGATTCGCGAAGAGAAGAAGCAGGAAGTGCTCGAGAAGATTGAGGAAGAGGGTCTTCTTATAACGACCGCCTCCGGAAAGCAGGAGCGCTTCAATGAGGTTAAGCTTCGGCAGACCTTGCAGCATCTTGCTGACCAGGAACATGTGGGCAGCTTCGACATCGAGCACATCCTCTCGCAATTGAAGTACGAGCTGTACGAGGGCATGACGACGATTGAAGTAGGGAAGGCACTCATCATGGTAGTGCGCTCCATGATCGAGCGCGACCCGGCATACTCACGCCTTGCGTCGAGACTCCTCCTGAACCGCCTTTATGCGGAAGTGTTTGGTGCTGAGTTCGATGCGAAGAATCCGCTTGATGCGCATGAGCGCGTGTTCGTCGCGAACATGCAGCGATTGGTTGCAGAAGGCAATCTCGACGAGCGCATGGCCGAGTTCGATCTAAAGAAGCTTGCACGAGCGATGAAGGTCGAGAACGACACCTTGTTCGAGTACATGGGACTCGAGATTATGATCAGCCGATACTGCATGGAGGATCCTAAGGCCCGAAAGACACTCGAGACCCCGCAGATGCTCTGGATGCGTATCGCTATGGGTCTTGCGATTGCAGAGAAGCCAGAGGCACGAGAAGCGGCAGCACTTGAGTTCTACGAGGTGCTCTCAAACTTCCTCTACACTCCCGGCGGCCGCACACTCTTCCAGTCTGGCTTCAAGAAGGCTCAGATGTCGAACTGTTTCTTGAACTCCGTTCCAGATTCCCTCGACGGTATCTTCAAGTCCATTTCAGACAATGCCCAGTATCTTAAATGGTCTGGCGGCACCGGTACCGATTGGACGAAGGTTCGTGCAACCGGCTCTTTTATTAAGGGCACCGGTGTGGGTTCTCAGGGTATCGTTCCGTTCCTGAAGGTTGCCAACGATGTAAACATTGCTATCAATCGCTCCGGAAAACGCCGCGGTGCAGGCTGTGTGTATCTTGAAACCTGGCACTTAGACATTGAAGACTTCCTCGAACTCCGCAAGAACACGGGAGACGAACGACGTCGTACGCACGACATCAATACGGCGAACTGGATTCCGGATCTCTTTATGAAGCGTGTACGCGACAACGGGGAATGGACTCTCTTCTCGCCAAGTGACGTGCCGGACCTCCACGACCTCTATGGTGCTGCGTTCGAAGCCGCATACATCGAGTACGAGGCGAAGGTAGATCGTGGCGAGATCGAACTTTTCAAGCGCATCCCGGCCGCAGACCTCTGGAAGAAGATGATCGGTATGTTGTTCGAGACTGGGCACCCGTGGATTACCTGGAAGGATGCATCAAACGTTCGCTCTCCGCAGGATCATGCAGGTGTGGTGCACAACTCAAACCTTTGTTGCATGACAGCAGACCAAAGAGTTGTTACTCAAGAAGGTCTCGTTACTGTGGGGTACTTATACAAAAAGGCACAGGTTCTCGGTCTAGTTAGTGCAGATGGCACTGCTCCGGCAATGAATGGTTCGGTGCAAACAGTATTTGGACGTTCGGGGAGTGTACAGGCCGGCCCCATGCTTCTTCCACGACCTAATGCGCCAATCGTTACTATCATCACTAAGCAAGGCTATACGCACAAGGTCACCCCGGATCACAAAGTATGGGTTGTTAATCAGGGATGGACCGAGGCGCAAGAGCTGTCACATGGAGATAAGATTGAGATACAGCAGAGCGAAGGGCTCTTCGGCACTACGGACGCTCCTCATGAGGCATATGTGTGCGGCATCGTGGCAGGAGATGGCACCTTCACAAATCGTGAGAGCGGAAGCTCCACTGTAATGATCGACGTGTGGGCAAACGAATTTGGGCTCATTGAAGAAGTAGAGCAGATGGCGAGCGCGTGCATCGCACAGAATGGCGACGGTATATTCCGTACATCTTCGGTCCGCCAGCCTCGTTTTGTTGGCACTGATTATAAAAAGCGCCTAGCATCCGCTCCGCTCGCACGCGTCCTTGAAAAGCGCGGATTTACGAGTAAGACCAAACTCACCGTACCTGAGTTTGTGTGGACTGGCACGAAAGAGACGGTCGCGAGCTACCTTCGGGGTCTCTATGCTGCTGACGCTACTGTGGAGGCAAGCGGCGAAGTTACCACGTGCGCACTTGCATCAGTCAGTAAGGAATTACTGGCGGATGTGCAGATATTACTTGCGAACTTTGGTATCCGCTCCTCTCTGACGCAGATGAGGAAAGCAGGCAGCGCGATGATGCCAGACGGCAAGGGCAGTAGCAAGCTCTTTCCTCAGAACGAGCTTTATCGACTCATGGTTACGTCCATACAGGGGTGCAAGCTTCTTGAAGAAGTTACCGGCCTCGGCGCATTGCGTGGTAATGAAAAGTATCTCGAAAACTTGAAGAAGCAAGGGTATACACAAAAGATGCATGCTACATTCGACCGGCTTGAGGTGTTGCCGAACGAGGACGCGTACTGTCTGCAGGTAATGACCGACGAGCATTCATGGACTGTAAACGGACTCATTACAAAAAACACCGAGATCACACTTAATACATCGGACGACGAGACGGCGGTTTGTACGCTCGGCTCATTGAACTTCGCGAAGTTCGTAACAGCGGACGAGAACGGTGTGATGCGCTTCGATCATGAGATGGTTGCACGCGTAACGCGCACGGCAGTCCGCATGCTCGACAACGTCATTGACCTTAACTTCTACCCAACGATAGACGCACAGAATGGCAACACCCGTCACCGCCCAGTTGGACTTGGTGTCCGCGGATATCACGATGCGTTATACATGCTCGGCATCCAGTTCGATTCGCCAGAAGCACTCAACTTCGCAGACGAGAGCATGGAAGTGGTCGCGTACTACACGATCCTTGGTTCAAGCGAGCTCGCTAAGGAGCGTGGCACGTACTCCTCATACAAGGGAAGTAAGTGGGATCGGGATCTCTTCCCGCAGGACACCCTCGACCTGCTCGCTAAGGAACGCGGAGAAGAGATCAAGGTGAAGCGTGGAGGCAAGCTTGATTGGACTCCGGTTCGTGAGCATGTGAAGGCACATGGTATGAGGAACTCGAATACCATGGCTATCGCACCAACGGCTTCAACTGCAAACCTCGTTGGCTGCATCCCATGCGTCGAACCGATCTACAAGAACATCTACGTGAAGAGCAACAAAGAAGGAGAGTTCGTCGTGGTGAACAAGTACCTCGTTGAAGACTTGAAGAAGGCGGGGCTCTGGAGTGCTGGCATGCTGAACCGCATCAAGTACGCGGACGGCAGCATCCAGAACATCGATGAGATCCCGCGCGTCCTTAAGGAGAAGTACAAGGAAGTGTTCGAGATCGACGGCAAGTGGCTCGTTGAGGCAGCAGCACGCCGCGGCAAGTGGATTGATCAGTCTCAGTCCCTGAACATTTTCTACAACGGAACCTCGGGCAAGGACCTCTCTGACATCTACTTCATGGCGTGGGAGATGGGACTCAAGACTACCTACTACCTCCGTACCCTCGGTGCGTCTCAGGTTGAGAAGGCAACTGTTTCAACGAGCGAGTACGGTTCAACCCATAACCGTGCAGCCGGAGGCTCCGTTGTTGCGACAAGTGTTGTTATAGAAGAGATTATTGAACAGGCTCCTGAGCTTGCTGTTCCAAGCGGATTCTCAGCCAGCGAGTGGCAAGCTAAGATGGCACGAGTTGCCGCTGGAGAAGAGGCAGGTGTGTGCGAATCCTGTGAAAGTTAGTCTTAGCAAACGCTGACTTATTATTGTTCTTTAAAAACCGCGAACTATGCCAATCAACAAAGGTGCTGCTCCCGTGAACATTAACAACCGAAAGATCATCAACGGCGGCGATGCCGACGTGATGCAACTCTATCCGATGAAGCACCTGTTCGCGTGGGACGCGTACATGGCGGGGAACTCAAACCATTGGCTCCCAACCGAAATCTCGATGCAGCGCGACATTGAGCAGTGGAAGAGCCCAACGGCGTTGACCGCTGACGAGCGCAAGGCGTTCGAGACCGTGCTCGGCTTCTTCACAACCGCAGACTCCATCGCTGCGAACAACGTGGTGCTCGCCTTGTACAAGCATGTAACGAGCCCAGAGTGCCGTATGTACCTGCTTCGCCAGGGATACGAGGAGGCAATCCACACGCATGCGTACCAGTACATTGTGGAGTCTCTTGGTATGGATGAGTCCAAGATCTTCAACATGTATCGAGAGGTAGAGTCTATCTACAACAAGGACAACATGGTACTCAGCCTCAATGAGGGTATCTTCGCGGACGATTTCAAGACCGGCACCCTTGAGAGTGACCAGCTCTTCCTTGAGAACCTCTGCGTCTTCTCGCTCATCATGGAAGGCATCTTCTTCTACTCGTCGTTTGCCGTTATGTTTGGATTCCAGCGCCAGAACAAACTCACGGGATCTGCTGAGCAGATTCAGTACATCATGCGTGACGAGTCCCAGCACTTGAACTTCGGCGTGAACATGATTAACACCATCAAAGAGGAGCAGCCGGAGGTGTGGAGTCCCGAGTTCCAGCAGCGCATCATTGATCTTGTGAAGCGTGCGGTTGTGCTTGAGTACACGTTTGCAACTGAGGTATTCCCGAAGGGCATCTTCGGTATGAATGCCGCTGGCTTCAAGCAGTACATCGAGCACATCGCGGACCGCCGCCTCGCAACCGTCGGACTTCCTGCGCAGTACAACGTGGAGAACCCGTTCCCGTGGATGAGCGAGGCCGTTGATCTCAACAAAGAGAAGAACTTCTTTGAGACTCGGGTTACGGAGTACAAGACAGGAGGGCAGTTGAGTTGGTAAGTCAGGTGCTATATTAAAATCGCTCCTTATTAAACTGTAAGGAGCGATTTTCGTATAAGCGAAAGGGCGAGAACAGAAGTCCTCGCCCCTTGTGTCGCATAAGCGACAAAGTTGGAAACCTTCAGGCTTCTTCCTCGTCCGGAAGAGCGCAGTCGGCACGGCCCCTGGTCTCGCGCAACGTGCACGAGAGTGGTTGGGGGGCCTGCAGTAGGCTGATGGCGATCTTGGAGTTCGTGAACGAATCCTGGACATCGCCACACTGGATGTCGATCTTCCCGTCGCTGTTGATGGACGTGGCAGTGCATGCCACGTTTTCAGCGACGACCGCCATACCGCGCTCAAGAGACCCGAACAGATGCTCAAGGCCTACAGCCCCACCTCCCAAAGCGGTGAAGACGAGAAGCACTTTCCAGTGCATCACGGGCCAGACGATTTTTCTTGCGATACTCATCGCGATCCTCCCTTAGGATTCGTGTTGGTTGAAGGTGATGAGCGGGCAGATGCGACGCTTGGTTGCGACCGCATACCGCCAGACCATCGTGCCGAAGCTCGGACCGTTGACCGCCTCGTGGGCGGCTTTTCGAGCCTTGCTCTCCTGGATGGCGTCAGCAAGCTTGCTGCTGCCTTCGTGGAGCATTCTGGTGATCTCGTGAGCCGCCCAAATCAGAAGGGCGATGAACACGAGGGCCAGGATGATGCCGATGATGACGCCATAGATTTTCATCGAGCCGAACAGGCCGAAGTAGTAGAGCGGCACGAGTACCAGAGCCGACAGAAGCAGGCCGTAAACGGCCAGATTCAGCAGCAACACGAGCGGCGCCCAGATGAGCGTGACGCGCATGAAGTGGCACAGATTCGTCCCTCGACGTCTGTACGCTTTTTCATCGTAGCCGTCGGTGAAACGGTCGATGACGTACAGTGAGAAGAAGAACCACTGTACATACCAGCGCTTTTCATTCAGTTCCATAGCAATAAGCCCCCTTTCAGGCTTTGTTTCCAACGTCAAAACGACCAGAACTCGGTCGCGAACAGACTAATCATTTTATACACCGCAAACTAAGTAATGTCAAACTGTTGGCTGCAGTTAAATATTATTCCAACTAGTACTATTTCTTCCCCCAATGCCACCCCGGCTTCTCTCCCCACTTCATACAGATCTTATAGAGGGTATAGGACAGTATGGCGAGGGCTGCGATCAATTCGACAACCCCGAAAGCCACGTCCCGAAGTCCAACCTCAGCCTCAGCAGCAGCCCCAATCCAGCTGGAGAAGAGAATAAAGGTAAGGGTGAACAGAAGGGCATAGAGGGCCGTTATGGCGTATCCTTGCCATGAAATAGGGAACCATCCCCAGCCGTATTCTTTGGCCCTAAACCATAACTTCCGGACCTTTCTTTTGTGCTTGCTCATGGGCTTATAATACCGTAAGTAGGCCATATTTCAACCCTTGACTCTCCTAATTTAAGGGTAGCGAAACATGAAGAAATTACTCCCCAAGACTTGACAGCAGTTGTCAAGTCTGCTATTATGGGCTAGTTAGCCGTCCGCAAGGGCGGTTTTCATTTATGCCAGTTATTGCAGTAGTAGCTCTTATGAGCTTTCTGTTTCTACCGGGTAGTGCAGGGGCGCCGGCACATGCGGAGACGATTTCCGCGCCGATCGCCGTTGCAGGAGTGGCTGAAGAGCCTTCCAAACGTCTGGCTACCTCTCTCGAGGTAGCCGCCGACACCTACCAGGTTAGTATGACCGCTTACAATGCTGTTCCCGGACAGACGGATGCCAACCCATTCGTCACCGCGAGCGGCATGACCTCGATTCCCGAGGTTGTGGCAGCGCGATCGCGCGATATGGCGGCTGAACTCCCGTTCGGAACCGTTATACGCCTTGAGCGCACAGCGATGGACACTCCATCGTGCCGTTTCGCTGAAGTCGAGCACCAGATCGGATACCGCATCATTGCAGATACCATGCATTGGCGCTGGACCCATAAGATCGACGTGCTGCTCGACCACACGGATACGGTGCCCGTTAATGGTCGCCAGGTGAACCCAGCTATTGCGCTTGGACACTGTACGGGCGTTACCGCAACGGTTGTGGGTAAGGTGGATATGAAAAATCCGCCAACCACGCAAGCTGAGCTCGCTGCAATGTTTGCAGAGCCAGCGCTCGCACTTCGGTAACCATAAATGAATCTCTCCTGAAAGGCCGCGCTCGTAAGAGCGCGGCCTTTCATCCGTTTGATATAGTGAATACAACTATGAACATTACACCAACTTCTTTCGTCGCATCTGCGCTCATAGCAACGTTTATGATCTCAGGAATCGCGCCTCTCGAAGCTCAGGCAGCGAGTTCGCGTTCTTCCAAGATAGAGATATCTGGATGGATACCGTACTGGAGGACTGAAGCGGGTACCAAGGACGCAAAGAAGCATCTTAAGCAGATGACGGAGATAAATCCGTTCGCGTACAGTGTGCGCACTGACGGTTCTTTGGCTGACACCGCTAAGGTTGGAGGAAAGAATTGGCAGAGCCTCATTACGGAGGCAGAGAAGAAGCGCGTGAAGATTATTCCAACCGTTATGTGGAGCGACACAAACGCTATCCATACGGTCCTCTCGGACCCAACAACTCGGACCGCCCACGTGAAGGCAATTGCAGACCTCGTTGAGGACGAGGATTTCGATGGCATCGATATCGACTACGAGGGCAAGAAAGCCGATACCAGGATCTATTTCTCTGCGTTCCTTTCAGAACTCAACGATGCACTCGACAAGAAGCAGCTCGACTGCACCATAGAGGCACGTATGCCGCTGGCAGCCCGCTTCTCTGGAACGCCTCCTGCAGATATTGAATACGCAAACGATCTGAAGGAGATTAATCGTGCGTGTGACAGGGTCCGCATCATGACGTATGACCAACAGACGGCGGACCTACAGCTCAACAAGGTTGCGCGAGATGCGAAGGAGATCTACGCACCAGTGGCAGATGTGAAGTGGGTAGAGAAGGTCGTGAACTACATGGGCCAGGATATTGATAAGAAGAAAATGGTTCTTGGTATAGCAACCTACGGCCATATCTACCAAATCATGCCGCATGCCGATGGCAGTGGTTACAGCTACATTAAAGTAGAGGCATTCAATCCAGGGTACGGCACGCAGATAGCAAAGGAGTATAACCTCAAGCCAGAGCGTAATCGTGCAGGAGAGCTATCCTTGAGTTATGTACCGAAGGATCAGGTCTCTTCATTGCCAACTCAGACAGAACTTGCTCGCCTCGCACCCAAAGGCACTCCATCAGCCCAGCTGGCGTCTAGAGGCGCACTCGCACTTGCTAAGTCAAAGGGGCAACAGGCACCAGTGCAGTACCTAACGTGGAGCGACTCAGGAGCCATTAAGCAGAAAGTAGAACTCGCAAAGAGACTGAAGCTTGCGGGCGTAGCCGTCTTTAAGATAGATGGCGGATCAGACCCCAAGATGTGGAATGTGCTTAAGTAAGAAGAAAAGGCTTGTCAGAGACGGGCTTTTCTAATCGAACAGTTCGCCGAGATAGGTGTCGATAACTCGCTGGTCGAGGTCGTAAAAGTAATCGTCGTCGTCATGCAAGCGCTCCGCGAGCTTCTTTCCAACGAAGCGCCAGTGCCAGGGCTCGTACTGGTAATACGTGTTGCCTTTGGGGTAGGAGAGTATAAAGCCGTATTCATGCGCATGCTTGGTGAGCCAGGCATACTCATCCGTCTTATCGAACCCTGCGAACGTAGCTCCTACTCCTGGCGTTGTGAAATCAACGGCGGTACCGAGCTGATGTTCCGAGTATCCCTGCTCAGCGGAGAATGCGTTAGCGCCTGTGCCAAACCGGACACGGTATCCTGATTTCAGTGCAGCTTGTGCACTGAAGGAACGATACGAAGACGCAACAATAAGTGAAAGACCCTCTTCTTTTGCGTCTGCTAGAAGATCTTCAAGAAACTTCGCAGTGTCGGCATGTATTTCATAGGTACGTTCTTTCTGAAATGTGAATTCGGTTGCAATACTTGAGAGCTTTGCGGGTGCGTAGTTCTCGTTAAGGAAATAGATCTTCGAGTACTTCGCAAGAAGTTCGGGATCGGTAGCAACGATCTTCTCCAAGTCATTCACCGTATTCGAAAGTTTCCGTACCGTTCGTTTTTCATCGTCGTGTGCTTCCTCCAGAAGACGAAGTTCTCCTGCGAGGGTTATGTTCTCCTCCGACTTTATACGAAGATCTTCTTGAAGTTTGCTCTCGCGCGCTGCAGCTTCTGTTGTTGTGCTCTTAAGCATCTCTTTTGAGCGCGCCAGTTCGCCTGTTAAAAGGGAATACCCATACGCGCCAGCAGCAATGGAGAGTACGGCGAGTACCGAAAGGCCCCCTAAAATCGCGGTCTTAGACATCCCGCGCATTGTCCCATACCCGCTAGATTCGTGCGATGGAGCCCAGAACCTCCTCGATTTCAGCAAGTCCCGCGGGTTTCGTAAGGTGGTGATCAAACCCGGCCTTCGTTGCTTTCCGAATATCAGATTCCTGACCGTATCCCGTGAGCGCTACTAGTGTAGCGGAGAAGTTTTGGTCCTTTCGCAGTAATTTTGCGACCTCGTACCCGTCCATATTCGGGAGCCCGATATCAAGCAAAACTACTTGAGGGCAGAATTTCGGCGCACGTTCAATGGCTTCGTCGCCCATGTATACCGCCTCGGTAACGTTCCCACGGAGCGCGAGTAGTTTTGCGAGTGCATCAGCAGCAGCGCGGTTGTCGTCTACAATAAGAATGCGAAGCCCATCATTTGGGTGCATATCAGTCCTTGTTTCATTACGGGCTGGTTGCAGCAAAGATTCAGTGAGAGGAAGCCGCACGATAAGTTCGCTGCCTTTTCCGAGTCCCGCACTTTTTGCTTCGATAGTGCCGCCGTGCATCTCAACGAGATTCTTTGTAAGCGAGAGCCCAATGCCGAGTCCTGCATGCAGCTTGTTTTTCTGCTCTATCTGAAAGAACGCTTCAAACACATGTTCGAGAAGATCCTCACTCATACCGATACCAGTATCTTTGACTCTAATCGTTACGAATTCCCTGGAAACTTCTGCTGACACGGTGATGGTACCGCCCGGTTCCGTGTACTTTGCCGCGTTATTGAATAGATTCACAAATACTTGCTCAAGTCGCACTGGATCACCTTCGAACATGATGGCGGTATCAGGAAGATCAAATACGAGCGTGTGCATGTGCTCGCTAATAAGACGTTCAACTGTGCGCGCGCTCCGGTTGATGATTGCGTTTAAGTCTACGCGTTCCTTCTGAAGCAAGAGCTTCTCGCGCGATATCCGCGAGATATCGAGAAGATCGTTAAGCAGGTGCCGCATCGTCTTCAGGTGGCTGGTCATATCTTGAGCAAGAGTCTCGGTTTGTTTGTCCGGAGACGTAAGCTTTAGTATCTCGAGTGAGGACATGAGTGGCGCCAGCGGATTCCTAAGTTCGTGAGCAAGTGTGGCGATGAAGCGACTTTTCGCTTCATCCTCTTTGCGAATCCGCTCGATAGCATTCTCAAGGCGCTTCACATTCTTGCGAAGATCATTCGCGGTGTCCTTTCGCTCCTCAGCCACCGTAACCAAGAGAAGAAAGATGAGTGAGATCATAATGACGAAAATCTCGGTTTGCAGCAGGGCCTGTCCGAGCAGTGCACTGTCGCCAGATGAAACGGTCAGGTAGGCAGTGCCTCCGAGTGCAAGAATGGCATTCAAGAACAAAGCGAGTGTCATAAAGCGCGGTCCAATTCTGAGAGCAATCCACAGGAGAGGAACGAGGATTATGTATACGAGCGGCAGATCAGCGATTTCGTGGTAGGGAGTCCAATACAAAAGAAAGCCAACCGCTGCAATGGATGCAATTGAAAGCCATGCTTCGAACAGTTCTTTTCTCGTACGCTTGAACTTGAAGCGTGGAAGCCAGCGCACTAGGAGTGGTGTAATGATAAGGACAGAGAGAATCTGTGCAATCCACCACGGTATGAAGACGCCTAGCGGACTTTGTGGGAGCGGGGTGCTCTCAATGAGGGCGGCGAGCATGCCTATCGATGGCACGATGAATGTGACAAAGATGGCAGTCAAAATGAACGCAATGGTGTGGGGTACGCGAGAGAATGAGTTCGTAAACCCAAAACGCTTTAGTACGTAGGCACCAACTATAGCCTGGAGAGCACTTGCCGCGGCTATGCCAATGGTGGTTGCAAGCGCACTCCCGTAGAGAATGCCGTGAACCAAGGCGCCCGCGAACACTGCAGGCCACAGGCCGATGCTACCAAGCATGAGTCCTGCGACCGCGATACCTGACGAAGGCCAGACGAGTACAGGAGCTGTTGGGATAGAGGCGTACAGATATGAAAAGATCTGCGCCGATAGTAGATAGGCCAAAAACAAGAGGACCATCTGCAGAAGGTTCCGTCCGGAATAAGAGAAGAGAGTCATGAAAGCTGGATGGTTTCTATAAGCCTACGGGTTTTGAGTGAAGCCTACATGAAGTCGTCACCTCTTGCTTAAGGGGCGACCCATACCGTAGTATAGACACACTATATGGCTAAACGAGGGAAGTATGTACCCGGCGAGTGGAAACTCGCCGTAAAACGTTCTAGTGCCGGCCTCGGTCTTTTCGCTGGAGAGGCTATACCGAAGGGTGCCTGCGTTATCGAGTATGTCGGTCGAGTACTCTCTGCCGAAGAGACTGAGACAAGCAAGAGTAAGTATCTATTTGAGATATCAAAGACAAAGACTATAGACGGGAAGCCGAGCATAAATAAGGCGGGGTATATCAATCATTCTTGCAGTCCGAATGCAGAGACTGCGATTAACAAGGGTCACGTGTTTGTGATGACCATAAAGAATGTGAAGCCAGGAGAGGAACTCACCTATGATTATGGGGAGGAGTACTGCATTGAACATTGCGTACCGTGTCGGTGTACGGCAAAGAAGCACCTCTACGGGTAGCGCTCGCTTGCAAGAATTCCGTTCCAGTACGGTTCTGGATCGAAGGTACCATTCGCCTCGTTTTTGTCCTTTTCGCGATATCCTCCGAAAAGATTTACGCGAACACGCTTGGGGGCCATATGTGTATGGCTTCCGCTGGCGCGTCCGGTATCTCCGCCTCGTGCTAGTACGTCTCCAATCGAGAGTCTGGTACCAACGGTAGTGCGCACTTCAGAGAGGTGCATGAACGTTATCTCTACGTGTGCAGTATCGCCGTCATCAAACCTGAACTTCCTGCGAGAGAGAAGGCAGACATAGAGCCCTGAACCGTTCGGCTCATTCCCAATTTTCGTTACGCGACAACCAAAGGGTGCGTGTATGGGCTGTCCGGTAGATAGTGCCAAGTCAACGCCATTGTGCCGCGTGAATCCAAATTCTTGGTACGCGGCATCGGGGATGCCCCAGGCGCGATTAGTTACGTGCGGCGTAACAGGGTAGTAGAGCCCAAGCCTTTTCATAGAGTAATGATACTCCGGTTCATGAGGTCTTCATGGGCTAGGTGCCACTCTACCTGGTACTAATCCTAACCATATCCCTATGGACCCGTATGTCGCTTCTTCAACCAAACCCTTGTATCGCGGCACGCAGATCGTGTGGTACGTACTTGGCGTTCTCGAAGTCCTGCTCGCGTTCCGATTCATTCTTAAGTTGCTCGGTGCGAATCCGGCAGCAGGATTCTCGAACTTCATCTACTCTCTCTCGTATCCGTTCACACTTCCGTTCTCTACGGTGTTCGGAGTAAGTCAGGTATCAGGCAGTGTCTTTGAATGGACGACGCTTCTTGCGATGGCGGTCTACTGGCTTGTTGCGTTTGGCATCATCAAGATGCTCACCATGAGTAAGGCTGTTACAACGCCTGAGGCAGCGGTTAAGCTCGATAATCAATAGCATCAAACAGAAAAGGCGCGGGTCCATTGGACCCGCGCCTTTTCTGTTTACTCTCATACAAAGCGGTGCCTATGCTATGGTTTTCATATGTACGTGAAGGTCCGCGCAATAGCAGGGGCCAAGAAAGAAAACCTTAAAGAGGAATCTTCGACCCACTTCAGTATCTCTGTACGTGAGAAAGCAGAACGGAACGCAGCAAACCTCAGAATCAGAGAGCTGCTCGCGATGCACTTCATGGTCCCTCTGCCACAGGTGCGAATTGTGAACGGGCACCAGAGCCCATCGAAACTCCTGTCTATAGATATTGAGACTACTGAGGACGAATAACGAATGAATCAATGGAGGGGTTGCCCGATGCATCGATAGAGTAGGTGAAGTCTGCAGTGTACGCATTATGCCCGTCTTCGTACGAGACAATACCAGAACCGTCCGCTGCTTCGATATTTGTTACATAGAATGTCCCGCCCAACTGCTCTGGTTCAGCTGAAAGCGTGGAGATGTTCTTTGCAACGTACTCTTCGATACTTTCCTTAGGAGTTTCGTTCACCGGTACTTCGGGTACGGCGCTCGTGTCTTCTTCTGCTTGATTCCTTACAGACCGCTCGTATAGAAAGAGCGCACCCATAACGAAGCCTATGACGACGAGCGTACCGAGAATAGTTTGGGAGGTATGGTTCATAGTGGCGTGTAAACCTGGTATAGAGGTGAGTATAGCCCATAGCGTCGTCAGGAGTACAAGCAAGAGTTAAAAGCAAAAGCCACCAGAATTCCGGTGGCTTTTGGATTACGTTCGAGCGTCCTGCTTTGCCTGCTTGATGGCGAGGCGCTTCTTCGTCTTCGGCGGGCTCTTCCTTGGAATTTTCGGGCTAACCCCGTGTCTCTTTGATGACATATGCGTTGGTATTAATTAACTACGTAAGAATGCTTCTTACTCTAGCTCCGCGGGCAGGATTCGAACCTGCGACCAATCGATTACACGTTCCTTCTCGTTACTGAGAAGCGTGGACTATATCATCATCGGTTCTCGATGCGAGGCGCTTCCAGCTGCTTTCACAGATGTACTCCCTTGCGGGATAGTCTCTACACCTTCCCTAAGATTCCTCTTGGGGCTTGGCTCGGGATCGCCCTCGCGGTTGCGATAGGGGTTCCCCGAATTCACCTCGTTCTTCGAATAGAATTCCTTCTATAAGCTGCCTTTTGACAGTCGACTGCTCTACCGCTGAGCTACCGCGGAATGGTAGGCGCCCTCCTAAGGGGAGGGCATTTCCATACTAGCCGAAATCCACCATTCAGCAACCTAGCGCCTTGGTATACTTGAGGTATATCCGCTAACGCAGCTCATTTATGCTTATTCTCTACACGCGTCCCGGATGTCCGTATTGCGCCAAGGTCCTTATTGCCGCCAAGGAGTTGAACATCTCCTTTGACGAGCGCAACACCAACAATCCATCGGTTACCGCGGAACTTGTTGCTCGCGGCGGAAAGCAGCAGGTTCCGTATCTCGTAGATGAGGAGAGAGGCATTGAGATGTATGAATCGAATGACATAATCGCGCATCTTCACGCTACCTTTAGCGGAAAAACGTAAGCTATAGTTTCGAGGCAGCTCGCGTCTTTATATACCTAAGTCTCCACTGTTATGCAGATACACTTTAAGGGTACCAACTACGATCTTCCGGCTAACATAACGGAACTCGCGCGCAAGAAAGTGGAATCGCTCGCAAAATACATCGGAGACAACAAGGAGACTGCTCGCGCTTATGTAGATCTCGGAAAGGAAACAGAAGCGCACCAAAATGGCAAAATATGGCGCACGGATGTTAACTTCGACGTAGACGGGAGCCGTTTCTATGCGAAGGCCATTGAAGACAGTATAGAGAAGGCAATCGATCGATCCGTGAGTGAGCTAGCCCGAGAGCTCCAGACCGCACGCAAGCGTCAGCAGAGCCTTGTTAAGAAGGGGGGCGGCGTTATCAAGTCCTTAATGCGCGGACTTGAAGCTTAGACTGGCACATACCCGCTCGAGACGAGGCTGCTATAAGCGGTCTCGTTCTTTCCTTCAGGTACAACGAGCTGAGGAACAAATGCACCCTGCTCAAATGTGGCGGTGCGTATCTTTACCCGAATACGGTTCCCGTCTTTCTCGAGAAACGTATAGGTGCCAGGAGACTCCGCATAGGCACGGTATTTGTTCCAGTTCGCACTAGCGTCTCCCTTAAGAGAAAGTTCACCTTGTTCCTTCCGTATCTTTTTTGTAACGGTTGCTTTCGTGTGATCCTGCGGAATGGGAGTGAGTGTTCCTGCCTCAAATGCAGGGAGCATGTCTACGAGAAGTCGGGCACCAAGGGATACAAGACGCGGGCGTAGTTCGCGTGTCGTCTCATGAGGCGCTATTTCTGTGGTCTCGCTTCTAAGCACGTCACCAGCATCGAGCGCGTACACCATTTGCTGGATGGCGACACCAGTTTCAGTTTCTCCAGCAAGGAGTGCGCCTTCAACAGGGGAGGCTCCGCGATACTTCGGCAGAAGCGAGTAATGAATGTTCAGGATACCTAACGGGAACGCATCAATAAGTCCCTGAGGAAGTATCTTGCCGTATGCCACAACAATGGCGTATGCGCAGCCATAGTCCCGAATCTCCTCTATAAAATCCGTATCTATTTTCAGTGGAGTGAGAACCTTTAGTTCGTGCTCGAGCGCCCATGTCTTGGTCTCAGAGGGTGTGAGAGTTAGGCCACGACCTCGGTGCGCGTCTGGCGAGGAAACCACAACCTCTGGAACGTATCCTTGGGAAGCTAGGTACGCAAGGGTATCGCGCGCGACGTAGGGAGTACCGAAGAACGCGAATGGTTTAGGTGGTATGTCCATGTTGTTCTTTGTTCACTTCTATAAGATCGGTAGCGTGGTCAACAAACAGGATACCGTTCAGATGGTCTGTCTCATGCTGGAATATCTGCGCCAAGAGTCCGCCACCACCGCGTTCAAACGAGGTGCCCTCAACATCACGAGCACGTACCGTTGCGCGCTCGTTGCGCATGGTTTTTCCGTATATACCGCGCACCGACAAACAACCCTCATCCATCTCGAGTCTGCGCCTCGAGCTCTTAACAAACTCCGGGTTGATATACACCCCAAGATCAATCGCATGGTCCGGTTCGTCTTCTGGTGTCGGAGGTATGGTGCGGTCGTAGCGGATGATGAATATGCGGTAGGGAATACCAATCTGGGGAGCGGCGATAGCGACGCCGTCGAGTTGCGAATCGAGTGTTGCCGCCATGTCGTTAACGATACTGCGGAGCTCAGGCGTACCAAAAAGCTCCTCGGGTACGGGGGCTGAAATCTTCCGGAGTACGGGCTCTCCATCCTGAACGATTATGGACATAAAAGGACTATAACAAAAAAACACCGGCCCGGGGGCTGGTGCATATAAAGAGCGGGTGAGACGCCGCCAATTAACAGTCCGAAGGCGCGCAGGTTTCTAGGCGGTGAAAGGTCCCCCGGATTCCTTAACGGCTAACTCGGCGTCAACTGGCAGCGTCGGCCCACCCTGGGGCCAGTCCCGTGCACTTCTGCGTCCGCAGATTATGCCTGTGCTGGAACGAGTGCACGATACTAACTTTACGGGGATTGGTCAAGTTTAGGGTTAGAACGGCTTGTCCTCTACCTTGTGTTTCTCTGGATCTATTTCCCACCAGAACTTCTTACTGAAATTCTTTGCTCGGCTGCAGACGGTTTTCAGATAATAGAGATCCTTAGTTGGAATGCCTTCGAGGATCTTTCCCATACGTCCCATGGTGAGCTTCGGGATGCCGTCGGAAGCACGCGAGTGGTTTAAGTGTCGCACGAAGAACCGCATGAGCTCGCCACGCTCAGTCTTGGTAGTCGGCTTCTTGTCGCCGAAGTCCTTGGGAAGGATGTCGCCGATGCTTTTCATAGTGCTTCTAGGCGTGCTTTATATGCGCGCCAATAGAGGTGAGACGATTCACCAGGTCCTCGTATCCTCGATTGATGCTGTAGATGTTGCGAAGCGTTGAGATGCCTTCCGCCGCAAGCATACCTATAAGAAGGATAGTTGCAGGGCGAAGTGCAGGTGGGGCGACAATCTCGGCACCACGTAAATGTACCGGCCCGCGAATCTGAATACGATGCGGGTCCATGAGCACGGTATCAGCGCCTAATCGATCAAGTTCCGTGTAGTAGATGGCACGTTTCTCGTATACCCAGTCATGAATCAATGTCTCGCCTTCGGCTCTCGTTGCAATAACGGCGAAGAACGGAAGATTGTCGATATTGAGTCCTGGATACGGGCGCGCATGGATCTTCTCGGGGAATGCGATGAGATCTGACGGCTCTATATGAATGTCCGCGAGTTTCGTGATGCCGTTCTCAGAGAGCGAATGATTCGTAACAGAGAAGCTGAGTCCCATCTTGGCGAGTACCTCTAGTTCAACCTCAAGGAACTCGATAGGTGCGTTCTTAATGGTGAGCGCAGAGTGGGTGGTAGCAGCCGCGGCGATGAAGAACATCGCATCAATGGGATCTTCGCCGATAGCGTACGAGATATCCTTCCGTATCTCAGGAACACCCGTTACGGATAGGGTAGTGGAGCCAAGGCCGTCAATCGTAACGCCGAGCTCTTGCAAGAATCCGCAGACTTCCTGTACCTGGTAGTTCGCGGATGCGTACTTAATAACGCTGGTTCCAGGAATCTTTGCAGCAGCAAGAAGTGCGTTAATGGTTGCGGTGTCGCTTGATTCGTAGAGCACCACTTCAGCGGGGGCAAGTCCGTCGTGCGTAACCTGATAGGAGTCGGAGAGTGTCTCGATATTGATACCGAACTTCTCAAGTGCCCAGAGATGCGAACGCACAGAACGAAGTCCTAATGTGCAGCCGCCAGATTGTGGAATAGAGAAGGTGGGGAAGAGGTGTACCAATGAGCCGATGAACATCAGGATCGAACGGGTGCGAACGGCCGCCGCTGTGTCGATTGTTTCAAGGGAGATTGTTTCTGGGGGTGTGATAACCACATCCTTGTCTTTCCATTCAACCGATACGCCGATAGAGCGGAGTACCTCAATGAGTCGATGTACCTCCTCAATCTTTGGGACTCGACGTAGTGTCGTTGTTCCTTTGTTAAGGAGAGAGGCACCTAGCATGGCAACGGCACCGTTCTTCGAGCAGTTGGTGGTAATAGACCCTGAGAGCGGATGGCCGCCTTCGACGATGAAGTTATTCTCTTCGGCTTTGGACATGGTGCGTATTGTAGCAGCCCCCTATGGCTTGGCATATGAAGACTAAATGATTCTTTTGCACCCCTCGCCCGAAACGCGGTATGATACTGCCCATGCCGCTTTTCTCTCCACGCATAGGAATCGACCTCGGTACTACGAACGTGCTCGTGTTCGTACCGGGTAAGGGTGTTGTTCTGAACGAGCCGTCGGTTGTTGCGGTCTCAACCGAGAACAACAAGGTGCTCGCCATAGGTTCAGAAGCCAAAGCGATGATTGGAAGGACCCCGGACTCCATAACCGCGTATCGACCCATGAAGGATGGTGTTATCGCGGACTACCGCGTAACGGAAGCCATGCTTCGTTATTTCATAAAGAAGGCACTTGGCCGAAACTTCTTCAAGCCAACGGTCCTCATCTCGGTGCCGGCTGGTGTTACTTCAACGGAGAAGCGCGCTGTTATCGAGGCGGCTGTTAAGGCTGGGGCCGCAAACGCATACGTTGTAAAGGAGCCAATCCTCGCGGCCATTGGTGCCGGCATTCCAATTCAAGAAGCGCTCGGACGCATGGTTGCAGACATCGGGGGCGGGACAATCGACGTCGCGGTGATCTCCTTGGGAGGTATTGTTGCTTCTACCTCAGTAAAGGTTGCTGGCAACAAGCTCGATCGAGCGATCATCGACTACGTGAAGAAGCAGTTCAACCTTTCTATAGGAGACAAGACTGCAGAGGAGATAAAGATCCAAATTGGATCAGCGGTCCCTGTTACGGAAGAGCTCTCAATGCTCGTAAAAGGACGTGATCTTCTGTCCGGGCTCCCGCGCACCATAGAACTCAAGACGAACGAGGTGGTGCAAGCCATGAATAGGGAGCTGCGGGAGATGATGAACGCGGTGCGTAAGGTGCTGCAGGACACCCCGCCAGAACTCGCTTCTGACATCATCGACAATGGCATCATCCTAACCGGAGGCACGAGTCAGTTGCGCCATCTGCCGGAGCTCGTGTACCGCCGCACCGGCGTCCAAGCGAAGCTCGCAGACGATGCGTACTTCTGTGTGGTACGCGGTACCGGTATTGCTCTCAAGCATTTGGATACGTATAAGAAGAGCATCATCTCGAAGAAGTAGAGAATAGGAAAAGGCCCCGAGCAAGAGTGCTCGGGGCCTTTCGACGTTCAGAAGTGTTGCACGAAGCCGATACCCACGGTGAGTACCTCGATTCTGTCGAGGCCTTCTTGCCGATGTTTGAATCGCCAGGCGCCAACAATCAAATCGGAATCCTCAGAGAGTGCCCACGCGATGTGGAGGCTCTCGTTCCGAACCTTTTGATTGCTTGAGCCGCCAGGGTAGTACGAGGAACCCCGGCTTACGAGCCGAACCGAACCGAGCGGGATTGAAGCTCCGTTCTCGGTACGTAGTGTTGATTCAGGTACTGGCCGAAAACGCGTGGCGTACAGATAGCTGGTGTCAGGAATCGTTTCTTCTCCAAAGAAAGACTCTTTGGTAAGAAATGGATCGGGAATAAATTCCTGCGCACGCGCAGTATCCGCCGCGAGTCCAAGCAACACGAGTGCAGTGATGGAAAGAGCGAGGGTACGCATATCAGATCCTTTCTCATCTGGGGGTGCGGGACTCTCTGTATAAGACTCCCTTACAAGCAGAGAGTCAACGAAAATGGGTGTGGGTGAGTTCAACAAGTAAACGCAACACCTCCCCTAATATGGAGGTATGGCACATAGGCATTTCAGCATT
>JAUPKX010000008.1 GCA_030837225.1 Patescibacteria group bacterium | reverse complement strand
GAGTTTCAAGACATACATGTAGCCAACTGAGATCGGCTGTGCGAAGGCTTCGCCGGAGCGTCCGTCGAAGAGCTTCATCTTGCCCGAAGCGTCGTAGCCAGCAGCAACGAGCTCCTCGCGGATTTCCGCGTGGGTAGCTCCTGCGAACGGCGGCACCACCGCCTGGTACCCGAGAGAGTTTGCTGCGAGTCCAAGGTGGAGCTCGAGAATCTGTCCGAGGTTCATGCGTGACGGAACGCCGAGCGGTGTGAGGATGATGTCGACAGGATTTCCATCCTTGTCGTATGGCATGTCCTCAACTGGAAGCACACGGGAGATAACACCCTTGTTTCCGTGACGACCAGCGAGCTTGTCACCCACCGATACGTTACGAACCTGCGCAACCGTTACGACGATCTTCTTGATGATGCCCGACTCGAGCTGGTCTCCCTGCTCGCGACTGAACACCTTCACGCCGATAACGCGGCCACGCTTCCCTCCTTCCATACGAAGTGAGGTGTCCTTCACGTCCTTGGCCTTGTCGCCGAAGATCGAACGAAGGAGACGCTCCTCAGGCGTAAGCTGGGTCTCACCCTTTGGCGTTACTTTACCAACGAGAATGTCACCAGGACGAACTTCTGCACCAATGCGGACCACACCCTCTTCGTCGAGGTTCTTCAAACGAAGTTCTCCAACGTTCGGGATGTCGTGGGTTGTGACCTCAGCACCGAGCTTGGTGTCGCGGACAGCACACTCGAAGTCCTCGATGTGTACGGTTGTAAACTTGGATTCCTCAACGAGGCGCTCGGACACAATAATCGCGTCCTCGTAGTTAGCACCGTTCCAGCTCATGAAGGCTACACGGACGTTCTGTCCGAGTGCCATCTGACCCTGATCCGAAGACGAAGCATCCGCAAGGACATCTCCCTTCTTCACCTTGCTGCCAGTCTCAACGATAGGACGCTGCATGAATGCAGAGTTCTGGTTGGTCTGGGTAAGGCCCTGAAGCTTGTACTCGTGAGGCTTTCCAGAAGCTGGCGTTACGATAACCTTGCGTGCGTCACAGTAGGACACCGTTCCTGCCTCTTCGGCAATAACAAGGCGTCCGGTATTGCGCGCTGCATGGCCCTCGATACCGGTAGCAACCAAAGGAGCCTCAGGGATGAGGACTGGGGTTGCCTGCTTCTGCATGTTTGAACCCATGAGTGCGCGGTTCGCATCGTCGTGATCAACGAATGGGATCATCGCGGTAGCAGCCGAGAACATCTGGTAGGTCGATGCATCGATGTAATCGATCTCATCGCGACGAACAACCGCAGGCTCGCCCGCGCGACGTGCCTCGATCGTCTCAGGGACAATGCGCTGTTTGTCGTCTACGGGCGTCGCTGCGTGCGCGATAACGTGCTCTTCCTCCTCGAGTGCGTTTAAGTACTCAACAGTGTCTGTAACGACACCCTTGGTAACCTTTGCGTACGGGGTCTCGATAACACCGAACTCGTTCGTACGCGCATGAAGCGCGAGACGGAGGATAAGACCAATGTTCTGTCCTTCCGGAGTGTGGATTGGGCAGAGTCGACCATAGTGCGACGGGTGCACGTCACGAACCTCGAAGCCTGCGCGCTCACGAGTGAGACCGCCGGGACCGAGTGCCGAGAGAGTACGCATGTTCTCGAGCTCAGCGAGAATGTTCTGCTGGTCCATGAACTGCGAGAGCTGGTTCGCGGTGAAGAACTCGCGTACCGACGCCGAAAGTGGACGTGGGTTAACGAATGCCATCGGCAGCGAAGTCTCAGATTCAATCGTGGACATGCGGTCCTGGATGTTTCGCTTCATGCGAGACATACCTACACGCATACGAGCCTGAAGGAGCTCGCCAACGAAACGGACACGGCGGAATCCGAGGTGATCGATATCGTCTGGAACCGCGTTTGCGTCCTGGTTCATACGAGCGATCTCTCCAACGATGCGGATGAGGTCCTCGAGTGTGAGGGCACGCTGGTCAAGAGACTTCTTGTCGGTTGGGAGACCGAAGCGAGCGTTCAAGCGATGACGTCCAACCTTTGAGAGGTCGTAACGCTCAGGAGCGAAGAGGGTGTTCACATAGGACTTCGCATTGTCCGGGGTCGCCAAATCGCCGTCGCGCATGCGGCGGTGCACTTCAACGAATGAATCCTCGAGTGTCTGAGCAGTATCGTGCTCAAGCGTCTTCATTACCGCTGCGGTTGCGATCTCGTCGCCCTTGAACTTCTTCAGGATCTCGTCGCGAGTTCCTGCACCGAAGATAGAAAGAAGGTTTGTAACAGGGAACTTGCGCTTGCGGTCGATCTTCACGAAGACCGCACCATCAGCATCGGACTCAATCTCAATCCATACACCACGTGCAGGGATGAGTTTTGCGCCGAAGAAGTTACGTCCCTTGTTCTCCTCAGCAACGAAGAACGCTCCGAAGGAACGAGCGAGCTGCGGCACGATTGCACGCTCAACACCGGACACGATGAAGGAGCCGTGCGGCGTCATCATCGGGATGTCGGTGAGGAAGATTTCCTGAGTCTTCTCAGAACCGAAGGTCTTGTTAACGAGCGTAACGGACGCCTTAAGAGGAGCCTCGTAGGTGCGCATGTTTTCGCGAGCCTCTTCCTCAGTACCCTTAGGGGCGCCGATCTCGAAGCCGTCGAAGCGGAGCTCGAATTTCTTGCTTGAATAATCAGGAATCGGCGAGAACTCCTTGAAGAGTTCGCCGAGGCCTTCCTTAAGAAGCCACTGGAACGATTCCCTCTGGTGCCCTACCAGATCTGGGAAGTCGACACGTGGTGCGCGGTACGCACCGAAGGTCTTCTGCACGAGCTGCTTTTTCTGCATGTGCGTCGTATGTTACGCGATCCTCCTAAACGCCGAATGGGCACGTATATATACGTGCCGCGCCCCTCGTTCTTAGGAGACGCTGTTTTTAAAAATTCGCCCTTGATGTAAGCCCCCGAATCCCCCGTTACTCAGTCGTAGGGATACTATACCGTGAAGGACCTATGAGGGTCAAGGCAGGGGTGTATAAGGAAAAGGGCGACTTCGCGAGAAGCCGCCCTTCAGCCCTAAGACTTGGATCAAGCCGTCGTCTCTCGACGCAGTGGCTTGGGTTGGGGGATGCGCACGACGCTCCGAGGTGCCAGCATATAGCCGAACGCCGCCAGGACGACAACCATGATCAGGCCGGACACGATCGAACGGTCCGTCTCAACCAGATACCGGACCAGGCTGAGGCCCAAGACCGGCAGGCCGAGCGAGACTGCGATGTGGCTGATGTCCTTGAGGCTGGCCTTGTCGGTCAGGTTGGCACGCAGGTTGTACACCGCTGCGGCTGCGACCCAGGCCAACACAAGGCTCAGCGCCAGGGTTGTCCAGAACGACAGCCAGCTGCCGTGCATCGGCATGATGCCAATGACAGACGCCATGATGAGGAATCCCACCGCGAGACCCGGAGCAACGAGGCCTCGATCGTTTTCACTGAGCATGCCGGGCAAAAGCCCTATGAGCACGCCAACGAATACGCCCACCATGAGAAGACCGAACCCAGCCAACTCATTCAGACCCATGCAGATTCCTGCCGCGACACAGATGGCGCCACAGACAATCGTGTAAATCTTGAACATATTTCCCTCCAGAGAGATCGTTGATGACTTTTCGGCAGACGCCGAACTCGCTAGCAAGCATACCACCATACGGTGGTATTGTCAATGTATAAAAGAATTTCTACTTGCCTTTCAGCTTCTTCGCCCGAAACTCATCGATCTTCTTATGGTCTCCCGTCTTAAGCACCGGAGGGACCTTATACTTCTTCCCTTCCCACTCGATAACCTCAGGGCGAGTGTACACGTCAGGAGCAGCAACACGACGCTCCTCTACTGATTCGTCCTTGCCGAGGACGCCCGGAATACGACGAGTTATGGCGTCAATCATGGCGAGTGCCGGCACTTCCCCACCAGTGTAGACCGCTTCTCCAACGGCGTAGGTCTTGAGCGTTCCCATAGTCGCAACGATTTTCTTCGCACGTTCGTCGATCCCTTCGTAGCGACCACAGACAAATGCTACCTCGTCATACTTTCCAAGGAGATCCGCATCCTTGTTCGTAAACTGCTTGCCCGAAGGACTAAACCAGATGATGGCTTTCTCGCCCTTCCTGCGACCCAAAGACTTCTTCACCGCCTTCACAACAGGGAGTGCGGTCATAACCATGCCAGGACCGCCTCCATACGGGCGCTCGTCCACCTTGCCCCAACGATTCGTTACGTACGTGCGTGGGGACTCGTAGTTAACGGAGATCTTCTTGTTCGTGCGGGCACGGCCAAGAATAGACGCAGAGAGATACGCCTCGCAGGCTTCTGGAAAGAGGGTGATGAGATGGAATCGGATCATGATGCTGGGCGCTACTGTATCAGTTTTAGAATATGCCCCTCAAGGGCGGCAGTGTCGCCATGAAAACTATGTACCATGGCTTCAAGGAATGCTTCTGCCTCTAGATTCGCAAAGTCGAATGGATGGCCAGCCTGACTCGCAATGAGGTACAGAAATACGTTCTGAGCACGTCCGTTTCCTTCACGGAACGGATGGATGGCATTCAGATCTGAAAGGAATTTTGCGGATCCCGATGCGAATCTCTCCAGAGAGAGGCCCTGGAAGAAGTCTGCCTCTTCAAGATCCGTAAAAAGTTCTTGAAGCATTGCAGGAATATGTTCTGGATAGCAGAAACTACTATTGTCCTTGCTGATGCGGACGGTACGGAATTCTCCTGCCCATGGGTACACATCCTGAAAGAGATGTCGGTGTATTGCTGCATAGTGTAGAGCATCCAAGTTACCCTCCGGAAGAGGCTCTTCTGCGCGTTGCGCAGTCGCTACTGCCTCAAAAGCAGTGAGTCCTGACTGGTCGGTTATGCCTGGCACATTCCTAAGAACAGTAGTTCCCGGGTAGCAATAGGGATCCTCGATAGCGTCGTACATCCGCAACTTGTTAACGAACTGTTCCGTACTTCTCTATAAGCGCGGCGCGACGAGCACTCGGAGAGAGGCTCTTTGCATCAAAGGATTCGAAGTCCTTGCGCATCGCCGGCGTTAGGCGGACACCCTCAACTGCGCTTATCTTCGCGAAGGCATCCCTACCAATAATGAATGGTTTGGTCATCCTTTTCATATAGCAATTATACCAAAATAACCATACTTATTCAAGTCCCTGATGTAGATAGAAAGCGCCTCTCTGATCGGATTACGGAAAGAGGCGGCATGGGTCGCTTCTTCTTAGTTGATGTCGCCGAGGACCTGCTCGAGAGTGCGGTTCCCTTCATCTGAACCAAAATGCTTGCCACCCAAAGGCTCGTTGATCTTCAGGTTCACGCGCGCATTGTGCTTCATGCCAACGACACGAAGAAGCGTACGGATCGCCTTTGCGATGTTGCCGTCCTTGCCGATTATCTTGCCCATGTCTTCTGGAGCAACCGTGAGGGTAAGGAGAACACCCATCTCATCTACCGAACGAGCGATAACCACCGCGTCAGGATTGTCGACGAGTGCCTTAATAGTGAAATCGAGATATGCGTGGTCGTGTTCCATAGAATCGTGTCAGCGTTACGGGATATTCGCTTGTAAAGCGAGCGAGGGCTCGCGAAGGAGGCTTATGCAGCTGGCTCCTCTTCCTTGGTCTCCTCTACTGCTACCTCTTCGGCAGGAGCTTCTTCCGGAGCGGCTTCAACAGCTGGTGCTTCCTCAGCAGGAGCCTCTTCAACTGCAGGTGCTGCTGCAGCTTCCTCTGCGGCCTTTGCGGCTGCGGCATCTGCCTTAGCCTTCTCTTCAGCGGCCTTTAGGGCTGCTGCCTCTTCCTCAGCCTTCTTCTTAGCGATGTGCTTCTCAAGATTCTTCTTCGAGATAACCGCTACCTTGGATCCTTCGAGGACGCCGTTCTTAATAAGAAGGTTCTTAAGGGATGGAGATACCTGTGCGCCCTTCTTGATCCAGTCCTGAATCTTCTCTGCCTTGTAGGTAATCTGCTTGGTCTTCGGGTTGTACGTGCCGACAAGGTCGACATACTTGCCCGCCTTAGGACCGGCGGTCTTTTCGAGCACGGCCATGCGGAACGACGCGTCGTTCTTGCGGCCAATGCGCTGGAATCGGATCATCAACATATGTAGCGGGAAGCGTACCAGATAGCGGGTAAAGGGTCAAACGAGCCCGTAAAAAGAGAGCGCCCAGCTATGCCAGGCGCGGGTTAGAAACCGAAGGAGCGCAACGTGAGGGGTGGCAGGCCTGGGGGGGCCGGGTAGGCCCACCACCCCCGAACGCGGTCGCGTTCCTGCTCTTAGGCTACGCGAGCATCAGAGATAGGGTACCACGACCGCCATGTGACAAAAAGAGCGCCTCGGCAATGGGACCAAGGCGCTTGGAGTATGCAGGCATACGGCGGGAGGTAGCCGCGGGTGGCGCCCGCACCCCGAGTGATACTGCAGTGATGGCTGCAGCAGGAGCATCATAGCAAATACCGCTTCATCTGCTACAGTCTAGAGAACATGCAACCAAAGAAAGATACAGAGTACGAAGGCGTCATAACCATCATTAAGACCGGAAAAGGATTCTTCACGTTTGACCCGAACGAGGAGGATATGTTCATAGCCGGAGAGAATCTCGGCGGCGCCTTCCCGGGAGACACCGTTAAGGTGCAGTTCATCGGAAACGACACCGACAAGCGCACCGGAAAAGCCAGGCCTGCCGGCAAGGTTGTTGAAGTTATAGAGCGCTCCCGCGAAACCTTCGTTGGGAAGCTCGTTGAGAACAAGGAAGAGAACCTCACCATGATGGTTCCGGACTGGAAGAAGATGTACGTTCCGTTTGTGGTTAAGGGTGAGAGTCTTCCAATAGGACACAAGGTAGTCATTCGCTTCAAGGGATGGAATCAGCATCAGCCGTACCCGTGGGGCGAGCTCGAGGAGATCATCGGTCCCGCTGGCGAACACGAGACCGAAATGCGCGCACTCG
>JAUPKX010000007.1 GCA_030837225.1 Patescibacteria group bacterium | reverse complement strand
GGACAGGGGCATGCACCGGACGCGGACGACTCGGAAGTATTTGATACGCTCGTTGCGCTCGGCTACACAGAGCGCGAGGCTCGTGCAACGTTAAGCAAGATCCCGGCCAACGTAACCGGCAAGGACGCGCGGCTCAAGGCAGCACTCAGCGGCAAATAATATGTACGGGATTCTTAACCGCATCATCAGCATTCTAAAGAAGATTCTTCCGGTTTCGTTGGTGCGCCCACTGCTCCCGCTCTATCACTATGTAATGGCGTTTCTTCTTGCGGCAAGCTATGGCTTCCCCGCCAAACATATGACCGTTATCGGTGTTACGGGGACCAAGGGGAAGTCTTCGGTGTCTGACATGCTCTTCACTGTCTTGCACCACGCGGGATACCCTGCTGCAGTCGCCGGTACCATCCGTTTCGCGATTAAGGACACGTCAGAACCAAACCTCTTCAAGATGACCATGCCGGGGCGCGGATTCATCCATGCGTTTCTCGCCCGCGCCAGAAAGGAGGGCGTAACACATGCAGTTGTGGAACTTACGTCAGAGAGCGTCCGACAGCATCGCCATCGCTATCTCTTCCTTGATGGTCTTGTTTTTACGAACCTACAAAAAGAACACATCGAGTCGCACGGCTCCTTTGAGAATTATGCTGCGGCGAAGCTTGAAATTGGCAAAGAACTCGCACACTCCCCGAAGCGCCCGCGCGCAATGATCGCAAACGCAGACGACGAACGTAGTGCACCCTATCTCGCGCTTCCTGTCGAAGAGAAGTTCCCTTTCTCATACAACGATGTATCCGATGTCGTGCACGGTCCAGGCACCGTAGCATTCACGTACGAAGGTGTTCGCTTCGGCATGAAGCTCCCTGGCAGCTTTAGTGTTATGAACGCACTCGCCGTTATCCAAGCAGCCCGCTTCCTGGGTGTCCCGCTTACGGACATTGCTGACGCTCTCGCGGCACTCGAGCGGATCCCAGGACGTACTGAGCGCATTGAGGAGGGCCAGGACTTCCAGGCGATTGTCGATTACGCACACACTCCTGACTCACTCAAAGCTCTTTACGAAGCGTACCCAGTCCGGAAGATTTGCGTGCTTGGAAACACCGGAGGCGGACGCGATACTTGGAAGCGGCCTGAGATGGGAAAGATTGCAGAAACCTACTGCGATACCGTAATCCTTACGAATGAGGATCCGTATGAGGAAGATCCTCGCGCAATCGTTGACGCGATGGCAAACGGCATGGAAAAGAAACCGCTGACTATCATGGATCGCCGTGAAGCAATCGCACACGCACTCTCGATCGCACGCACTGGTGACGCAGTTCTCATAACGGGAAAAGGTACCGATCCCTACATTATGGAAGCGAACGATACCCGAACACCGTGGAGTGATGCGCAGGTAGTACGCGAGGAACTTACGAAACTGAAGTAGGGCTTGCTACTATAGATACATGAAAGGCGACGGAATCTTCTTCCTCGGCGTGCTCGCATTCTTCTTTATCCTTTGGTTCGCAACCGGTGGACCATCGAAGCCGATCTCGTTCGCGGGTCCCTACATTACACCCATAACAGATGTAGATACCGTACAAGAAGGATACGGCGACACACCTGCCGTAGACTTCCGGTCCGGTGGCGTCTGGTCCAATATCATGGGCGGTAGTTTCTCCGGTGGTGCGAACCTGGGCGGCGTAAGCAACCCTTCTCCGTACCAGGGCCGGGTTCGAGTGTCGGGTACCGGCGGCACCAGCAGTGAAGACCCGGATCAAGAATACGTAATACTCCGTGCATCAGGAAAGGACAGCATCAACATAACCGGCTGGCGGCTAGTTTCCGGCGCATCTGGTCGCGGTGCGCGCATTCCTGAAGGTGCTCTACTACCCCGTTCGGGACGCGTGAACGATACGGGACGTATTGTGCTTAATCCGGGAAACGAAGCCATCGTTGTTACGGGCGAAGCGCCAACTGGTGTCTCATTCAAAGAGAACATGTGCACCGGGTATTTCATGAGTCGACAGGAATTCTATCCGAGTCTCTCGAATCAGTGTCCGAGCCCCTACCAAGAATTCGAGAAGTACTACGGAGGGAATGAGCTCCGAGACGACAAGTGCTACAACCTCGTACGCAGCACATCTTCGTGCAAAACTCCGAGCGATAGCGGCGTCTCGAAGGCCTGCTCTGCACTCATAGACGACTACCTCACCTATAACGGATGTGTCGAACATCACAAAAATGACGCAGACTTTGCGGGCGATACCTGGCGCATCTATCTCGAGTACGAGAACTCGCGCGGCAGGTCTGATGAGTTATGGAAATCTTCCCGAGATGCCGTGAAGCTTCTTGACTCTGAAGGTCGTACGGTAGACCTCTATACGTATTAAACTTTGAAGGAGTTGATTGCACGTTGAAGGAGCTCGCGCTTTTCCAAATGCTCTTTCCAAATACTGTTCGATCTATTTCCATTGATACAGACTCCTTTTGAGAAATTTATCTCCCGTTGAAATGTGCTGAGATTACTCTTGCCAGAAATTACAACTTCGTTTGGTGGCTCCAAATGTGAATCTATGCCGAAATCTGCCAGAAGGCTCTTAATGACGCGAAGGACTCCGACGTCCTTTTGATACCCACGTATTCTCCGCTTGTTCGTTTTTAGCTTTAAGTCCATACATCCTTCGTCGTCAAAGAAAGCCCTGAGGAACTCTTTCTTTAGTTCGAGATCATAATTCTCAATCTCCGCGAGCAACTCCCTTGACTTACTCTTTAGGTACAACGCAAGCGAAACATTGTAATAACTCGTCCGCAAAACTCCTGAGTGAGAGTCGAAGGATCTCTTTGGCAAATATGCGTAGATTGTGCTCATGAGGGACTCTACGCGATTGATGAGCGCCTCACTACGATTGCTATATGCGACAATTCTTTGTCCCAAACTACCGTCGAAGGTTAGGTGTGCAACAAGAAGTACAGTCTCAAGGGTCCACTCGTTAAATGGAGTAAACTTCTTCTCGCTTTTCCCTTTCCTTGAAACGGCGAACTGACGTATATGTTGTCCTGATGCATTTCTATAGGACCGGAGACGCTTCTCACTCAGAGGCAGGTTGCGAATGTGTGCGTAAATCGTTGTTTTGGGTCTTCCTGTTATACGCATGATTTCCACGATTGAGTGGTCTTGTTTGCGCAGTGAGATACATTGTTCTTTGAACGAAGGTGCCATGTGCGCCCGGATGGGATCGAACCATCGACCTGCGGATTAAAAGTCCGTTGCTCTACCGCTGAGCTACAGGCGCATACCTTACTACTGTAGCAGATGCAGGTTCCGATTTCTATCTGCTGGATGTCTGGGACGATGTTGGAACCTTTATTCAAACCTATCAAACGTAAACCAGCGCATCTGGCCTACTGGAATGTTATATACCTCCTCAATAACTGTTCTGGGACTCCTCATCTCCACTGTATTCCAGTCGAGCTCGAGTGCTTTTGCTGTCTCCTTTAGCGCTTCTTCGCTAGGACCTTCGAGTTCTACGTATGCAGGGACTCTTGGCCAGGTATCAATTTCAACGAGAACCTCTCCAAGACGGAACGTATGGCGAAGTTTCTGTTGGTGCCTGAAAGCAACATAACCAAGTCTTTGAAGTAGGGCCTCTGCAGCGTCTATATTCCCAACCTCAAACTCAATCTCCTCAGTGCCTGTCGCAGTTATTTCTGTTCGGTGCTTGTATGTTAGATGAGTTTTTCCATCCACGGTGCGTAGACGAAGTATCTTGTGGATTCCATCGCGCCACGTAAATGCTTCATCATAAATGATTCGTTCATCGAGAAGACTTTCTTCTAGGTCCTCAGCACCCACCTTCTCTAGCTTCTGGACCAAAGCTTCTTTATCTATGTTAAGAAATCTAACTTCAATCTCTCGGTATTCCATGAGGCTATTATAGCCTCAAAATATTGCCGGGCGGGTGGGAGTCTAACTTATCGTAAAGAGAGCGCGAAGCGCTCAAGCGATGGACCGAGCGGAAGGTCCCCCGATCGCGCATCGGACAGGAGCTCTATAAGCGAGACGGATAACTCACGTGCGCCTTCTTTCCCCCATTTTGTATTTCCCTTTTGCATCATGTCGCGTGCCTTCCAGTGCAAAAGTCCGTGCGTTATTTCCGGTACGTCGCCCAGACGTTCCGCTTTCACAAGCTCCTTCCACAACGTTTTCCCGTCTTTAGAGCCAAGCGCGTTCACAAGCGCACTATTGAATCCCCTATCGCGCTTCGGTACTGCATCTTCTTTAAAAACTTTTGTTGCAACCGCTTCAAGTTTCTTTGCACGAGCTGCGAGAAGCTTTGGTGCGAGTATACCTACTGGATTCTCGGACGCAGCCAGAAGATCAAGCATTGAGAGCATGATCTCTCCGGCACTCTCGTCGGAAAATGGGTCATCAAGGAGTATCAAAGACTTCGCGAAGAAGAGTCCCTGCGCGCTAATAGCATCGCGAAGTGCTTCCTCCGTTATCTGGCTTCCTTGGAGCCTGATGTACGCGGCCTCTGGTGCTTTTGCTCGTACCGCTGCAATCCACGCAAACGCCTTGGCACGCGTCTTTCCGGTATCAGTTCCGTGGAAGAGATAAATCATAGTGGTTGCATGTCGCCCCAGTTCGCTCCCTGCTTCGCGTCAGCGAGTATCGGTACGCCGTTTGTGAGCTCCATAGGAAACGCCTGCTCCATCACATCCTTAATGCGATTACCGAGTTCCTGTGCGCGTTCAGCACGCACCTCATACACGAGTTCGTCATGTACCTGAAGCAAAAGGTGTGCGTCCTCGCGGTCTCCGCTCTCCCTGAGCACCCTATCAACCTCAACCATGGCCCGCTTTATGAGGTCTGCTTGGGTGCCTTGAATGGGCGCGTTAATTGCCATACGCTCCGCTTGTGCTCGTACGTACGGCAACGACGACTTCATTTCTGGGAACTGGCGCCTTCTTCCGAACAACGTCTCGGTGTACCCATGCTTGCGCGCGTAACCACGAGTCGATTCAAGATACTTCGCGAGCGTATCGAACGTTGCAAAGTAGTCGTCATAGAACGTATGGGCTTCAGCAAGCGACGTGCCGAGCTGCGTCTTCAGTGCATTCACGCCCATGCCGTAGAGGATGCCAAAGTTGATGATCTTCGCACGGCGACGCATCTCGCGATCCACACTTTCTGCCGGAACCTTGAACACAGCGGCAGCTACCTCGGTGTGCACATCACGCCCACTCTTGAATATTGCTTCAAGCTTCTCGTCCCTTGAGAGAATCGCTGCAATGCGCAATTCCACCTGCGAATAGTCGATACCAACGAGCGTATAGCCGTCGCGGGGAATAAATGCGTTTCTAATCGCGCGTCCACGATCGGTACGTATCGGTATGTTCTGCAGATTCGGGTTCTGGCTCGCCATGCGCCCCGTAACGGTACCCGTCTGCAAGAACTCCGCATGGAGACGACTGCCTTCATCGAGTAGCGGCGGCAGCGCTTCTATATAGGTAGAGAGGAGCTTCAGGAGCCCACGGAACTCGAGCACGTCTGAAACAATCGGATGCAAATCTTTTATCTTCTCAAGTTCCGATTCCTTGGTTGAGCGCTGGCCCGTAGCGGTCTTCTTCTGCCCTTTTGCGGTTAGTTCCATCTCGTCGAACAAAACGTCTCCCAGCTGCTTCGGCGAGCTTATGTTGAATTCGTGCCCGGCTGCCTTGTACACGCGCGCTTCTATAGTCTCGAGCTCTTTGCGATATGTTTTTCGCAGTGTCTCAAGCACGTTCGTATCAATACGCACGCCGCACTGCTTCATTTCCTCTAAGATCGGCACGAGCGGTTTCTCGATGGTGTCGTAGAGCTCCCTCAAGCGTCCGGTCTCAGCAAGTCCCTTCTCAAGTGCTGTGTATGCCTCATCGAAATCTTTTGCTTTGGTGTACGCGAGTATGTCGTCGAGAGTTGGGTTTGTAAAATCAGAATACAAAAGCCAAAGCATTACCTTCGCTTCTTGCAGCCGATCGAGCGGGATGTTTTCTTCTGCAGCTTCTTCACGTACCTCCTCGTCTTCGGTGTCGTCCTCTCCTCCAAGGAGCGACCTAACGCGCGGCTTGAGGGAACGGAACCCAAGCTCATCAAAAAGAGCGAGTAGTTTTTCAGTCGCGATAGTCTCCTTCCAAACTTTTGCAGGCATCGCAAACGTTATTGGTGCATCAAGACGAATTGTTGCGAGGGATTTCGAGAAGAGCGCATCCTCCTCGTGCTCCTTAAGGAGGTTCACGATGCGTGGCTTGATGCCGGCTGCGAGTACTGCGGCTTCGTCTTTCTTAATCGCCTTGTAGATATCCTCAACAGAGCCGAACTTCTGTATGAGTTCGGTTCCCGTCTTCTCGCCGATGCCGGGCACGCCCTTGATGTTGTCCGAGGGATCGCCCCGAAGGCCTTTGTAATCAGCGATGAGTGCAGGCAGGAATCCGTAGCGCTCTTCTACCGCCTTCTCATCGTAAAGGATGGTGTCGTTCAAACCTTTCTTAAGGGTGTAAACCTGCACCTTCTTTCCTGTTATCAGCTGCATGGTATCCATGTCGCCCGAGGCGATGATGATTTCGATTGACGGGTCGTCCTTCAATTTCTCAACGATGGTGCCGAGGATATCGTCCGCTTCGAATCCCTGCTTCTCGTAGATCGGCACTGAGAATGCCTTGAACACATTGCGAGACGAATTGAGTTGCGCAATGAGTGAGTCATCTATCGCAGAGCGCGTACCTTTGTATTCCGCGTATGCCTCGTGGCGAACAGTTGGGCCAGCCAAGTCGTAGCACGCAACAATGTAGTCAGGCTTTAGATCTGTTGCGATCCGAAGCAACATCGAAGACAGCCCGTAGAGCGCACCGGTTGGTTGTCCGTCGGGCGCCGTAAAGTCAGGGAGCGCATGATACGCGCGATGGATAATCGCATGTGCGTCGAGAAGAACGAGCCGAGTTGTGTTCGGGTTCTTAGGCATAGGCTATGTCGCGTTCGGTGTCTGAGCGCACTGTGAGAGTTATGGCGACGTCAGCGTGTGGAAGCCCGTCCTCTACCATCTCTGGCCACTCAAGTATCACGAGTGTTCGAGGATCTTCAAGCGTATGTGTGAAATCGAGCGCACGAAGCTCCTTCCCTTTCGTAAGACGGTACGCATCGATGTGCACGAGTTTAGAAAACTCTTTTCCAGAAAGGTCGTATGACTTCGCAAGTACAAAGGTGGGACTCGTAACGGGCTCGAGGACACCGAGCGTTCGCGCAACGGCTTGCGTAAACGCCGTCTTCCCGGCCCCAAGGTTCCCTGAGAGCGTAACGAACGTCGCACTGTCTTGTTTTGGTTGGAGTGCAGACACAAACTCTCGAGCCTCCGCTTCAAGGTCTTGGAGGTCCTGTATCGTACGGGCTGGTCTCATGTCCCTAATTGTACCAAGCAGCATAGGAACGCGCTCCAGGGCGCGGTATTATGGTGCTAATGCCTGCACATTTTGATACCGATGCTGAAGACGCGAAGCTCGCGTCCTTGCGTGAACAAGAAGAAGAGGACCTGGCGCGCGTGCTGTCCGAGAAATACGGACTCACCTATACCGACCTCACTATCATGCCGCTCAATGTGGATGCGCTTCGTCTCATCCCTGAGAAAGAGGCGCGCGAAGCTGAAGTTGTAGCATTTGAAAAGTCTGGCAAGCATCTCTCCATAGCACTCAGAAACCCGAGCAACATCACACTTACGCAGATTGAGCACGCACTCGAGTCACAAGGATTTATTCTCTCCCGTTTCTTGGTCTCAAATAAATCCCTCGACAAAGCGTATGCACGCTATGCTGAACTCTCACTCGCAAGCGAATCGAAAGCAGGTGTCTTCGATATTCGCGGCGATGAACTCCACGAACTCCGCGGGACGCTTACGAGCCTCGCTGCGCTCCGCAGCCAGCTCGACGAAACACTTAAGGCTGGTGCGCGAGCCCAAGTATCGCGTGTACTTGAGTTCATCCTCGCTACTGCATTCGCACTCAAGGCGTCCGACATTCACATCGAACCGGAGGAAACTGGCATACGATTGAGACTCCGTGTCGACGGCTCTCTTATGGACGCATATACCTTTGATGCCCATACCTATAACCTCTTTGCGTCTCGCATCAAGCTTCTCTCGGGACTCAAAATTAATATCCGGGACCGCGCACAAGATGGTCGGTTCTCCGTGCCCGTAGGAGATACCGAAGTTGAAATCCGTACGTCACTTATTCCTGGAGCATACGGTGAGTCTTTTGTTATGCGTATTCTCGACCCAAGCATCCTCGGCGTCTCGTTTGAAAATCTGGGCATCCGCACGAACCTGCTTGAACGTCTGAAGACTGAGATTACGCGCCCAACCGGCATGCTCCTCGTTACGGGACCGACAGGATCCGGAAAGACAACGACGCTCTACGCGTTCCTTCGCCACATCCATACCCCAGAGATTAAGATCGTTACGATTGAAGACCCGGTTGAGTACCACCTCCCTGGCATCGTGCAGACGCAGACTGACGGCAAGCAGTACACCTTCGCCTCGGGACTTCGTTCCGTACTTCGCCAAGACCCTGATGTGATTATGGTTGGAGAGGTGCGTGACGCTGAGGTTGCAGCAACCGCAGTGCAGGCTGCTCTCACCGGGCACTTCGTCTTCTCGACACTTCATACCAACAATGCCGCTGGTACCTTCCCTCGTCTCGTCGATCTCGGCGTTGATCCGAAGACGTTCGCATCCGCAATCTCGGTTGCTATGGCCCAGCGTCTCGTACGCACCCTTGACCCTGAAAGTCGTAAACAAGTGCCCGCGACCGACGAGCAGAAGCGACTCATGGAGAAGGTACTCTCAACCGTTGAGGACAAGAGTCTCCTTCCTGCATCGATAGATTTAGTCTGGGCACCTGATCCAAAGAGCGCTGAAGAGACAGGCTACAAGGGCCGAAAGGGCGTCCATGAAGTTATATTCATGGACGACGAGCTTGGAAACTTCCTTAGAGACAATCCGAGCGAGGGCGACATTGCGAAGTCGGTACGTCGCCAGGGATTCCTCACCATGGCGCAGGACGGCGTATTGAAAGCGATTGAGGGACAAACGTCGCTCGACGAGGTGTTTAGGGTTGTCGATCTTCCGCGAGATTAAGACGTAAGAATGGTAGTAGACGCCATGAGTCTCTGCTTCGTTCGTAGTTCACTCCGTGCGCGCAGATTCACGTACAGATCCTTCGCAGAATCATACACAATTCCTCCAACACCAAGTGTGCCTGCACTTATAAGCGCTCGCGTTATCCGCTCTGCGGTACGGAGAGCAACACCTTTAAAAACCTTGCTGTCGGAGCCCTCCATCTCCTGAAGCACTTCTTTTGCTTCAGCACGTAGTTTTGTATTCGCTTCAGAGGTGTGAGATCCCTCATGTCCGAGATGCTCTGGCATGGCAAAAATCCTTTGCATGAGCATGTCTGCGAGTTCTGGATTCTTTGTCATAAGCCGCGCTGCTTGTAGCTCACTCTCTGGCGAGCGGTCTTCTGTTCCTGACATAAGACCTTCGAGAGCTACCGTCAGCGCAGCCGTTTGTGCAGCTATCTTTAAATCAATCCGCGGGCCTGAAAGCGCAAGCGTCCGTTCTTTAAGTGCCTCTAGAACTCTCTCCTGCTCAGGAGTTTGCGTGTGTATTGTTTCGAATGTTCGTAAGAGCTCTGCTTCGCGCTCATCCATCACGCTTTCTAGTGTCTGTGCATGATGCTCGATACTATCAAACGTTGTGAGCTCGGGTACAGGGTCGGAGCCAGAGGGCCCATAAGATTCAAGCGACATGTCTTCGTAACTCATGCGTTTCCATTGAAAAGCCGTGCGAGCAGAGAGGAACGCTTCTCTGCAGCACCCTGAGAAGCAATCGTTTCCTGAAGGGCAATCATGCCCTGCCTAATCTCTGCCGCAGCTTCTGCATGCTCCTTAGAAAGCACGGCGGCGGTCTCTCTATAGAGCTGCTGAGTATCGTTCGAGGTCATGCTGCAAGGATACCAGTTCACAGGAGCAAAGGCATGCTCGCGGAGAACAACACAAAACGCACGCCGTAGCGTGCGTTTTGTTCCTGTGCCTTCTCTCGAGATCGTGCGCAGTACCCTCCAGGCACTCCTTTCCGCAATGGAAAGGCGGACGAGTCGCCTGAGGATGCATCCAGCGAGCCGCGAACAAGCGCGGTACCAAATGGTCCTTGGGGAAACGCCCTGAAGCCGTCAAGCCTTGCCTAGAGGGTGCTATGTGCGATCTAAAAAGAAATTCGGCCCTTATGAAGGAGCCGGTGTGTTAGAATACTAGCATAGTGCAACTTTATGTCAAGCCCTACTGACCTACCTAAGCTCCGTGATCAGGCCCTGGATAGTGCGCTTCGGCCCTCTACCTGGGACGATTATGTGGGCCAGGGTCACGTAAAAGCCAATGTTTCCGTCGTTTTGGAGGCTGCGCGCATGCGCGGAGACATGCCGGAACATATTCTATTCTATGGCCCGCCAGGCGTCGGCAAGACCACCCTTGCCCACCTTGTAGCGGCTTCTCTGGACGCTCCGCTCAAATCAACCTCAGGCGTCGCTATCGAACGTGCCGCTGACTTGGCCTCAATCCTTACGAATCTCGAGCCAGGCACTGTCCTTTTCATCGACGAGATACACCAGCTCTCTTCTAAGGTAGAAGAGCTCCTGTACCCTGCCCTTGAATCAGGATCACTCGATATTATTCTAGGGAAAGGGCCGTCCGCACGTACGGTTGAGCTCGCGCTCCCTCCTTTCACACTCGTTGGTGCAACCACGAGAGTTGCGCAGCTCTCTTCTCCACTTCGTTCCCGGTTCGGCGGCGGTGTATACCAGCTCGATTTCTATACAGACGAGGATCTCCGAAGTATCATCCGCCGCTCGGCTGGTGTTCTTGGTCTTAATGCCCCAGACGAGGTTATTGAACGTGTTGCTTCCAGGAGTCGCGCAACACCGCGCGTTGCGAATGCTCTTCTTAAGCGTGTTCGCGATTATTCGCAGGTGGAGAATAAAGAACTCTCCGCAGAAGTAGCGGATCTCGCGTGCGAACTATTTGGTATCGACACCCTGGGTCTTACCAAAGATGATCGTCGCTACCTCACAACACTCAGGGATTCCTTTAAGAGCGGTCCTGCTGGTATCCGTGCACTAGCTTCAGCACTACACGAAGACCCCGATACCGTTGAGAATGTGTATGAGCCCTATCTCTTGAGACTTGGGTTTGTTGAGCGGTCTCCGCGTGGGCGCGTGCTCACAAGTAAGGGCAAGGAATATCTCTTGGGTACTAATTAGTGGGTATCTCTTTGAGACTTTTAACGAGCACTTCCTCAAAGAGGCGCCCAATGTTTGAGTTCGTGTCGTCAGTAAGTCTTTCCTGTGTGAGTAGAATACCCTGATACGGTCTTTCGGGTTGAGAAAGATGATAGAAGGTCACTACCCTGCCTGGTTCATCCCCTGAGGTGATGTAGTTGGTATCTATTAGCTTTCGAATACTTAGACCACTATTGCTTATCATAAGTGTAGAACCTGATTTCCATAATGAAACTGAGCCTGGCGGGTACGGCCCGTAAATGAATTCACTCGTAAGTTTTGCAGCACTGTCACCCCAATACGGACCGCGACCTACAGGGTAGTTTCTTGAAAGGCCTGTCTGTGCGCTCATGAAAATACCTCCCGCTATCTGATCAAAACTATATGTTCTTTGATTACATGGGTCCGATTTAGCAACTTGCCCACTACAAGTTCCGCGCTCGTCCTTTACTGATAGCGGTCCCCAGTCGGCAGGATACTCGAATACGATTCCGACCTCAGGATCAGTAACTACGGTCAGGTCTCCGTTTCTTACAGCTGTTGGAGAAATGGGCACATATGGTTCAACACGGTTGTGAGAAATTAGCCCACTTTCTGTCTCCGGTTCGCTGATAGCAATAGTGTTTTCCGTTACATTTTCGCCAGAAAAATCCATGAGGGTTCCTGAGTAGAGAAAATAGAAGTACGCACTTGCTCCAAGGAGGATGATTGTTAGCAGTGCACAAAGTATGTGTAGTCGGTTCATATAACTATTATAGTCACGGGGCCCCATAAACACTGTGACGGTCTGGGACAACAATAATGGCGTGCCCTAAATTAAATTAACAAAAACCTGGAGTAGGGTTTGTGGGGTAAAATACGTCTATGTCAGGACACAGCAAATGGTCACAGATTAAGAGACAGAAAGGCGTTACGGACGCTGCCCGATCGAAGACGTTCTCTCGCTTCGCGAAGCTAATCGCTATTGAAGCAAAGAAAGCAGGCGGCAATCTCTCCTCTCCAGGCCTCGCAGCTGCTATCGAGCGAGCGAAAGCTGCGAACATGCCCAAAGACAATATTGAACGCGCCGTAACAAAGGGTGCATCGAAAGAAGCGGGCGAACTATCGCAGGTAGTGTACGAATGGTACGGACCAGGAGGTACTGCGATAATAATCGACACTCTTACGGACAACACAAACCGCACAACCCAAGAGATTAAGCATCTTATTTCAAAGAGCGGCTTCGAGCTCGGCTCTCCAGGATCAGCGGCTTGGGCATTCCAGAAGTCTCCCGATGGCAAGTTCGCTCCGAACGAGCCTTTGATGGATCTCTCAGAAGTGGACGAAGAATCACTCGGCAAGATCTTCGACCTCATCGACGAAAACGACGACGTGCAACGCGTGTTCACAAACGCGCGCGGATACGAGAGTAACGAAAGCGACTAGAATGCGTATCCTGGCTATCGATCCCGGATACGATCGCATGGGCCTCGCTGTTCTCGAGGGAGATCCTTCGAGACCTACCCATATATGGAGCGACACTATTCTTCCACCTAAGGGTGCTGCCGAAGAGCGCCTCGCATGTATCCATGAAGCTGTTGCGTTCGCAATCAAAGAATATGCACCAGAACGTGTCGCTATAGAGAATCTATTCTGGAGCACGAACAACAAACGAAGTGCGTTAGGCGTTGCGGAAGCAAGAGGTGCCGCACTCTCTGCTGCCGCAGAAGCCGGACTTTCCGTCTCTGAGCATTCCCCGCAACAGGTGAAGCTTGCAGTTACGGGGTACGGGAACGCCGACAAGAAAGCGGTAGCCGGAATGATTCCCCGCCTTATACAGCTACCCCTAAAGAAGCGCCTCGACGACGAACTTGATGCAATTGCACTTGGCATCTGTGCACTGTCCACACGCATCTAGGTATTCCTGTTTCCAAAAACTGCCGGGTCTGTTCAAATAGAGAAGCTTCGCATTGCGGGGCACACTACACGTAATTTCGTACCCATCATGTTTGACGACGAGAAGCTCGATACAGAAGAAGAACTCGACGAGAACGGCCTTCCCTTGGTAGACGAGGAAGAAGACGAACTCGATGAGGATGAAGAATCTGAGGAAGAAGACGTAATCTAAGCGAAACGGCCCCCAACAGGGGCCGTTCTTCGTGATAACATGGTCAAATCATGCCGAAACGACCCCGCAAGAAGCTCAACGTGCGTGCACACCTCGAGAATCCCCATCCTGTGCTCCGTATCCTCTTTATTGGTGTTGGTGGCCTCATGCTTTTGGCTGGTGCGGGTATCCTCTGGGCTGCCCTTACACCAATTCCGGACCTGAACTCCTTTGACTCCCGGAAGGTAGCGCAGTCTACGAAGATCTACGACCGCACTGGAAAGACCGTGCTCTACGATCTCAACCATGACGTGCGCCGGAACATCGTACCCCTGGCTGAAATCTCACCAAATCTCCAGAAAGCAGCTATCGCTATTGAGGACTCTGAGTTCTACAACCATAGCGGCGTATCCTTGAAGGCGGTTGCGCGTGCTATTTGGGTTGATATTCAGACCCTTTCCTTTGCTCAGGGTGGGTCGACCATAACGCAGCAGGTAGTAAAGAACACGATTCTGTCAGGTGTTAAGAGTCCTATTCGTAAGTTTCAGGAATGGGTACTCGCTTGGAAACTCGAGCAGAAGTACACCAAGGACCAGATTCTTGAATTCTATTTCAACGTAACCCCGTACGGTGGAACTCTCTACGGCGCAGAAGTAGCCAGTCGTTCGTTCTATGGAAAGAGCGCGAATGATCTTTCTGTTGCCGAGGCTGCGTATCTGGCCGCGATCCCCCAGCTTCCTACCTATTACTCCCCGTACGGCAACAATCGTGACGAGCTCGATGTTCGTAAGGACTATGTGATCGATCGCATGGAGTATCTCGGGTACCTCACCGCAGAAGAAGCTGCGTCCGCAAAGCGCGAGCTCGTTGTCTTCAGTCGCCAGCAGAACAACTCGATCCTTGCGCCGCACTTCGTCTTCTATATTGAGGGGCTTCTTGAACAAAAGTATGGCCCAGACGTAGTGACACAAGGTCTTTCGGTTATAACCACCCTCGATGCAGAAATGCAGAACGCAGCGCAGTCTATCGTGAAGGAATACGCCCTCGCAAACACTGCAAAGTTCAATGCTTCAAACGCGGCTCTCGTTGCAATCGACCCAAAGACCGGACAGATCCTTTCTATGGTTGGCTCGCGTGATTACTTCGATGAGATTATTCCCGGCAACTACAATGTTGCGGTTGCTCCCCGCCAGCCAGGTTCCTCGTTTAAGCCATTCGTGTACGCAGCCGCTATTGAGAAGGGCTACACCCCAGAGACCGTTATCTTTGATGTGCCGACGCAGTTCTCAACCGCCTGCTCACCTTCTGACACCGGAAACAGCGAGCCTCCCTGCTACGCACCACAGAACTATGACCTAACGTTCCGTGGCCCTATGACGTTCCGTACCGCACTCGCACAATCAATCAACATTCCAGCAGTTAAGGCGCTCTACCTCGCAGGAATTGATAACGTGATTAATCTTTCAACTCGCATGGGAATCACCTCCCTTGGAACCGCGAAAGATTACGGACTCTCCTTTGCGCTTGGCGCTGCTGAGGTCTCCCCTCTCCAGATGGCAAGTGCCATGGGTGTGTTTGCAAATGACGGTGTTAGGAATCCCCCAACCGGTATCCTCGAGATCCGTGACATGAAGGGGCGTGTTATTGAGAAGTTCACACCAGCACCTGAACAAGCTATCGATCAGGGTGTTGCGCGTCAGATTGCTGACATCATGTCAGACAATCAGGCACGTATTCCTTCCTACAATCCGGTTAATCCACTTGCCTTCACGGACTACGATGTAGCGGCAAAGACCGGTACCACCAACGAATCACGCGATGCATGGACCGTTGGCTACTCCCCGACGCTCGCGGTTGCGGTGTGGGCTGGAAACAACGACAACACGCCGATGGTTAAGGAAATTGCCGGCTACATCGTAGCTCCTATGTGGCGTGCATTTATGGACGTAGCACTTACAAAGGTACCGAAGGAATACTTTAATGAGCCGCCAGGCATTCCTGAGAGCGCCCCGGCAGTACTTCGCGGTGTTGTGAGCTACCACTCCCTTCTTCTCTTAACCAACAAGGAGAATCCTCAAGGTCCTCCGCCGGTTAACCCGTATTCTGATCCACAGCTCGCATACTGGGAAACACCAATCCAGATGTGGACGGGCATGATGCAGCAAGAAACTGCAACCACTACAGAACCAGTTCCTGAGTTAACCGAGGACGAACAACGTGCTCTTGATCGCGAAGAACGGAGGAGGCAGAGGCAGGAGAATAATTAGTTATGAAATAAAGAAAAACCGCACTAAGTGCGGTTTTTGCTTTGTAGACTACCTGAAACGCTTGAAATAAAAGAGACCAGTAACAACTATCGCTGTGGGGACTATGTAACTAAGAACGTTGAATGGTAATCCTAGGTACAGGCCTCCGACCATTCCGAGAACAGTGGCCACGATATATGTGTAGAGTCCCCATTTCTTCATCTTCCAGAATCCGATGAGACTCGCAAACGTCAGGATGGTTAGCACGGCAGTTAGAATCACAAATGACATTCCGTAGCTTTCTACAAGCATTGCTCGGGAAGCAGGAATTATAATTCCTGCGAGGGAGAGGATGCCGCCCAGGAATCCGACTACACATATTATGCTGATGATTACGGGCCGCTTACCTGTCTCTGATGGTGATGTATTCATAGTTAGAGTATATAAGTCTTCTAGATTACAGAATGAAATATCAACATATCCACCTTAGGCAGTCTGCGACGATGTTGGCACCAGCATGATAAATTGGAAGCAATCTAAACTTTCATGGACCCAACAAATCATAGACATATAGTGATGGTCGCTGTTCCAATTTTTGTTGCGGTCTTCATTGGCGGTCTGAGCTTTATTCTTGATCCTCTCACCCTCAATATTGGTATTGGAGATGACTTCCAACCAATGAGGCTTTTGATCGGTGTAGTTCTTCTTGCGTTTGCACTTATAGCACTCCTCGCACTTTTCTTTCAAAAGCGTTGGACTCTTCTTTCAATTTTACTAGTACTATTTGCTGTCTCATTCATTGGTGTAGTTACTCGTTGGGGAGGACTCGTACCCGAGAGAGAAGTACTTCCTGCATCAACTGTACTTGAGTTCATGGAATCAAGGCGCGAAATCGCTTTGCAGTGCGTATTAGCTGGGTACAACTTGCAGTATCCTACTCAACAGTACAATCCAAATCCTGGTAGTATGTGCGCCTCTGCCCCTACAGGTTCCTGGTACTACCCACTGCACGATGATCAAGAGAACTTTACCCAAGATGGGTTTCCTAAAGGGTGGCGTCTCAGTACAAAAGGTGACAGCGATACAAGTGACGGTACGTTTGTTTTCAGTGCTATCAGTGTACGTGGCGAAGTAATTTATTGCGATGAAAAGACTTGCCAGCTTGAAGTAATAAAGTAGGGTTGCTTGGTAAAAGAGAACAAGTACCAAATATCAATTGCTGGGGTCTGGAGATCAAACCTACTGATTCATCGGCATCACGAGATACAAGAACGAAGTGTCCCCTGAACCTCGCATAACCATTGCTCTACCAATACCGCTTGCAGACAAAGAAATACTCTCTGCAGCAATGGTTGAGATTGGCGCTGAAAGATACCGATGGTTGAAGGAGAGCTCAACCGCATCTCCTGAGATAGCAGCAGGAATAGATTCAGCTGAATCCCCTACATCTGCATTCTGTGCCGAGAGTGCAACTGCTTTTGATCCTGCATCAAACCCAAGACGCACCTTCTGGAAGGTGTCCGAGAAGATAGCAGTACGCTTGAGTGCCGCCTCGAAGTCCTTCTTAAGGACGGTTGCCTCAGAGACAAAGGACTTTGGGATAATCTGGGTGTAGTCCGGATAGTTAGCGGTAACGAGACGAGTCGTAAGGACACCCTTCTTCCAGTAGAACGCGCACTGGTGCTCGTCTACCGCGATTTCAATAGTCTCGTCAGGCAATGTCTGCATGATATCAATCGCATTCTTTGCAGGAATAAGCATCGAGAACGCTGCAATGGAGCTTGAAAGCGATACTTTCTTCTCTGCAAGACGGAAAGAATCTGTGGCAACCGCCTTAAGGGCGCTTCCTTCTCCTGCAATAAGGACAGACGCGAGTTCAGGACGAACAGTAGACGTGGATGCATACGACACAACCGACATAACAAGTGCCTTAAGGAGACTTCCTGGAAGCTCGAATTTCGCCCGTGGGGACTCAGGGAGAGGAAGTGTAGGGAAATCCTCGAACGCGAGGGTCTTGAGCGTTGAGCGGCCGTTTCCGGTTGATACAAGGACCGTGTCACCCGAATGCTCGAGCGTTAATGTGCCACTTCCAGAAAGCGAGGATGCAATATCGCGAAGGGTTGCTGCCGGGAGCGCCACAACGCCATCGCTCTTTATAGTGCCTTCGATCTTAAGGTCGACACCAGTCTCGAGATTCGTAGCACGAAGCTTGATGCCATCGTCTCCCGCGATGATTGCGATACCCGCGAGTACCGGAAGCGTGCCGCTTCTCTTCTCTGCGAAGCGTGCAACGCTCTGCACTCCTTCTGAGAATTCTTTTTTATCTAAAGTAATAATCATAGTCCTATTATTAGGGGTGTGGACACGGGGGACAACCCCTTCCGTTCAATAGATTGGCGGTAGTAAGACGCTTCATCCGGAAACAACCTGTTGAGGACGGCCTCGTCTGGACGAGATGTTCTGGGGATAAGACATTCTTGTCCTTTCGGAAACCCTTCTTTCCCCTGCATATCCCCGTAGTTTTTCGAAGGTTATCCATAGGTTTTCCCCAGCTATACCAACAGGCTTCTAATATCCTGGATCTCTTTTGCGAGGTCCGGATCGACAAGCACCTCCCTCTTCACCTTCTCACAGGAGTGTATGACGGTTGTGTGGTCACGACCACCAAGTTTCGAGCCAATGGTCGGATACGACACACTGAAATCCTCGCGAAGGATGTACATGATTACCTGGCGAGGACGTACCACCTCCCTTCTGCGAGTCTTCTCGTAGATGCTCTCCTCATCAATGCCATAGAACTCGGCAACTTTTGATACTACATGCTTAACGGAGACTGTTTTCTGCGGACGCGCAAAGGAACGAAGCGAATGACGGACTTCCGCGAGGTCTGGTGGTACCCCCTTTACCTGTGTGTGGCAGACCACGCTGTTAATGACACCCTCGAGTTCTCGGATCGAGCCTGAGATTGAGGTCGCGATGTGCTCTATAACCTCGTCTGAGAGGTATACCCCGTGAGAGGCAGCCTTCTTGCGGACAATTGCCATACGGCTCTCAGTGTCGGGTTCCCCAATATCAATCGACATACCGGCCGCGAAGCGTCCTCGAAGCCTGTCGGCGATGTCCGGTATCGCTGCAGGTGCCCTATCAGAGGAGAAGAGGATCTGCTTGTTGTTGTCGTAGAGCGCATTGAAGAGATGGAACAACTCTTCCTGTGTCTTGTCCTTCTTCGCGAAGAACTGAATGTCGTCCATGATCAATAGGTCGTACTGGCGGTACTTCTCCTTGAATCTATTAGTGTTTCCAGCCTGAATGGAGTTCGTGTAGTCCTGGCCAAAGGTTTCAGACGTTAAATAGAAGACCTTTCTTCCGGGATACAGCTTCTTAAACTGGTTGCCGATCGCCTGAATCAAGTGAGTCTTCCCTCTTCCAGTGTCTCCGTAGATAAACAAAGGGTTGTACATGATGCCAGGGCGCTTTAAAGCAGCCTGAGCAGCCGTATGAGCGAGTTCGTTAAAAGAACCAACCACGAACGTGTCGAAGGTATAGCGAGGATTTAAGCCGTCGCTTTTGTTTATGTAGAACTCATCGAGTGGCATCTCAACCGTCTGTTGAGGTTTATGGCGAGATTCTTTGGGAGGACGCCTGCGATCGTCTTTTACGATCATGTACTCGATATTGCGGTACTCGTGACTCACACCACGGATGATCTTCAAAAGAAGCATGTTGAACTTCTTTAGGTACCAGTCGCGGAAGAACTGGCTCGGGACACCAACATACACAATCCCCTCTTCAATCTTTACGATTGAGCTATCCCTAAACCACGTGTTGAAGTTAGCGGGTGAAATGGAGAGCTCCACCTGCGTGAGGGTGTATTCCCAGAGTTCCCGCGCATCAAGCCTATTCATCGTGTGGATAAGTATACGGACGTTTCAAAAATGCGCGACCGGGGGCCCGACAAGGCTTTTGCTTGCTACTCTCCCGTCAACCTGTTAGTATCCTGTGCATATGCCAAAGCGCACCTATCAGCCGAAAAAGCGTAAGCGCGCGCGTACGCACGGCTTCCGAGCCCGTACCAGTACCCCTACAGGACGCGCTGTTCTCCTTCGCCGACGCCGCAAGGGTCGCTCGAAGCTCACTGTCTAATGATTCCACGTAAATTGCGCCTCTCTCGGGCGCATTTTGCGCCTACCGGACCTGAAAAAAGGCTTGTTTCAAGCCATTTTTCCCTATCTATACGAGATAACCAAACCGAAGGTGGCTGCGCGGTTGTGGTCTCTAAAAAAGTCTCAAAACTCTCCGTTGGCCGGCACCTTTTGAAGCGTCGGGTCCTTTCGGTACTGAAGCCCTGGTGCCTCCCTACCCGCGCACTCATTGTCTATGCCCGCCCCGGAAGCCAGACCATCCCCTTTCCAGTTCTTAAAGAGGAGCTCGAAGAACTCCTCACTCGCGCCTTCCCCGAAGTACGGTAGACTGAACTTCCATGGCATCTTTCTTTCATAGCGTTCTCTACACACCGATCTATAACCTCCTTATGTTCCTTACCGATATTCTGCCTGGGCAGGATATCGGTCTTGCGGTAGTTGCGGCGACCTTGATAGTTAAGGTCATTCTCATGCCGCTCTCGTTTGCGGCACTCCGTACTCAACGCGCGATTAAGGCGATCGAGCCTGAGATGAAAGAGATACGCGAGAAACTTAAGGACGATAAGGAAACACAGGCGAAAGAGATGTTCGCACTCTATAAGAAGTACGGTGTGAATCCGTTTGCGGGACTCCTTACTCTTATCATTCAGCTCCCTATCGTTATTGCGCTCTATTGGGTGTTTAACAACAAGACCCTCCTCACGGTGGATGCTTCAATCCTTTACTCGTTTGTTCCGGCTCCACTCGCCATCTCCCCGCTTTTCCTCGGTATCTTCGCGGTTACAGGCGTAAGCATCACGCTCGCACTTATCGCAGCAATCACGCAGTTCGCATACGGCTGGTATGCGATACCCGTTCCAGAAAAGAGCACGAAGAAGCCCGGAACCGATATGCAGGCAGACTTCGGACGTTCTCTCGCTCTGCAGATGCGCTTCATGCTACCGGTATTCATCGGTGTCGCAGCGTACTACACCTCCGTTGCTATCGCTCTCTACTTCATTACGAGCAACCTCGTGGGCGTCCTCCAAGAGTTCATCATCCGTCGAAAGAAGATTGAGCTAACCGCGATTACATAGAAAAAGAGCCCGTATATACGGGCTCTTTTTCTATGTCTCTATTAGAGGTCGTATACCCAGAGCGTACCGTCTTTCTTATTCGTAAAGACGAGCGTGTCACTTTCCGAATCAATCGCGAGCGCAACCGCGTCAATCGCAACACTTGCTACTTGTCCTGGATCAACAACAAGTGTCGCGAGTCGGGTATCGAGATCAATGCGCCAGATGCGATCTGAGAATGTTTTTACTCCTTGATACCATTCGTCGGGCACATTACCTGCAAGTGCCGTCGGTACCCCGCAGTACACAGCCCTTCCCCCCGGCTCCCACACACACTTCTCTGCGAGGGTAACGAGCGGAAGCGACGTTGCGTTCCTTGATGCGAGATCGAGCACCTGAAGATAGGTGCGGTTCGCGTCTACGTATGTGTAGAGAACCGCACTCCCCTCCCGGTTCGGAAGGGTTGCAAGACCGCGGAGTGGCCCTAGAATGCGCGTGAATGACCCGTCAGAGCCGCTTACAAGGAACGAATACCCATCAAGCCCGCTCGAGGCCTTAGTGGTGGCAATGATGTCTGCGCCAGAGAATCCTGCACGCAGTCGCGAGAGCACCGAGGTGAAAAGCGTACGCACGTTCGTGCCATCAGGTGCCGACAATGTTCCTATGGATCCAGACATGCTCGGAAGGAGCGAGAACACCGTGCTGGTCGCACGTATCGCCACCTGCTCGAGATCCTGCTCAAGGAAGTACCCCTCCCCGCCGTCTGCAGGAAGCATATAAGTATCAACATGTTCTGTACCGTCGGCGGCACGAGTAAGGTACCGAACGAACGCGCGTGCGCCGTCCGTGGTCCACACTGCCTCTTGAATGCCCGGAAGTGTTCGATTTGAAATGCGGGTTAATACCCGATCATGCACTCTGAACGCGTAGACGTTGCCGCTCTGGCGTTCGATGAAGCGCACCTCGGTGTCAGCGGGGATGCCGGGCTCCGTTGAGGAAGCTACCGATGGCACAGGGGGAATATAGAGCGCTACAGCCCCCTTTGCGACCGGTGCGTCACTAATGCGGATGAGTCTCGGCGCCACTACCGTCCCTGCTCCCTGGATAGGCTGTCCGTCAGGACCAAGTAGTTCGGTTTCTACGCGGTCTCCGCTTGAACCGAAGGGATTACTAGGAACGCCGACCGAAAGGGTTGGGTTGTTGAAGAAGAGGAAGTACGCGCCCACAAGGAGGCCGAGGACGACCACAATACTGGCGACGATGATGAGAGTGCGGCGCATGGTCTAAGGTTTGATACAACGGAACGTTACCTGGGTGCAGCTAATGGTTCGAGTGCCCTCAGTAGGCGGCGGCCCCAAAGAAGCCTCTATCCTGGTCTTTATGTCTGCGGGACAGGTAATCGGCCCACCCTCTCTTCTGGTGCCTGACCATTCATCCTGAAAGGTTCCGCCTGGATTATTACGACAGCCCTGAAAGTACCGATTATATTTATCTTCCTCACCTGGAGCGAAACCTTTTGCTTCACTGACACCTCGAGTTACCACCGCATACTTAATGAAAGGCAAACTGTAGGATTCACAGATGCCGTAGAAGAGATTCTGTCTCGTCTCCGTATCAATCGCTCTTGGTACCTGTACTTTAGTTCCGTGCCTCCTCATTACGATGTCTTGAGTGCCAGCAGATGGCCTTAACGCATCACATGCAGCGACATAGCGGTTTGCTTCCTCCTCAATTCCTCTAAAAATAGAGAAGAAGCTGGTTCGTGCAGGGTCATCAACAGCCCCGCTCCTCGAACCACAACACACGCCACTGGCGCAGCATGAATCACCAATGCGGGTGTACCCCTCAGTAGTACAAAGGCCACCATCTGCGTCCTTGATACCAGTGTATCCAGTACAGCTCTCGCTTGTTGCAGTAGTTTCATTCCTAGTACAAACTGTCGCACTGAGTTCAGTTGCCGCATTACAAAGTTCACTTTCGGGAACAGTGCGCCCACTTCCACCAGCTCTCGGGGTGCAGGTGAAGACCGGAGTACCACCGCGAGCGATACAAGCAGCTTTGGCTACAGGTCGAGTGTCAGTGGTATTTACATCGAGCGTGTTTTCTCGAGCTTCTTCAGACAGTCCCCAACCCTCAACATCGCTTGCAAGGTCTTTCAACCCTTTAATCTCAAGATTAAGTATTTCAGGGTTAATGATTGAGAACACCACAACCGGTGAAAGCACGAGAATAAGTCCTCCGATAGACATTGCGATAAGATTCTTCGCCTCCTTCTTCTCGGTTACGCTGTCCCCTCCCATATACATAATGCCCGCGCGCATAATCTGCAGCACCGCAAGTGTTGCGGCCACACCAATACAAACCTTATAGATATCGTTCAGGAAGGCGGACAATGAATCGGCGTTTCCAACGTTCTCGAGAAACGGAACACCGGTTGTTAGGGGAACGAAGCCCGGGTCCTGCTGACCGAACACAACCAACGGAAGACCGAGGAGAAGAAGAGAAAGAAAAGGAAGGTATTTCATAAGTGGTTATAGACCGAAGAACCCAAAGCCTGTGGAAGAGCCGAACGTCACCGCCACATTGTTTTCTGCCGAAGTGCGTGTCCCAGACTCAAGTACCGTTACCCCTAAGCGTGCGGTACCCTGACCATTTCCAGTTGCACGAACGGTGATGTCTTTGTCGGTTCCGTTCGTTGCTTTGTTTACCGTCCACGCGAACGTGGGTGGCACAGCGAAGAAGTAGCCAACCGCCCTGAAGGTTGCCTCTGTATCAGGCATAGAGAAATTACCCGAAAGCGCCACGTCGAAGTTCGGACCAAGGAGCGGGTCATTGCGATAAATACGCGCCACGGGGTCGATGGCAGATATAAGGGTCCGGGCCTCGCCCACCAGAGAACTATCCGGACTCGTCACCGTAACGCTAACATCAGCATTTCGGTGGCGCACGGGTGCAGTCGCGGTCAGGGTTGAGCGTCCGATTCCAGACGAGTCGGCTAGGATCCGGTTTCCAAGACGCCAGGTATATACCAAGGACGACGGAGGAAGCCGGGTTCCTGGTCCCGATCGGAAATCTGCGAGCGCAACCAACCGAACCTTCCCTTCTGAAGACACAAGACTCCCTCCTTGATAGAAAGGATGGGTAGTTGATACCGGCTCAAGCACCAGAGAGACTTCCGCTGGCCGCAGTATCTGGGTCCTTGTGTAAGTCTTTCCAAAAGGATCGGTGACCGTAACAACAATGGTAGTGCGCTCACCAAAGGCTCCAGAACGTACGGTGGTTGCTTGTGTTCCGCTTCCCTCATACACAACATCCCCATCCACCGTCACCCTCACGGTGCTTGCCGAGAGATCAAGAAGCGTGCTTCGAGGAGCGATGGAGACCGTTTGGTACGGGCGGGGGTACAACGGAGACACGGAAAGGGTGAGCGGATCAGTACCCGGAAGCGTTTGAGCGCTCGCGGAGGCAGCGCTTGAAATGAGGAGAAAAAGAAGCACGGCGCGGATCATGTGCTCAGTATATACCGAAGTAGAGACAGTCCCCTGCTTGCGGCGTGGGTAAGGTTACGCTGCTTCGCGTAGTGCTTCGGACCCTTGCGGCCCTTGGGACGTTTTTCGACTGAGTTGCTTCTGCCTGGTGGCGTTCATACTCGAGAATCGTGCTGTGCCTACCGCAGTTCTTTTAGTCGGATCAAACTTAGTTGCGGTTCTAACCATCTTCCCTGCGGGTGATTGTGTAAGTCGGGTAATGGTCCTGCCCGCTTTAGATACGGTATTTTCTTCTTCGTCTTCCTCCGCCCTGTTTGCGAGTCCTCGCAGAAATGCCTGTCGTCCCGATACCCCTGGCTTGCCCCCACCCCCGCCATGGAATATCTCGAGCGCTTCGTTAAAAAGCTTCACAATCTTCTTCTCTCGGTAATGCACCATGAGTACGTAAATGACGTTCGTAGGCATTATGTTAAGGAACGGAATTAGCTCGACACTAATCATCAAGAAGAATCGCTTCCAAAGCCACTGTATGGCGCCCTTCTTCCACCAGCCTCCGCTAATCTTTCCGAACGTCCAGAACACCAGGATAATGCCGATTATGGCCGACAGGACCCAGGCAACAATAGCGAGAATAACGGTTGCATCGAGAACTAAATCGAGAAGGTCTTTAATAACCACCAACGCCGTAATCATGAACGGAAACCCAGGATCGGTCGGCAGCTTCTCTTGGAGCATCTGCGCATCCTCTTCATCAAACTTCTCACCCCGCGAAGCAAACAGCTCCGCGACCTTATTTAAAGAATCATCGGTGCCTTGCCCTTGCCTCACTTGAATCCGTTCGTTGGCCACGGCAGAGTGCGTTATGCGGCCTCATTGCGCATCTTCTCCTGCTTTATCTGCAGAAGCTGTGACGGATCTGAAGTTATGATCTGGTCCTCGGTATACGATGCGACGACCTTAATGGCGACATGCTTGAGTCCTGCAAAGAAGAGCCCCTCCCCCACTCCCGACTCAAGCAGCAGGAACTTCTCCTCATCGGTTAGGTTGAATGTTTCCTTGAGTACGTTAATCGTCGTTGGCGACTGCTTCAACAGGAGCTGCATTGAGGAGTTGGTGAGAATTGGGCGACCGTACGGGCTCTTCAAGAAGTCCTCAACGTCCTGCGTTATCGTTGCAACACCGAGATAATACTTGCGGCCGCGTTTCGCGACGCTATAGAGGAACGATGCCGTATCCTCCGACTTCATCATCCACCATGCCTCGTCGATCACGAGAAGACGCTTGCGGAGCTCGTGACGGACCGCGTTCCAAATGAAGTGCGTAATGATATACATCGCCACCGGCTTCAGCTCATCCTCCATGTCGCGCACCGAGAAGACGATGAACTGCTTGTTGATATCGATGTTGGTCGGCTGGTTGATGAACCCGGCCCAGGTACCGTGCGTATACTTCGAGAGGCGTATAACGAGCGACTCTGAGCCCTCCATGCCCGAAAGCACATTCTCGAAGTCTGAAAGAAGCGGCGGCTCTACGCCCGTGAAGTCAGCGTCCCCAGTAATGTCTTTAAGGGCGTAGGTCTCAGTGATAGCGCGATCGACGATAGCGTCTTCCTCGGGTGTAAGTCCTCCGAGCATGATGCGGAAGAGACCAACCAGGTTGATAATGTTAGACCTGAGAATGTCGGACGGCTCCTCGTCTTCTTTAACCGGTGGAAGATCGAACGGATTGATGTGGTGCTCCGAAGAGAGCGAGATATTAAAGGTGCGGCCTCCGGTCGCTGAAGCGAGATTCTCGTACTCGCGTTCAGGGTCGATAACGATAACGTCTGCACCGAACATAAGCGTTCGCAGTATCTCGAGCTTCACCGCATAGGACTTACCGGAACCGGACTTCGCGAACACTACCGAGTTGTAGTTCTCAAGCGAGAAGCGATCGAAGAGGATCAAGGAGGCGTTGTGGCGGTTGATGCCGTACAGGATGCCGCGGTCACTCGTAAGGTCAAAGGACACGAATGGGAATATCGAGGAAAGAGGCGACGAATTCAACTTGCTCGTTACCATAAGCTCGTCGTTTGCCAAAGGGAGTGTCGAACGGAACCCCTGCTCTTGCTGGAAGAGTGCTGGCTTCGTGTAGACGAGTTTCGCGTCCAAGATGCCACGAACATCACCCTCAATCTTGTCGAGATCCTCCTTCGAATCACCATAGAGGGTTATATAGAGCCCTACCTCGAAGATGTGCTCCTCAGCCTGCTGAAGCTGATCGCGGAGCTGTTCGAGATCTCGGTACGCCGTATCGAGCATCGGGTCGCGCACCAAACCCTTCTCTTCCCTGTCTGATATCTGGCTCTCGATTTCCGCCACTTTCTTCTGGAATCCTCGAAGTGCGGAACCGGTCTCAATAGGATGGACGAATATAGCAACATCGAACACCTTGTCGAGATTGATGATTGGCGTGAACCAGCTATCAACAAGGAAGCGTGGATAAGAGATGGTATAGAACGTTCGAGACACCTTCTCACCGAGTTCGAGCTCGCGCGGACCCACCCTAAGCGCCGCAGGCGCGATAGCGTCAGCGAGCTGAAGTTCCCCTTCCGCGTAGATGTCCTTCGGAAGTACCGGTGCCATTGCGGGAGCCTCATCCTTCTTATTCTTTCCGAGGAAGTCGAGTAGTGCCATAGATTACGCGGATAGATGGATAGGGTTCTCGAGCTCGCTCAGGTTGAATGAACGGTACAACAACTCGATTATTTCCTCAGTGCCAAGCGGCACTGCGCGTACCCCGCTACTGGCAAGGCCCGATACCACGAGCGACATGCGCTGCTCGAGCTGCACACGATTCTCTTCGAACGAATCTGTCGCTCCGTCGTTTGCGGACTTCTTTCCTCCAAGGAACGGTGCGGCACTGGCAACGATGCCTCCGGCTCCTGGCGTGTACGGCACTACGATGTAGAACATTTTTGTCATGATGTCGCTCGAATCAATGAAGTTCCGAATGAAGGCGACGTACTCGCGAAGCTGCAACCGCATAAGCTCGCTCGTCTGCTCTTGCATGCGAGTCTCAAGTAGTGCGAGATAAGGGCGTATATCGGTCTTACGTGAATGGACAACGATCTGTATGGAGAAATCGAGCGTATTTAAAAGGCTCTGGAATCCGCCGATGATGGCGCGCTGCTCATCCTCCCCTTTCAGAGCGAAGTTAATCGACGAACACATGAGTACACCTCGGTACCCGTCGCCCTTGAGGACGATGACGCCGTTCCTTACTTCCTTAACAGGTACGAATGATTGGGTAGTCTTGGTAGATGCCATGATCTATGCAGGATTGTTGTTCTCGCGGTCCTTGATGTCGAGCGACCAGGCCAAGTCCTTGAGCTTGCTCTGCGTGAGGCCGAGCTTTGCAGGATCCGCAGGCTTCACGATAACAGGAGCGTCTACCTGGTTCTTCTCTTTCTTCCAAAGGTATAGTCGGTCCCCGATGTAGTAGTTAAATGCCGCCTCCATGATCTCAACGAACGGCTTATTGTTTATCTTATAGAACGCGAGCGCCAAGGTTAGCAGTCCTACCGGCAGACCGATGATTACACCAAGCCAAAGTGGCAAATATAGGAGCACAATGGCGCAAAGTCCCACCCCACCAGCGACATAGATAAACTGCTTCAGCGTGAACGGTCCGAATATCTTGTCCTCAACCTCGATGAACTGTGGTATCTGGTACTCCATTACGTATCAGTATACCTGATACCTGAAACCACTTCCCTTTTTTCTACTGCACGGGCTCGCGATACGGATCGGCACTGTACTCTTTATGAATTACAGCAGCAGGAGCTACTGGTGTTTGCTCCGGGTTTACATATACAGGCTGCACAGGAACGGTTGGAGCTGGCTCAGAATAAGCAGCATTGTAAACAGGAGTTTCTTGAACGGGTGCTTGCGGTGCTGGCGCGCTCATCTGCATAGGTGCTCCATGCGTCGGAACGAAGATATGAACCGCCGCGGCAGGGTGCCAGCCCTGTTGCTGCTGGGAACTAGGCATCGTGTGAACGAAATGCTGCTGAGGAGCTAGGGGTTGCGGCACTGGTGTCGGTTCAGCAGCTGCAAGAACGGGTGCTACTACTGCTGGAGCAGGGGGCATAGGTGCTGGCACCGGAGACCCGGGGAGAGTTGGAACTGCTGCTGGCTGATAGTCGAGAGCGGGAGGAGGAAGAGGAGCGGGCTTACTCGGTGTTGGTGGCGGCGTATCCGTTATTGGAGTTCCTAGGCGTTCAGCATCGCGCAGACGCATGAACACGCGCGTATTAACATCGGCCGCAAGACCGTTTATTACCTCTTGCTGCACCCCAGCCTTCTTGAGGGAAGATACAAAATCTTCAGGTGTTGCTATACCTAGAAGCATGTGCAGGTATGCCTCTTCGAACTTCCCTGCTTGATCTGCATGGAGACCGTACTTGTTCGATAGTTCGCTTGCCACCGCGTTTCTCTCGTCGCTCAACAAGAATTCTTGCACCGGCTTTGGAAGTCCTCCTATGAGGACGCCCATGGCGTCGGTAACATTCTCGTCAGAAATTTCTGGAGCATCCATTTCAATAATTTTACAGACTAATGACTAGGACCGCCACCGCCCGTAGATGGTCCACTTGTGCTTGGTGCAGGTGCATCTGCTGGCTTATCAGCCTTACTCATCTGTTTTTTAAGGGTGTCCAGTGCACGCTCCGTTGCATCCTTACCTGCATACTTAACTATGTCTCCGGAGGCTTCGTGTTCTGCGTGGTGTGCAAGTGTGAAAGCATGATCTCCTGAGATTAAATCAAAGGCTCCGCGAGGACGTCCTGCGGGTCCTCGAACAGGCTTTCCGTCTTCTCCTACTATAAGCGCACGTGAGTCTAGGTTACGGGCATAGCCTCTTTGACGATCCTTCTCTTCCACGTAGCCTCGATCAGTGTTTTCTGCAGCCTTCATTGCGTTAGCGCGGTCAGTTGTAGCTTTTGCCAAGGTATCATTCGCCTTCTTAAGGTCTCGGTCTGATTGAGTAAGCGCCTGTTCTTCTTTTGCAAGCTGCAACTTAAGTTCAGCGAGCACCCTGTATGCATCTGTATCAGCTGGATTGCTGGCGATAATTCTCTCTTGTTCGGCAACAGAGAACGCGACGTTATCTCGAACCATTTGCTGTGAGTTACGCGCTGCTTGCGATGTAGACAGTGAGGTTTCCGCAGCGTCGTAATTACTGTTTGCGTTAATAAGGCTCGCCTCCTGGTGCGCAAGACGGTACTCCATCTCTTGATCCGATTCTCCTCTTGGGCCCTTAAGACTCTTGGCATAGTCAACGCGTTCCTTCACTGCCTTCTCTTCAATGCCGTGGTATCCATGTCCGGCAGTCTTATTTGCCGTTCCAATATCTATTCCTGCTCCCGCACCACTCAACGCCTTGTTACCCACATTCCTCAAGCTATAACTCGCCTTAGAACCATAATCTGCAATCCCAGCCAGGCGGCGCCCAGCCTCGGTTTCGCCAAGGGGCGAACGCCTAATATTGTTGGCAATTCTGGTCGAAGCCCTTCCAAGCGTCCTGCGACCAACGAACCCAGCGGTGCCAATCGTAAGAGCGCCGGCAGTCTTAGTTGCAAACTTCGCTCCCACAGCCCCCATCTTATTTGCTGTCACAAGGGACGCCATCATGAACCCAATAACAACCATAAACACGAGCACAATCTGTATATTCCCTGCCTCGGTGCCCGGCTCTCCTCCGGTTCCAGCGAGCGCACTCGCAAGACTGCCCTTACCCCCACCCTCCACTGAGACCTTAGCCAACGTCTCAGTTAGCTTGAGGCTAATGAATATCAAAAGGAGATACACTGGAGCAAAGAACGCCTGAGAGATTAGTTTGCTCCACCACTCGTCTGCGATTTTCTTAAGGGAAGGAATCGCCATACCCGCAAAGCCTATGGGCGACGTAACCATAAGGAACGAGAGCACCACTGCACGATAGATAAACATGATGGCTCCAGCCAAAAGGACCATCGCCGTAATCATGACGAATATTGAAAGACCGACATACACTACAGCAGTCTTTAGCGGATCAGTAAGTGGGTTGGGGCCGCCTGCAAAAATAGTCGTTATGCCTGCACGCTGAGATATAACGGACGCGATTCCTAGATTCGCGCACTTCTCAGCATCACCAACAAGATCACACTTCTGTCCTGCCTGCTCAGCAAACACCGAGGCAAGGCCGTTAGACACATCAATAACCGCCTGAGTGGTGAACAAACTGAAGTTCACAAGCACGGCGAATATAAGAAGCCTCGGGATAGCCTTCTTGGCACTGATGCCTCCCCCGTGTCCATGCCCTCCCCCCTCAACGTTCAGGATGAGAAGCACTCCCATGAATATGAAACCGAACAAAAGGCCGATGTTGGCGACATCCCGCATGACGCCCCAAGCGGTTAACATCTCATCAGAGGTGCCAAAGTAGGTTCCAAACTGGAATACGGTCCGGATAACTGCCCAGTTGAATACGAGTCCAGAGACCCAAAGTACGAAATTTGAAATCGAAAGGAACACAAACGCTATCGGCACAACCATTAAAGACAAGATGTCGACAAATGCCCCACCCACCTGCCTACCAACCCATGAAAGAACATCAGCAGCACCCGCTGCCTGTGCAGTCAGTGGTGTTACGAGTAGAAACCCTGCGAGAAATGCAGATACCGGTAGCTTCATAGACAATCCTCCCCTACGAATCCTCTCAAGTAAGGTCCGTATCATAGGAATTACTCCCCACTCGCCTGGCATGAGGTAGCTTTCGCAGCACGCACCATCTGGCTGTAGAGCGAGCCTGGCTCGAGGTCTCCAGTATCCTGCGACTCTATCTTGGCTTCTGCTATCTCCTCTCCAGTTGGAACAATTACTGAACGGCTAAGAATAGTGAAATCGTTCGCAATTCCTGATATTGCGGTACTCTGATTCCCTCCCGCAGCATTCGCTGCTGCAATGCGCGAAAGGAGGTCATCGAACTTCGCTAACGCATCCGCCGCCTTTATTAGTGCCGCTTGTGCTCTGGTCACTACGTTCTCCGCGTCAGAGTTGTTCGGGCACTTTGCTGCTGCGGTATCCGCTGCGCCGCGTATCTTCTCCCAGTTCGCTTGATATGTTTTAACGATACGACGCTGATCCTCGATTGTTGCGGTGAAGGAAGCAGCAGTACGAACACCACTTCCCGTATTCTGCGAAGGATCTGTTGACCGGTCGAGGAACGAAGCACCGCCACCAGCTGATGGGCGAGAAACTCCACTCAAACCTCCAGAATTGTTTGCACCAAGTACATGGCCGACGAGCTGGTTTAGAAGAGCACCGACGATCTCGTTAAAATCATCCGCAACGATGAGCCGATCCCTACCGGAACCAAGAGCATCGTTCAACTGGCGCTGGATCACCGAGCCAGGTGTACGCATCTCTCCAAAAGCACACGGCTCGACACCGCTCAGGCTGATTTCCGTAGAGGAGGCAATTGCGGGTCCCGTACCTTCGGTGTCACACGCACGTAGTGAGCGGAAACCGCTTCCCCACGACAATTCCTGAAGACGGTTGCCTGTTGCGCTTGCGAGGAGTCCTGAAAGCTCGTCCTCAAGAAGTGCTCGCTGACCATACGGATTGTTGGTCAGGTTAAGGCTGGCTGAAATCCAGGCGTTCCAGCCTCCCTGGCTAAAATCCCCATCAAGAAATGCGCGATGGTCTGAACTTACCTGGCCAAGAGTATTTGGGTACCGTACATAGAAGGATTCAGGGCTCGTGCGCAGGTAATATGCGAGCCGGACAGCGTCGAGCACTCTGTCCTGGCCATTAGCCTCAAAAATGGCTTGCGTAGATACCGCAAGCTCATCAAAGAAACGGTCGGCGACCGCATCGCTTAAGCCGCGCAAGTTGTATTCGAGATCCGTAACGAAGGCAGGAGAGCCTTCGAAGCCCGAGTTAATCCAGTTAACGATACTCTTCGTCATGGACTCAATGGCGAGGTTCGCGACATCCCACGCGAGCCCGTTCAAAACATACTCGAGCGTGTGATCAGCCGCGCTATTCGCGGCACTTACGATACTCTCTATCAGATTCAGTTTTTGAACAGGAACACCCAAAACGTCTACAACAGGTTGTGGTGCTGGAATTGGAACCTGCGCATGAGCTGGCGTCGCTACGCTGAGCATGAGGAGAAACGCGAGTCCTGCAAGTATGGAGCGAGAGTTTGAGAAGAAAGACATACTATTGTGCTGAGTTCTTAGCAGAAACCTGCGCGGCATAGTTCGCCATCTGAACCAGTTCATATCCGTCCGTCCCAGCCGGTATCGTTACCTGTAGAGCAGTAAAGATTCCGTGCATGCCGGTAAGGGCGGTAACAACCCGGTCAGCAGACTGCTGATACAGTCCGATACCCATGAGCGCTCGAAGTGGATCGCTCTCCATTGAAGCCATGTGCTCGGTCACATCACTCATCTGCATGAGCGCGTTCACGATCGAAAGGTGAGCACGCTGTGCTTCTTGTGGTACCGGGATGTCCATAAGCGCGTCAGCGATATTGGTGTATGCCTCGCTGATATCAGCAATCTTCTTAAGAGCACTCGTGCTGCCCTTCATAGCATCCTCGAAATAGAAGAGCTCGTTCTTCTCTGAGGACACGGTATGTGTTTCAAATGCAGCATCTACTTGTGCCGCATACGCACGCAGAGCAGCTTCCCCGGAAGTACCGGAAGAGCGCACCTGTGCAGAACTGTAGGCATCTTTCGGCACAAAGGTCGCGGAGAGTTCCGCGACACCCTGCTGCACGAACGCGAGTATTTCCTCTTGTGTGGGTGGTTCGGTCCCCTTATTAAGCAGATACTGCTTTAGGAGAGTCTGAGAGAATCGATCGGTGAGCGAATCAGGAACCGCATCGATACCCGGGATACTATTCGGGTCAATCGGTTCCTCTTCCGGACGAACAACAACCTTCGGCTCGATAAGACCCTGAGCAACCGCTTCCCCGTCCTTAATCCCTGCCTGGAAGGATTCAGGATTCAAGGGATCGGTCCCATACAAGGATTCCTGCCAATCAGGAAGTCCGTCAGCGTCGCTATCCTTAGCGGCATACTCACGAAGAAGTTCTTCTGAGGACTGCGCGCCTGCGATGCGCGTCATGCCAAAGAAGGGATTAGGTCCTGTCGAAAGATATGTGCCGCCGACCATGAAAACAGCGAGTAAAGATGCGCCTGCGATGCGGAGGGTGCGGGTAGAATGAGCCATAATTCAGTATCAAAATAATAGCACGCAGGCTCATCCCCCCTTCATCTACCTATAGAGGTACATGTGCATTAGTGCATGGTGTTTTATGAAGACTTCAGTTCTCTCGTGAGCACCTTCCAGGTCTCGAGCGAGAGGTCCTCGGCACGTACATTCGCATCAAGGACAGCTGCGCCAAATGCACCCGCAACCATCTCTTTCGAGAACTTCTCTTCAAGATTCTTCGCAAGACGCTTTCGTTTGTGTGCGAATCCAGCACGGATAACCTCGAAGAACCGCTCTTCCTCGGAAGCATCAGTAAAACCAGTGCGACTTATGTTCCCAATACGTAGTACCGCTGAATCAACGTTCGGGGCTGGTTTAAACGCGCCGCGTGGCACCGTAAAGCAGTAGTTTGGTACCCCGTATACCTTTACGGACAAAGACAAAAGACTCTCCTTCTTCTCTCGGGCGATACGAATCGCTACCTCTTTCTGGACGAGAAGCGTCATAGACGCTGGCTGGTTTGGGCTCGTTAAGAACTGCCGGATGATCTCGCCGGTTATGTAGTACGGGATGTTCGCAACCAAATGATACGTCCCCTTGATGCTCGTCGTATCAAACGTTCGTATGTCTGCGCGCTCAAGTGTAAGTGTTCCCTCCTCTATCTCATTCCTAAAGGTCTCCTCGAGTTCAGGTATAAGTACATAGTCCGATTCAACCGCGATAACACGCATGCCTGCATTAAGCAGTTCACGTGTAAGCATGCCGGTCCCTGGTCCAATCTCAAGCACTTGAGCGTTCTCTGGAAGGAGGGCTGCACCAACGATACGCTCGGCAGTCTGCCGATGCATAAGAAAGTTCTGTCCGAGGGATTTCTTGGCGAGCATACTAGATGTATATCGTACGCTCTCCATAGAGCTCGTCCCCTTCTGAGAAACTGATAAGCCCCTCGTCTATGTCGCGGATGAACATGGAAGGTTCCGAGGCGAAGTCGGTGCCATAGATGCGACGAACGGTTGCGAGCGTGAGATTAAGCCTGCGCTTTGCGCGCGTAACCGCTACATAGAACAAGCGGCGCTCCTCTTCCTCGTCCCGCTTCTCCCCCTCTCTCGCTTCGTGCGGGAACAATCCCTGCTCCATGCCGGTAACAAATACGGTATCGAACTCAAGTCCCTTGGCTGCGTGTACGGTCATAAGGGTAATGCCGGCAGTGCCTGGTGCGTCGAGCTCGTCTTGGTCGCCAGCTAAGGCGGACTCCGCCAGAAATGCTGCAATTCCCTCCTCTCCTGGCATGCCGTCATAGCGGCTGGCTAAGGTTGCGAGCTCCTTCGCGTTCTCAAGGCGCTCGGCGTCCTCTTCCCCGCCCTTACGCAGCGCTTCGGCTAATCCTGAGCGCTCAATGACGAGCTTTACGAATTCGCTCGGCACCGCAATCTTTGCGAGTTCGTTCAGTTCCATAACGATAGCTTCGAATGCCGCTACCTTCTTCACTTCTGCAGGCTTCAAAGTGTCCCTCTTTCCGTCGATAAGCTTGCCGAGGGTCACTTTCCCTATTCCGCGCGTTGGTGCCTGTACGGCGCGGATGCGGTCCACTTCGCGTTCTGGATCAAGTGCAAGTCTGACCCATGCGAGTACGTCCTTCACTTCTTTGCGATCAAGGAAGCGCGTACCGAGCACCTTGTATGGGAGGCCTTCTGAGAGGAACGCTTCCTCAAGAGCACGAGACTGGAAGTTCGTACGGAACAGTACGGCAACTTCTTCAGGTAAAACGCCTTCCCGTATAGCTTTCCTCGCTTCACGCGCCACCCATCGAGCTTCGCTTTCTGCGTTGCGCGCAATGTGTAAGCGTATCGGTTCCCCATCCGCGTTGTCGGTTACTGCATGCTTATCCTTGCGGTTCTGATTCTTCTCGATTATCTGGTTTCCTGCAGCAACAATTGTTTTTGTTGAACGATAGTTATGCGCGAGCACGATGGTCTTTGCGTTCTCGTACTGCTCTTCGAACTTGAGCAGGTTCTCGATTGTAGCGCCTCGCCAGGTGTAGATACAATTGTGTGTTGAAAGACCGTTTGCAATGAAGTTATGTGTCCCTTCAATGTTTAAGTCATAGACGGGTATCTTGTTCCCAGGAACACGTTCTACAGACTCGACGATATCCCATCCAGCTTCGTCGTCGAACATGGCCATACCTGGCAGCACCGAGGCAGCGGGAAGAAATGGCAATGAGTTCGAATCCTTAGGGTTTGTTTTCTTTCCTCCGAGACGCGCGGTTTCTACGACCTGAGCATCTGGAAATATTATGAGGAGTCGATCAGAGATTTCTCTCGCCTTGCCGTAATCGGCATGGGCGGTCTCAAATCTCCAACTCATCGAACCTAACCCTGCTGAACGTACTGAAAATCCTGCCGCTACCAGTGCCTCTTTTCCTATATCATCGCTCCCAACAATCGATATGCGATGCATGGGTGTGCTACCCCTGTGGTCCCCACATAGTGTGATAAGAATATTCCTTCTGTTGCTGCGCGTTGCTTGAGCACGATGATGGGGATAGGAAAGAGAGAGTCCACGGTCTGATAAGAGTTTTCTTGCGGCGGCATCAGTATCGAATGATGCGAATACCGCATCAAGCGTTTCCTGGTCATGGATATACCCGCCTACGCTTCCCTTTCGCGCTACGAAAGGGAGCGTTGGAATGCCATACGTTAACGAGAGTTTGTACTCGTGCACGCGTGCTTCCTGTGCCGAGTCAAATACGCCAACAATCCACACACTGTCCCCGTGCTCTTGGTTGCATCGCTGCTGAAATCCGATCATGGGCGCGCGCTGGCCGTTGGTATAGGTCTGCGAGACGCCAAGACGCCACCCTTTCCCCTTTTTGTACATCAGGTAGGTAAAGTATTTCTGGGGTACGACACCTAGTCGGTATCCGGCAAAGTGAATATGCTCCGGCGTGCTTGTAAGGGTGCGTCCAGACATAGTGATGATGTGAACCAAGTCTCCAGAGAACTCTCGCTTCATGGCTCTTATAACGCTTGCGGCCCGCATATCCCCACTTCCAAAATTAGACAGAACAGAATCCCCTTCTTGAATTAGTTCGATAGATTTTTTCGAACCATCTGCCATGCGCACTTCTGTTCCGGCAAGAAGACACTGGTCAATATCCCCTACCACGAACACATTGTTCTGTGGTTGTGTGAGCATGTCGACGAGCTTGCCCTGCAGTTCGTTGGTGTCTTGGAACTCGTCCACGTGTACGTGGCTGTAGAGCTGCTCCGCTTCCCTACGGATGTCCTCGTGCTCGCGAAGCAAGCGCACCGGAAGACAAATAAGATCGTCGAAGTCGAGCGCCTTCTCCTTCTTGAGTATTGCTTCGTACTTGGGCCAGACTTCAGCGATAACACGGGACTGGAAGCTCTTCTGTGCGTACTTCTCACGGAAAGCATCGGGAGTGGAGCCTTCTCCCTTTTCTTTCGAGATGCGGGAAAGGACAAAGTTTGGATTCATCTCCTTTGGGTCGATATCCATCTCCTTCAATACCCTCTTTATGGCGGATTTCGAGTCATCGCGATCAAATATCGTGAAATAACGAGAGATACCAATGCGACTGCCGTATCGCTGGAGAATATCCCGGCCAAGGCCATGGAACGTAGCTACAAACGGGAGCGGACTATCCCCGAGTCTGTGCGCGAGGCGCTCTCTCATCTCTCGGGCGGCCTTGTTGGTGAAGGTAACGGCGAGAATCCGGTTAGCGGGCACCCCTTCCTTTATAAGATGGTAGATGCGGGTGGTTAGAACCCGTGTTTTGCCCGATCCGGCACCCGCGAGGACTGAGACCGGACCCTCGGTGGCTAGGACGGCTTCCCGTTGCGCGTCGTTAAGGCCTTCGAGGTGCTGCATGCTTCCTCAACTATACCCGAAATTCGCTCTCAACACCCTCTTTTTCTATGGGTTGACCCTACCCCAGGAGCGTTTATACTACCTTCATCGAATGATTACCTGATACTCAAGAGATGGCTTACCTAAGCCGTTTTTGTATTCTGAAGAAACGCTGAAGATCCCCTGTTTCCCCTATAACTGAAACCACCAAAGCTTTCGGTCCTGCAGCAGTTGCTCTCGACCGTAACACATACTGGATTCCTGGCGCTCTAATCGCCGCAAGCCTCCTTCTGGGGATAGGAATCATGCTTATGCCACGCACCGCCGGTGCATTCTGGCCCTTTTCTGTTACGAGAGCTTCGGACGGCACTTCGACCGTACCTATGGTCCATGACAGCAGCATCGACCTCCTCGATGCGGCCGTAAACACTGACCCGAACCCGGCTAAGGGTCGTGGAGGCATCGCTACTACTGGCGGCTCAGCGCTTATTGCCTATACCGGTCCTGATGGCACTATCGCGGACATCGACCGCACCGCGTCCTCTGGCCGCATTTCTACCTATACCGTTCGTGACGGCGATTCCCTCTCTGGCATCGCGGATATGTTCGACGTATCGATGAACACGATCCTTTGGGCCAACAACCTTTCAAATAAGGGCGCAGTACGCCCGGGTATGACCCTCGTTATCCTTCCGGTCTCTGGTATTCGCCATAAAGTAGCATCAGGCGACACACTCGCGACTCTCGCAAAGCGCTACGGCTCAGATGCGGACGAAATCGCGTCCTTCAATGGCCTCTCAAGCTCAGGAAGTCTTGCTTCAGGTGACACCGTTATTATTCCTGGCGGCGAGATTGCAGCAGCTAAGGCTCCTGTGAAGAAGGCGGTTGCAAAGGCTACTTCGAAAATTAAGACCGGAGGCAGTCTCGGTTCAGTTCTTGGTACCGGCAACACTTCTAATACTTCTTCCGGCTCATTCGCGAACCCAGCACCATCCGCTCGCCTTTCCCAAGGTATCCATGGATGGAACGGCGTGGACCTTGCTGGCCCTCAAGGTTCTGCTGTTAACGCAGCGGCAGCAGGTACCGTTATTGTCTCTCGTGTTGGCGGGTGGAACGGAGGTTACGGCAACTACATCGTTATTGATCATGGCAACGGCGTACAGACGCTCTACGCACACTTAAGTACTGACGCAGTATCGGTTGGCGACACGGTTGTCCGCGGACAGAACATTGGAACCGTTGGAAACACCGGACAGTCTACTGGCTACCACCTCCACTTCGAGGTTCGCGGTGCAAAGAACCCGTTCGGGTCCTAGAGATAGCGATACAAGAAAAGCCCCGGACTTGACCGGGGTTTTTCTTTATAAACTTCCTTTTCTCATATATCGAATAATCATTTGTGCTCGCTTGCGATTACGTGCTGAAAGCATAAATGCATGCGCGTTACCCCGCTCCTTTCCTGTAACCGAAACCGTTGCTCGATGGGCTATGGCAACCGAACCTTGAGTTCGAAGTCTTAATGTTAGATATAAATCATCAGGCCAGTACGTTTCTTCGAAACCAAGTGCATCACGTACGGATTCAAGTCCTGATAATCCACCAACCGCTCTGTAATCTCGTATTCGAAGTGCAAAGTTTGCACCCCACACGTCTACAAAGGCTTCTGGCTTCAGAAGACGCGTGAGTGGGTAGTATCCAAAGAATATCCACAGACTTAGTATCTGCATAAAAGGAGTGTTCTTCCAGAAGATGGGTCCTCCTACAAGCGATACGGTTGGCCTGTTGAGGGGCAACACAATATTGTGCAGCCACCCGGGACTCGCTTCCGCATCCCCATCGATACAGGCCACAATATCTCCAGCGACAGACTCAAATCCCTTCATGCGCGCATAGATAGATCCGGCCGGGCCCGTGTACTCTATAACGCGCACAAGATATTTACTGGCGATATCGGCGGTAGCATCAGTCGAGTTGTGCACGATGACTAGAATCTCCTCCGGTCGTAGCGTCTGCCGCATTAGTGAGTCGAGACAGGCTGCTATATGAGCTTCCTCGTTATGTGCCACAACCAGTACAGAAATCATTACCTGAGATGCTAGCATGCATCGCTGCCCGAAATGGAGAAAAGCCCCGGACTGGTCCGGGGCTTTTCTCTTTACAGTGTCCTTACACCGCTACCGCTTCTTCAACCGCCTCCCCTTTCAGGGCCCGGTACGCATGCACCATGGCGATGAATGAGACAGGGATGGTAACGAAGAGACCAACGAGAAGCGCGAGCAACCCGAGGATGTTTAGAAGGAGAAGCGCGAGAGAGAGCTGGAAGAGCTTCCAGCGATTCCCCTTCGTGAGGGCCATGCTGCGCTTGATTGCATCGATCGGACCGAGCTTCTCCTCAATAACGATGTAGCCAACGAACGTAACCATGAGGCCAACGATAATGCCGGGAACGATGAGCAGGATGAGACCTCCAAGGATCATAAGACCTGCGAGGAGACTCGTACCGAGGAACTTCCAGTACGGATGAGGATGCCAGAGGTCCTTAAGGGACACACTTTCCGGCTTGTCATGAGCGCGTAGGAAGAACGCGGTCTCTCCCATGCTAATGAGGAAGGACACGCCAATACCGAGCACCATAGAAGCAAGCCCAAAGATGAGGGCAGCGACGTCCCCGTTCATCTTGCCAGTTTCCTCGAGCAGGGTCTGCACGAGATTCATACCAAAGTTCAGAAGGAATAGAAAGATTCCTGCCTGCACGAATAGCCACGGACGAGATTTGAAGGTGTTCCACCCGTGCTTTATCGCTTCCTTAACAGAAAAAGTATTCATAGTTAGCCGTTCATGTGTGTCTTGCATGTTGCGGCAGCAGGATCTGCCTCGAGACGATCTTCTTCGATGGTCTCGTCCCCTGCGATACACGTGCCGTACATACCGTCCTCGATTCTAGCGATTGCTGCGATTACATCGTTATAGCGACGCTCGAGGTCGGTAAGGATAGCGGCATTGTTGCCGAATTCCTCCATCTGGTCTGCGCGATCATTTGGATCAGCCTCAAGACCAGTCTCCTCAGGCGTTGCCTCCCAGTCATTTGGGTTGCTTGGGTTCTTGCGGCCAACGGTAGCGAGCTCTGCTTCGAGTGCTGTCTTCTCTTCGGTTAAGCGTGTGCGGAATTGTTCTATGTTCATGGCCGCTACTGTACCACGAAACCCCTACCCTATTCAGCCTTCAGGCGTGCAAGGAGAGCCTCAAAGGAAGCCTCGTCACGGACAATAAGGAGCGTACGCTTGTCTGCGTATCCATAGAGAATAAGAGAACGTCCTTCAGTGTCTCTAAGGATACGCACATCATGGTTCGCGACAATTGCGTCTTCAAATCGGGTGCGGGCAGACGCTTCAATTGAGGACACGGGAGCTGCCTTCGTTGTTGTTGCGATGGTTGAAGTAGCAGTTGTTGTTGCAATCGTCTCTTCTATAGCTGGCGCGTTTTCAACTGCATAGAGTGGGTACAGAAGTCCGAGGTCCCGATGCATGAGTGGTTCCCAGGTAAGGATGCCCGCATAGGTGCGCTCATACGAATCGACACGAAGTGCGAAGAACGGTGTTGTGTTCCCTTCCGCGTTCACTACACCAGTCGTGCTCTCTTCTGCGATATTTCGAAGGAGTATGTCAGGTGCAGGAACCTGAAGCGCACGAACAAAGGCAGCGCCGCCCGCAGGACCTCGAAGCACAGAGCCGTCTTCCCCGTTCGAATCGGTAAGGATATAGGTAACGAGAACGTTGCCCGGCACGAGTGCGCCGTTTGCCGCGGACTTGAAAGCACTCATCAGCTCGTTTCCGGTGCCCGAGAGTTCACGGTACTCGTCAGCAAATACAATTGAGGGAACAGTAAGCGATGCGATTGGTGTGTCGCGCATGGTCATAACGAACTGATACGTAGCGAAGATACCGCCACCTGCGAGTGCGAGAAGCAGGATGCCTGTACCAACAGCAACGATTGCCTTAACGGGGCTCTTCTTTGGTGTAGATAGTACTGCGGCGGTCTTTGTCTGAGAGTCCTGTTCAGCAGCAAGCACGGAGAACGTGGACGCACTCTTGGTGTCGATCCGGTTCGAGAAATCACTCGAATAGGTATGCATTACGTCAGGACCAGCGGGAGCAAGTGGACGCCCAGGCTCGCTTGATTCAATAGGTTCACGATACGACTCCTTCCCAACAGGAGGAAGTCTCGACGGCACGGGTTCTGCGAGCGGCGCAAACTGCGGAGCAGGAGCAGGAATGTTAGCCCACTCAGATTTCGGCGTCTCGGGTACTGAAAAATCAGGTACGGGAATATCTGGCCACGACTTCTCTGCTGGAACCTGTGCAGGGCTTGGTACTTCGGGCGCAGGAGAATCTTGGATGGACATCTGTGCGCTCTCCCCAACTTTCTGGCGAAGGCGCTCGAGTACGGCGGCACGCTCTGCTGCGCGCACTTCAACTGGATTCGGTGCTGCTTCTACTACGGTGCTCGCTTCCTGCATGGACGGGAGTGCGATTGGCACATCTGCCTCGCGCTCTTCTCTCGATTGCGGCTTCTCAAAGAACGGACGCTCTTCAGTCTTTAGGGTGACGCCCGCAACAGTCTCTTCCTTCGCGGGCAGCTTCTTTGTTGGTGCATGAACGGGAGGGTTTCCGGAAAGCGTGGCCATGTCTTTGGCCATGGTACGGATATATTTTGAACGATCCTCGGGCGCGACAGTTATGTTGGCCGCAGTTTGTGCAGGAGTGGGAGTTGTCGCAGGGTCCTTCTTTGGGTCGTTGAGTGGTGGCATGGTGTTGTTTCAATTATACCTGCCCCCTGCTCTATGAAGAGGTGCATGCGTGTATAGAAAAGACCGCGACACACTGTCGCGGCCTCTCTATCTGAATCACATCTCTAACGATGTCCGATGATGAACTTCTTTGGATCCTCACACATGTCGGTAAACGCGTGTGCGGCTTCCTTAAGTTTCTGCGAGGAAGATTTCCCGAAGGAGATAACTTCCACCTGGCAGCCTTGGTTCATGTCCAAGTATTCAATAAGAGGCACGAAATCCCCGTCCCCGCTCGCGATAATAACAGTGTCGAGCTTGGGAGCTAGTTTAACGGCGTCTATGGCGAGACCTACGTCCCAGTCGGCTTTCTTTGCGCCGTCTGAGAAGATCTGGAGACCTTTCACCTTTGTTTCGATGCCGATCTTGGTGAGAGCATCGAAGAAGGCACTCTCGTCGCCACCTTCGGTAGAAATAACGTAGGCGATGGCGCGAACAAGAATGCGGTCCCCCACGGCCTCTTCGAGGACCTTGGCGAAGTTAACGCGGGACTTATAAAGATGCTTAGCGCTGTGGTAGAGGTTCTGCGTGTCGATGAAAACTCCTACTCGTTGCGCCGGATGCTTGATAACAGGCATAACGGTTCAGTATTAAAACGGTGTAATGGGGCTCAGAGGAGCCTATCTATATTCTAGCACCTGCTTAGAACGAGAAACGCGGGCCTCTGCCCGCGGTTTCTTACTTCTTTAGACCGAGCTTCTTCACAACTGCGCTGTAGCGGCGCTTGTCGTTCTTCTCGAGGTAACGAAGGTGGGTGCGGCGGTCAGCAACCATCTGGAGAAGACCACGGCGAGAATGGAAATCCTTCTTGTTCTTCTTAAGATGGGTCGTGAGCTCGTCAATCTGACGGCTTAGAATAGCCACCTGGACGTCGGCAGAGCCGGTATCTTGTGGGTGGCGTGCAATATCCTTAATAACCGCGGTCTTAACTCGTTTCGTAAGCATTACATGCACCTTACCACACCTTGATTAAAAACGCAAGTGTTTCCTAGTGTGCCCCTAGGGCTTACTGAAGCCTTCAAGGGCCTTCAAGATCTCTAGCGGGATAGCAAATACCACGGTATTCGACTTATCTGACGAGATATCGTTAATGGATTGGAGGGTACGGAGATGTAGCGCACCAGGTACGGCGGACAGCATTTGCGCTGCGTTAGCCATATTTTGTGCCGCTGCGACCTCTCCTTCGGATGTAATAATGACGGCACGCTTCTCACGCTCAGCTTCTGCCTGTTTTCCAATGGTGCGTTCCATATCAGGAGGCAGACTAACGTCCTTAAGCTCTACATTCTGGACCTTAAGGCCCCATGCATCAGTTTCCTTGTCGACAATCTCCCGGATGCGGTCAGCAATCTGATCCCTGCTTGAAAGCAGCTCATCGAGCGTCACTTCGCCCACGATATTGCGCATAGTTGTCTGCGCATACTGCGAGATAGCGAATCGGAAGTCTTCGACCTCGATAATCGCCTTCTCAGCGTCAGAAACCTTGTAGTATATGACTGCATTTACGCGTACTGACACGTTGTCGCGTGTAATCGCGTTCTGATCTGGCACATCAACCGCCTTCGTGCGCATATCCACCTTCTGGTATGTCTGGAAGACCGGGATAATTACGCGCCACCCAGGGTTCATAATTCCGGAGAACCTACCCATAGTGAAACGAACACCACGCTCATACTGGTTTATCTGCTTGATAACAGCGACAAGCACAACGATAAAAAGCGGTACGAGAATCGGGAGTGTAAGTAAGAGTTCCATATAGAGAAAGTATAGCGTATTACGTTAAGGAGACCTTGAGAATATTGTGCGAACCTGCGTGCTACTCTTTTCGTATGGATGCGGTACAGATGAAGCGTCAATTCCTTGAGTATCTCGAGATAGAGCGAGGTAGAGCGGTAAAGACCATAGAAAACTATGACCATTACCTCTCTCGATTCTTTGAATACGCTCAGATTAAGGATACGGGAGCTATAACCGAGGAGAAGGTGCGTGAGTTTAGGCTTTGGCTTAATCGCCAGCCGGGCACGAATAAGGACTCGATGAAGCGCCGGACCCAGAATTACTACCTCATCGCGCTCCGTGCGTACCTCAAGTTCCTCCGGAAGCGTGACATTCCCTCGCTTTCTCCCGAGAAGATTGAACTTGCGAAGGTTCCGGAGCGTCACTTGGACCTTATTTCCCCGCTCGAGCTCGACCGCCTTCTCAAAGCAACGGATGGCGAGAGCGAGAAAGCGCTTCGCGACAAGGCGATTCTTGAGATGCTCTTCTCTACGGGACTTCGTGTTTCAGAACTATGTTCGCTTGATTCAGACCTCGATCTTTCCCGTGATGACTTCCCTATCCGCGGAAAGGGCGACAAGGTGCGTGTCGTATTCCTCTCAGACGCTGCCAAGGCCGCTACGAGAGCCTATCTAAAGGCTCGTACGGATATGGAGCCAGCATTGTTCGTTAGTACAGCCAGAAAGTCTGAGACCAAGAAGAGAATCCCTACCCGCCTTACTCCCCGCTCCATAGAGCTTCTCATTAAGACCTATGCCACGAAGGCCGGCATCACGAAGAAAGTGACTCCGCACGTTATGCGACACTCGTTTGCCACCGATCTCCTCTCAAATGGTGCGGACATTCGCTCCGTTCAGGCGCTCCTTGGCCACGCATCTATCAATACGACGCAGATCTACACTCACGTTACAGACTCGCATCTACGAGAGGTGCATAAGAAGTTCCATTCGAAGCGAGGATAGTTGGCAGTCTGGGACGATGTTGGAACCTTTTTAAAAAAGCAAATCTATAAGTTCGTAGAAGGTCACTCCGAGTACTGCACTAACGCCCATCAGCATTAGTAGCAGCAACATCCCTATAAGCGGGATCATTCGGAGGATGAATCCGAACCAAAACTCTAAGGGCTCGTGTTTTCTACTCACATACTTCGGCATCCCAGTCGAATACCAAAATGACTTGGTCCATGATTGAAGGAATGGGAAATGGGCGGCACCCATTATTCTTCCCTCTTTTATATGGCCGTATATAAGAGCTCCGGAGAGCAGTAGCGGCACTGCGACAATTAGTACTATTAGAAGTATAGATTGCAGGGGAATATCCATATCATGAATCTAGCATGGAAATATTGCTGGCAGTCTGGGACGATGTTGGAACTTACTTAAATAGGGGTTGACAGAATTACACTATATGCTACTGTACTCAGGCCGACTAACTCGTCCACACGGAGCGGCGGTGAAACAGTGGGGTCTTCCCGATATGGTAGTCCCGGCCATGGGAAGGAATACAGGGTGAGCTGGACGCACCTAATCCAGCAAGAGCAGGTGTTCTGACACTAAAAGGCCTAGGGTAGGAATCCCTATGATGGTACTGGTGAAATCCGAATCAGGACGGTGCCGCCCAGGAACTTCGTTCCTGGGCGTTATCTTTTTATATCAGTAGCTGGCAGAGTAGGGATCGAACTCTAACGGTATACAATACCCGCATGAGAATCGTTTCTTGGAACGTAAATGGCATCCGAGCCGTTCACAAGAAGGGCCTGTTTGAGCCGTTTATAAAGCAATTAAAGCCAGACATCATCTGTCTCCAGGAAACCAAAGCTGAGCAGCACCAATCCCCTGTTGATCTCATGGGATATGAGGAATACTGGCATTCAGCAAAGAATCGAAAGGGCTACAGCGGAACTGCCATATTCACCAAGCAGATTCCCGAGGATGTGCTTTTTGGTATGCCCGAAGATATAGCCAAGGAATACGGCCTTTCTGACGACGAGTACGGAGACCCGAACGAGGAGGGCCGTATTATCGCTGCAGATATGGGCCAGTTCTGGGTTGTGTCGGTCTACACTCCGAACTCCAAGGAAGACCTATCCCGTCTCAGTCTTCGCCACGAAAAGTGGGACCCTGCTTTCCTAACCTATATGAAGCGTCTCGAAGAGGAGAAACCTGTTATTTTCTGCGGGGATTTGAACGTCGCACATACGCCAGACGATCTCGCAAACCCTAAGGCAAACGAGGGCGGGCACGGATATACCAAGGAAGAGCGAGCAGGTATTGATCAGATCCAGGAAGCAGGATTCATCGATACGTTCCGAATGTTCACCGAAGGCAACGGCCACTACTCCTGGTGGAGCCCGTTTCGGATGGCGCGTGATCGCAATGTAGGCTGGCGAATCGATTACATATTCGCCTCAAAGAAATTCTCAGCAAAAGTTAAGGGCGCTGAGATACACGCTGATATATACGGTTCTGACCACTGCCCTGTGTCCATTACGCTCTAAAGGACATTATAAAAGACAAGTTATCCACTCTATCCACAGAGTTGTCCTTTACTCTGTCCTATAGAAGAGTACTATCTATAAAGACCTGAGGGGGTTGGGCAAAGCTCGCGAGAGATACGCCACCCCTTAAGGGTGGCGATGTTCTTTGCGAGCTCTTTGTTCACTTCATCAGGTGCAAGTAGCGTGTGACGTGTTATAGCTGACCGACGACGAGGCGTATCCTCCACATATCGACCGGGTCCGGCATAAACTAGTTCCACGTGAAAAGCACAAATCATCAGTTCGTTTGTCCTGTTATGTCCATACTCTCTTGGCGGGAACCATCCAAAGCCCCTTCCCCAACCTTTCCCGCCGCCTTGGACGCATTACAGAAGAGACCGCCTTCCCAGGCGGTCTTCTGCTATATGGTCATATTTCACATGAAACAGCATTAAAGCCCGTATATACGGGCTTTAATCTAGTTTTAAGCGTGTTCCACGTGAAAACCTACCCAACGTGGTGCTTTTCAAGTATTTCCTGGATTTCCCGTTCCTCCTCCTCTTCCCTCCTCTTCTTGCCTGACTCCCCTAGCGCCTTAAGATCTGCCTCAGGCAGCGCCAGAAGCTCTACAGTCCGGGTGTCCAGGTATTCCTCAGTATTCCTCTTTGGGTCCTCAAGAACCTCCTCAAGGAGCGCGTGGAGGGCAAAACCTATCTTTGGACCCGGTTGCACGTGGAACTTCTCCATTATCCGTGAACCGTCAGTCTTAAGCATGCCTACGGATATCGGATCGCGAAGGGCCTCCTCAACCATGGCCTTATATCTGCGGAAGCGGAATGGCTGTTCTTTCGGCCTCCCTGTTCCAATACGGTCACAAATACGGAGATTGAGGAGATCATAGATATTTTCCTCCCCAACGTTCCTAATCATACGGCGAACGGCCGAAAGGGTAATCTGGTCAGGATCTGAGAAGAACATGTGCCAACGAACCAATTTGCTCACTCTTTCGATAGTTTCACGTGAAAACTTAAGGTCTTCAAGGGCCTTTCGGGTTACACGTGAACCAACCACTTCGTGCCCATGGAAGGTCCAGTCATTCTTCTCGTCAGACCAGCGCCTAGTTTCTGGCTTAGATACGTCATGGAATACTGCTGCAAGGCGTATATCTGGCCCCCAGCCCTTATCTGCAGCATGCTGGAGAGCACGCATAAGGTGCCCAAAAACGTCGTAGCTATGGGCCTGATTCTGGTCGATACCCACACCTCGGGAGAGGTCAGGTGCGATATAGCTAAGTATCTCAAGTTGCTGAGCCAATACCAGCGCCATCATAGGCTGGTTTGAGTTCAGGATGCGAACAAACTCGTCCCTGATCCTTTCACGTGAAATGTGCGCCAAGTTCGAACCTTTCTCCTTAATAGCGGCAGCAGTATCAGTGTCGAGTGCGAACTCGAGCTCTGCTACGAGTCGCACAGCACGCATAAGACGCAGAGCGTCCTCCTCAAACCGGTCAGCAGGTACACCAACTGTCCTTAAGACACGGGCCTCAATGTCCTTTTGTCCTTGATAAGGGTCTATCAACTGTCCTTTAGAAGGATCAAGGGCAATGGCGTTAATGGTGAAGTCGCGACGTGCGAGATCCTCTTCTAAGTTATCCCCAAACGATACAGCGTCGGGGCGACGCTTGTCGGAGTACCCAGTTTCGGTGCGGTAGGGGGTTACCTCAATAATTGCGAGCGTCTGGTCCTCGCTCCCGGTCTTCACTCCTACGGTTCCGAAGTCGTTCTCGTAGAAGGATTCAGGGAAGACTGCCTGGATCTGCTCGGGCTTTGCGTTCGTGGTTACATCCCAGTCCTTAGGGGTACGGTCTAAAAGGAGGTCCCGGACGCAGCCACCGACAAGGTAGGCCTCGTATCCAGCGTCCTGGAGTGCAGTTGTTACACGTGTAACTTCAAGGGGAACAGGGAACTTCATAAGGAAAATACTAGTACGCTGATGGTCATTCTCCTAGCTTCCAGGTAGTATCACTTAAGCGCGCCCGTAGCTCAGTGGATAGAGCATCTGTCTTCGGAACAGAGGGTCGGGGGTTCGATTCCCTCCGGGCGCACATCATGAAAAAGGGAAGAGAGGTACTACATAAGGCGGCGCAGACATACGGGACTCCAGTCTATGTCTATGAGCAGCAGGTTATAGAGGCACAGTGTCAGAAGCTCTGGCGACACTTCCCGAACGTCGCGATCCATTACGCCATGAAGGCGAACAGCAATCCTGAGATTCTGAGGATTATCCGCAAGCAAGGAATAGGAGCAGAGGCCGTAAGTCTTGGAGAACTCGCGCTCGCAAAGCATGCGGGGTTCAAAGCGAAAGATACGAGCTTTACGTGTGCGAGTTTAACGGAAAGAGAACTAGCGAGTGCAGCGTCTTCAGGCGCCCGCATACATCTTGATTCACTTACGCAGATTGAGACGTGGGGTAGGAAAGCGCTCGGCAGGGAAGTATCCCTGCGTCTTAATCAGGGTATTGGTGCGGGGCACCATGCGCACGTAATAACAGGCGGTCCGCATAGCAAATTTGGCATAACACTTGAGGATATTCCGGAGGCACTGCGGATTACAGACACCTACGGCCTTAGGGTTGTGGGGATACAGCAGCACATTGGATCGAATGTCCTTGATGCGACAGTGTTCCTCAAGTCAGTGCGTGTGCTCTTACAAACGGCTAAGAGATTTCCGAACCTTACACACATTGATTTCGGCGGAGGGCTCGGCATATCGTACGCGCCGGAGGAAAGTCAGCTTGATTTGAAGAGGGTAGGGAAGGAGTTCAAGATTCTCACCAGCGCCTTCAAGGAATCTATGGGACGTGATGTGTCGTTTGCTATGGAGCCCGGCAGATTCATTGTGGCTGAGAGCGGTTCTTTGCTCGTGTCAGTAGTAGATCAAAAGAAAACAAACAAACATCAGTTCGTTGGTGTTAACTCCGGGTTCAATCAGTTGATACGACATGCCATGTACGGCTCATATCATCCTATCGAGAACCTCTCTCGCACTCGTGGTCCCAAGACTCCCATAACGATCGCAGGCAACGTGTGTGAATCAGGAGACCTCTTTGCTGTCGATCGTATGATGATCCGTCCAGAACTGGATGATGTTCTTGTTATACGGAACGCCGGTGCCTATGGATTCTCTATGGCAAGTAACTTCAATATGCACGCGCTCCCGCGTGAGGTTCTCGTTTCGGGAGCTGGCAGACTGAAGGACATCTCGTTCGTTCCGTCGGAGTACGCTCTGTAATCCCCACAAGTTACACAACTTTCGCTAAGTTTTTCGAAAGTCGAACTTCCGAGGAGTATCATTATAGAATGCGTACTGATAAAGAAGCCGCGAGGCACCTAAGGCTTTCGGGTAAGAGTTATAAAGAAATTATCGAGATTCTTGAAGTACCGCGAAGTACCCTGTCTGGATGGTTCGGGAAAGAGGATTGGTCTGAAAAAATACGAGACAAACTTTCCGAAGCGGCTCGAGTCCAACACACTCTAAGAATTAGGACTTTGAACAAAACGCGTGGAAAGAATCTTGAGCTTGCGTACGATGAAGCGAGAAAGGTAGCTACTGAAGAATTCGAGGTCCTAAAATACAACCCGCTATTCATAGCAGGCATAATGCTGTATTGGGGCGAAGGCACGAAGCTTGGCAAATCTGTCGTAAGGCTTACGAACACAGACTCTGAAATGATTAGGCTTTATGTGTTCTTTGTCTTACATGTTTGCCGAATACCTATGGAAAGGGTAAGGGCACAAATACTCATCTATCCTGACTTAAATGATGATCAGTGTCGGAGATACTGGGTGGCCGCCACTGGTCTGCCTGAGGAGAATTTCACCAAAACAACAACAATCAATGGTCGCCACAAGACACGACGTCTCTCGCACGGTGTCTGTTTGATTACTGTATCAAGTGCCTATTTCAAGGCTAAGGTTCTAGCGTGGATATCCCTGATGCCAGGGGAATTGATGAATAGCGCGTATTATGAGAGTATAAAACCCAGCGCGGATATAGTTTAGTGGTAGAACATATCGTTGCCAATGATATAGCGGGAGTTCGATTCTCCCTATCCGCACCAAGCGTGAGAAAGCAAAAGACAGCCCAATCGGCTGTCTTTTGCTTTTGGGACAAAGGGGGATAAGTCTGTTGATACTGGGGATAAAGGACATAGGACAAACCTAAAGAAATCTTCATAGTCCTAAAAATACCCTTACGTTTGCTAGGTTTTATATAAGTCTCTCTCAAAGACCTCTGTGTTGAGAGACATGAAGCTATTCGACATGTATCCACAAAATAAGAGACCCCCATAGACCTAACTTAAAGAGATTCTGAGGCTCTCTGCCGCAAATCATATAAATCTGTTAGGATAGCGAAGACAGGAGATTCATGAGAAGGTATTCCTGTCGGGATGTGCTGCTGCGCATCCTATCGTTCGCTCGGGGTGTCGTATACCGGTAGTACGCTACTTTTGGGAAGTAGTTGACGGAGTTCGATTCTCCGCACCCCGACTAGGAAGAAGACAGAGGGCTCTAGAATATGGTATTCTCGAGCCGAAGCGGGATTAGTTTAATGGTAGAACATCAGTTTTCCAAACTGAGAGCAGGAGTCCGATTCTCCTATCCCGCACCAAAAGAAAAGAGCGCCGCATGGCGCTCTTTTCTGTATCTCCGTCACACATTCCACAGATACCCACATGCTATCTTTAATACATACGATCGTACATCGCGTACGACGCGGCACGTTTACCACTGATCTTAGTACGTATGAATATCACCACTATCCAAAAGAGCGCTGCAGCATTTATCGTGCTCGGCATGATGCTCGTTGCAAGTACGCTCATGATTCCAGCACAAGCGCGCGCTGCGACCTGTACCTTTACAAGCAATCTTGAACTCGGTGTCGAGAGCGAGGCGGTACGTTGCCTCCAGCAGTACCTGAACGCAAATGGTTTTACGATTTCGACATCAGGTGTCGGCTCAAAGGGATATGAGACAAACCAGTACCAGACGAAGACCGTAGCGGCAGTCCAGAAGTGGCAGACTGCAAACGGGATTAGTCCTGCAACAGGAACCTTCGGTCCGGTCTCGCGCGCGAAGTACATCGTACTCACGTCGCCAGCGGTCCCGAAGCCAACGGTACCCGCTCCACAACTAACTACGCCTGTTATTCCGACACCAAAGCCAACCTCCACCGCGCAGACTGAGGCACGGAGCGCAATTCTTGATGCGCGTGACGCACATGAGGACGCGATGGATGATTATGAAAACGCCAAAGACGAAGGCGATGAGGTTGGAGACTCAAAGGCACTCCTCGTTAACGCAGATAAGAAGGTCACGCTTGCGCTCTACGCATTCGTTGACGAGGATTATAGCGATGCAAACGAGCTCGCGGACGAGGCCCTTGATCTTATAGATGATGCTCTCGATGAGATCGACGGCAGTGGAAATGATGATGACAACGATGACAACAACGATGCCGACGAAGGAGACGCTGAAGACGCTATCGACGAGGCAAATGATGCGCTCGACGACGCAAGGGACGAGGTCGATGCTGCAAATGATGATGGCGAAGACACTGACGATGCTGAAGACCTCCTCGACGAAGCAGAGGACCTCATAAGCGAGGCAGAGGACGCTCTCGATGATGAGGACTACGAGGAAGCCATGGATCTAGCAGACGAAGCTGAAGATCTTATTGACGAAGCACTCGACGAAATAGGTTCAAGCAGCAACAGTGATGACGACGAATCTGATGCAGAAGACGCTATCGATGATGCGCAGGAAGCGATCAACGACGCGCAGGATGAGATTGATGACTCAAATAGCTCAAGCTCAAGAATAAACGAGGCAGAAGATCTTCTGGACGAAGCTGAGGACGCACTCAATGACGCAGAAGACGCCCTTGATGACGAAGACTATGAAGACGCTATAGACTTCGCTGAAGAGGCACAGGACCTCGCAGACGAGGCAATAGACGCTCTCTAGTACTGCAAGAAAGGAAACAAAAGCAGGCTCTCTGGAGCCTGCTTTTGCGTTACGGGTACAGAGCAGCATTAGGAGGTATAGAGAAGCGGTATACTTTTCTTATGGATTTCTCACCTGAAGGACAGTTCCGATCACCTGAACCCACGCATTCGTATGAAAGGGTAATAGAATCGGGACAGGGCATACTACCGCTTACTGACTTCAAGAGCATTATGAAAGCCCAGATACTCCTTGCTACCGCTGCGTTTCCTAATGCGCAGTCCCCACTAGATTCCTGGGTCAAAGAGAAGGCACCTGGAGACTCTCTTGCAAGTCGTTTCCGTGCATACATCGAAGACCCGGCGCGCACCCCAGAAGACATGCAGCTTGACCAGTCTAAGGTCTCAGCATTTTTGGAATTAGTGCGTGCACATCCACCAGAGACGGTACATTAAAACATTCGTTTGTTTTTCAAGTAGGGAAGCGCAAAGTACCTGAGTACAGAGTTATAGAAAAACCCCGCAGAAGCGGGGCCTTTCTATAACAAACAGTCTAACTACTTAACCGCGTCCTTGAGTGCCTTAGCTGCACGGAACTTCGGAGTACGAGTAGCTGCGATCTTGATAGTCTCGCCAGTGCGTGGATTGCGTCCGGTGCGTGCTGGGCGAGCCTTCGCGCTGAAGATGCCGAGGCCAGCGATTGATACTTCGTCGCCTCCCTTGAGGCCGTCAGTGATGCAACCGATGACACACTCAACTGCGCGCTCTGCGTCAGCCTTTGTGCCGCCGAGTACGTCCTGCACCTTTGCTGCGATGTCTGCTTTGTTCATGATCGTAATTAGGGTTATTCCCTGGTAGGGCTTTGGTAAAGCCCTACGGGAGGGCTACCTGAGAAGTATAGGAAATGAGCCATTTAACGCAATAGGGCTTGATTTTATAAGGGGATAAGGTGAAATCCCGTCACCTCCGAAGAAATGACGGGATTTCTGTGTGAGATTTACCGTGCAAACTCGACGACGCGGTTCTCTCGAATCACATTCACCTTGATTTCTCCCGGATATTTCAGCTCCTTCTGCACGCGCTCAGCAATATCGCGCGCCATGCGGTGCATCGCGAGGTCCGTAACCTTTCCTGGGTTTACGAAGATGCGTATTTCACGTCCGGCAGAGATAGCGTATACCTTTTCGACGCCCTCATACCCTCGCGCAATCCGCTCCAAGTCGCCTAAACGCTCAAGATATCGCTCTACGGTATCACGACGCGCTCCAGGGCGCCCTGCAGAGATTGCGTCTGCCACCTGCACAATCATGGACTCTGTTGTCTCGTACGGATACTCCTCATGATGAGACTGCATCGCCTGAATAACCGCTATATCAACGCCAAACTTCTCGAGAATACGGCGTCCGATCTCGACGTGGGTGCCTTCGAGTTCGTGATCAACGGCCTTTCCGATGTCGTGAAGAAGCGCTCCAGCTTTTGCGACCTCTACGTTCGCACCGAGCTCTGCAGCGAGCATGCCAGCGATGTGCGCCATCTCAATAGAGTGCTGAAGTACGTTCTGGCCGTAGCTTGTGCGGAAGTTAAGGCGCCCAAGAAGGGCAATGAGGCGCGGATCAAGGCCGATAACACCAACCTCGTATGCTGCTTCTTCGCCTTTTTGCTTAACCATCTCTGCGATCTCTGCCTTTGCCTTCTCAACAGCCTCTTCGATCTTCGCAGGCTGGATACGACCGTCTGCAATGAGGTTCTCGAGTGCGAGCTTTGCAGTGTGGCGACGCAGTGGATCGAACGATGAGAGCGTTATCTTGTCTGGTGCGTCGTCGATGATGACATCAACACCAGTAGCTCGCTCAAAGGCCTTAATGTTGCGACCTTCCTTCCCGATAATCTTGCCCTTCACTTCCTCTGAAGGAATCTGTACGGACAGCGTCATAACCTCGCTGTTAACGGCTGCGCCCATGCGATGAATAACTGAGAGGAGAATGGCGCGTCCCTTTGCTTCTAGCTGCTCTCGACCGTGTGCCTCGAGCTTCTGAAGTCGTGCGAGCACGCTTTCCTCATGGCTATCTTCGAGGTCTTTGAGAAGCATGGCTTTTGCATCCTTCTCTGACAGATGTGAGATACGAGCAAGTTCCTGGCGTCGTTCGTCACGGAGCTTCTCAGCGTCACGCTTTAGGTTTGCGACTTCGTTCTCACGGTTCTTTACATCATCTGCTTCAGTTGCGAGTGCGCGTTCACGCTCGTCGAGGAACTCCTCACGCTTGTTTATACGGTCCGCAGCTTTCGCGAGCTTCTCCTCACGTTCCTTAAGGGGATGCATGCGCTCACCCTCGAGCTTCTTGGCGCGATCTTCGGCATCCTCAAGCACGCGGCTTGCGCGCTCTTTGGCTTCGAGCATCTTCTGCTTCACTTCAAGCTCCAACGAGCCACGCTGGCCGAGCGCAATTAAGAGACGAAGCACGTACCCGAGCACGATACCGGCGAGACCTGAAAGGGCGAGAAGACTCAAGACTATCTTTATGGACATACCGGTGGATGGATCCCTTCACGCGTACGCAAAGGGGTTTGCAAGCAAATTAGGTTCGGGAATGCAGCATTTCAGCCGTTTCTGCGTATAAGAATTCCCCAGAACCCTTATAAAATAACACTTTTTGCGAGTTTCGCAAATCGAACGACCCGACCATTTCTGGCCGGGCCGGAGGAGTGCCCCTTATGACGATTGAGCCATGTTCACACATAGATCAGCCAGCGACGGTTCCGAAATAGGAGGACGATAGACGATGAGCTTCCTCGTGAAGTCGGTCCGGTCATCAAGAACGAGGAACTGAATTTCTAGTCCGGCGATCAGGGCCACAGTGTACTCAATGTCAGCGGCCAAGTTTCGGCTCGGATCGTGTTCGACCGCGAGCACACACTCCCTAAGATTCTGCATTCTAGTCTTAATCCACCAAGTGAATCTTTCGTCCGCAGGACGAGTAAGATCGGCAGGGTTGAAGGCACGCACTGCAATTTTTAGTCCAAAATCGCAGGAGGGTGTTATAGCCCATAGCCAGGGCAAATCATCGAATAGTTTGCGATTCACATGGAAACGCTCAATAATCGTAGTCACTTCATCCTCTTTCTGGGACATCCATCCCTTTGAGTCCGTCCGGACACTGAAAAGCTGCTCACAGCGAACAAGCCGTACTCACTTAACCACTGATAGCGAAAGTGGGCAACTACTTGCTCTTGTAGACCTGGTCTACGAGTCCGTACTTCTTCGCGTCCTCTGCCATCATGAAGTAATCGCGATCAACATCCTTCTCAATCTTCGCGAGTGGCTGCCCGGTCGACTTCGCAAGAATCTTGTTGAGTCGGTCGCGCGTAAGCAGGATGTGCTTCGCGGTAATCTCAATGTCGGTCGCTTGGCCCTGTGCACCGCCCCATGGCTGGTGGATCATAACCTCAGCGTTCGGAAGGGCATAGCGCTTGCCCTTGGCACCGGCAGCGAGAATAACTGCAGCAGCGGAAGCAGCCATACCAACACAGACGGTGGAGACGTCAGGCTTCACGTGGTTCATGGTGTCGAGGATTGCGAGACCTGCGGTCACCGAGCCACCAGGAGAGTTCACATAAAGCGAGATGTCCTTCTTCGGGTCCTCAGACTCGAGGAAAAGAAGCTGGGCGATGATGAGGTTGGCCATGTCGTCGTCGATGCCGCCACCAAGAAACACAATGCGGTCCTTGAGGAGACGCGAGTAGATGTCGTAGCCACGCTCACCGAACTGCGTCTTCTCCACGACCATCGGCACAAGCATCGCACGGGGGTTTGTAGTTCGGTGTTCCATAGTAGAGTCATAGTACCAAAGCTCGTGACATAAGAGAAAGCGCCCCGGAATACGAGGCGCTTTCTCTACTTCTTGGTTCTACTCTGCGAGAGACGCGTCGAGTTCCGCGAATGCGGCATCGAAGTCTTCCTCAAACGCTTCGGGGCTTTGTGCTGCGATATCTGCCTCGATTGCTTCAGGGTTTGTTGACTCGCTCTGAGTCTCGAGGGCTTCTACCTGGGCTTCAATGCTCTCTGTAGAAGGCATAGTGCTTGAGAGGTAGTAGGCGCCGCCAGCAACCGCAAGAAGCACAACAACAAGGCCGCCGAGTGCGACCCACGAGGTCTTCTGTGGCTCTAATACGTTAACGACAGGGGATTCTGGTGTCTGGTCCATACGTATGTTCAATTAGGTTCCTGTTTCTGTACCCGGCTTTGGCAATGCTTGCACCGCGCTTCTCAGCGCTTCGTGTGCCGAGCGAATTGCAGCCTTTGCTGTTTGAGCAAGCGCGCGCGTTGCCTGAAAGGACTCGCGCGGCGTTTCACTCGCGAGTGCATCAGATATCGCATCTGAAAGCGAAGCTATGGCGGCTTCTGCCTCACTAATATTCGTGCGCGCAGACGCCAGTGCTACTTCAGCGTCGCCGACGTCGATTCCGTCTGCGGCAAGCACATCTATACGTGCATCAATTCTGTCTGCTATGCCTGAAAGACGTAGGATCATGGCATTCATAAGCTGTACTGCATTGTTGAAGCTCACGACTGCGCTCTCTCCAAGCTTCGAAGAGAATTTCTCTCGGCGCTCCTCGGTACTTGAGGCAAATGCAGCACGCTTCTCTATGAGGAATCCCTTGCGCTCCTCAATGTGAGTTTGCACGGCCTCTTTTCGTTCCTCAGGCTTCATGCCCTGAAGCGCGCGGCGTTCGGAAATCATATTCTTCATCGCCTCGCGTCGCTCCATAACCTCGGCTTTAATACCTTCTACTTTTACTGGGACCGAGTCTTTAACCTCTGACACTCGAGCCTTCACTTGGTTTTGGTGCTGGAGAAACTGGTCCTGCGCACCCTTGAGTCGTTCCTTAAGTGGTGGCTTCTCCTGTTGTGTCCTTGTTGGAGTGTCTACAGAAGGAACGGTGGTTGTGCCAGGAACTATGTCCTGTGCATGTGCACTTCCGCCCGAGACAATAAGGCTAAGGAAGAGCAACGCTAGAATTGATATTCTCATAGGTAGTAGGAATGCTTAGGGCAGTCACGAATCTCGTGATGCTGTGGCCTAGTATACCGCTAACCGATCCAGATGCAGTGTTCGACTGTATAGCAAAAGTCCCGCATGTGGCGGGACTTTTGCTTACTCCTGGTATGTAACTACTGCGGTACCGGGCCGTTCTCGCCCTCTTCAATGTCTGCAGCACCTTCAACGGTCGGCATAGAGCCGTCAGGAAGGACTTCGCCACGAACGCCATTCTCGGGCATCTCGCTCGTGCCGAGACGCTCGTTCCAGACATAGAACGCGCCAGCAACAAGAATCGCGACGATTAGAATGATGCCGAGGACTGAACCAAATGCGGCAGGATTCTTTGGCGCGTCTGCCATAGGTGCTGCTGCCGGCGGAGGAGTAACGCTCCCTGGGTTCATATTCTGATCTGGTGCTTGTTCCATAGATGATTGATTAGGTGTGCCCTAAGTATAGGGGAAAGAAGGGTTGGGTGGCTATCTGGTGGGGATACGAGAAAACCCGGGTCTCCATTGAGACTCGGGTTTTCTGAAAGCGCTAGTTATGCTGATTTCTTCTCCTGATACATCGCTACGGAGCGATCGAATGCTGCTTGTGCGGCTGCCTTGTCAGCCCAGGCACCAAGAGACACTTCCTTGTTCTGTATCTTCTTGTACGTCTCGAAGAAGTGCGCGATCTCCTTGAGCGTGTGCTTGTTCACGTCACTGAGGTCGTGCACATCAGCAAAGCGTGGATCTGCAATTGGTACGGCGAGAATCTTCTCGTCTGAGTCGCCGCCATCAACCATAGGAAGGGTTGCGATAGGGCGTGCGCGAACCAAGATGCCGGGAAGAAGAGGATTGGTGGTGAGGAGAACAACATCAAGCGCATCACCATCGTCCCACAGTGTCTGCGGCACGAAGCCGTAATCAAACGGGTAGGTCTGCGCGGTGTGCAGTACGCGGTCGAGCGCAATGATACCCGTCTCCTTGTCTATCTCATACTTGTTGTGCGAGCCGCGAGGAATCTCGATGACTACATTCATCTCGTCCTTCGTGCCCGGAGCGATGTCGTGAAGAAGGTTCATAGAATACAGAGTACTATGCCGCAGATTCATCGCGCGCTTCTTCAGCGTCAGCAACGGAACCGTTGTCCGTAAGGGTGGTCTCGTCTTCAACGGTGAGTGCGCTGTCAGTCTGGGCATCCTCCGTGATAAGAGACTCGGTCTCGGTTGGGTCGATACCTGCAGCTACCGCTGGATCCATGTCCTCAGCCTCCTCAAGTGCTGCTACGGATTCGTCGGACGCGCCTTCAGCAATCTCAACCGGTGCTTCGCTCTCAGCGACGTTTGTGCCGCCAACGGCCATGATGTCGATGTTCCAGCCGGTGAGCTTCGCTGCGAGGCGAACATTCTGGCCGCCGCGACCGATAGCAAGAGACTGCTGGTCCTCGGTAACGGTAACGCTCGCACGGTGTCCTTCCTCGTCGAGAACAACTTCGATGATGGTTGCAGGAGAAAGAGACTCCTTAATGTAGGCCGCCTGGACCTCGGACCATTCGATGATGTCGATGCGCTCGCCACCAAGTGCTGCCATAACGGTCGAGACGCGAACGCCGCGCTGGCCAACGAGTGATCCAACGGGATCTACGTGCGGATCGTTCGATGCAATTGCAATCTTGGTGCGGCTGCCGGGTTCGCGGGCGAGGCCCTTGATCTCAATAGCGCCCGCTGCGAGCTCTGGCACCTCCATCTCAAAGAGACGGGTAAGGAAGCGAGGATGGGAACGGGAAAGGCGGAGATATACGCCACGGAATCCTTCGTCTACCGCGTAGAGGTACGCGCTAATGCGCTCTCCTGGACGGTAGCGCTCGCCGGGGATCTGCTCCTCGTAGGGAATGATGCCCGTTGCCCGTCCGAGGTCGACGAAGATTGCGCCGCGTTCAGCGCGCTGCACGACACCCGTGACAATCTCGCCCTTCTTGTGTCCAAATTCGTCGAGGATAGAAAGCTTCTCAGCCTCGCGGATCTTTTGAATAACAACCTGCTTCGCCGTCTGTGCTGCAATGCGACCGAAGTCGTCCTGTGGCTCGAGCGGGAAGATGATCTCCTCGCCAAGCTCTGCAGTGCGCTTGATACGCTTCGCGTCCTCAAGAAGAATGTGCTTCTCCGCGTCGTAGCGGGGGAGTTCGCCTTCAGCGACCTCTTCCTCGCGGTCAAAGTGCGGGTGATGCGCCGGAAGGTCGTTTACCTCTTCACCCTCCTCAGGGAAACGCACCATCGTGTCGTCCACGATAGTCTTTACCTGCTCGAAGGTAACGGTACCCGAATCCATATCGAGCATGCCGCGTACCACCTGGCCGCGCTTTCCGTATTCCTTCTTATAGGCCGTTGCCATGGCCTGCTCGATAGCGTCCACCATGGTTTCCTTGGTGATACCGCGCTCCTCGAACTCTCCGAGCACTGAATTGATTGTCTTAAGATCCAACATAGGTCCTGTATTTAGTTGTTCGCACTCTATTATTCTATTTTCGCACGTATCTCTGGATTCCTAAAAATAAATGCCCGCGGGGGCGGACATTCCAGATAGGGAGAAGATACCATATATAGGTGTTGCGTCAATGTGCCGGGAGCGCTACTGTAGCCGAGGATTAACTATGGAGGTTCTGATGAACCGTGCAGAGAGTAGTGGATACAAGGCGTTGGGAGCACTTGCGCAGGCAAGCGCCGAAGATGTCTTCAGAATATTCGATCCCACCCAGAAGCCTGAAGCTTCGACAAGTATCGAGGTTACGGTGCGCCGAGCATATGAGGGGACGTGGCTTGAGAGAATCGACCTGGAAGCTTCTCAAGGCAATTTCTCGACGACCATTCTCCTGCCCGCTGAGTATCCTGAAGCCGGGAGCGTGCTCCTACACGCCGAGCGGCTTTTCATGGCGGACGGGTACACCTTCAAGAAGTTCACAGGTGAACATGAATCTTCTGAGGGAGAGAAGGTTGAGAGGATAGGCTTTGTGGTGTTTTGGCCGCATCCACTCAAGAACGACGACTGATTCTTTCCCCGACATAAACCATATGCGCGCCGCGATTCATCTCGCGGCGCGCTATACTTTACACACAAACAGCATGCAGGTCTCTGAAAGCGAACTCAAAGAATTTATCCTCGACTCCGGACTCGTGTCTCGAAAGGATGTCGATGCTGCAGACGAAGAAGCGAAACGGAAGAAGCAATCCATTGGCGACATATTGATTGCGCAGGGACTTCTCTCAAGCGATAGCCTTCGTCGCATTAAGGCATACGTGCTCGGCATCCCGTTCGTTAACTTGAAGGACAAGAAGATCGACTTGAACGTCCTCTCTTTGATTCCAGAACCAATTGCACGTACTCACTCCATTGTTGCGTTTAAGAAGGACGGAAACTCGCTCGAGGTAGCGATGCTTGATACTGAGGATCTTCCCTCTATCGATTCGGTCCGAAAGACCACAGGACTAAAGATTCTTCCGCGCCTAACAGACGACGAGTCTTTGAAGAATGTACTGCTGCAGTACCAGAAGTCTTTAAAGGAAGAGTTCGGCGACCTCATCACCACGGAAGCGGGCCGCATTAACCTAATAAAGGACGGACAGTCTGGAGACGAGGCATCAGGCGAGGATCTCAAGAAGATGGCCGAGGACCTGCCGATTGTACGCATTGTTGATACGTTGCTTCGTCACGCCATCATCCAAAAGGCATCCGACATTCATATCGAGCCCATGGAGACAGAGGTACTCGTGCGGTACCGCATCGACGGGGTCTTGCACGACGCGATGACGTTGCCGCGCACTGCCGCCCCCGGCATCACCGCGCGCATCAAGGTGCTTGCGAATTTGAAGCTCGATGAGAAGCGTCTTCCGCAGGACGGACGCTTCAAGATGGAGACTGAAGCGGACAAGGTGTCCTTCCGCGTGTCACTTCTCCCGACCTACTACGGCGAGAAGATCGTTATGCGTTTGTTGAGGGAGACCGGCGAAGGATTTACCCTCGATGTGCTCGGGTTCCATGGCTCGGGGCTTGAGCGGGTGCATCAGTCTATGAAACAGACTACGGGTATCATTTTGATTTCCGGACCGACTGGTTCCGGAAAGACCACGACCCTCTATACCATCCTCGATATTTTGAATACGCCGGACGTAAACATTTCTACCGTTGAGGACCCGATCGAGTACCAGATGAAGCGCGTGAATCAGACACAGGTGAACCCAGCCATAGGGTTTACGTTCGCGAACGGTCTTCGTGCCCTCCTTCGCCAGGACCCAAACATCATCATGGTGGGAGAGATTCGTGATGCGGAGACAGCATCTCTTGCGATTAACGCCGCACTTACGGGACACCTCGTACTCTCAACCATTCACACGAATTCCGCTGCAGGCGCTATCCCACGACTTATGGACATGGGTGTGGAACCATTCCTCTTGGTCTCAACGCTCCGCATGGTTATGGGTCAGCGTCTTGTGCGCAGACTCTGTGACGGCAAAGAGCAGTACGCGCTTGATGCGATGGAACGTAGCAAGGTTGCTAGCGACGATAAGTTCGACAATGTTATGAAGGCTCTTCTCGAAGAGAAGCTTGTGAAGGAAGGAACAACCATGGATAAAGTTCCGTTCTACAAGCCGGTACCGTCTGCTCAGTGTGAGGACGGATACTCCGGCCGTATTGGTATTCATGAGGTCTTGATGCTTTCGTCTGCGCTTCGCGAGCTCATTCTTCACAACGCAGCACCCGACGCCATTGAAGCGCAAGCTCGCAAGGAAGGCATGCTCACGATGCTTGAGGACGGGCTCTATAAGTCCACGCGCGGCATTACGTCGGTTGAGGAGGTGTTGCGAGCGGTTTCCGAATAGAGCCTTATAGTATAAGGTGTCTTAATCATCCCGATTGTTCGGTATTGAGCCAAACAGGGACTGATATGGGAGGACCACAATGCGTCGTCTGTTTGTTATTTGTATGTTCGCTGCACTCGTTGCGTACGCGCTCGGTTTCAGTCCCGTCGTTGTGATCAGCAGCGCAGTGACCCTGTTCTTCTTCGTCGCATTCGTGCGTGGCCACCTCGACCCGAAGGAGGTGCAGAGCTACGGTTTCGTGTCGAAGGGGGTGTAGGTATCGCCGCCGGGCCGGATTCTCCTCGTGAGAATCCGGCCCACATCGTTTTGCATGCTACGATTCTTTTATGAAATTTCGCGTAACCTCGAAAAGTCCCGAAGGAGAAGAGACGAAGCGCGTTATTGATGCGCCGTCTCGCTTTGCAGTGTACGAGCAGGTAGAGAAAGAGGGAGGTGTTGTTGTTTCTGTACAAGAGGGAAGCGGCACACTCTTGCCTGCATGGACACAGATAACGATTGGTACCGGCGTAAAGACCGACGAGAAGATTACCTTTACCAAGAATCTAGCAGCCATGATTGCTGCTGGCCTTACGCTAACCCGCGCGCTCTCCGTTATCGAGCGACAGACAAAGAATAAGGCGCTGAAGAAGATCGTTATGGATCTTGAGGAAGAGGTGAAGAAAGGGTCGTCTTTCCATGAGGCACTCGCCAGACATCGGAAAGTCTTCTCGGATCTCTTCATTGCGATGAGTAAGGCAGGCGAAGAATCGGGAACCTTGGCTGATGCGCTCGCGGTTGTTGCGCGCCAGATGGATAAGGCCAATACGCTTCAGAAGAAGGTGAAGGGCGCCATGATCTATCCGGCCATCATTCTCGTTGCGATTATCGTAATCGGTATCCTCATGATGATCTTCGTGGTGCCGACCTTGTCGAATACTTTCAAGGAGCTTAACGTCGAGCTGCCGACTGCAACGAAAGTAATCATCGGTGCATCAGACTTTATGGCGGCGAATGCGATTCTCGTGTTCGTTATGCTCGTAGTTTTCATTACCGGTTTTATATTCTTCTTGAAATCAAAGATTGGAGGCCGCATAACGCTCTTCCTTGCGCTCCGTGTTCCGGTTATTGGCGAGCTCGTTCGCGAGACTATGAGTGCCAGAGCCGCTCGCGCGATGTCTTCGCTCTTGTCGTCAGGCGTTGAGATGCTTTCCGCTCTTAGTATTGCTGCGGAAGTGGTAGGGGACAACTCGTTTGGAAAAGTGATTAAGGAAGCTGAAGAGCGTGTTCGTAAGGGTGAAACACTCTCTGTCTCGTTCACTGACCATGCCAAGCTCTATCCTGTCTTCGTGGGTGACATGATCGCGGTAGGGGAGGAGACGGGAAAAGTGGCGGATATGCTCGGGCAGGTCGCGCAGTACTACGAGAACGATGTTGAGGAACGCACCAAAGACCTCTCCACTATCATTGAGCCGATACTCATGCTCTTCATCGGAAGCGCCGTGGGAGTGTTCGCGATGGCGATGATTACACCGATCTACTCGCTTTCAGATAAGATTTAGGTTGACTCTAGAGAGCCGCTCCTTAAATACACTTAATGGTATGCGAATCGATATTGTGGGGCTACCGGCCAGCGGGAAGTCTACTCTTGCGGCGAAGATTTCAGAGAAACTCTCCATACCCCATATTCACCTCGACCGCTTCTGGTTTGAGAACGGCGGACGACAGGGCAGGCATGATACGCCGAACATTGATGAGGTTAAGGAGAAAGTAAAAGAAAGGGCCATGGAAGCAACAAAAGCCGAGTCCTGGGTTTCCGATGGGGTATATATGAACGTTCAGGAAGAGATTGCGCCACTTGCGGACACAATTGTCTTTCTTGATATTCCTCTGTCAGTTCGACTCCTTAACCATATGCACCGAGCTTTCTTTCAACCAAAGCGACATGCAGAACTTGGTCTTAGGGACGAGATTACATTTTTTCGAGAGATCATACGACGAGAACGAAAGAACAAACCAAAACTGCTCAAATTTGTAGAAACGCATAAAAACAAAGTAGTGATACTACGTTCTCAAAAGGAGGAACAGGAGTATCTGCGACAATTGACTTAGGTCCAAACTCCGCCATCGTCCCAACCCCTCAATCGCGCTACACTGCCTGCATATGGCGATAGGAAAGGTGGTATCAATCCGTTTCAGGAATGAGAAAGGGAACGATGTGTATGTACGCGCAAGTGAAGAGCTGGTGCAGGGAGTTCCTGGCGTAGTGTTGTTCGTGACTGGTCCGGACGAAGACTCCGAAATGCATGTTACGCGGCAAGAGGCCATTGAGCTCTTCGCGCTTTTATCGAAACTATTGAAACCAGGTCGTCGAAGTAGCTAGAGAGCACGCAATGGTGCGCTATCATACCTATATGAAGGCACCTCGAGGCACGTCACTCATTGACGTCATCATTGGCATTGCACTCATACTCATTGTATTTCTCGGGCTCCTAGGCCTTTTGCGCGCCTCACTACTTATCTCTTCATCATCGAAAGCGAAGGCGGGCGCAACGGCGATTGCAACCACGCAGATGGAATACATCCGCTCTCTGACATACGACTCTGTTGGAACAATCGGCGGTATCCCGGCAGGTCCGGTTGAACAGTACGCAACAACAACCATGAACGGCATACCGTACGGAGTACGCACACTCGTGCAGTATGTAGATGATGCGAAGGACGGGAGCGGGGCAGCGGATACGAACGGCATCCCGACCGACTATAAGCGCGTACGGGTCGCCACAACGTATCAGTTCCGTGGGGAGGAGCGGGAGATCGTTATCGTTTCAAACGTGGTGCCGCCATCGATTGAGACAACCGCAGGCGGAGGCACGCTCCGTGTGAATGTCGTTGATGCGGTTGGCGCTCCGGTGGCGGGTGCGAGTGTGCGTATTGAGAATCCAAGCCTCATTCCCGAGGTAGACGTCACCACGTTCTCTGACATTGCAGGGTCGGTGATTCTTCCTGGTGCACCAACCTCTACTGACTATCGCATTTCCGTCTCTAAAGATGGGTACTCATCAGCACAAACGTATGCGCGTGATGAAACAAACCAGAACCCAACCCCAGGGTACCTCACCGTTGTGCAGAACCAGACCACCACAGGTACTTTTGCTATCGATCTCCTCTCATCGTTTACGATTAAGACATACAGTCCGATACGAGCTGCGACCTCGAGCGACTCGTTCGTGGACGTAACACATCTCGCGGAGATGGTTTCAGTGCAGGTGAGCGCAGGAAGCCTCACGCTTTCGGGTGCTTCGGGAAGTTTCGCACTTTCAGGAAGTGCTCGCTCAACCACGACCGCCCCCACCTACCTCGCCGCATGGACGTCAGTGGATGCTGCGGGCACAAGCCCTGCAAACACAGCGTTCGCTGTGTCCGTAGTTGATAGCAGCGGGGCACCTCTTCCAGATGCTGTCCTGCCAGGGAACAGTTCTGGCTTCACGACGTTTCCGATTGATTTGACGGCTGTGTCTACATCGACGTATCCAAGCCTCGCACTACGAGCACAACTCTCTACTTCTGACATTCTCTTTGCGCCGTCTCTGCAGATGTGGGAAATCGTGTTTGACGAGGGTCCTGTACCGTTTCCGAACGTCCCGTTCACGCTCACCGGCGAGAAGTCTAAGGGTACGACAGGAGCCGGTGCGCCGCTCTATAAGACGGTCATGGACGACACCACCGATGCGACTGGCATACGACCCCTTACGCTTGAGTGGGACGTGTACACGTTCATCTTTAATGGGTATACACTCGTGAGCCCGACATCGACGATTCCCTACGCGCTCGACCCGGGCACGACCACCGAAGCGGTTATTATTCTAGAATAACCGTCATGCATCACACCGATACCGTATCGAGCGCACGTAAGGTCCAGAGAGGACTTACTCTTATAGAGATGCTTGTGGTGATCGGACTCACGGGACTTGTAGGGGTGGGACTTCTGTCTATGATTGCGTACTTCTATCGGTCGAATGCGTTTCTTCTTGAGGCAACGACTGCGGTTGATAGCGCGAGTCGCGGTGTGAGAGAATCGCTCACCCTGTTACGAGGTGCCTCGTATGGTGAAGATGGTACGTATCCAGTTGCTGCAGCAGCAACGTCGAGCGTAACGTTTTACAGCAATGCGGATAGTGACCGTGCGATTGAGCGAGTGCGCCTCTATGTTTTAGGCGGCACCCTCTACCAAGTTGTCACGAATGCTGGCGGAAATCCTCCATCGTATAGTGGACAGACGCAAAGCACTTCTACCATTGCGACCTGGGTGAGCAATGCGACAAGTACGCCAGCCTTTCGCTATTACAATAACGAAGGAACGGAACTTACAGGAATGGTAGACATTACTGCCGTACGTACGGTCCGCTCGCGCATTGACGTCGATATAAATCCGTACCGCGCACCAAACATACTTACCATTGAAGGTTCTGCAACCCTGCGTAACTTACGAGACGAATGATTTTTATGAAACGAACTCCACCACGCGGATATCTTATGGTTCTTGCTCTCGTCTTCGGCACGGTATTTCTGACCGTGCTTGGGGCCTTAAGCAGTCTCGTCCTTACGGAAAACCTGAGCCAAGCAACAGCAACCTCAGCAGCACGCGCATCTGCTATTGCAGAGGCAGGAATAGAGTATTACCGCTGGTTCCTTGCGCACAATCCGAACGATCTGACGAATGGGACCGGACAACCAGGGCCATACGTTATTCCGTATATGGATCCCGAGGGTGGGCAGACTGGCACCATTGAGATTGATGTAGTTGGAAACACCTCCTGCGAAGCCCTTACCTCTATTGATATTCGCTCAACAGGCACACCGACTGAGGACCCCGACGTTTCTCGTACCATAACCACACGCTATGCTCGACCCACGGTTGCTCAGTTTTCCTATGTACTAAACGATAGTGTTTGGGCAGGTCCGGACCGTGTTATTACCGGTCCCTTCCATTCAAATGGGGGCATTCACATGGATGGCACTATTAACTCGCTCGTTACGAGCTCGCTTTCAACATGGCTTTGCACCACTTCGTTCGGGTGTACACCAAGTCAGACGGTGCCTGGAGTGTGGGGAGCGGGCACTAATCCTGATCTGTGGGAGTATCCTGTTCCGCAGGTCGATTTCGGTGCAATAGCGGCGGACTTCACCAGCCTTAAGGCCAAAGCACAGGCCGATGGCCGCTACTTGCCGCGCTTTAGCCAGACGAATAATACGGGTGCAGCTAGCTACTGGCACGGATACCGACTTATCTTTAATGCCTCCGGGACGGTAAGCGTGTATCGTGTCACGTCCACAACGGCACTCAGCTCAACGCACATTAATTCCGGTGACGACCTTCTGCCGGACCGAACACTCATTGCAAATCAAACCTTCTACAGTACCCTCACGATTCCAGAGAGCTGTGGCCTTATTTTCGTTGAAGACAATGTCTGGGTTGAGGGAACCGTGGATGGGAAGGTAACAGTCGTTGCGGCCAATGTGGCGACTGGCCTCGCGCCGAATGCCATGCTTTCTGGGAATCTAGTATATGAGGAAACTGATGGGAGTGACGGTCTTACCTTAATTGCTGAGAGGAATGTTCTTGTGGTGCCTAACTCGCCGCAGAACATGATTCTGAATGGAATCTTTGTGGCCCAGGGCGGGGCGTTTGGTCGCAATCATTATCCTGGCTCAACCTATGAGCACCGCACCACCCTCACTATTCTCGGAACGACGGTGTCCAACCTCAGAACTGGTACGAAATGGTGTATAGGCAATGGTTGCACGAGTACCGCTGGATACCAGACGCGTATTGATGCTTATGATCGCAACCTTGCGACTGATCCGCCGCCCTTCACGCCGCAGACCTCAAGCGACTATCAGTTCGTCGATTGGAGAGAGGAATAATTTGCAGAATGCGTTCGGGTAGTCTCTAATGCCTGTAGACGATCCATATAGACCAAGGGATAACGTTAATGCAAGAGCAGCAGGACGAAACCAACTCAACGGGGCCGCTCGCGGCACTCCTTACCGCCGAAGGCGTGAAGCGCTCACTCGCCATGCGGCTCATGGAACTCAGAATCCCGGCCCATATCCAGCACGTGCACATAGGAAGGACGGGCGAACCCGTCCCCGATGGACCCAACGCGTGGCAGGTGTACATGGCGCTCCTCAAAAAGAGACAGCGCTACGACGATGAACGACCAACATCACTTCGGATCATCTGCTTTTACGACGACCGGATCCTTGTGGTTGCTTCGGGTGTTGCCGCCTGGGAGTTCAAAAGACTCGAAGTGGCAAGGGCGCTTGAAAGAGCGCAGAAGGTACTGCTCCCGTGGTAGTGCCAAGGGGCGGTTCGCATCAGCGACCGCCTCTTCTACTATGTGGCACAGAATAGAACAAGCTTGGCGACGTGCTAGGATTTAGCCATGCTTATCGTTGGAAACTGGAAGGCCTACGTGGAATCAAGGGCGAAGGCCAAGGCGCTCTGTGTGAGCGCCAAGCGCCTTGCAAGTAAAGGAGATCACGAGATTGTTATTGCTCCCGCCGTTCCCCATATTGGCTTCATTGCTCCCGCAAAGCCTGATACCAAAGAGGCGCTTAAGTTCGGTGCTCAGGATGTGTCCATTACTGTGGGGGGAGCCGAGACCGGGGAGGTGACTGCAGGGCTCTTAAGGGACCTCGGGGTTTCGTATGTAATCGTCGGGCACTCAGAGCGCCGTGCTCGTGGAGAATCAGACGAGATAGTTACTGAGAAGGCTCGACACGCACTTGCGCACGGCATGACCCCAATTATTTGCATTGGGGAGGTCGACCGGGACCCGGAGGCGCACTATTTGAAACACGTACGTGCTCAGCTGAGTGCGGTTATGTCATCGCTTTCTACGAAAGAGCGTCTTTCTGTTGTTATTGCGTACGAGCCTATATGGGCTATCGGCAAATCAGAGCTCGAAGCTATAACACCGGATGATTTGGGAGAAATGATTCTTTACATACGAAAAGTACTTACCGATTTCATGCCCGGCCGCGCGAACCAGAAGGTACGCATTCTGTATGGCGGATCAGTGGATAGCAGTAACGTTCGTTCACTTGCAGTTGGCACCGGTATCGATGGATTTCTTGTGGGGCGTGCGTCTACAGATGTTGCGGGATTCGCAGCGCTCGTGAAAGCAGTCTCCTAGTCACCGCTTTTCCTCTATACTAAAGCGATGCGAAGTGTCCGCAGTATAAAGGTACTCGAGAATATTCCGGTGCTGGTCCGGTGTGCATTGAATGTGCCGGTTAAAGATGGAATGGTACATGGAAGTTTTAGATTGCGCCGAGCGCTCCCGACAATTGAATACCTAAGGAAGCATCATGCGCGTGTGGTGCTCATTGGTCACATTGGCGACAAAGGAACCGAAACACTTGAGCCGGTCTACCGTGCCATGAAGGAATTCATTCCGGACCTTACCTTCTGCCCGGTTACAACCGGCCCTAAGGCTCGCGACGCAGTACGCCAACTTCCTCCGGGCGGGGTGCTTATGCTCGAGAATCTACGGCGGGATAAAGGGGAACAAAGGAATCAGCGAGAGTTCGCCGCAGTCCTTGCTGACCTGGCTGACGTATTCGTTGAAGACTCGTTTGATGTGTGCCATCGTCCCCATGCCTCGGTTGTTGGTGTCCCGGAATTCCTGCCGTCCTACGCGGGGTTTCTTGTTGAAGAGGAAGTGCGAGAGCTTACAAAGGCACTGAAGCCCGGGAGGTCGTCCCTCGCCATAATTGGTGGTGCGAAGTTTGGTACAAAGGAGCCGGTGCTGAGGAAACTTCTCGCTTCGTACGAGCGTGTGTTCGTTGGCGGCGCACTTGCGAATGATTTTATGCAGGCAAGCGGAAGGCCGGTTGGGAAGTCTTTGGTGTCAGGAGCTAACAAGACAGAACTGAAAGTCTTGATGGGTAACAGAAAACTGCTGCTGCCGCTTGACTATGTTGTGGCGCAGACAGGAGGATCAGTTTCAAGCGGAAGGATCACAGAGATTCAGGATGTGAACGTAAACGAGACCATCCTTGATGATGGACCGAAGACTGTCGCACTTATTGCGGCGCATGCAGAGAAAGCGAAGACGATTCTTTGGAATGGTCCCTTAGGGAACTATGAGAATGGGTTCGTGCAGTCAACTGAAGCGATTGCGCGCGTTATCGTTTCGTCCAAGGCACGCTCTATTGTTGGCGGGGGCGATACTGTTGCAGCGATTGAGAAGCTCGGTATTTCCGATCAGTTCTCTTTTATCTCAACCGGGGGCGGTGCGATGCTCGACTTCCTCGCGAAAGGAACACTCCCTGGTCTCGATGTGCTTCGCTAGTCAATCTTTTCTTTAATCTTTTGAGCGATGCTCTCTGCTTCGCCTTCGGCATACTCTTTGTGCGGCCAGAATTCAAATTCTTTCCGATCGTGTCGAGGAATTATATGCATATGAAGATGGAATACTTCTTGCCCAGCTTCAGGCTCGTGGTTTGAATTGATCTGCACTCCTTTTGCTCCCACGGCATCGCGTATTGCCGGAGATATTTTACGCACCGTTTCCATTACTGCCGCGAGCGCTTCTTGATCGACATCGAAGATATTTCGGAAGGGTTCTTTCGGTATAACGAGAGTGTGGCCCGGAGTATTTGGTCCTGTTGAAAGAAAGGCGAGTGTCTTCTCGTCCTCATACACAATCTTTGCAGGCAGTTCATGCCTTACTATTTTCATAAATACGCCGTTCTGGCCTTCAGTTTCCATAACGAAAGAATACCCCGAGCGCCGACTTTGATACAATGACCCGACATGTTCCTACTCTATGATCCGATAGACGATTCTGTTCGCGAAGCCCTTCGGACATACGACGATATTACGGCCGCATTGCTTGCGCGTCGTGGCATCACCACCGCAGAAGATGCAGAAGCGTTCCTCTCGCCCTCGTACGATGCGCATATCCATGACCCGATGCTCATGCTTGATATGCCAAAGGCGGCGGAGCGATTAGCTGGTGCCATAGGCTCAAGCGAAAAGATCGCCGTGTGGAGCGATTACGACTGCGACGGCATTCCGGGCGGGGTACTTCTCCATGATTTTCTGAAGAAAGCAGGTGCGAATTTCGTGAACTACATACCGCACCGCCATAACGAGGGATACGGCGTGAATATTCCAGGACTTGAGAAGCTGGCAAAGGAAGGGGTGACACTCGTAGTCACCGTTGACTCAGGTATTACAGATGTCGAAGCCGTTGCGCGCGCGAACGAGCTCGGTATGGAGGTCATCGTTACCGATCACCATCTTCCTGCGGAAGAACTGCCACCAGCGTTCGCGATTCTTAACCCGAACGCGAGATCTGAAGAGACCTATCCGTATAAGAGTCTCTGTGGTGCGGGCGTTGCATGGAAACTTGTGTGTGCAACGCTTGCGGTTGGTTTCCCGGGACGCGACCTTATTCCAGAAGGGTGGGAGAAGTGGCTTCTCGATATGGCGGGCCTTTCAACCATCGCCGACATGGTGCCGCTCACGGGTGAGAACCGAGTTATCGCATCCTACGGACTTCTTGTTATGCGAAAGTCTCCGCGCATCGGACTCATAAAGCTTTGTAAGGCGGCACGGGTGAATCAATCTAAGATTGAAGAGGGTGACGTTGGTTTCATGATTGCGCCGCGCATCAATGCAGCGTCCCGTATGGGCGACCCGCGCGATGCGTTCCTACTCCTTTCAACCACGAGCGAGCCTGAAGCTGATTTACTTGCGAAGAAACTTGAAGCATTAAATCGTTCTCGTCGCGCTTCTGCCGGAGCTATCACACGCGCCGTGCACGAACGTCTCCTTGAGCGGAAGATGGAAGGGAAGGAGCTGTCCGGGGTTATTGCTATGGGAGATCCGGATTGGCGGCCGGGACTCTTGGGGCTTGTTGCCAACGGCATCGCTGAAGAATACGGACGCCCGGTATTTTTGTGGGGACGTGAAGGCAACGACACCATGAAAGGATCATGTCGTTCTGGTCCAGGGAACGCTAACGTTGTTGAACTCATGCGCGCGGCGGGCGATACGTTCCTCGGGTTCGGTGGGCATAAGGCATCTGGGGGATTTTCGGTTGCTCCCGATGCAGTCTTCGATCTCGAGGAGCGGCTCTCGAAGACACTCGCTTCGCTTCCGAAAGAAGATGAGAGGGAAGCGGTACGTGCTGACGTTGTTATGGCGCCTGAAGCTGTGTCGAAGGAACTTCTGAAGCGACTTCAAACGCTCGCGCCGTTTGGTATGGGTAATGCGAAACCTTCCATCGCGTTTCATGACGTGCGGCTTGAACAGGTGTCGTGGTTTGGAAAGGCAGAGGAACACCTTCGTCTAACCATCGGACGCGGGCACGAAGAGTTCCCTGAGGCACCCATAGAGGCCATGACGTTCTATGCGAAGCGTCAGCTTGGCGACGCATGCGCGCGACTACAGAAAGGCCAGCGCATCTCGTTGCTCGCACATCTCGAGGAAGATACATTCTCCCGAGGACAGCCGATACGACTGCGTATCATTGCTATAGGGTAGGGCTTCTGTTAGGGTTATCTCTTGTTCTGTTACATGGGAGGTAAGAATGAATTCATTGGATGTGCTGATCCCGAAGTGGGTTGGCGATATGGACAAACAGATTCTGGCCATGCTCGAGGAGCTTACTGCTCCGCGATCTCACGAGTCCGTACTCAAGGAGGCACCGCGGGAACTGCTCGAATGTATGGTTATGCACAGTCTCTGTAAAGACGCCGGGCATGAAAAGGGACTTTCGAAGGAGGAGCGCAAGGAGCGAGAGCTGATTCTCGCAACAGTTGTTCCTTTGAAGTTATGGATTCTCCATAACCTTTCGAAGAACTATCCCGATATCCGAAAGGGTATCAATTGTTCGCATGTGCGTAGCGACGGACGGATCTGGAGTCTACCGATACGGTTGTTCTAGCCGAGCACGTCGCAAAGAGCCGGGAATCCCTAGAACAGGGACCCCGGCTTTCGCTTTTGTAATTGGTATACTCAACCGATGCGTTTCACTATCTATGGCGACGGCGGATCTCGCGGAAACCCAGGCCCTGCCGGAAGCGGTGCGATCATTAGGAACGAAGCAGGAGAGACGGTGGGTACCGTCTCTGAGTTTCTCGGCGTTGCAACCAATAATGTTGCTGAGTATACGGCGGTACTTCGTGCACTTGAGACACTTGCCGCAATGCTCGAATCAAAGTCGGGCGAAGCAGAGGTGCGTGTCTGCATGGACAGCATGTTAGTTGTGAAGCAGATGACGGGCGAATGGAAGCTGAAGCATCCAGGGTTGAAGCCTCTTGCCTCGCGCGTGGGCGAACTCGTGCGTCTTTTCAAGTCAGTATCCTTTGAGCACGTGTATCGAGATTTTAATAAAGATGCGGACCGTCTCGCGAATGAGGCGATGGATAGAGGGAGGTAGTCTATGCGCGACTCCCTCTTTGTTGCGGGATTGCTAGGATTAACGAGCGGCATTTTATGCCGCTCGTTTTTCCTTTTCCCGTGGCAGTTTTTATTTTTCATGCTCGTTGTTGCGGGCATTTTCTGTTTTGCGTGGCTCTTTCAACAGAGAGTGTTTTATATTGTGTGTGCTGTATTCATTATTGGATCAGTCTTTGGTGCCGGGCGCGTTATGCTTGCGCCCGCATCCTTGCCACCAGAGTTTGTGCCGCTCATCGGAAGTGGTATAGAACTCCAGGGAAAAGTCATTGCAGAACCAGACATTCGGGAAACCACACAGCGTATACGAATCGAGATTGCGAAGGACGGAAGCTTTGCAAAAGTTCTTGCCGTTGCTCCGCTTTATCCGGAGACCTACTATGGTGCACAGGTGATTGTGCGAGGGAAGCTCACGTATCCAGAACCATTTGAAACAGACACGGGCCGGACATTTCGATACGATCAATTCTTGGCAAAGGATGCGGTATTCGCGCTCGTTGAGTCGGCATCAATAGAGACAGTTAGAGCCGGGGAAGACCTCGGAAGTCGCATTATGGGAACCCTTCTCTACGGGAAGCATGTATTTCAGGAAGGTTTGGCACGAGCAATACCAGAGCCGGGAGCATCGCTTGCAAGTGGGCTTATAACGGGTGGGAAGCAGGGACTCGGGACAACGCTCCTTGATGCTTTCATCGTTGCGGGGCTCGTGCACATTGTTGTTCTGTCGGGGTACAACGTCATGATTGTTGCCGAGGGTATCTTGCGCACGTTCGCTTTCTTGCCGCGCCGCTCAAGCGCCATCCTTGCTGGCCTGGTTATTGCACTCTTTGTACTCGCTGCCGGTGCGGGAGCAGCAAGTGTACGTGCAGGACTTATGGCAGGACTCGGACTTGTCGCGCGGGCTACCGGAAGGACCTATGCCGTGGTGCGCGCACTTCTTGTTGTGGCGGCTGTCATGCTACTCATGAATCCACTTCTGCTTGCATTCGATCCAGGATTCCAGCTTTCGTTTGTGGCAACGCTTGGCCTCATACTTTTGGCGCCAATTATAGAGATACAACTAACTCTTATTCGGAGTCTGTTCTGGCGAGATCTGCTTGCCGCAACGCTCGCTGCGCAAATTGCGGTGCTCCCGCTTCTTCTGTATCAGACTGGTCTCTTCTCGCTCGTGTCCCTGCCGGCGAACCTTCTTGTGCTTCCGCTCGTTCCACTGGCAATGCTGCTTTCAGCATTCGCTGGGCTTATCGGTGCCGCTCTCCCTGGCATTGCACCATTCCTGGGACTCCCGGCTCATCTCATTCTCTCGATCATAATTTCTATAGCGGAGTTCGCAAGCAGTCTTTCGCTTGCATCAGTATCAGTTCCACAATTTCCGTTTCTTGTAACGGTACTCTCCTATGTGAGTCTCGGATTCGTTATAGCAAAAATGCCTGCGAAGACTGAGTCTTCGCGGGCATTAAGGCACTAATGGTTAGCTAGAGAGTCTTCCTTCAACCACGCTCCAGTTTACGTTCTCAAGGAACGCTTCAACATACGTCTTCTTCTCAGCTGGTTTGTAATCAACCATGTACGCATGTTCCCAGAGGTCAACGGCAAGTAGGATGGGGAGGCCGGAGAGCTGGCCGAGCTCGTGATCGTTCACGAAGGCAGTGTGCAGTGTCGCGGCTTTAGGATCGTGATACACCACCACCCAGCCGATACCGCGCGTACCCGCTACTTCTTTTATGTGTGCAATGAATCCATCCCAGTTTCGGTACTTCTCGCTCGCTATAGTCTGAAGCGACGTACCTGCTGGTTGTGCACCGCCTTCAAACTGTTCGAAGTAGTACTCGTGCATACGCATGCCATCGAATTCAAAGCCAAGACGGCGCCTGAGCTCGTTCATAACGAACGCATTCCCGTCTGCGTCTTCGGTGCGGAGCTTCTGTATCGTGTCGAGTATGAGGTTTGTGTGCTTTACGTAGCCCTCGTAGAGCGCGAGGTGTACGGCGATCTGTTCAAGCGAGAGACCTTTCAGTTCAGGGAGTGCGAAGGCGCGAGCGGTGTAGGACATAGGATTCCAGATTAGGTTCACGAGCAGTATATCGCGTACGTGCCATTATGAGGATATGAAGACTAGGATTCCGAGTGCTGCGCTTGTTCTTGCGTCTTTAGTACTTGTGGTACTCAATGTGGCGGTCTTTACGCACCTCTACCAGCCACAGACTGCAAATCTTACGGTTTCGTTCCTGGATGTGGGGCAGGGTGATGCGATTTTAATAGAAGGCCCTACTGGTATTGAAATGCTTATAGACGGCGGGAAGGATCGGTCGGTGCTCCGGGAACTGCCGCGCGTCATGGGTCCCTTGGATCGCAGTATCGATGTTGTGGTTGCAACGCATCCTGATGCTGATCACATTGGCGGCCTTCCAGGTGTACTGAGTAGGTATTCCGTTGGGTGGTTTTTCGAGCCAGGGAAAGAGGGGGAAAGCAGTATGTATGAGAGTCTCGTAGTTGCAGTAGACAGAGAGCGAGGGATTGAGGAAGGTATGCTTCGCAACGGCATGCGCATTCACTTGGGTGGGGGAGCCTATGCGGACATTCTCCATCCGGAAGAGAATGTTGCGCAATTGCGCGAGACAAATGATGCATCGATTATGATGCGCGTTGTGTACGGCGAGACCGAATTCATGCTAACGGGAGATGCGCCTTCCTGGGTAGAGGACCGTGTGGTGCGCAGATACGGTTCAATCATTCAAAGCGATGTGCTTAAGGCTGGACACCATGGCTCGAAGACTTCAACGAGTCCTGCGTTTCTTGCGGCGGTTGATCCGGGGGTTGTGGTGGTCTCAGCAGGGAAAGATAACTCCTACGGGCATCCGCACCAAGACGTTGTTGCGCGCATACTTGAGTCTGGCGCGACCTTAGTTTCAACAATTACCGAAGGAACGATCACGTTCGTGAGCGATGGGAAGGAGGTTGTACAAAAATAATCTCTCATCGGCCCTCCACATAAGAAAAGAGCCGGTGTTCCCGGCTCGTTCCTACTTTATCTTGATGACGCCTGCTTTCTTCAAGGTGGCGAAGGCGCCGTTCTTTTTGATGTGGCGCATGCCCTTGGCCGAGATGTCTACAAGAAGCATCTTTCCGAGCTCTGCTACGAAAATACGACGCTTCTGGAGGTTTGCCTGGCGACGTACCTTTCCTGTTGGGTTGAACTGGGTTGCACGGGTACGGTTAGAGTACCGCCCTCCAACCTGGGTCGACTTTCCGGTTACTGCGCATTCGCGTGCCATAGTTCAGCTATGCTAGCATACGGGGACGTAGTTAGGCAACGCCTGCATGGAAACCACCATTTTTACCGTTATCGTCCTCGTTATTTCCGTCATTATCCATGAGGTGGCGCATGGGTGGGCTGCAAACGCTCTTGGCGACCCCACAGCCAAGTTACAGGGACGGTTGTCCTTAAACCCTATCCGGCACATTGATCCGGTGGGGTCGGTGCTTATTCCTGCAGTTCTTGTGCTTACGAACTCGAGCTTTCTGTTTGGCTGGGCGAAGCCGGTACCGTATAACCCGTACAACCTAAAGAATCAGCGCTGGGGTGAGGCAATTGTGGGTGTGGCTGGCGTTGCGGTGAATCTCTTCATTGCGGTGCTCTTTGCGCTCATCGCACGTTTTGCGCTTGGTGCCGGGATGGTTGAGTTCGCCACACTCGCGTCACTCGTTACGCTCGTGAACCTTTCACTCGGTATTTTCAACCTTCTTCCGATACCGCCCCTTGACGGATTTACGGTTCTTCGCGGTATTCTGCCGTTTAAGGCATCAATGAAACTTCGTGAGATAGAGGATCGTATACAGGCAGGCGGCATTCTCTCGCTCGTTCTGATTCTGTTCCTTTTCTCCTACTTCCTCTCGGCGCCGTTCGGGATGCTTATACGTTCAGTGTTCCGGCTGTTGATTGGTATCTAGCATGGAAGGATTCTCTCAATCTCCTAAGAATCCAGAATCCTTGCTTATAGCAAAGCATAAGCTTCTTCCTGGAACCAAGGTCGCTTTTGAAAAGGTCGCGATGCATTCTCCCTCTGAGGTTGCTGTTGGCGAAATAATAGAAGGCTCCCTCCAGGACACGGTAAAAGTTGGAGAACGTATAACGTTCTCTGATAGTGTCGCTGCAATTAGCGATGTAAAGAAGATTGAAGAAGTGAATGGAAAGCTATTGATCCATACGGGCACTTCAACGTATGCCTTACTCGCGGAGGCGGTTCCAGAAGGAAAGGAAGATTTCGATCTTGATGATGTTGAGATGGTTGAGACAGCCATGGGTTCTACCTATCGTTATCTTCCAGACGGCACCACACAGCGTTTCAAGAGGGCAGAAGGCAAGGAATACGAACCTCAAGCAGCACTCGTGTACGTACCAAATTGGGAATGGATTCAACAGAATATGCCTCCAGGGGCGCTTGAGAAACTTGGAGGCAGCGAAGCTGGCTACGAAAGCAAACTCTTAACTTTTGTACAGAATCCCTTTAAAGATGGAAAGAAGGTATATATCGTTGACGAAACCGGAAAGCAGACAGAAACAAATCAGGAACTAAGGGAGATTAAAGGTCCGATATATTTAGGAGCTAGCTCTAACGGTGTTACAGAATTTTTCATTCCAGTATCGCATAAACCTAAAATAGGTTTTGGTACATTCGACACGCGGTATTACGTTGATGAAAAAACCGGGAAGGACATGAGAGAAAGGCATCTCGGAAACTCCGTTACAAAGATTGTACTCAAGGGAGGTGTCCAGATTGGCGGAACAAACCCTTCGTCCTAAGTGTTGATGCTAGTATCCGTATATGCAAAAGCCTGAACTAACTCCAGAAGCCGTTCAGGCAATCATTGATCTCGGGAAACTTTCACTTGCGTTCGGAAGAGTGAATCGTATTACCTGCCACCCTGACGGTGTAACACCGGAATCCGATACGGACCATACGGTCATGCTCGGACTCGTTGCGTGCGCATTCGCGGAGCGATTCGCCCCAGAGCTCGACAGAGGGAGAATTGCTGAGTTCGCACTTATCCACGATTTCGTGGAAGTGTATGCGGGAGATACGCCCACGGCACGCATCCAATCAGATGCCGATCAAACCAGCAAGGAAGAGCGTGAAGCGGAAGCGCTTGCACGTATCCGTGCCGAGTTTGATGCAGAGCTTCCTTGGATAGGGGAGACTATTGATGCGTACGAACGACGTGATACTCCCGAAGCCAGGTTCGTTAAGGTTGTCGACAAGGCACTTCCGAAGATAACAAATGCGCTCAACAAAGGAGCGACATTCTTGAAGCAAGGGCACGATGCTACGAGTGCGAGTGAGTTCCTGAAGCACCAGCAGGAAAAGGTGGCGAAGGGATACGGAAGTGACCAGGCATCAGCGATGGGGTTGCTTGAGGTACTGGGTGAAGAAATGATGCGGGAAATATTCGAATAGGGCATTTGCTTGTATTCGAACAGTTGTTCGAATACACTTGAGGGATGAATAACGCCAGGGAATCGGTTGAGTCGAGACGCGGGAAGCTCCTCTCCTTTTATAGGAAGAACCGACGTATGCCGAGCATTACAGAACTCATGAAGCTCTTTAAGCTTTCGAGTCGGAGTTCGGCATTTTACGTATCGAATCGTTTTGTAGAGGAGGGCTACGTAACCAAGGACGCGACAGGGAAACTCATTCCGGCCCCGGGGCTTTTCTCGATTCCATTATTGGGACACGTACGTGCCGGGTTCGCGACACCCGCAGAGGACGAGCTCGCTGATACCGTCACGATTGGGGAGTATCTCATTGGGAATCCAAACGCGAGCTACCTTCTCACGGTAGAAGGAGATTCTATGGAAGACGCTGGGATTCAGAGCGGGGACATGGTTATCTTCGAGCGTACGCAGGACTACAAACCAGGCGACATTGTAGTTGCTCTTACGGAGGACGGCTATACGCTGAAGTACCTTCGAAAGAAAGGGAAGACGTTCTATCTCGAGGCAGCCAACGATCGGTATCCTGATATCTATCCCAAGGAAGGAGAGATCGTGGGGAAGGTCTCGTCCACATTCCGTACGTACACATAATATGGATCAGTCGAGCTCGTACCCTCGGGCGATTGTGCACTTCGACGGCGATTCGTTCTTTGCGTCCGTTGAGCAAGCGAAGGACTATCGGCTTCGGGGGAAGCCAGTTGTAACGGGAGGGGAGCGTGGCTCTGTTACGTCGCTTTCAAAGGAGGCGAAGATGCTTGGTGCGCACCGCGGCATGCCGATGCAGGAGATACGGAGGGTGTGCCCGAGTGTCATTGTGCTTGCGGGAGATTACACTGCGTACTCAATCTATGCGAAGCGCATGTATGCAATTGCAAAGACCTTCACAACCAACGTCGAGGAGTACAGCATCGACGAATGTTTCGCTGACATCACGGGACTGAATGAGAGTCGTGGACAGACGTACGAAGAGATTGCAGAAGCAATTAAAGAGAAGCTTGAACTGAGTCTTGGTATTACGTTTGGTGTGGGCCTCGCGCCCTCGAAGACTCTTGCGAAGGTTGCGTCGAAGCGGAACAAGCCGGCGGGCTTCACGGCGCTTCCCAAGGAACGCATCGAAGAAGTTCTTAAAGATACGGAGATATACGACGTATGGGGACTCGGGGGTGCGCACTCTGCGCACCTGCGCGGGCTCGGTGTTGTAACGGCATTCGATTTCATACAGAAGCCTGCTGCGTGGCTCAAGGAACATGGATTTACGAAACCGGTGCGCGATACCTGGCTCGAGCTTCAAGGATATCCTTCGCTTGGTCTTTCCATAGGTGCGCACGCAAAGCCACAGTCAGTGATGGTGACCAGGACATTCACACCGCCCTCGATGGATCGAGAATATATTTTTTCGCAGCTCTCTAAGAATGTCGAAGCAGCGTGTGCGAAGGTACGTCGTGCTGGGCTAAAGGCGAGTGCACTTAGCTTCTACTTGAAGACCCAGGAGTTTACCTACCATGGTGTACAGCTCGATTTGTTAGCGGCATATGACGCGCCGCCTGAAATTCTCAAAGCTATTCGTAAACATTTTAACGAAGTGTATGCGGAAGGAATTTTGTACCGCGCGTCCGGGGTGACGCTTCGATGTCTTCGGGGAGAGAACGCGGTTACGCCAGATCTCTTTGGTGCATACGCTGAAAGTCAGGAGAAGGTAGGAGTCTTCCGTGCACAGGATTTGGTTAATCGGCGGTACGGACGCAATACCATATATCTTGGTTCGAGCATGCAGGCACTCGTGCGTTCGGAAGCGAGTTATCGAAAGAAGGTTTCCAAGGGGTTTGTGTCAGCGAGTACGGACGGGAAGAAGTCGCTCGATATTCCGTACTTGGGAACCGCACATTAAATACGTTGCAATTTATATATTTTATTGCATTATATAAACGATCATGCACCAGCCTGACTTAGGGAAGAACCTCATTCCATTCGCGGGACTCTTCGCGCTTATTGGAGGTGTTGTTGTGCTGGTGGTTATTACCGCGCCACTTCTCGAGTCTCCACAGAATCCGGCGGCAGTGAGTTCAGCTGAAGTTGCTTTGCTTACGAACAAGGAGCGTAGCGAGAAGGATATTCCCGTGCTTCAGCGCAACTCGCTTCTCGATCAGGCCGCTCAGATGAAAGCACAGGACATGGCCGCCAACGGCTACTATGCGCACGTGTCGCCTGATGGCCTTACACCCATGCACTGGGTAGGGAAGGCCGGATACAAGTACCTCATCATTGGCGAGAACCTCGTGGTGAACCGAACGGACGCCGAGCAGGTCGTCGATGCATTCATGGGATCTCCCGGACATCGGGCGAATATCCTTCGAACTGATTTCACGGAGATTGGTATCGGTGTGGCGAACGGCGTTTACAAAGGGAAGGACGCCACGTTCACGGTGCAGATATTCGCAGCACCGTATCCGCAGAAGGAAGTACCGAAAGTTGTAGTGAAACCTGTTTCTGCCCCAACGAAAACGACGGAGACACCAAAGCCTGTTGCGACCGTTTCTGTTCCACGGTCTGTTGCAGCCACTACCACAACCACAAAGGTCGCCACCACGAGCCGCCCGTCTGATGCTCTTCAGAAGGAAGTGACGCGACTGATATCGCCAATAGTTTCCTCGATACAGAATGAGTCGATGTCGACTTCAACAGTTGCAACCACCATGCCGCTCGAGCGTCCCTCGTTCTCCTTAAACACGTCGGTCCCAATTGAACTCGCTGGTGTTTCCCGGTTAGAAGCAGAGACACTCCCGGTGCCTATTGGTTTGAGTTGGACGATGGAGCTTCGTCTGTTTATCGATTCCGTCTTTGTGAAGACGAAAGGATTCTTTAACTAAGCTCCCCTAAGGTTTCGCCTCTCGGACTTTCTTTGGCATATACGTCTGCCACGCAAGCAGGAAGAGAGAGTCCGCTGAATAAGATTCCCATGATGCGAGCAGCGTCTTCTCCGTCAAAACGTATTATTTGGAACCATGAGCTTGACGGCTCCGAGGCCCAGTTAATCACTAAGACCGAAAGAAGTATCCAGACAAAAGAAAACCGCGCCCACGTTTTAAAAACCCTTTCTTTAACAATAGGTAGCAGAAGAACGGCAGGGATGGAGAAGAGAGAGAATACCCACAGAGGTTTGAAGACTGTGAACGCGTAGTCATAGAAATAAGGCCAGAAAGGGCAGGAACTATACACTCCACACCAGCTACTGAAGTAGCTGAGAGGAATCGCAAGGCAGAAAAATATTAGAGGGAGAAATTGTTTAAGTCGCATGGTTATTCCTTTGGAAGGAGATCACTTGAATTCTAACCTGAAGCGCAACTCAAACTCGCTCTGGCATGAGTTGGACGATGGAGTTTTGCACTCATCGATACCGTGTTCGCAAAGCCCAGGAACTTCTTTCAGTAGGACCGTCCTCGTTCACTAGAGCTTTGCCTCCCGGACCTTTTTAGGCAGAAATGTCTGCTTGGCAAGTAGAATGAGACTTAGTCCGCTAAACAGGACCCCCATTACTTTGGCGGCGTCCTCTCTTATAAATTCATATATAGGGAACCACGATTGAGAGGAGGTTGCGGTGCTACTGATTACGATGACTGAAAGGATTATCCAAACGGTTGCGAAGCGAAGCCAAGTTTTGAATACGCGTTCCTTTACGATAGGGAGGAGAAAGACTGCGGGGACGGAGTAGAGGGAGAAAATGTATAGAGGTTCTAAAACAGAAAATACATAGTCATTGAAGTAAGCTGAAAAAAAACATGAACCGCCGCTTATTCCGCACCTGCCTGCAAAGTAACCAAACAGAATCGCAAGACCGGTGAGAGCAAGTGGGAGGAATTGTTTCAGTCGCATAGCTATTTATTAGGGAGGAGATTAGCAACAGTTGTCATAAGGTTGTCCCAGAAATTGTACAGCACGCCACTGAGCCAATTCATGAGATCGGTTCCAGCAGCATCGTACGCTGACGCAGTCTGAGTCTGAGTAGGGGTCCTCTCGATTCCATCCAGTGAATGGACTTCAACGGCGACAATGTTTTTCGTTACGCTTTCTTCTTCAGTTTGGATAGCAAGAGTAAGGGGCTTAGCTACAGTTTTTGGTGCCACTGGAATAACTTTCTGGATAACTGCTGGTGGCGCTGTATTCAACACAGCAGTCCTCCTCCTTGTTCGAGCTGATCTGCTTGTAGAGGTTTCTACGTCCTCCGCAACCTCTATAGACACTGCAGGCTCGAAGACGGCCACCTCATTTATCTTAGGAGTGAACTCTAGATCAATAATGCCGTCCCCGTTTTCATCAACCCGTAGAGAACCTGACTGAGTGAGGTCACCTGAAACAGAAATTGTAGCTATGGTGTTTTCGGTACTCGGAACATCAGCGAGTGTGAACGAACTTGTGACTTCACTATTCGATACCGCTTGCACATCAAGAGAGAAGACTCCGGAAGTTTCCCCTTTCATTACCACATTGTATTTGGCTGCTGGGGCAACAATATATTTAACATCACCGAATTCTCCGTACTCTACGTCGTGAATCTCCTGATCAAAAGTCCCGTCTGCTGACTCGCCAACATGGTTACCATCCTCGTCATAGATCTCGAGTGTAAGTGGGGAGTGCAAGAAAAAAAGTAGACGGTTTCCTTCGGTGGACTGAGGTTGAGAGTCAAAAACAAATTCAGGTAATTCAAACTCACTCTTGAGAAGTAAATCTCTAATCAAGATTCTGACCTCGTCTAATTCATATAGATTGGAGTGGTTTATGTTTGGGGCATCACCGAAACCAGCATTCGCAAGATCGATCCAATAATTCTCAACATTATCCAACCCTGCACTCATAAGCAGCGCGCTCGGAATCGGCACAACTCCGTCCCCATCCACAACGAACATAGGACGATACATCTCTTTGAATCCTCCGAATAGCTTCTTTTGTTCGTAGAACTCAACGCCCGACACAGTGTTCATGCCCCAACCAGCTATCTGGTGTACTTGTACTCCTGCAGGCGGTACCCATGAGTCAAGATTTTCGTGGGAAGCCTTGCCATAGTTCAAGAAGTCTTGATTCAAAACATTAGCGCTCCCGGTGTCGTTGACCGCGGGCTTCGTTCGCCCCCCATCACGTGCCGCGAGGAAGTCGTACAGCTCTTCAGACGAATCAATGGACGCGCCATATCGATTTCGTTCTTCTATGTAGGTAGTGAGGGCAGTGAACGTAGCTACTGGGTGATTTGCATCCTGCACCTGATTGAAATATGCCTGCGAAGGAAGAAGGTGATACGCCATTGGGGAGTTCTCTGCGAGTTCGCGCGCAGCATCTCGTGAACTTAGGATCGAACACAACCATCCAATAAGGCTCTCTGCGCAGCGGTCAGCCGGAAGCGCTTCACCGTATCCATACAAAAGACCTGCCATGGCTTGCGGTGCGCCACTCTGAGGGACACCCACAAAGATTATTTGATCAACCAAGGCAGCCTCTCCGTTTGCTTCGAGGCGTTGCATAAGCTTCTTCGTAACGAGGCCGCCGTTACTGTGCGCAATTATGGATACTTTGCCGGTAGGGGAGGAGGCAGCGAGCTCTTTGAGAGTTTTTTCGATATACGGAGTCTCACTCTCTTCGTGAAAATAGATTAGCTCCCCATGTGCTGCTCCTCGTGTAACGATATCGTCGAGCGACAGTCGCCAGTCGTACGCAACCGCTCTCCAGTCCGTGAGCGTACCGTCTGCCTTAAGGGCATCCATCTGATTTACGAACGATGCATAAAAATTATTTCCGAACACCCGCGAGAGAATGTCCCCCTCTTTCGCATGAATATCGTTACGTGCACTTCTCCCGTTTGCGTCAAGAAACAATTGCCCTAAATCCTGGTTGCCAAAAGGCTCCCATAGTTTGTTTCCCGACCCGTCGTACAATCGGCTACCCTTAATGCCAGGAAGGAACAAGACGTTCGATATACCAGCAGGAGCGTCTTCGGTAGACATTGCAACCATACCGAACGAGAGCGGTAGGTACGTGCCCATGCGGTTGTATGTAACGCCGTGCTCCTCGAAGTAGATCGACTCATCGACTTCGTCTACATCGTAGTAGGTTCGGGCGTTTTCCATGAACCACACAAGCGATTCAACCCTGGCAAGAAATAGCGGGCACAGTTCTCCTCCGCATTCATAGCCAGGGACATCAAGCTCAAGCGGGAACGTTGAGGCAAGGATTACGTGGTACGTATCGTCTTCGGCAAACATGAACGGGAGTTCGCCACTGGTACTGTCGTGCGAGATCTCCTCGCTATATACGAGGCTGGCGCTACCAATCTCGCCTTTGTATATCTGAAGAACCAACGTCGACGCATCAAACATTTCTTGGTAGGTGCCCGTGTAGGTATGCGGGAGGTCACTATCGTCAGGCTCGTCATTTACGTAGGACCAGCCAAGAGTTCCGGGGGAGCCGAGCGGAAAGGAGTCTTCATCCTCTAGAAGAGGGGTTCCGTTCCAGGAGAGGGAAAGTGTGAGAAATTCGCGTGCCTCGAGGTCCTCAACGCTTTGAATGAGCGGGTCTGGCCCCTCTTCTTCATAGAATTCGAAGAACGTTATGCACTCTTCCACGCCTGCATTGAATCCACACAAGGTTCGGTAATAGCCAAGACCGCATCGCTCGACCTCATTGCCTTCACCATCAAGCTGCATCTCGCATTCCCATATAAGTTCCGGTTCTTCTTCCACTTCCTCTTCTGTGTCAGTCTCCGACAGAAGAGTAGTCTCGGCAACCACAAGCAGCTCTCCAATATCCTCCGCAAGGTTTTCAAGGCCCGTAACTACTGGCTCTACTACCGCCTCAAATACTTCTGGAATGGCTTCGAGCTCAATGAGCGGGATCTCCGGGAGAATAGTGTCGTCTGCCAGCACGCCGAAAGGAGAAACCCAAAAAAGGCCAAGGAGTATGGCTAGGCTAGCGATCACCCGAAGGACCATGAACTTCATGGTACCACTCCTATATATAGGATACGGCCGTAATCCCGATGCGGTTTGCATTTACGGACGAGCTCTTATATAGTGCTTTTGACTCCCCCGGGGAGTTTTTACTTCAACGCATGTCGACCATCAATCAGCTCACAAAGAAGGCCCGCAAGACCACGAGTCGCAAGACGAAGGTTGTGGCTCTTGGGCGTGGTTTCAATACCCTCAAGAACCGCCCGACCTTCTACCCGGCTCCGTTCAAGCGCGGTGTGTGTGTGAAGGTAACGACGAAGACTCCCCGCAAGCCAAACTCGGCTATTCGTAAGATCGCTCGTGTGAAGCTCACCAACCAGATGGAGGTAACTGCCTACATCCCAGGAGAGGGACACAACCTCCAGGAGCACTCGGTGGTTATGCTCCGTGGTGGCCGCGTGAAGGACATCGGTGTCCAGTACACCATCGTCCGTGGACGCCTCGACACCGCAGGCCTCGATAAGCGCCGCAAGGGTCGCTCGAAGTACGGTGCTAAGAAGCCAAAGGCATAGTTTTCATTCTCAATCATGCGACACCCTGTAAAGAACAAGTATCCTCGCCGCCCGGACCTCGTGTACGGTTCTGAAGCGATCTCTCGCTTCATCAACACCGTTATGTGGGACGGCAAGAAGGATACTGCCCGCAAGCTCGTCTACGGAGCCCTCGACATCATTAAGGCCCAGGACATGGACCCGCTCGAGACCTTCGAGACCGCAATCCGCAACGTAGCGCCACTTATGGAGGTCCGCTCCCGTCGCGTCGGTGGTGCTAACTACCAGGTTCCTCGCGAGGTTCCCCAGCAGCGCCGTGTTGCGCTCGCGTACCGCTGGCTCATCAACGCCGCACGCGCCCAGAAGGGTAAGCCAATGGCACAGCGCCTTGCGTCCGAGATCCTCATGGCCGCTAAGAACGAAGGTTCTGCGATCAAGAAGAAGGATGACATGCACCGCATGGCAGACTCCAACAAGGCCTTCGCGCACTTCGCTTGGTAAGACGTTTTACACAGAAGAAAGAGACGCGCCCTAAAGGGCGCGTCTCTTTCTTCTGTCCCCGGGCGTTGTAGACGTTTGCTTGCTGAAGCACAAGCACCCGTAGCCTATTGACAAATACGTACCTAGTGTGCTATGATATTTAAGAAGACGAGAGCTACTTCTCGTTGTGAAGCTCAAGGAGAGCCCAATGCACGTTGTCACAAAGATTGCCTACCGTATTGCGATGGGAAGCTGGTTCGTGATGGTCCTGGCCACATATATGCTCGGCCTATTGGTCGAAGAAGGAGCGTGGACTATCAGGTCCGAGGATATCGCTTTTGCCAAATCCCTGGACGTCCTCGGCGCTATCGCGGGATTGTTCATGATTCTCGCCCTGGTCGTCGCCGGCATCTCGTACGTGGCGAGTCACCTTCGGTTCCGATGGAAGTAAGGCCTTTCGCCGGTCCTGCGACCAAGCCAAGCCCAGCTGTAGCGTTATGCGCAGCTGGGCTTTTGATTTAATACGTTTAGAAGAATTAAAAGTTTCTCAAGAAGAACGAAATACAGAAAACGACGCGCAAGCTCCGGTTTTCTTGTGTAATCGACTCACAAGCGTATACTCGCGCCAGGTTGTTGTTCCGTTTATGAAAGGATTCTTCGATGACTGCCTCAACCGCACTAGCGGCGCCGGGCGGTCAGCTCAGGCGTCAATTCAAACCGAGTATCGTGTGTCAGGCGCGAATAGGAGTTATTCCGCTCCGCACTGCTCCAGGTAATCGAGCTGAACTCGACACACAAGTCCTGTTTGGTGAATGCGTAACCGTGCTTGGATACCGAAGAGGCTGGATGCATGTCCGCGCCCACTTGGACGGGAAGGAGGGATTCGTAAGGCCCCAATACTTCTCCAACAAGCTCTTCAAGCCCACGCACCGCGTTATCGTTCCATCGGTTCTCACAACCGCGTATCGTCCGGTGCAGTCGCACCTTGTTACGTCGCTCGGCATGAATGCGTGTGTTCGCGTCGTCGATACCCTCGACAAGTTCTCGCGGATTCACGGCGCTGGCTGGGTCAACAGCTCATGCCTTAAACCAATAGATGAGTACGAGGAGGACTTCGTCGACGTAGCATGCCGCTTCCTTCGCACCCCGTATTTTTGGGGCGGAAGAACGGGATTCTTTATCGACTGTTCCGGGCTTGTGCAGGCGGCGCTTATTGCTGCAGGCTACACGGACGTTCCCAGAGACTCGGGCCCTCAAAGCCAGAGACTCGGGGTGCCAACCGCGTACGAGAAAGGTCTTTGTCGTGGAGACCTCGTGTTCTGGAAAGGGCACGTGGGCATCATGATTGATCGGTATTGCATGCTTCATGCCACCGACGACGTCATGAGCGTTATCGTTGAGCCGCTCGAAAAAGTTATAGAGCGGCGCAGACGCGAAGAACCTGAAGGAAAAAGGGAGATAACTATTGTTCGGCGGCTCCCGGAGTACGCCAAACTTCTTGGGCGCAGATCGTGAGATCTGCGCCCTTGTCCTATTTATAGAGAGCGTACGACGGCTGATACTATGAAGCTTATGCTTCCTGATCAGTCTTTATCCTCTATTTATCAAGCGCTTTTAGGGCTCGATATACCTAGCTCTATTTCAGATTCACTCGCGCTCATTGAGGTTCCGTATGTAACATTTGATAACCGTGAAGAGAAAGGCCAGCTTGTCATACATCAGGAGCTTGCAGAAGAAGTAACTGCTCTTTTTGAGGAGCTCTATAATCAATGCTTTCCAATCAATAAAATGGTGCCGCTCGTTGAATACGGTTGGGATGATGTTGCATCGATGGCCGACAATAATACGTCTGCCTTTAATTATCGAAAAATTATTGCCACTGATCTTTTGTCCAACCATGCTCTGGGCCGCGCGATAGACATAAATCCTCTGCAGAATCCTTACTACGCGCTTAATGGGGAAGTCTACCCAGCAAATGCCATACATGATCCGAGCGTGCCCGGTACTCTGCACAGAGACAGCGCAGCAGTTTTCTTATTTAAGGAGAAAGGATGGACCTGGCTTGGCGATAGGGATACCTATAAGGATTATCAGCATTTCGAAAAGCTGTAGCGCCTGGTTTGCGTTTTGTCGCCATTTTCCGTATCTTGTAGATAACGCCCAGGCGGCTTTTTACTTTATATCCCTTACAAAATGAATCGCGATTATCCTCTCGAGAAAGTGCGCAACTTCGGTATCATCGCCCACGTTGATGCCGGCAAGACAACGACCTCTGAACGCGTGCTCTTCTACACCGGTTCCCAGCATAAGATCGGTGAGGTGCATGAGGGAGAGACCACCACCGACTGGATGGAGCAGGAGCGCGAGCGCGGTATCACTATTACCGCTGCTGCCATTACCTGTTTCTGGACCCGCTCCTCTGAGCCGGATAAGAAGGACGTTGCGAAGAAGTACCGTTTCAACGTTATCGATACCCCAGGACACATCGACTTCACCGCTGAGGTGAAGCGCTCAATGCGTGTACTCGATGGTGCGGTTGTGGTGTTCGACGGCGTTGCTGGTGTTGAGCCACAGTCTGAGACCAACTGGCGCTACGCCGACGAGGCTGGTGTGCCACGTGTTTGTTTCATCAACAAGCTCGACCGTACCGGCGCTAACTTCGAGACTTCGTACCAGTCCATCCTCGACCGTCTTTCAAAGAAGGCCGTCCGTGCACACCTTCCTATGGGTGCTGAGGGTGACTTCGAGGGCGTTGTAGACCTTCTCTCTATGAAGGCATTTACGTTCTCTGGTGCTATGGGTGAGAACGTTGAGGAAGGAGAGGTTCCTGAAAAGTACGTTGAAGAGGCGAAGAAGTACCGCGCAGAGTTTATTGAGCGCATCGTTGAGCACGACGACGCTGCTATGAGTGCGTTCTTCGAAGGAAACGAGCCGTCTCTCGAGGAACTCAAGGCAATTCTCCGCAAGGCGGTTATCGCGAACGAAATCTTCCCGGTCTATGCCGGTTCCGCGCTTAAGAACAAGGGCGTGCAGCTCGTACTCGACGCCGTTGTTGACTATCTTCCGAGCCCACTCGACCTTCCGCCGGTTAAGGGAACCCATCCAAAGACGGGTGAGGAGCTCTTCCGCAAGCCAGACGACTCAGAGCCATTCACCGCGCTTGCCTTCAAGCTTCAGACCGATCCATTCGTGGGAGCACTCACATTCTTCCGCGTCTACGCAGGTACGGTATCTGCTGGTTCCTACATCTACAACGCAAACACGGGCACCAAAGAGCGTGTTGGCCGCATCGTGCGCCTTCAGGCTGACAAGCGCGAGGAAGTAGATAAGGTATTCACCGGAGAGATCGCATCGTTCGTGGGTCTTAAGGACACGAAGACCTCCCACACCCTCTGCGACGAGGCGAATCCAATCCTTCTTGAGGAGATCAAGTTCCCTGAGCCAGTGGTATCGCTTCGCATCGAGCCAAAGACCAAGGCAGACCAGGAGAAGATGGGTATGGCACTCCGCAAGCTCTCTGACGAGGACCCAACCTTCAAGATTAATACAGACGAAGAGACCGGCGAGACCATCATGGCTGGTATGGGTGAGCTTCATCTCGAGATTCTCGTTGACCGCATGAAGCGCGAGTTCAACGTTGAGGCGAACGTAGGTAAGCCACAGGTGGCATACCGCGAGACGATCATGGGCAATGCGGATGTTGATAACAAGTACATCAAGCAGACGGGAGGTAAGGGTCAGTACGGCCACGTGAAGATCAAGGTTAAGCACATGGAGCCGGTTGATCCTGAGGCGAAGGTTGCGAAGAACGTAACCCGCGAGGATCACTTCGAGTTCATCAACAACATCAAGGGAGGTGTTATTCCGTCCGAGTACTTCAACCCAATTGAGAAGGGTATCAGGGAGGCTATGAACCGCGGAGTCCTTGCTGGCTTCCAGATGGTGGATGTGTCCGTTGATCTCTACGACGGTTCGTTCCATGACGTGGACTCCTCAGAAATCGCCTTCAAGATTGCAGCCAGCCAGGCCTTCCAGGAGGCAGCCCAGAAGGCGAAGCCCGTTATTCTCGAGCCAATCATGAACGTTGAGGTTGTTATCCCTGAGCAGTTCATGGGTGACATCACTGGAAACCTCTCCGGAAAGCGCGGCGCTATCGAGAGCATGGAGGATCGCGGTATGAACAAGGCAGTGCACGCCAAGGTGCCGCTTTCCGAGATGTTCGGCTACACCACGACGCTCCGTTCCATGACTGAAGGTCGCGGATCGATGACGATGGAGTTCGACCACTACGAGGTTGTGCCATCGAACGTTGCAGCGGACATCATTGCCAGCAGGAAGTAATACAAACAGATTGTGCGTCACAAAAGCCACCTTAGTCAGGTGGCTTTTGTGATATGCTAAATCACATGAAGAGCACTAAACTACTCATCCAGACTCGATATGGATCATTCTTCGCAAAAATTGCGCATAGCGTACGCGACGAGGTGTATTACGTAACGATCCCAACGTTCCCTGATGTTATGACGGAGGCCCGTACTGTGACTGAGGCGAAAAAGTACGCGAAAGAGGTCATTGAGCTTCAGTGCCTAGCAGCCCTTGCAGAAGGGAAGATCGTTATCGATGATACACACCATGCACACGGAAAACTCGTACGCTCAGGCCCTCTCGCTGTCGCATGAGCATTCTCCCGATCTTGACTGCTGCAAAGGTGCTCAAAGCACTCGCCAAGGGTGGATTCACTATTGTGCGCCAAGTCGGCAGCCATGTTCAACTTCGTCATCCAAAGGATCCAGAGGTCCTCGTAACAGTTGCTCGGCATAGCCGTGATATTTCTCGGAAGATGCTTGCCAGTATTCTCAAGCAAGCACGGCTCTCTGCCAAAGAGTTCTTGAAACTACTGAAATAGTGAGCATGGCTTGACCACACGCTTTCATTCCGGTAGTTTAGTAAGTAACGCGAAATACGGCGCTCTTTTCAATGTTCCTCTCCTTACGGAGGTCGGGATGGCTGAAAGGCGTTGCGCGGGTTAGTCCGACCTTCGCCTTGGTCGCCTGTCTTCAAACAGGCAGGCGCGGCGGCAAAAATTTATTTTTAGCTACCAATAACCTACCAATCGTATGGCAGCAGAAGCATTCGACCGAAGCAAGCCGCACATGAACGTGGGTACCATCGGTCACGTGGACCACGGAAAGACCACGCTCACCGCCGGTATTCTCAATGTGCTCAACCTCAACACCGCTGCTGGCTACAAGGCCCGCGCGGAGAACGTCGACAACATCGACAACGCTCCTGAGGAGAAGGCTCGTGGTATTACCATCGCCCTTCACCACTCTGAGTATGAGTCGCCGAACCGCCACTACGCGCACATCGACGCGCCGGGCCACGCCGACTACATTAAGAACATGATTACGGGAGCTGCCCAGATGGATGGTGCAGTACTCGTGGTTGCCGCGACCGACGGCGCAATGCCGCAGACCCGCGAGCACATCCTCCTTGCAAAGCAGGTTGGTGTGCCACGTCTCATCGTCTTCCTTAACAAGGTTGATATGGTTGACGACGCTGACATGCTCGACCTCGTGGAGGAAGAGATGCGCGAGCTTCTCACCAAGCAGGGCTTCGACGGAGCAACCACCCCTGTTATCCGCGGTTCCGGACTCAAGGCTCTTGAGGCTACGTCCGCAGACGACCAGTGGGCACTTAAGGTTAAGGAGCTCGTGGACACCATGGACACGTACTTCCCACAGCCTGAGCGCGAGCTCGACAAGCCGTTCCTTATGCCAATCGAGGACATCTTCTCGATCGAAGGACGCGGTACGGTTATCACCGGACGCATCGAGCGCGGTGTAATCAAGGTCGGCGAGGAAATTGAGATCGTTGGTCTCAAGGACACCGCAAAGACTACCGTTACTGGTATCGAGATGTTCAACAAGCAGCTCCAGGAGGGAATGGCTGGCGACAACGCTGGTATTCTCCTTCGCGGAACGAAGAAGGAAGACGTCCATCGCGGACAGGTTCTCGCTAAGGTTGGTTCTGTGAAGCCACACACTGAGTTCGAGGCAGAGGTGTACATCCTCTCCAAGGACGAGGGAGGCCGCCACACACCATTCTTCTCCGGTTACAAGCCTCAGTTCTACGTCCGTACCACTGACGTTACTGGCGAGGTAACCCTTCCAGAAGGAAAGGAGATGGTTATGCCGGGCGACACTGTTACCTTCAAGGTAAAGCTCACCGCGCCAATCGCGCTTGAGGACAACTTCCGCTTCTCGGTTCGCGAGGGTGGCAAGACGGTGGGCGCAGGTGTGGTTACGAAGATCGTTGCTTAACTCGATCTAACTTCTTACTCGTATGGCTACAACCGCGAAGAAGACCGTAAAGAAGGAGGCAGCTCCAGCAGCTGAGCCGAAGCTCCGGATCCGCGTTCGTGCCTACGAGCACAAGATCCTGGATCTCTCGGTAAAGCAGATCATGGACACGGCAAACCGTTTCGACGCGCAAATCGTCGGCCCGGTGCCGCTTCCAACCGAGATCAAGCGCTGGACCGTGAACCGCTCAACCTTCGTCCACAAGGACGCACGTGAGCAGTTCGAGATGCGCATCCACAAGCGTTTGATCGACATCTTGTCGCCTAACCCGAAGGTTATCGAGGCTCTCACGAACCTCACCCTGCCGTCCGGCGTCACGATTGATGTGAAGATGGTCTAACCCGAAAGGGAATAGAAGCAGAGCCGCCCGAAAGGGCGGTTTTGCTTTTGTGGTTGGTATATGCGATGTTCAGCGCAGAAAGGGAGGCACCAACCATGAACATACCTCGATGGTGGCGCATGCGTCAGGTACGCAGACGCCGCAGACTCATAGCGAAGCTTCGCGAGGCAAACCGGGCGCTCAAGGCCTCGTACGAAGGTCTGAAGGCAAACCAGGCCTACCACCCCTCTTGTATGGGTGGAGTGGAGGACAAGTACGCCGGAGAGCGACAGTGGACGAACAGCATCAACTACTGGAGTTCGATGGTCGGACAACTCGCACGCATGCTCCGGCTCACCCGGGAGCAAGCAGGCAGATACCGCTAGACCAGTCATCGAAACAGGGCCCCGTTGCGAACGCGACGGGGCCCTCTGTATTGAAAGCATTGCCTCGAGCGCCTGCTAGCAGTATGCTCATCCCCTGGTCTTTCAAAGGAGAGTGAGAAGATGGTTGATGGAATTCGTACCAAGCCTGTCGAGAAGACCCTGCGCATCCGTCGGAGTCATGCAGGGGCTATGGTTGGGGTGGGGGAAGCCGTGAGAGCCGTCCGCGAACGTGGCGGACTCGTGCATGGGCCCCGTGCAGAAGGTCTGTTCCACTGGCGTCTCAGGGAGCCGATACTTATCTGGCGAGACCCTGACACGAAGCAGTTCGTTAAGTCTCCCGCGTATGCGGCCATGCTCGGATTCCCGAGTAAGAAATAGACAGCCCCGTCACCTAGGTGACGGGGCTCGCTGTATCTAGTCGAGGATAATGTTTCTGCGCATGAAATCCGCCACGTTTTGACGATTCTGGCGCTCCATCTCCTCGATTTCAGCGATGCAGGCGGGAGACGGGCTGAGTGAAAACGCGTCCCAGTCCGGGTCTCCTTCCCGGAGGACCACACGGCCATCCGGAGGGAATTCCAGTATCTTCGCTTTAGGCATGGTGCATCTCCTTCTCCATGAAGTGTATCAAATAGGTGGACCCAGCGCGATAGAGTGCGCTGGGCCCGGGTAGAACATGAGGAGCTTTCGCTGCCTCACGAGAAAAGGATCACCTCCCTTCATGCGCGCAGGTTCATTCCCGCGCACGCCCTGCTCAAAGCAGGCGGACAAACAGCATATCGCATGAGACACCTCCGTAACCAAGCCGAATGCCTGGCCCCCTTAGGGTATCACGCACCTGATTTGCATCCCTAAAGAGAACCGTGTATAGTCCCTGAGTTGCTATGTACGGCGTCTTCGGACCCCGGACCAATGGCCGGGAAGCCCGTTTGGGCCGAACGCGCTATTGAAGGCGCGCTTTATTTTTACCCATGAAATTCATCCTCGCCCGCAAAGGACGCATGACCCAGGTCTTCAATGACAAGGGTGAAGTGTTTGCTGGTACCGTGGTTAACGCGGGACCGGTTGTTGTGACGCAGGTGAAGACGGTAGAAGGTGCTGACAAGTACTCGGCTGTTCAGGTCGCGTACCAGGATCAGAAGGAAGCGCGCGTAAACAAGGCTCAGCTTGGTCACACCAAGGGCAAGGCCTACAAGGTTATGAAGGAGTTCCGCGTTGATTCAACTGACCTCGAAGTTGGTTCTGAGATCAAGGCAGACACTTTCGCTGAGGGCGATGTGGTTGTTGTCGCCTCAACCTCTAAGGGTAAGGGCTTCGCAGGTGTGGTTAAGCGCCATGGGTTCCATGGAGGCCGCCGCTCGCACGGTCAGAAGCACTCGGAGCGTGAGGCTGGATCGATCGGTGGTGGAGGTCGTGCAGGAGGTCGCGTTGCCAAGGGCATGCGCATGGCCGGTCGCATGGGTTCAGACCGCGTAACGGTTGAGAACCTTAAGGTTTTGAAGGTAAACGCTGCTACCGGCGAGATGATCATCTCCGGTGCTATCCCAGGAGCTCCTGGCGCACTCGTCGAGATCCGTTCGATGTAATTTTAGTACTATGGCTACCCCCGCAAAGAAAACTGTCGCAAAGAAGGCTCCTGTCAAGAAGGATGCTCCTATGCCTAAGAGCGCTCTTAAGGAGGTGTCTCTTGAGGCAACCGTTTGGAACGGAAAGGGCGAGAAGGCAGGTTCTGTCTCTCTTCCTGCTGAGCTCTTCGGGGTTAAGTGGAACTCTGATCTCGTGCACCAGGTCGTTATTGGTATGCAGGCAAACGCTCGCCCAACAACGGCACACACCAAGTTCCGTGGAGAGGTATCCGGCGGCGGCAAGAAGCCTTGGAAGCAGAAGGGAACCGGACGCGCTCGTCACGGCTCGACTCGCTCTCCTATCTGGAAGGGTGGAGGTGTGACTCATGGTCCACGCGCTGAGAAGGACTACACCGTTAAGATCAACCGTAAGATGCGTGTTGCTGCACTTGCAACCGTGCTTTCAAGGAAGCATCGCGATGGCCAGGTTATCTTCGTTGACTCGTTTGCGTTCGCAACACCAAAGACTGCAGACGCTAAGGCCATGATTGTAGCGCTCGCAAAGGGTGCAGGTGTTGCTGAGCTCGCAACCAAGCGCAAGAACGCAGCCGTCTTCGCGTTCGCGAAGAAGGACACCACGAGCGAGAAGTCCTACCGCAACATTGGTAGCCTTACCCTCGAGGAGGTTCGTAACCTGAACCCGGTTGATCTCGTAAACAAGAAGTTCCTTGTTATCGAGAATCCTTCCGAGTCCCTTCCGATTCTTGCGGCTCGCCTAACAAAGAAGGCATAACACTACTTGTATGGCACTTTTCTCTAACGACAAGAAGACACCAAAGGCTAAGAAGGCTAAGTCTGAGACCCGTAACTGGGGTCGCGGCATCCTTCCGGTTGGCGACGACCGCCTCGCGAACATCCTGAAGCGCCCTTGGTTCTCTGAGAAGGCACTTATCTCTTCGGAGAATGGTGTGTACGTCTTCGAGGTGTCTCCAAGCGCAACCAAGATCGATGTGGCGAACGCTATCATCGCGGCCTACAAGGTAACGCCGATGAAGGTCCGTATGGTTAACCTTCCAGCAAAGAAGGTAGCGCTCCGCACTCGTCGCGGTACGGGAACCCGCGCACGCCGCCACAAGGCCTACGTGTACCTGAAGGCAGGTGACACCATCACCTTCGCATAACCTGATTACTATGAAGTCTTTCAAGCCAACATCCGCATCTCGCCGCAGCATGACCGTCGTCACGTACCGTGGCGTGCTTACGCCTGGCGTGAAGCCACACAAGGCACTCCTTTCTTCAAAGAAGAATCAGGCAGGTCGCAACAATGCAGGACGCATTACAACTCGTCACCAGGGTGGCGGTCATAAGAAGCGCCTTCGCGATGTCGACTTTAAGTACAACAAGCACGACATTCCAGCACGCGTTGAGACTATTGAGTACGATCCATACCGCACTGCGTTCATCGCACTCGTTGTGTTCGCAGACGGAGAGCGCCGTTACGTCACGGTCCCTAAGGACATGAAGGTGGGCGACACGTTCATCGTGTCTGAGAAGGCACCGATTAAGACGGGTAACCGCCTTCCACTCGGCAAGATTCCTTCTGGAACCTTCATCTACAATGTAGAGCTTCGTCCAGGAGCAGGTGCACGTATCGCACGCTCTGCTGGAAACTACGCTGAGATTGTTGCGCATGACGCGGGGTACGCGCAGATCAAGATGCCGTCGTCCGAGATCCGTAAGGTTATCGAGTCCGCATGGGCATCCGTTGGTGCCGTTGGCAACGAGGAGCAGCGTCTTCAGAACTACGGAAAGGCAGGAAAGAGCCGCTGGAAGGGTATCCGTCCAACCGTTCGTGGTACTGCCATGAACCCAGTTGACCACCCACACGGAGGTGGTGAGGGTAAGCAGGGACGTGGTCTCCGCCGCGCAAAGTCCATGTGGGGCAAGCCGACCGGTAAGGGACAGAAGACCCGTACACCGAAGAAGTACTCAAACAAGTTCATCGTCTCTCGCCGAAAGGTTGGGAAGAAGCGATAAGCAAAGAGAAACCCCGCGAAAGCGGGGTTTCTTGCTTCTCTCCGGATGGGTGTAGTATAGAAGCATGTCTAAGAACGTCGCGCCAACAGAGTTCGAGCATGAGCCAACGTTGCATGACGTGCTTGAGGTATTGTCGCTGACTAATCAGAAAATAGATGGCGTGAAAGATGCGGTCCTCACGGTGAACCAGCGAGTCGATTCTGTGGAGGTTCGCTTAAGCACGCTAGAGCGCAATACGGAGAAAATCAAAGCTTCTATCGCTGACGTGCAGGATGATCTTACATCAGCACTCGCTGCGGTTGATACAGACTCAGTTATGGTGCTCGATCACGAGCAACGCATAACACAGCTCGAAGAGAAGGGTGCATAAGAAAGGGCCTCGCAAATGCGAGGCCCTCAGTCTTTCTGGCTTATTGTTCTAAGCAGGAACGCTTAGAAAGAGCTCTCCCTCAGTTGTTGAAAGGAATATGGTTGCTTCTTCCCCGTCTTTATCCTTTACGAAAAAGACGAGTGAGCCAACGCCGAATCCGCTGGGCGAATCTTTTGCCCGAGCAATCCATTCGTTGATAGTTTTGTCTAAGCCATCGACATCAGCTTCGGCAGAAGCTCTCTGTAGGTGATCGATTGAATGGAGCCGGATTCCAGTTACTGTGTAAGCAACTCCGTTCTCGTTGCGGGACATTGTGACACCTCTCTGAAAAGACCTATATAGATGATAGTACCGCTCGTAGAAGAAATTACCAGGTAAAAATCTCACTGCTACTTAGGGCTGATACTCCGGCTTCAGGATCTCCTCGAGCTGCTCGAGCGGAATCGATACTTCCTGGCTGCCGGCTGCGTACGGTGCAACCTGGTATGGAGGGAATAGGAGAACGAGCTCGTCGTCTTCAATAACGAAACTCTGGAAGTTCAGCGCCTCAGGTTTAGTGCCTTGGCCGATGTACTCGACGTCCGCGAATTCGCCCAAAGACTTTGCGAGCTCAAACTGAGAGATTGCAGAGAGACGGCGGAGATAATCAGAGCGGGGAACGAAGAGGCTTGTGATATCGAGCTCCACGCCTGTCTTCAGGTCGAAGGTGAAGGTGCGGTAGAAGGTGTTCGGATGCGCGCCAAGCGTATCAACGAACAGGGCATAGACGTAGGAGACAGTATTTTCTCCCCTAATCTCCTCATATGCGATCTGGATGCTCTCCTTGCGATCCTCGGAGAGTCCCATGATCTGAACGTCTTCGGGTGTGAGGTTCTCGAAGTTTCCTTGCTTCTTGAATTCGCTCACAGACTCCTCAACGAAGTCCTCCATGAGCGTAACCGCCTCTAGGTCCGCTTCGGCTCCAAGAGAGGCCTTGAGGGCGGTCTCAGCAGGGTAGGAGACTTCGATGTCGAAGTACTGGCCGTGTTCCTCGACGACTTTTGGTGGAAGCGCCTCTGGAGTGGTTGTCGCTACCACAGGGATTCCTGTGTATGGCTCTGGGGCCTTATGGGTGGCCATGTACCAGACGGTGAAGGCGAGCACGAGTCCTACAAGAATAACCACGCCGAGGACCTCCATGCGGCGAGCGTTCGGGGTGTTGAAGTCGATCATAGAAATAGTATAGCGTGCAAAAAGAAGGTCCCCGCATTGCGGGGACCGAAGGCGCATCTTTGGATTCTACGACGCGTAAACATAGAACCTGGTTGCTTCCCGTAGCTTTCTTGCGACTTCACGTCGCTCAGCGGCAGACGCAGGAGCCCAATCGTCGCGAAGAATCAGCACCTCCTGTTCCGAGTCTTTCGGAGAATAGAGAAGAATATTCAAAATTCTCCGAATGGCGAGACCATACAGTCGCCTAAGTTTTCGCCTGGTGCGGTAAAGACGGAAGCGGTGCAAAAGGCCTATAAAGCCTTGGCTGTCATGTGCCAGGGTCTCGACTAAATTACGTCTTTTCTCACTCATTCCGGCAATTTGTTGAACCAGAACGGCCGTACAGCCGGTGTGATCCATAAATCGCAATTCTATTTTTGAAGCGATGCCGAGCTGGCCCGGGCGGTTGCTCGGTGAACTATGCCAGAAGACTGCTTTGAAGCTCGATTCTTGGGCCATGAGGGGTATTCCTTCATTGTGGTGTGTGTGAACGTCTGCCGGAACCCTAGCACGCAAGCCATTAATTTGACACTTCCTCCCGTTTCCTATAGATTCTATCTATCCCGCTTGGCGGGCTTTCCATTGTCTATCTATGTCCCGCTCCCTTAAAAAAGGCCCATACGTCGATATCAAGCTCCTGAAGAAAGTTCAGGACAAGAAGCCGAGTTCAACACCGGCTATTAAGACGTGGGCACGGGCAAGCCAGATCGCTCCTGAGTTCATTGGGTTCACCTTCGGTGTCCATAACGGCCAGAAGCACGTAGATGTCCTCGTTACTGAGGAGATGGTTGGTCACCGCCTAGGAGAGTTCTCCTCAACCAAGAAGTTCACTCGTCACGGAGGAAAGATGCAGAAGCAGCTCGAGCAGAAGAAGCAGCAGGCTGAGATTGCTGCTGCGAAGGCCGCTAAGGCAGCACCTGCTGCGCCTAAGAAGAAATAATCATGGCCTCTACTGGAACTCACAAGCAGCCAGCCGCAATCCGCAAGGAGGAAGCAAAGAAGGCTATCCGCGCGTCTATCGACACGTACAACCAGTCGCCCCGCAAGGTGCGCCTCGTTACGGAGCTCGTGAAGGGAAAGAAGGTCTCGGAGGCTGTTGCCGCACTTCAGTTCCTCCCAAAGCGCGCTGCGCTTCCTATAAAGAAGCTCATCGAGTCCGCAATGGCTACTGCCAAGGCTCGTGGAGAGGACATGGACACCCTTAAGGTTACGGAGATCCGCGTGGACTCCGCAGGTATGATCGTCCGTGCTATGCCACGCGCTATGGGTCGTTCGGCACCTATTCGCCGCCGCCGTTCTCAAGTTTTCGTACGTCTTTCATCTGACACCAAGTAATTACCATGACTCACACTGTCCATCCGTACGCGCATCGCCTTGGCATCATCCGTGACTGGAAGAGCCGCTGGTTTGCTGGCGACAAGAAGTCCTACCGCGAGAACATTGCGGTTGATGCTGCTATCCGTGGCTACTTCAAGAAGCGCGCAAAGGCTATGCACATCGCCGACATGGAGATCGAGCGCTCGCAGGGTGAGGTTCGTGTCATCCTCCACACTGCGCGTCCTGGTATCGTTATCGGCCGCTCAGGCGAGAACGCAACCAAGCTTCGCAACGAAGTAACGGCACTCATCAACTCAAAGGCAACGGGCGCTAAGCGTGCGGTAAAGCTCGACATCATGGAGATCCGCCAGCCGGAGACCTCCGCATCAGTTGTTGGCTACATGGTTGCTGAAGGACTCGAGAAGCGCATGCCATTCCGCCGCGTGCTTAAGCAGACCGTTGAGAAGGTTATGGCGGTTCGCGAGGTTATCGGTGTCCGTATTGTTCTCTCAGGACGCCTCGGAGGTGCTGACATGAGCCGTACTGAGCAGATCAAGCGCGGTCGTATTCCGCTTCAGACCTTCCGTGCAAACATCGACTACGCACACGTTGAGGCACTTCTCCCGTACGGACTCCTTGGTATCAAGGTTTGGATCTACCTCGGTGAGACTTTCAACGCTGAGAGCGGTACTCGTCCTGCGTCTGAGCGCCCGACCACTAACGGCCCTCGCCGCTAATACCCACTACCATGCTATTCCCTAAGAAAGTTAAGCACCGCAAGTGGCAGACCGGACGAAAGTCCCCGGAGAAGCTCGCGCGCCCTGATACTCGTGGTATCACCGTTGCGTTTGGTTCCTACGGTCTTCGCGCAACGACTCCGTCTCGTGTAACCTCAAACCAGATCGAGGCTGCTCGTAAGGTGCTTACTCGCGTAACCGGAAAGGGAGGCAAGCTCTGGATCCGCATCTTCCCGGATCGTCCTATCACGAACAAGCCGGCTGAGGTGGGCATGGGTAAGGGTAAGGGAGACCCGAAGCACTTCGTGTTCGAGGTACGTCCAGGACGCATCCTCTTCGAGCTCGATGGCGTCGACGATGCAAAGGCTCGTGACGCACTTCGCCGCGCCGGTTCAAAGCTTCCTTTGAAGACAACCGTCATCACCCGCTAATATCATGGCTAAGAAACTTTCATTCAAGGGTAAGAAGGCAGAGGAGATTGTAAAGCTCCTCGGCGAGAAGCGTGAAGAGCTCCGTTCTCTTCGCTTCAGCGCCGCTGGTGGCCGCGCAAAGGACGCTTCCCAGCTCTCGAAGGTCCGAAAGGACATCGCTCGTCTTCTAACTGAGCAGACCGCGCAGAAGAACAACGCATAAATTTATGGAAACTACACCAACAACCGCAAAGCCTCAGTCCTTCAAGGGAACCGTCGTAAAGACGGCCATGACTGACACGATCACCGTTGCGGTATCGCGTTATGTTAAGCACCCGAAGTACAAGAAGTACCAGACCCGTACCAAGAAGTTCCTCGTGCATGACGAGGGCAACACTGCCAAGGTAGGGGATCAGGTTACTATCGTCGCCTGCGCGCCAAAGTCGAAGCGTAAGTCATTCACGCTCGTAAAGTAATTATTTATGGTACAGCCACAGTCAATCGTAGCGGTCACAGATAACTCAGGCGGTAAAGTCGCACGCGTCTTCAAGGTGCTTGGTGGCTCGAAGAAGCGATACGCTGAGATTGGCGACGTGGTGGTTGTATCCATCCAGTCCGCAGAGCCTCGCAAGGCGGTTAAGAAGAAGGATATCTACAAGGCGGTTGTGGTTCGCCAGCGCAAGGCGTTCCGCCGTGCGTCCGGTATCTATGTTCGCTTTGATGACAACGCTGTTGTCCTCATTGAGAAGCAGGGTAAGGAGATGGGTCCTAAGGGTAACCGTGTCTTCGGTCCTGTTCCTCGCGACCTCGTTGATAAGGGCTGGCAGAACATCGCGTCTATCGCGCCTGAAGTCGTCTAATCTCTATTTCTATGTCTAAGGCAACTCAAGGAAAGCAGACCGCAAAGTTTAAGTTGAAGAAAGGCGACACCGTTGTCGTTATCTCTGGCAAGGACAAGGGTAAGACGGGAACCGTCGAGAAGATTCTTCGCGAGGATGCGAAGATTGTTGTTGAAGGTGTTGGACTCGTAAAGCGTCACAACCGCGGACTTCGCGGCCAGACTGGACGCATTGTCGAGAAGCCTGCAGCTATCGCAATCTCGAACGTCATGTTCTACGACCCAAAGGAGAAGAAGGGTACTCGCGTGAAGCGCGAGGCTAACAAGGACGGCAAGAACGTACGTATCTCCGTAAAGAGCGGTACTACCCTCGCATAACGATTTCAGTATGATCACTAAAGAAAAGCAGGTTAGCGCATTCGAAACTCTCAAGGAGAAGTTCGGTTACACGAACGTGAATGCTTCTCCGAAGCTCCTCAAGATTACGGTTTCGTCCGGTGTTGGAAAGGCAGACAAGGCGAAGAAGGCACTCGTTGAGAGCCGTCTTGCTCGTATCACAGGCCAGAAGGCATCCGCACGTCCGGCCAAGCAATCCATCGCACAGTTCAAGATGCGTGAAGGAGACATCGTGGGGTACCAGGTTACGCTTCGTGGCGCTCGTATGAATGAGTTCCTCGAGAAGCTCATCCACATCACGCTTCCTCGTACGCGCGACTTCCGTGGACTTAACGCAACCGCGATTGATGAGATGGGTAACCTCACTATCGGTATCAAGGACCACACGATCTTCCCGGAGACCGCTGAAGAGGACCTTAAGGACGTATTTGGTCTCGCGATTACGCTTGTGACAACTGCGAAGACCAAGGAGGAGGCAGACGCATTCTTCCGCCACCTCGGGATTCCGTTCAAGAAGGACGCTGAGTAATCTTAGTTTCACCAAGAAAACAGCCCGCCGCGCGCGGGCTTTTTTCTTGATGCTAATGCGAAAAGATATTCCTCGTGCCTCTACGATTCTTGACCTAAGGACTCTATTAGTGTTTGCTGCAGGAAGAGGTTACTAGCCAGGAGAAGGATATGGGCCGGAGAAAAACTGAAGCTGCATTACTTCGGGAATGCACACAACGTGTTCTTGCCGAGGCAGAACGTGTCCGAAATAAGAAAGAAACGGTGGCAAGGGAAATACGGCGCACTATTCGATTTACGTATACCAATCACTTCAAATCGACTCTTATGGATGCTGCCGAGGACGGCAATTCAAGGGCATTCCTGCCGTCAGCAACGTTCAGAATTTACGACGACACGGATGGGCTCGAAGACTACCAAGAACAAACCCTCGTTGCAGCGCTTACCGAGTTCCTTCAGGCAGAAGGCTTCTCAGTACAGGCAGACGGGGGCGACTCCCACGGCGCCCAGCCGGGCTTAATGGTCTCCTGGGGCTAGCTGATTCCTTCAGGCCCCGCAGAGCAATCTGCGGGGCCCTCTTCATTGGTTTGACAGCCTACTTCCTAGCTGATAGATTAGCTCTACGGCTCCCCGGAGCTATTTTTTCTTATGGCCAAAGCATCCCAACTCGCCCGCAATGAAAAGCGCATAAAGCTCGTCGCGAAGTACGCTGACAAGCGCGCTGCTCTTAAGGCTGCGGGTGATTGGGAAGGCCTTCAGAAGCTCCCGAAGAACTCGAGCCCTACCCGCGTAAAGAACCGCTGCGCGGTTACGGGACGTGGACGTGGCTACATGCGCCCGTTCGGTCTCTCCCGCATCATGTTCCGCGAACTCGCCCGCGAGGGTAAGATCCCGGGTGTTAAGAAGGCTTCTTGGTAATTTTCGTATGGTATCTGACCGCGTAGGAGATTTCATCATCCGCCTCAAGAATGCAGGCGCAATCAACAAGCCGACGGTATCGGTGCCGTTTTCGAAGCACGTTGAGGAGATCGCACACAAGTTGAAGTCCCTTGGGTACGTCGCAGGCGTCGAGAAGGGCAAGAAGCCATACGAGTTCGAGGTTACTCTCGCGTATGACGAGCGCGGCCGCCACGCTATTAGCGGCGTAAAGCGGGTTTCAAAGCCAGGTCGCAGGCTCTACACCCCGTCCGCAGAAGCGCACAGCGTTAAGAACGGTATGGGCGCTCGCCTTATCTCGACCCCTCGTGGTGTCCTAACTGACGCTGAGGCTCGCAAGGTCCGCGTCGGTGGCGAGAATCTCTTTGAGATCTGGTAATTCATTTTTAGTACTATGTCCCGTCTTGCAAAGAAGCCAATCGCAATCCCTTCGAAGGTAACTGTCACGACTGACGGTGGTGTCTTCACGGTGAAGGGATCAAACGCAACGCTTGCGATGCCGATCCACTCGGCAATCACCATGGACGTTACGTCTGAAGGACTTCAGATTGCACCCGCGAATTCCTCGAAGCTCGCTCGCGCGCTCACCGGAACCTTCGCTGCACACGCTCGCGCGATGATGTCAGGCGTTGAGACTCCGTTCAAGAAGGTCCTCATCATGAAGGGTGTGGGATTCAAGGTAGAGCTCCGCGGTCGCGACCTCGTCTTCAACGTCGGATTCTCGCACCAGGTAACCATGCCGATCCCTGAGGGAATCGAGGCGAAGGTCGAGAAGCTCACCATCACCATCGAAGGCGCTGACAAGCAGAAGGTTGGCCAGTTCGCGGCAGAAGTCCGCGGCATCAAGCCACCGGAGCCATACCTCGGAAAGGGCATCGCGTACGACAACGAGGTTATCCGCCGCAAGCAGGGTAAGAAGGCTGTCTAATAATTACGTATGGCTACTCCAACTAAGAAAGAACTCCGCGATCGACGCCACAACCGCGTGCGCGCGAAGATCAATGGCACTGCAGCGCGTCCTCGCCTTGCGGTCTACAAGTCGAACAAGTTCATCTCGGCTCAGGTTATCGATGACGAGGCTGAGAAGACACTCGCAGCAGCGCACGGCAGCAAGTTCCCAGGTTCTCTCTCGGTGCAGGCAGCAGCGGTCGGTAAGGCAGTTGCTGAAGCAGCTAAGACGGCTGGTATCGACACTGTTGTCTTCGATCGTGGCGGCTTCGAGTATGGTGGCCAGATCAAGATGGTTGCAGATGCCGCACGCGAGAACGGACTTACTTTCTAATACATGACTGACACTACTACCCTCGACACGAATACCGACGCACCAGCAGTTGTCCCAGAGGCAGTGGTTGAGGCACAGGCTCCTGCAGCTGACGCCGCACCAGCGCGCGGCAACTTCCGCAGCGGTCCACAGCGTGGACGTGGAGGACCTGGCGGCGGACGTAGGGACTCCCGTGGCCCTCGCGCTCCTCGTGAGCGTTCCGAGTTCGAGCAGGCAACCCTCGAGGTTCGCCGTGTAGCTCGTGTTATGGCTGGTGGTCGTCGTTTCTCCTTCTCCGTTACTGTTGTTATCGGCGACAAGAAAGGAAGGGTTGGTGTAGGACTCGGCAAGGGTGCTGACACTGCACTCGCTATCGACAAGGCAGTTCGCGATGCAAAGAAGCACCTCATCACCGTAAAGCGCACTCCAGAGAACTCGATCGCACACGATGTATCGATCAAGAACTCGTCCTCAATTGTCACTATCATTCCTTCTCCAGGTCGTGGTGTGGTTGCAGGATCCGCTATGCGTACTGTGCTTGAGCACGCTGGCGTCACCAACGTGATCGCAAAGATCCTCACCCGCACCAAGAACAAGCTCACTATCGCGCGCGCAACCGTAGCCGCTCTCGCTATGGCCGGCACTCGCTAACCCTTATTTCTATGCAGTCCAACACTCTCGCTCCGAAGACCGCTCGCATAACAACACCTCGTGTTGGTCGTGGTGGTAAGCGCGGTAAGACCTCGGGTCGCGGTACCAAGGGCCAGAACGCCCGTGCAGGACACAAGAAGCGTCCTGAGATGCGCGATCTCCTTAAGAAGCTCCCAAAGCGTCGCGGACACGGAAAGAACCGTGCACGTACCGTACGCGCGAAGCGCCATGAGTACGAGCCAATCAACCTCTCAACGCTTGAGGCAGCATTCGATGCAGGCGACACCGTAAACCCAGAGACTCTCTACAAGAAGGGACTCATCACTGCACGTGGCGGCAAGGTCTCGTACGTAAAGATCCTCGGCACCGGTACGCTTACAAAGAAGCTCTCCATCTCCGCATGCTCGTTCTCTGAAGCCGCAAAGACTGCGGTAGAAGCCGCCGGCGGTTCGCTCATCTCCTAGCCTATGTTTGCTAAGGCGATTCACAAGGTACAGGTCATCTTCTCGGATCGGGTCATCAGGAACCGGATACTCTTTATCCTGGGCGCTTTCGCCGTGTTCCGCTTCCTTGCGGCGGTACCGATCCCTGGTGTTGATCGCATTGCGCTCGAGCAGTTCTTCACGAACAACCAGTTTCTCGGCCTTTTGAATATCTTCTCGGGAGGTGGTCTCTCGAATCTTTCCATCGTTATGCTCGGTGTAGGTCCGTACATTACGGCCTCCATTATCATGCAGCTCGCTACCGTGCTCATCCCGCAGGTTAAGGCGATGTACAGCGAGGAAGGGGAGGCAGGACGCACCAAGTTCACCTCGATCTCTCGTGCGCTTTCTATTCCACTCGCGATTCTACAGGGCGTAGCGTTCCTTTCGTTGCTTGAGAGCCAGGGTATTGTTCGCACCGTTACCCCGTTTGATTTTGCGGTTAACGTCTTCCTTATCGCCGCTGGTTCCATGCTCCTTATGTGGATCGGCGAGCTCATCACTGAGTTCGGTATCGGCAACGGTGTTTCGCTCATTATCTTCGCTGGTATTGTGGCCGCTCTTCCTGCGGGTCTCGCACAGCTTCTCTTCACTGCAACAGCAGCGAATATCCCGGCGTACCTCGGATTCATCCTTCTTGGTCTCTTGGTTGTCTTCGCGGTTGTGCTTGTCTCTGAGGCTGAGCGCTCTATCCCGATCCATTACGCCCGTGCAGCCCGTGGCGGAGCAGCACCAACCTACCTACCGATTCGCCTCCTTCAGGCTGGTGTGATGCCGATTATCTTCGCGCTCTCACTTCTCCTTCTTCCGCAGATGATCCTAACCGGGCTCTCGGCTATTGGAGTGGCGGGTATGGCAGGTGCGCTCGCAGGCTACACGGCCTTTGCAGCGAATCCGTTCGCATACGGCGCACTCTACTTCGTGCTCGTGGTTATGTTCACCTTCTTCTACACCTCAATTACGTTCGAGCCGAAGCGCGTAGCGGATAACCTTCAGAAGTCCGGGGCCTTTGTCCCAGGCGTGCGCCCAGGCCGCGAGACCGAGAACTTTATTGGTGCAGTGGTTAACCGTGTGACGCTTCCAGGTGCAGTCTTCCTCGGTTTGGTTGCGGTTATTCCGTTCATCATCCAGGGCCTCACGGGTATCACCGCGATCCTCATTGGCGGCACCGCGCTTCTCATCGTTGTGAACGTGGTGCTCGATCTTATCCGGAAGATCGACGCGCAGGCTTCGCTTCGCGAGTACTAGAATAAAGAGCTCCTTCGGGGGCTCTTTATATGTAGGAAATGCTAGAGTAACAGCTACATGGAAACACCGAAGACCATCTTCTTTCTCGGTAAGCCAGGAAGTGGTAAGGGGACACAGGCAAAGCAGCTAGCAGCGAGGACTGGTTGGCCTATGTTTGGGTCTGGAGACCAGTTTCGTGCAATTGCTGAGGAAGATACTCCAGCCGGCCGGAGGACACGCCTTGAGATTGATCAGGGACTCCTGTCGCCGCCGTGGTTCGTTGAGTACCTCTACTTGAAGACGTTGTTCACCATTCCTCATGACCAGCCCGTCATTTTCGATGGCTTTAACCGGAAGATTGAGGAGGCGAATCTTATAATCGCCGCAGCAGAACTTCTCGATCGTTCGTTCGTTGTTCTCAATATAGACGTCTCAAACAATGAGGTGCATCGCCGTCTCGATAACCGCAAGAATGAATCAGGTCGCGCCGATGACCATTTCGTTCAGGTACGGCTTGAGGAGTACGCACGCTATACCGAAAAAGCGCTCGAAGTATTCCGAAATGCTGGTGCCTGTATTGATATTGACGGAGAACGCCCTCCTGAAGAGGTGGCGGAGGATGTCGCAAGGGCAATTGGGCTCGCGTAGGTGCCGACTTATTTCATAACTGATACCATTCCTGTCATGCAGCAGTCATCTATCATTACCGTGATCCTTACCGGCCGCCCTGGCTCAGGTAAGGGAACCCAAGCTAAGCGCCTAGCACAGAAGCTAGGCTGGGTTCATTTCTCCACCGGAGATCGCTTCAAGGCGCTTCGTGAGGGTGAGGGACCGCTTGCTAATCACGTACGCGAGGCGTACGATGCCGGCGAGCTCTTGCCGGACTGGTTCGCGAACCATCTCTTCGAGGGTGCAGTGCTCGCGCTCCGGCCAGACCAAGGCATCGTCTGCGACGGGTATCCGCGTACCCGCGCACAGGCGGAACGCTTCGCGAGTGTCATGGATTGGGTCGAGCGTCCGTATATCGCACTCGACCTCGAGGTCTCTGAAGAGGAGGTAATGGCGCGCATGCTTGCGCGTGCGGTGGAGGAAGATCGCCCTGATAGCTCAACCGAAGGGAAGATTCGCACCCGCCTCGCCGTCTACGAAGCCCATACCGCCCCTGTACTCGACTACTTCCGCGAGAAGGATCTCCTTACTGTTCTCGACGGGACAGGGACCCCTGAGAAGGTAGAGGAGGCTATACACGCGGCACTAACCTAATATGATCGTACGCACCCCAGAGGAGCGTGAGGGCATCATTGAGTCAGGACGACGCCTTGGCGTCATACTTGAAGTACTCGAGGGTATGGTTGCTCCTGGTGTGTCGACAGAGGAGCTTGAGGATGCAGCGCTCAAGATGATTCTCGACGGGGGCGACCTCCCGGCATTCAAGGGCTACACCCCAGAGGGCGCACAGCGCCCATTTCCAGCTGCGCTCTGCGTATCCGTGAACGAGGAGGTGGTGCACGGGATACCAAACGAGAAGCCTCGTATCCTTAAGACCGGCGACATTGTCTCGCTCGACTTCGGTATCGTGCACAAGGGACTCATCACGGACTCTGCCGTAACGGTTCCTGTGGGGAAGGTAAGCAAGGAAGCGAGTGCGCTCATTGCCGCTACCGAAGAGGCACTGGAAGCGGGTATTGCCGCCGCGCGCCCAGGTGCACGTATTGGTGACATTTCTAATGCTATTGAAGGCGTGTTCAAGCAGACAAAGTTTTCCATAGTGAAGGTGCTCGGGGGACATGCAGTGGGGCATAAGGTGCACGAGGAGCCGTATATCTCGAACTTTGGCCACGCAGGGACCGGTGAGGAGATAAAAGCCGGTATGGTGCTCGCGCTTGAGCCTATCGCAAACGCAGGGAAGGGTTCGGTTATTCTCGCGCCAGACGGCTATACGTACCGGTCTCGTGATGGGTCTATCTCGTCCCATTCCGAGCATACGATTCTCGTTGAGGACGAAGGGACGATTGTGGTGACGAGACGGGCAAACGAGGTGGTACGATAAATATATGGCCTCATATGAAAAGCTCGTGCGGGACGGCATACCAGAGTTACTGGACTCGAAAGGTGTCTCCTACGAGAAGAGAATAGCTACGCCAGAGGAGTACAAAATAGAACTCGTAAAGAAGCTCGTGGAAGAGGCAGGAGAGTTTTCAGAGGTAACTTCAGTTGAGGAGCTTGGGGATGTGCTCGAGGTTATTACAGCATTGAGCGCTCTTCCTGAGTATCGAGATGTAGAAGTAGTTCGACAAGAGAAACGAGCAGAACGGGGAGGATTTGAAGGCAGGATTATCTTGAAGGGGGAGAAATAGCCGGCACTACGGTACTGACAGCTAGGGCTGCCTATAGTATAGTGAGGTTATTAGAGCGCCCTAGGGCGATTTTTAGTATCACCTTATGCCTATTCCACACCCAAAGCTCGAGCGCACCTTCGTCATCGTGAAGCCAGACGGCGTACAGCGATCTCTTATCGGAGAAGTTATTAAGCGCTTCGAGCGCACAGGCTTGAAGCTCATTGGCCTCAAGCTTACGGTCCTTGATGCTGATCGCATCTGGAAGCACTACAGCAAGGATGACGCGTGGTTCATAAAGAAAGGCACTAAGATTGCAGAGGATCGTGCTGCAGCTGGCCTCTCGGCTGAGAAGGAGCCAATCGAGTACGGGAAGGATATTATCCGAGCCCTTGAGAAGTTTATGACGAGCGGTCCTGTTGTCATGATGGCGTGGGAAGGGAATTCGGCCGTTAGTGTTGTTACGAAGCTCGTTGGAGGCACGGAACCTGCAACGTCTGACGTTGGAACAATCCGTGGCGACTACACCGTAGACTCGTACAACATCGCAGCGATTGATGATCGTGCAGTACGAAACTTGATCCACTGCTCGGACACTCCTGAGAACGCAGAGACTGAGATTAATCTTTGGTTTACCCCAGAGGAACTCGTTACCTACCGTCTCGTAGGAGATCAGATTCTCTACGACGTGAACCTCGACGGCATTCTTGAGTAATTGGGATTCATAAGAACAAAGCCCGTTTTTGTGACGGGCTTTGTTTTTGCTCTCGGAATACGAGAGCGATATACTATTCCCGGAGCCGCTCCTAAAACGCAACTTGATTCTATCTCGGGAGCCTTATATCCCGCGTTACGGCAAGCGTCCCCGGACGCTCAATGTCGCGCGATGCGGGCACCCACGTGGCTTCAAAAAGTTGCCACGACAGGGCGGTTCCATGCTAAAACCCTCGCCTAGGCGAGGGTTTTAGCATGGTAAAGTTGAAGGATCATGCGTTTCTCCTGGCTCCTCTCAGCACTTATTCTCGCGAGTACTCTCGCGCTTTTGCAGCACTACGCGCTCGCAAACCTCCTGTACTGGTACTACCCGTGGTTCGATACCATGATGCACTTCCTTGGGGGCCTCGCGCTTGCGAGTTTCGGAGTTGCGCTCCTCGCCAAGCGTCGCACCCTTATATTTCTCGGGGCGATGTTCGGGATAGCGGTTGGGTGGGAGCTTTTTGAATTAGTTATTAATGCTGAGCGCGAAGCAAACTTCGTCTTCGATACCTCCCTTGATCTTCTTATGGACGCGCTTGGTATGGCGGTTACATACTTTGCAGCTAGACTCTCTATATGGCGCTACGCATAACTTTCCACGGCGGGGCAGGGGCCGTTACGGGATCCAACTTCCTCATAGAAGGGACGAAGGGCAAGATTCTTATCGATGCGGGACTCGAACAAGGACAGGACTTCTGTATGAAGTGCATGTACGAGCCGTTTCCGTACGATGTGCCTTCCTTAGATGCGCTTGTTATTACCCACGCGCACCTCGACCACATAGGTCGCGCACCAAAGCTCGTACGCGAGGGCTTTAAGGGCAAGGCTTATATGACAGAAGCAACGCGCGATCTCATGGCACTAATGCTCAAAGACAGCGTGAGCCTGCTTACCCAAGAGGCCAAGCGGTATAACCAGGAACCTCTCTATACCGAGGCAGATGTGGAGCGTCTATTGTCGCTTGTTGAGATCATTGCGTATCACGAGGAGCAGGAGATAGCACCAGGGCTATCCATCTACCTGCGCGACACGGGGCATATCCTTGGCGCTGCCTCTGTTCGTGTAAAAGATACTGGCGACGGTACGAGCCTTGTGGTTACCGGGGACATCGGCAACTCGCCGAACCCGTATCTGAATGATGCGGAGATGGTGCCGGACGCGGACGCCGTTATTATGGAGGCCGTGTACGGGGACCGGGTGCACGCGCATGTGGACCAGAGAGTACCGAATCTGCGTGATGCGATGAAGCGGGCGCTGGCTCGTGGCGGGACCATGCTCATGCCGGCCTTCTCTATGGAGCGTACGCAGCTCATGCTGTACGAGATCTCCAACCTCATGGAATCCGGCGAGCTCCCTGAGTTCCCGGTATTCCTCGATTCACCCCTCGCAATTGGCGTTACCGATATCTATGAGAAGCATGCGGGGGAGTATTTCAATACGGCTGCACAAGCTGAGACCAAGAAGGAGGGAAGTATTTTCCGGTTCCCATTCCTGACTATGACGCAGTCCAGAGAGGACTCTGAGACTATCGCTGGCGAACCGTCCCCAAAGCTTATTATCGCCGGAGCTGGCATGAGCCATGGAGGCCGCATAGGGAAGTGGGAGGCTAAATATCTGCCGGATCCTTCAACAACTCTTTTCATTGTTGGATATCAGGCGCCAGGTTCTCCGGGACGCTTGCTTCAGGACGGCGCACCGAAAGTTAAGCTCGATGGACGCGAAGTTAAGGTTAAGGCGAAGGTAGAGAACTTAACGAGCTGGTCTGCACATGCGGATCGCGAGGGACTACTTAAGTTTGCAGAAGGAACGCTTCCGCGCGCTAAGGCAATCTTTGTTTCAATAGGTGAACCAACAGCGCAGCGCTTCCTTGCACAAAGGATTCATGACTTCTTAGGAGCCAAAGCCATCGTTCCTTCGCAAGGGGAGGTGTGGACGGTAACGAAGGAAGGGGTGCATAAGGAGAAATAAGAAAAGCCCCGCGAGTGCGGGGCTTTTCTTTGTAAAACGGGCTTAGCCCTGAATCTTTGCGGCAACGCGTGCGAATACCTCAGGCTCCTGGGCAGCGAGGGTTGCGAGAACCTTGCGGTCGAGCTCGATACCTGCCTTTGCTTTAGCAGCGATGAAGGTGCTGTAGGACTTGTAGCCGAGGTCGCGGATAGCAGCGTTCAAGCGAACGATCCAAAGCTGGCGGAAGTCAGTCTTCTTGTCGCGGCGGTGGTTGAACGCGTTCTTTCCTGCGTGCACGAGGGACTCCTTCGCGAGGCGAACCTTCGTTGAACGGCCATGGCGATAGCCCTTAGCGCGTACCAATATGTTGCGGCGGCGCTTTGCCGATGCGACTCCTCCTTTTACTCGTGCCATACGTTAATGATTACTGAAATTACTTGCTCGTTTTCGAGAGGAACTGGCGGACGATACGCTTTGGAAGCGTAAGGATGTTTGCACGTCCCTTAAGGCCCTTGGTGCGTCCACGCTCCTTCGCGTTGAAGTGGTCCTGACCCGGCTTACGCGCAACAAGCGTCCCATTCTTGGTTACGCGGATACGCTTTGTGTATGACTTGTTGGTTTTCATGCTGGGGTTGTTTCTGTTTCAGGACTGTCTGGCTTCTTTGCGGGAGCTGCTGCTTTTGCGTCACGCTCGATGATGGCGGCGAATCCTTTCGGAGCGCGCGTCACCGGCTCAGCAATCTTGTAGGCGTACGGAATCATGAGCATGAACTTCTCGAGGCGAGTCTTAAGAAACGACTCGTCCATGCCCTTGTACCGTCCCTTGAGGAAGAGCTCCATGCGAACGCGGTGTCCGTCGGCGAGCCATTCGGCTGCCTTCTTCGCCTTGAGACGCATATCGTTCTCTCCCGTGCCTACTTTGATCTGTACTTCCTTGGTCTCAGAGACCTTTACCTTGCTGCGCGCGGCACTTTCTTTCTTGCTTCGCTCGTACTCGAATTTACCATAATCCATGATTTTCGCAACGGGAGGCACCGCGTTCGGAGAGATCTCAATGAGGTCCAGACCGAGGTTCTGGGCCACTTTAAGGGCTTCGTCCGTGTCGAGGACGCCGAGGTTCTCTCCCTCGGCGCCTATAACTCGGAGTTTCGGGGCCCTAATCTCTCTGTTTATGCGGATTCTATCGGTGTTCGTGCTCAAGGTTTCTTGGTGTATACGGATTCTAGCACGTAAATAGGCCGTAAACAAGGTAGAAAGGGCTGGTTTTGGGGGTGGATGCTATGCTTTCCACACTATGTCGTTTCCAGAGATACTCCTCCTAGCCGTAAGTCTCTCCTTGGATGCGGCGGTTGTTGCGGTTGGTGCCGGAGTCCTGGCTCGTATTAATGTCGCAAAGGCCCTCAAAGTTGCATTCACGTTCGGTGCGTTTCAGGGACTCATGCCACTTCTTGGGCTCCTCTTGGGCTCCGCGTTTAGTGCGTACCTTCTGGCATACGGCCACATTGTCGGATTCGTTCTCCTCATCCTTGTAGGAGGGAAGATGCTCTTCGAGGCCTTTCAGAAGGAAGATACAGCGAGCGAACGGAATATTTTGCACATTCAAACCCTCCTTGTTCTCGCGGTAGCGACGAGCATTGACGCGTTTGTTGTTGGTATCACCTTTAGTTTCCTTCCAGTCCATGTGCCTACCGCTGTGCTGACGATTGGCGTCGTAACGTTCTTGCTCTCCCTTCTGGGTGTATATCTTGGACGCTCAAGCAAACATCTGCTCGGTACTCGTATTGAGATTATGGGTGCCGTTGTCATCATTCTGCTCGCGTTTAAGATTCTCTTGTTTTCTTAATGAAGTGTTCATCAGGATAGGAGTAGGGTGCCCACATACTTCTAATCGAATACGCACATGGCAACCATCGTAAACAATCCTAATTCAGGTAATGAAGGCGGCTCAGGCGGCTGGATCATCGCCGGCGTCCTCATTATCGCCGTGGTACTCATTGCGATCTTCGTATGGCCAGGATTTGGAAAGGGTGGAGGCACTTCTGCCCCTGCTCCCACTCCTACGCAGGTGAATGTTGAGATCCCAACGCCTGATGTGGGTGGAGGCGAAGCAACGCAATAAGCGTTCAGGAATATATGTAGAAAGGCCCGGATGTCCGGGCCTTTCGTAGGTATTGGTTATGTGCAGGAACCATACGCCCCAATGTCTGAGGCTTGCTAATAAGAAATAAGACTTCGTATAGATTTGCTGAAGTCTGTCGGGGAAGTTGTAGCGCTCTTCATGATTTCCGTTCGAAACGGCGTTAGATCGTGCGCAGCGATCGCCTCTTCCTTAGAAGTCGTAGTCTCTATTAGTCCCTGTTCCATGAGGTAGAGGTCCGCATACCCGGTTAGGTTCCATGCAATGTCATAGGGGAGGGTGCCTGGGTAATGGCGGTTCACGATCTTCGCGAGTACGTTCGTGCAGTTTGCGGTAAGGGTGTTATAGAAGCGTGGTTCCTCGGAAAGCGTCTGTGTCTCTTCTGCAAGTGATCGGAATAGCGCCTGCGATTGCTCAGGTGTGAGCGTAAGCGGGTAGAGTCGTAACGGGTGGTCGAGATTAATAAGTCGTCTCGTAACAAAGTCGCGCTCGGTACCCCATTGGTACGCGAGCTCATATTCCCGGAACTGGCCTTTGATCGCAGAGTACTCCTCAGTCGCTTCGCGCCTCGCCTCTACCGAGAAGGAAAGTACGGTACCGTTTTCGAGTTCAAAGGAAAGAAAGGTGTGACCAACGGCTTCTATGTCTGAGAATGGCTCAACAAGGAACCAGGTGCGGACGATTGTTGAAGGGTCTACCGATACATCATTCCAGTCTGTTGTGAGGGGAGCTTCTTCGTCATAGGTCCAATCGCGGACGCCTCGGATTGTAACAATATCGTTTTCGATTTCTGCGGTTGCAGCAATAGCTTGCTCAGGAAGCCAGGTGCGATCGGTGCGGGGTTCCTTAAGGAGCACGAACCCAATCAACATCAAGAGCGCGAGAAGAATGAGCAGTACAACTGACTGCATAGTCTGTTTCATATCTACTAGAATACAGCCTTTCGCTACGAGTTGTAGATGGATGGTAGAATTTTAATCATGATACGAATTGTTATCGTTTTTTGCTGGTTCGTACTCTTGGCTGTGGGACTTCTTAATGGCTATGTCTCTGGAATTCAACCGGATGCAGATGCTACTCAGGGCGTCACAGAGAATACCCAGATGCTGCTATGGGTTCTTGCGGTAACTATTCTTGCGATTGGAGCCACGTGGTTCGGCATGCGTCTACTAGCAGTCAATAATAAAAGTAATAGCTACCCAATCTGGAATGGAGGCGGTGCGTATGATCCAGGAGTGCGAGCAGCACAGCTCGGGTACTGGTCGATTCTAGGAGTTTGCGGAGTTATCTATTTCTTGCTCGGGAGTCTCTTGGGATATCAGGCAGGACTTATGACTACATCCTATAGTTTGCAAGTGCCAAAGAGTGCAGTATCAAATGATGACAGAACGGCACAAGCAATAGCTGCTGAGTCAAAGTACGCACTCCGAGGTGCTGATTACAATGCCTCCTTTACAATTCCTGCTGGGTGGAAGGTTAGCGACAGTCCTGAAAATGAGACAAACGCTCGTTCTGTATATTTGATTCGGGAAGACGGCAAGACTACGGACAATAGAGAACACTATATTAGTGTTGGAGTAACAAAAGGTCTAGACACATTTGATGACGCTAAAAACGACATTATTGCCAGCACTTTGCAGCGAACTGTTAACGGAAGCTTGGCGATAGAGCGGCAGAGTCGGAATTCAAGGATTTATGACAGACCCGAACTAGGCGAAAGATTTACTATCCATATAGTGTTTGCCGACAATGGTAATAGTTATGTCATTCAGGGAGGAGGGCCTGAATACGAGTATGAGGAAACGAGAGCCGCAATCGAACAACTAGCGTCAAGCTGGGAATTTAATTAGTTAGAAACTATAAAACCGCCCAGAGGGCGGTTTTATAGTTTCTATATGTGGAGGTGCGGAGAGTTGAACTCCGGTCCGAATCCTGCTTTAAGAGCGAGTCTACGACGCGTAGCTAACGTTGAGGGTTCAGCAGGAGCATAGGAACGTTAGCCAAAACACTTCTGCCTAGTCCCATCTTTTAGGCCGAAGGCAGGGAGGCTCTCGATACCGATTCTTCAGAAGATTCCGCCCATACAACTCCCTGAAGAAACGGAGATGTATGAACGTCGCTTAGGCGAAAGCGCGAAGCTTTTACGCGTAAGCGAACGCAAAATCCTTCTTACCGAAGTAAGGCGACTTTACGCTTGCAAGAGTGTTCTTGGCAAGTTTGATTGAATACGTTTTTAGGTGGTCAGTATCCTTCCACCGCGTCGCACGTCTCTCAAAGTACAGGACCGTCAAAGCCGGTCACCCCCGTTCTGGAACCAGTCAGGAGAATGGTTCCAGAACGGGACTGATCGAATTATTTCTGTCGCATCGCACGGTCCGCTTCTTTCTTAGCTTCCAAGCGTTTGAGGTCCTCTCGCTTATCAGCTTTTCCTTTTCCGCGGACGATGGCGATGCGCGCCTTTAGGTATCTCCCCGCATTATACATTTCTAAAGGCACTAGTGTCAAGCCTTTCTTCGCTTCTGCTTCAAGAAGCTCAACGATTTCAGCTCGCTTTAAAAGAAGCTTCCGGGGACGCTCCGGATCATAAGTCTTCGGTGCGTTCGGGGCCTGGTAGGGAGGGATCGTCATGCCAACGATAAAGGCTTCGCCGCCACGGACAATAATCCGGGACCCGTCCAAAGAGCCGAGCTTTGCTCGGATAGATTTAACCTCGTATCCGTGGAGCTCGAGTCCTGCCTGGAAGGTCTCAAGCACCTCAAACCTGAGGGTAGCTTTCTTGTTCTTGATCAGTGCGGTCATGGATATATAAAAGGTAGCAGTATTTGGGAGAAAACGCCTGTTCCTTCGCGCTTCATACTGGTCTGGCGTATACTCTGCATATTATGGCACCTACCAAGAAACCGGCCGGAAAGCCCGCGCCAGAGAAGAAGGGAGTGAAGAAGTTACCAGGAAAGAGGGGTATTCAGATGCCGGGAGCCGGCGGGGGATTCACCGTAAACCTCCTATCTACGGTTCTTGTCCTTATTATCCTTACGAGCCTCTACTCGCTCATAACGGGGCAGGGCGAGAAGCAGGACCCGCTCTCCCTGTCGCAGGTAGCAGGTGACGTGAAGGCCGGCACTGTCTCTGAGATTCACATCAACGGGAACGAGCTCGTCCTTACATACGCGGACGGGACCGAGAAGAAGGCCATGAAGGATCCCGAAGCGGCACTTCCGGAGACTTTGGCCGCATACGGCGTTACACCCGAGCAACTCACGGCCGTGAACGTTACGGTTGAGAGCGAGTCTGGATTCAAGTACTGGTTCTTTAACCTCGCCCCAATCCTTCTTCCGATCCTCTTCCTCGGTATTCTCTTTTGGTTCCTCACGCGCCAGGTACGCGGGGCCGGTATGCAGGCATTTTCCTTCGGACAGTCTAAGGCACGCATGATTGATCCGGCTGATACCAATCAGCGTGTGCTCTTCTCTGATGTTGCGGGTGCCAAGGAAGCAAAAGAAGAGCTTCTTGAAATTGTGGACTTCTTGAAGAACCCGAAGAAGTTTCTTGATATTGGTGCGCGTATCCCGAAAGGTATTCTCCTTATGGGTGCACCGGGTACTGGAAAAACCTTGCTTGCGCGCGCAGTTGCTGGCGAGGCAGGCGTACCGTTCTTCTCCATCTCAGGTTCTGAGTTCGTTGAGATGTTTGTCGGTGTGGGGGCTTCAAGGGTGCGAGACCTATTCCTCATGGCTAAGAAGACGTCGCCATCCATTATCTTTGTTGACGAGATCGATGCGGTTGGACGTGTGCGTGGTACGGGTGTTGGCGGCGGGAATGACGAGCGTGAACAGACGCTCAACCAGATTCTTGTTGAGATGGATGGATTCGATCCGACAGAGAAAGTTATCGTTATGGCGGCAACGAACCGCCCTGACGTGCTCGACCCAGCACTCCTTCGTCCAGGACGCTTTGACCGACGCGTTACGATTGATCTTCCTGATCGCAAGGACCGTCTCGAGATTCTTACCGTGCATGCGCGCAAAAAGCCATTTGGTCCTGACGTTGCACTCGATGTGATTGCGGAGCGTACCCCTGGATTCTCCGGTGCCGAGCTCTACTCACTTATGAACGAGGGTGCAATCCTCGCCGCTCGCGAGAATCGAAAGGAGATTACCCAGTATGATCTCATCCGCTCTATCGAGAAGGTTATGCTTGGTCCAGAACGAAAGAGTCATCTTCTTGGAAAGAAGGAGAAGCGCCTAACCGCATATCACGAGGCAGGGCACGCCCTCGTTGGTTCTGTGCTCGAGCACTCTGATCCAATTCATAAGATTTCGATCATCAGCCGTGGACGTGCTGCAGGCTACACACTCAAGCTTCCGTTTGACGACAAGCGCATGCAGTCTCGGAAGACATTCCTCGACGACATTGCCACAACCCTTGGCGGCTACGTCGCAGAAGAGATGATCTATGGCGATCTTACCACTGGTCCTTCGAACGATCTTGCGGTTGTGGCAGCCTTAGCTCGCGACATGGTGTCTCGGTACGGTATGAGCGACATCTTGGGCCCTGTTGCATACGCAGGAGACCGCGCGTATGGAGACGCGATGTACTCTCAGGAGATTGCGTCAAAGATTGACGCAGAGGTAGCGCGCATTATCGACGACGCTAAGGGACGTGCTCGTGTTGTGCTTGAAGAGCACCGCAAGGCGCTTGATGCTATCGCCAATCGCCTCGTTGAGGTTGAGACGCTTGAGCGCGAAGAATTCGAGACTATCCTCATAGCAAACGGCATAACGCCAAAGAAGAAGGAAGAGGAAGACGTGTCGATCTAGCATCGTTCGCATAAAAGGAAAACGGCGGCATCGGTTGATGCCGCCGTTTCTCGTCTTCTAGAGCCCAAAGAACTCTTCGATCCAGTTTTTGTGCGTTACCTCCGGGTCGCCTTGCAGGGTAAACCAGAAGAAGCCGCCTATGACCACATAGAGACCGTAGGAACCGGCCATGAGTGCCAGGCCGAAGGCTGTGGCGTTGTTCTCAGTCACCGACCAGATACCGTAGCCCATAGTCACAGCAAGGCAAGCGGCGAGATAGGGGAAAATGCCAGTATCGAGCCAGTTCCTAATAGCATGCGGCCCCCACGTGAAGAAAATGAGCAACGTACTCATCAGCATAGCTGACCTCCTTTCATATGCTCTAAAATGCACCATAACAAAATCTCACTCTCCCTGCACGTTTGGTGCACCCTCTTGGACTCGAACCAAGGACCGCGGAGGTATAAGCTCCGTGCTCTAACCAACTGAGCTAAGGGTGCCCTTGTACTGTAGCGTATCTGCTTTAGGGGTGCACGTGCTAAGCATGCTTCGTGCGTTTGTGGGGTATGTGTGCTTGAATGCTGCCAGAGTGCGTATCCAACTGATTGAACTTTTAACAGGAGGGCCTCGTGTCCCAGAGAAAATTATCCCTGATGAAGCCGGAAGTCATCCACGCTATCATTGACGGCGCGACTGGTGCAATCAAGAGCGCTACAGACGCTCAGGCTGAACTCGAAGAGCGGAAACGCTTCGCCGAGGAGACCGAGAAGAGGCTTGGCTATAGACCCCTATCTCAGGCGGTCAGCCAGGAAACCATCAGCGTTCCTGCTGATGTGGTTCTACTGAAAGCGCTTGTCGAGCTCGATATCAGGCCCCTCGATCGCGAATCCGTGCTGCGATACATGGTGGATATGAGCGGCAACAACCTGAACCTCTTTTTCAAGGGTATTGGGTTTCCGCTCCTGTCCGCCGGACTGGTTTCTGTGCTCGTCCTCATGATCAGTGCATATCGCTCGCCCGAACTCGTGGGCGGCGAGATGCACATTCACTGGCTCTGGCCAGCGATTGCCGGCCTCGGCTTCTTCATGGTCTGGGCCGAACATGCAATCTTCCCCCGGAAATCGTGGCGCGCTATCGCGATTAATAACTTCTTCTCCTTCGGGCCGAAGTCGGCTCTCCTTCCTCGGGAAGTCCTCACCATCGCGCTGAAGGTGAAAGACGCTCTCGGGCTCGCTGAGCTCAAGGTTCATCAGCTCCAGCACGATAGAGGGCCTTGGTTCAAGGTCTTCGGCTTGGCAGCAACCATCTTCAATGATCCGGACCCCTTCCTCGAGGTTCGCTTCGGGGGCGAGTCCTACTTCATTGCGGTCTGGGACGAGCCCGGCTTCGATGGAAAACTGATGCGCGTTGAGTAGCGCGTCAAACGGCCGGCTGGAAACAGCCGGCCGTTTTCTACTCAGGATGCACCTCTTCGTCCGCGTCTTTCGCAAGCTTCGCTAAGAGTGGATGCTTCTTGAGTTCCGGATCCTTCTTCACGAGTTCCTGGGCCTCATTCCGTGCGGCCTCTACCATCTTTATATTCTTGAGTGCCTCCATAGCAATATCCGACACACCCCATTGGCGTGCACCATAGAGCTCGCCAGCGCCTCGAAGTGCGAGATCGTACTCAGCAAGCTCGAAGCCGTTTTTTGCGGTTGTGAGGGCGGTAAGGCGTTCCTTGGTCGCGGGACCATAGGATTCCGGAAGTGCGAAGCAGTATGCCTGGTTGCTTGAGCGAATTACGCGGCCACGAAGCTGATGCAATTGCGCGAGACCAAAGCGCTCAGAGCCTTCAATAAGAATCACGGTTGCGTTCGGGACGTTCACACCCACTTCAACTACAGAGGTTGCAACAAGAATCTGCACCTGACCATCTTCGAAACGTTTCATCACTGACTCCTTGTCCTTCGGCGTCATCTTGCTGTGCAGGATGTCGATTGAAGCGTCCGGGAACACGTTCAGCTTCAATCGCTCTGCTTCTGCTTTTACGGACTTCGCCTGCACCGCGAATTCCTTCTGAGGATCAGGCTCGTTAATACGCGGGCAGATAACATAGGCCTGATGCCCGAGCGCAAGCTCTGCTCTCACACGTTCATATGCTTTCTCGCGTTTCTCAGGACCGAGCACTTCCGTGATGATTGGTTTTCGCCCGAGCGGCATCTGATCAAGGAGCGAGAGGTCGAGGTCTCCATATATCGAAAGGGCGAGGGTACGGGGAATAGGAGTCGCCGTCATAGAAAGAAGGTGGGGCGAGAGCGCGCCATCTTTCTTGGTGAGCTTTTGGCGATGCGCCTTCCCGAAGCGATGCTGCTCGTCGATAATTGCGTATGCGAGATTCTGAAAGGCCAAGGATTTGTAGACAAGCGCATGCGTGCCGATAACAATCGGAATCTCGCCGTTGGCTACCCATTTTGAGAACTGTGCACGCGACACCTTAGCCGATTCTTCATACCGAACCTTAGCCGGGAATTTGCGGCACTCATTGCCGGTTATGAGACCAATGGGAATCGGATGGTCTTTGAAATACGAAACAAAGGTTGAGAAGTGTTGCTTTGCAAGAATCTCCGTTGGACACATATACGCAACCTGGAGAGTACCCGCAACACGGCCGGGCGGACGAGATGTCGCAACCATATACGCCGTTGCTGCAGCTACTGCAGTCTTTCCGCTGCCTACGTCGCCTTCAAGAAGCCTCCTCATTGGGTGTGGTTTCTCGAAGTCTGCGACGATGCTCTCTATGGAGCGTGCCTGGGCATCTGTTGGCGGGAACGGGAATGAATCCATGAACGCTTTGAGGGACGCGCGGTCCGCGTGCACAGGAAGGGCTCGTTCTTTCGTTGCTTCGAGTCTACGGCGCTGCGTCGTTAACTGAATAGCAAGGACCTCCTGAAACGCAAAGCGCTTTCGCGCGGCTTGCGAGGCAGGCAGCTTTCTTGGTGCATGCATCCAGATGAGTGCGGTTGCGAGTGTCGGTAAACTGTAGCGATCAAGCATCTCCTTTGGAATGGGGTCTGGAAGACGCTCATGTACGCCCGCTTCGAATACGTGCTTCAGTGCATGTAGGAACCAGAGTGAGGAAACACCTTTCGACTCAGGATAGATTGCGTAGAGCGTGTCTTCAATGAGTGCACCACCAAGGTTTTCGGTATCAGTAAAGAGTGAATCGTGCACTTCCTCGGGATTTATAGGAGAGCGATCGATCTCTGGGTTTGCGAGATAGATTTTGTCACCCGTTCCGGTTATCTTGCCGCTCGCCTTTACCACCATGCCGTCCTTGAGAGATTTAGCGATGTACGGCTGCGAGAACCAGCGCAGTTTCATTCGCCCCGAAGCGTCCTCAAGCCATGCCTCTCCCATAGGACGCTTCGTGGTCCATGATTTCTTCGCTTCTGGCTTCCTGATGGTGCCGTACAACGTCACCTCGCTTCCGGATGTTGCGCTGCCAATAGTACCGGTTGGTCCCGCTGCCTCGTAGCGGGCAGGGAAGTGATACAAGAGGTCTTTAATCGTTTTGATGCCGAGCTTCTCCAGTGCTTTCTTCTGATCAGGCTTGAGGCGGGTGAAATGGATTGAGATAAGATCCTCAGGCTTCATAGGCTCAGTATACCGTTCAGTTTAAGAAGAGAGACACTAGTGTTTATCGCACAATCATGGTCTCATAGAGGTATGACACATCGACTTTTTGCATACAGTTTTGCAGCTCTTGTTTTCTCAATTGGTATTCTTACGCCCATAGTAGACGTGCAAGCAAAAGAAGCCTCAGTCTCAATTTCAGACATTAAGACTGTCGTAGCCCCGCCAACCTGCAAGGTGTATTCGACCAAGAAATGGATTACTGCAGGAAAATCTACGAAGATTGCATGGGAGAGCAAGGGAGCAGATTACTTGGCTAATTTTATGAGTGATACAGCGCAACGACCGACGAAAGGGAGTGAGCGCGTTGCTATAGCCTCGGTTGGCAAGCATGAGTTCCCGCTCACATTCGTAGGTCCTGGCGGCAAGACAACCTGCACGGCGAAAGTATTTGTGCATCCAAAGAAGAAGGCAAAAGGTACGTAGCTTCACGCCCGCCGTCTTGTTCGACAGTGGGTAGCTAAACTGAGATACTGCTCAGGCTATGGCATCTTCTAAAAAGAAAACAAAGACACAAACACCTGCGCACGTGTTGGCTGCCTTTAGACGAATTGGTCCTCGTATCGAAACGAAGGGCCGCGTAAAACTTAAGGATAAGGATGCGCTTGGACTTTACTACACGCCCGGCGTTGGCGTTGCGTCCCTACACCTTGCGAAGCATCCAGAAGACACCCGGAAGCTTTCCGTTAAAAAGAACAGTGTCGCGGTTATTAGTGACGGGTCTGCCGTTCTTGGACTCGGAAATATCGGCCCGTATGGGGCGCTTCCTGTTATGGAAGGAAAGGCGCTTATATTTAAGGAGCTCGCCAATGTTGATGCGTGGCCCATCGTGCTCGATACTCAAGATCCTGACGAGATTGTTCGTACGATTATTGCTATTGCTCCTGGGTTCGGAGGAATCAACCTTGAGGACATCAAAGCACCTGAGTGTTTCGACATCGAGAAGCGTCTTATTGAAGCACTCGATATACCGGTTATGCATGACGACCAGCACGGCACGGCAATCGTAGTGCTCGCAGGGCTAATGAATGCAGCGACGGTTGTTGGAAAGTCGTTCAAGAAATTACGAGTAGTTATCTCTGGTGCAGGTGCGGCCGGAAGTGCTGTGGCAAAACTTCTTTGTGCCGCAGGGATTACGGACATTGTTGTGCTCGATCGTGCTGGCGCAATCTATAACGGACGTCCAGGTCTGAGTCCAAGCAAGCAAGAACTTGCTTCCATAACCAATCCACACAAAGTCTCGGGCGATTTAGCGAGTGTTCTCGAAGGAAGTGATGTGTTTGTCGGTGTTTCAGGGCCCAACCTCCTTACGAGAAGCGACGTACAAACTATGGCAAAAGACGCCATTGTCTTTGCACTCTCAAATCCTGTCCCTGAGATTATGCCAGAGGAGGCAAAAAAGGGAGGTGCACGTGTCATCGCAACCGGACGCTCAGATTTTCCTAATCAGGTAAACAACGCACTCGTGTTCCCAGGTATATTTCGTGGCGCACTTGACCGTGGAGTAACCGAAATCACGCAAGCTATGAAGCTTAAGGCCGCCAAGGCACTTGCACAGCTTGTGGTAAAGCCAACTGCAGAGAAGATAATTCCGGATGTGTTCGACAAGCGTGTAGTACCAGCAATCGCAAAGACTATTCGCTAATCGCGCTGTATGGCGTGACGAATACGCTCAAAGACGGTGGTGAACCAAGCCCTGTCCTTCACGTTCCCGATTTCAGGTACGATGTGAGAAAACGATACCCACCGCGCCTCTTCAGTCTCGTGTGAAGGCGCGAGTTCTGCATGCGGCTCTGCGGCGAAGAGAAACATATGTATCTCTTTCAGGGTATCGAGATTGTCGGTGCCGTCGATTCTCATCCCGTACCGCTCGTACGTTCCGAGATCATCGATACATTCGAGATGTGTGAGCCCGGTCTCTTCTTCCACTTCTCGCCGTGCTGCAGCCTCATCTGATTCGCCGGGTTCGACGTGTCCCTTTGGAAAGAGCCATGCACCGCTTCCGCCGCGATTGCGGATCATCGCAATAGTGCCGCGGTCTCCAAGTACAATGCCACCAGCGCAGCGAACCTTATCCATATTTTTGTCTGTTTACGATCGCGGGAGACAGTATGTCGGTAGTAGCGAGAACGTTTCTTGTATTCATGGTAGTGCAGGATAACGCTTCTAGGCTTTTTTGTATTCTACCCCGTCTCTTCTAGATGTACGTAAGGAGGCAATGCTCAGAGTGTCTACGTTTCGTTAGCGCGGAAAGGAACCGAGGAGCTCGTCTGAACGATAGAAGTCGCCCCCAAGCTGTCCGAATGCGTAGCTCCGTCCACCAACCATAATCGATGCACCTCCTGGCTTAGGGTCAGGGTTAGGGTTCGAGTTTTCGAACCCAATATTAAAGAGCGTAACGAGCGCATCGGCATCGTTCGAGATATCAAATCCTGCACGCTCCCACTGCATCATGATCTCCTTCAAATAAATCGCGGTGTAGAGGTACGAATAGTAGTGATTCTTGTCGTCCGTAAGGCGGTTGTAGAGCTCCGCGTCCTGATTGGTTGCATCGCTGTACGCCAGAAGGCGCGCAGCGTCAGGACCTGGATAAAATGGTGAAGACGGATCATTCGCATACGCTTCTACTTTCCGTGCGGTCTCCTGCTTTATTCCGGAGACGCCAAGCGAGAACTGCGAGAGGGAACCGAGGATCTTGAGTGGCTCGAAGTATCGCTTGAACACCTCGCGCTCCGAGGTGAAGAAGCGAATCTGCTCGGGAATCACGACCGCCGCGATAAGGCGCGCGTCCACACCGGTCTCGCCTGAGACGCGTGCGATAAGTGCGGCATCTTTCTCAAGTCCTCCTGCAACAACGAGCCACTCTGGTGATTCGTTCCAGGCGCATGAGTCTGTGGTTGTGTTGATGCACGGCTGCGCTGCTAGTGCTGCTGCAGGCTGCGCCTCAGTACCAGTAAAGAAACTGTTACGTTCCGTACTCGATCCACGCACATTCAAAAGCCCAAACTGCAAAGCAATAAAGACCCCGGAAAACAGGAGTCCAATGCCAGCAAATACGATGAGAAGCGCGAGAAGCGCTACCTTAAGTCTCTTGTCCATTTCTTTTTATATACCAGGAATCACACGAGAACACGAATTTGGCGGAGACGGAGGGATTCGAACCCTCGGAGCCTTTTACAGCTCGCCTCGTTAGCAGTGAGGTACTTTCGACCACTCAGCCACGTCTCCTTCCGTACTACCGTATCATTTCAGACTTAATGCGCCAATGCGATCCCGATAACTCTGCCTGGATGAACGGATGTAAGCGCTGTAATAGCAGCACGCAAGGTAGTTCCGGTCGTCGTTACGTCGTCGAGCACTATATACGTATAGTCAGGGTCTGAAGGACCAGAGGCTTTGAATGCTCCTTCGAGATTGGAGCGACGCTCCGTGCCGCTCAGACTTGTTTGTGGAATCGTATCCCGGACCCGCACCAAGAGATCGGTGTCGAGGTATACGTCAGGGAGTTTGCTTGTGGCAAGGCGCGCTATGCGCTCAGCTTGGTTGTAGCCACGTTCCGTGCGTCTAGAGGCTGAGAGCGGAACGGGTACTAGTACCAAAGTGCTGTGAGTGAGTACGGTATGTTCCGCACTCCATTCGGCAAGGTATTCAGCGAGAACACCTGCGAGTATATGCTGTGCCCGCTCGTTGTCTTTAAATTTCGCTTCGATAATGCACGCACGGACAAGTGAGTGGTGATAGGGGAGGAGTGCAACGATATGCTCGTCAATATGTTTCGGTCGCACGAGGGCTCCAATTGATTCGAGCGATGCATTCTGGACATGTGTTTGCGTACCGTTCTGAGGGAACAATACGTCGAGGATAAAGCGAATCAGCAACATGCTCGCATGATACAATCCCCGCAATGGGCTTTCTGTCTAAATTCTTTGGCGGTACGAGCAAATCGAAGAGCGTCATTGGCGTTGATATCGGTTCGTCTTCCCTTAAGGTAGTGCAATTACGCCGCGAGGGAGGCACTGCAGTGCTTGAAACATACGGCGAACTCGCGCTTGGTCCCTATGCAGGTGTTGAGGTGGGGCAGGCAACGAACATGCCTGCGTCAAAGATTGCAGAAACGTTGAATGACCTCTTGCGTGAGGCGAATGTAACAACAAAAGATGCAGGTATCTCCATTCCATTCTCTCGTTCCTTGCTTACGCTTGTTGAGCTTCCGCGCCGGGATGATCCCGCAGAGCAGAAGACGGTGATTGAGCTTGAAGCAAGGAAGTATATTCCGGTGCCGGTGTCTGAAGTGCAGCTCGACTGGTTCATAATCCCCGAGGCACTCTCTGAAGGTGCGCCGCCGTCTCCAAAGATTCAGGTCCTCTTGGTTGCGGTCCATAACGACGAGCTCACCCTTCTTGAGGGTGTGGTACGTGCATCAGAGCTTGCTGCAAGTTTCTACGAGATTGAGATTTTCAGTACCATTCGTTCGGTTGTGGACGAGCCTGTGAAGCCGGTCCTCGTACTTGATATAGGTGCGTCCGCTACCAAGGTGTATGTCGTTGAGCATGGGGTGGTTGCACTCTCCCATAACATCCCGCGCGGAGGGCAGGATGTGACTCGCACCATCGCAACGTCTCAGGGCATAACGGTCGGGAATGCGGAAATCATGAAAAAGGAGCATGGATTCGCGAACGAAGCAGGTACGTATGATCATCGCTCTATAGAGCTGGTCTTCTCGAGGATTTTCGAGGAGGCTAAGCGTGCACTAGCGCAGTATGAGAACGCAAAAGGAAAGCAGGTAGCGTGTCTTGTTCTCACGGGTGGTGGTGGCGTAACTAAAGAGCTTGCTGCGTATGCGAAGACGTTCTTCTCAGTAGAAGTACGAATCGCTGATCCTTTTGGGAAGACGCAGGCACCCGCGTTTATGCGCCCAGTGCTCGAAGCGATTGGTCCCGAGTTCGCGGTAGCAGTTGGGCTCGCGCTTCGGAAGCTGGAGGAGGAAGGGTAGCGCTCTGTGCATAAGAGCAACTGTTTCTGTCATTGTTCCCGTATACTCTAAAGTACTGTGGCCCTCCCTCCGAACATTCCAACGTCGTTCGTACCGAAACAGCCGGTAGCGCCATCTTCGCGTCAGCAGAAGAGCGGCATGAACGTACTTTTCATTATTGGTGGCGTTATCGCCATCATATCCGTTGCGCTTGCTGCTGGAGTATTTGGGTACGAGCTGTACCTGAAGAATGCCCGCGACCAGAAGTCAGCGGACCTTGCAGCAGCTCAGAAAGAGGTAAACCTCGACACGGTCGAAGGCTTCATTCGCTTGAAGAATCGCCTCAATACGGTTGAGACTCTACTTAATCAACATATTGCACTCTCTGAATTCTTCGACACCTTAGAATCAAGGACGCTGCAGACGGTGCGTTTCAGCGGGTTGTCGGTTGCGGTAGAGGATGATCGCTCAGCAGAGATAAAAATGGAAGGCGTCGCCCGTACTTTCAATGCACTCGCTGCGCAGAGTTCAGCTATTGCCGCCGAAAAGCGTATCAAGCGAGCCATCTTCTCCGATATCTCAGTAAACGAGAACGGAACGGTTGGCTTCTCTCTTACGGCTACGATTGATTCGCGTCTCATCACGTCAGGCGAAGTGCTTCCGGGAATTCCTGACGCACCCGCGACACTTCCAGCGGTAACAACTCCTGCTGAGCCTGCCGCTCCTGCTACGAAAGCGCCAGCAGCTACGTCGTCTCCGGTGACGCCTGCTGCACCAAAGACGGCAAGCACCACCCAACCACAGCTATGATAGTCTCCCGCATCATTCCCATACTTCTCGTAATCGGCGCTATCGGTCTTTTTGTCGGGTATACCCAGTCTACGTACAGCAGCTCTGTTGCGGCCCTCAAGGATGAGATTACTAATCTCGATAGTGCCCTTAAGGCGGCAGAACAGTTCAAGTTGAAAGAAGCTCAGCTCACTCAACAGCGTAATGCGATGCCCGCAGAGCAACTTGCGCGACTTGAATCTTTCCTTCCAGACAGTGTCGATAATGTGCAACTCATCGTGGATCTGAATTCGCTTGCTGCGCGCTCAGGAGTACAGCTCTCGGAGTTCAGTATCGCCGGGGGAGCGACCGATTCTGATACCTCCTCTGCGAGAACGAGTGCTGCACCCCTTGCAGCGGCTGGACCAACAACAGGTCCTGCTGCTATGTCCCCGCAATCCAATACGCTTGCGCTCCAGACCTCAAAACCGACCGAATCCCTTGAGCTTTCCGTGTCCGCTACGGGTAGCTATGCGGCATTTCGCACCTTCCTCACTGGAGTTGAGCAGAGTCTGCGCCCGCTCGACGTCATTGAACTCTCGGTACAGGACTCTGATACGGGGGTGTATACCTACGACATGACGTTCCGTCTTTACTGGCTTCGCTAACGATTCTTTCTATGGCACTCACAAAGAAAAAAACCATGCTCATCGCCGCCGCAATTGTGGTACTTGGTGTTGTGGTGTATTTCGTTTGGCTTAAGCCCGAGCCTGTTGAGAATGTTTCTATTGATAGCTTTGGGCCTACGGGACAGGCGCAGGCAACATTCCTTACGTTAGCGGCACAGCTCCAGCCAATCGCGTTCAATGCGAGCATACTCGAGGACCCGCGTTTTGTGGCGCTTGTGGACATAAAGACCGCAATCCTACCAGAGGCTACGGGACGTACTGATCCGTTTGCGCCCTTGGCAGGCGTTAAGAAAGAACAGTAATTCCCCAGTGCGTGCGCGTAGAGAGTGGGATGTCGTAGTACACTTCAGATAGTGTTCTCGGCTTTGCGTATTATTGGCTGTTTCATAATGTAAGGGGCCTTGCCTCACCACTCGGGATGAACCTCGTCGCCCTTCTGAAGGAAAAAGGAATACTCTCTCCAGAGGACGCTCAAAGCGTTGAGGATGAAGCACGTAGTACCGGCTTTCCCATTGATACCTTTCTAGAGAAGAAAGGTGTTTCCTTGGAGAAAGCCTATGCCGTTGTCTCTGAGAAGTACGGCATCCCGTACCGTGCGCTCCCGAATGAGCTCAAGGACCAAAAGGCACTCTCCTATATCCCGGAAGAGTCTGCGCGGCATTATGAGTTCGTGCCGATAGAGGTTGTAGACGGTGCGCTAGCGGTTGGTATCCTCGACCCAGACAACATCGAAGCACTCGATGCACTCCAGTTCATTTCGTCGAGGGTTGGCATGCCCTATAAGTTGTTTATTATTTCGCGGAACGATTTCGATAAGGTGCTCAAGGAATACGAGAATCTCTCGGGAGAAGTTGACGAAGCGCTCTCTGAAATTGAAGGGACTGCTGCTGCGCCAACTGACGAAGCGAAAGGAAAGCCGGCGACAGAAGAATCCGTCGATACCAATATCAAGGCAGACGCACCGGTTACCAAGATCGTTGCAACAATACTGCGGTATGCAGTTGAGGGTGGAGCATCCGACATTCACGTTGAGCCAACACCTGAAAAGACCCGGGTGCGTTTCCGTATGGACGGCGAGCTCCACACATCGCTCGAGCTTCCTGCAAAGGTGCATCCGGCGGTTGTGGCGCGTATCAAGATCCTTTCGCAGATGCGCCTCGACGAGAAACGAAAGCCGCAGGACGGACGTTTCTCCGCGACTGTGGAGGGACGTCGTATCGACTTCCGTGTTTCAACGTTCCCAACACAAGGAGGGGAGAAGGTGGTGATGCGTATTTTGGATAGTGCAAAATCAGTTGCGACACTTGAGACTATCGGTCTCTCCGAAGCGGACTTGGCGCAAGTACGAGAAATCATCAAGCAGCCCTACGGCATTATCCTCATTGCGGGACCAACTGGTTCGGGTAAGTCGACGACGTTGTTCTCGATGCTTACCGAGCTCGACCGCGAGTCGGCAAACGTGGTGTCGGTTGAGGATCCGGTTGAGTATGAGATTGAAGGTGTTGCACAGTCCCAGGTGCGTCCAGAGATTGGCTACACCTTTGCCTCAGGTCTTCGCTCGATCCTTCGCCAGGACCCAGACATCATCATGGTCGGAGAGATTCGCGACAAGGAGACCGCGCAGCTTGCAATTCAGGCGGCGCTTACGGGACACCTCGTGTTCTCAACCATTCACACCAACACCGCGGCGGGTGTTATTCCGCGCTTGGTTGATATGGGTGTCGATCCGTATTTGATTGCACCAACCTTGATTGCGGCTATCGGGCAGCGTCTCGTGCGTAAGCTTTGCCCGGGTGCAGGGAAGCCGTTTCCGCTCTCCGAGAGTATGCAGGGTCTTTTGACACGGGAGTTTTCGGACCTTCCTGAGGAGTATCGGCAGCACCTCCCGACGTTCGACAAATTCTATCGCGCAGAACCAACAGCAGACTGTCCGAATGGTACCCGAGGACGCCTTGCGGTGTTCGAGTTCCTGCGTATGGATAAGGAGCTCGAGCATGTGGTTCTTACGGCTCCAACGGAGGAGGCAGTGTATGCGGCCGCTCGCCAGAAGGGCATGTTCACGATGCGTGAGGATGCTATCATTAAAGCGTTAGCAGGACAGATTCCTTTTGAGGAAGTGAACGCGCTTGGCGGCCAGGTTATCCTTGAAGAAGAGAATCCGTCTAAATAGATCCCTATGCCCACTTCCCCCTATCGTCTCTATCTCGTCGATGATGACCGATTTCTTCTCGACATGTATGCCGTTAAGTTCAAAGCGGCAGGGCACACCGTAACTGCTTTCTCGAGCGGCGAAGAGGTGCTCGAAGCGCTTCGCAAGGAGCCGGCTCCTGATGGACTCCTCCTCGATATCGTTATGCCAGGCATGACAGGCTTCGAGATCCTCGAAGTAATAAAGCGCGAAAATCTTGCAGAAACCGCAAAGGTTATCGTTCTTTCAAATCAGGGACAGGAATCAGATATCGCAAAGGCCCGCGAGCTCGGTGCGGACGGGTACATCATCAAGGCGTCAGCGATTCCGTCTGAAGTATTCTCGGAGACTATGAAGATAATCGAAGCGAAAGCATGAACGAAGCAGTAGATGCTTCACTCAAGGCGCTCTTCGACACGGTTGTGGCCGAAGGGGCGTCAGACCTGCATCTCTCTGCGGGGAATAACCCCATTCTTCGTATCTCGGGTTCCTTGGTGCCTCTTTTGCAGCACCCGGTGTTGACCCCCGAGATGACCATTGCGTACCTTAAGAGTATTGCGCCAAGTCATCGTTTTGAACGATTCGCTTCCGAGCAAGCGATCGATTTCTCATACGCCCATACCACTAAGGCACGCTTCCGTGTGAACGGATATACCGTTCAGGGCGCAGCGGCAATTGCGATGCGTCTCATTCCGCATGAGATTCGCACGTTCGAGTCTTTGAACCTTCCGCCTATTCTTGAGGTGTTCAGCCAGCGCTCGCAGGGATTCTTCTTGGTGGTTGGTCCCGTGGGGCAGGGTAAGTCGACGACGCTCGCTACCATCATCGATCGCATTAATGAGACGCGTGCTGAGCATATTGTGACGATCGAGGACCCTGTGGAGTACATCTTCGAGCAGAAGAAGTCCTTGATCCATCAACGCGAGGTTCATATTGATACTCCTGACTTCCACTCCGCACTTAACTCCGCGTTCCGTGAGGACGTGAACGTAATCATGGTGGGAGAGATGCGTAATCAGGAGACTATTTCTTCCGCGGTGACTGCAGCTGAGACTGGTCACCTTGTCCTCTCGACGCTCCACACGAATAACGCTGCGCAGACCATCGACCGTATTATCGACATGTTCCCGCCAAATCAGCAGGATCAGGTGCGAGTCCAGCTTGCGGGATCACTTGCGGGTATCTTCTCGCAGCGTCTTATTCCACGCATTGCGGGCGGGCAGCTTCCTGCGTACGAACTGTTGATTAACAACAGCGCCGTCTCAAACCTCATTCGCGAGGGACGCACCCACGAGATCACGACGGTTATCCAGACCTCAAGTCAGGAGGGTATGATCGACATGGACCGTTCACTAGCGGAACTTGTGCGACGTGGCGAGGTAACGATTGAGCACGCGTACGAACGCGCTAATGATCCAAAGACCTTCGAGCGTTATCTGTAGTTTCCTATGCTTTTCTCGTACCACGCACTCGATAAGGACGGACACGAACGAGCGGGAACCGTAGAGGCGCTCTCCGTGGACGTTGCTGTTTCAACGCTTCAGCGTCGTGGTCTCATTGTTTCGTCCATAGAACCGATTGCAAAGAGTACCGGACTTAACATTGAGATAGGCTTCTTCAAGAAGGTGTCGAACAAAGAGGTGGTGATTCTCTCGCGGCAGATTGCGACCTTGTTCGAGGCGCAGGTTTCTGCGCTCCGTATCTTCCGTCTTCTTGCTGCAGAGGTCGATAACAAGTATCTCGCTGAGATCATGACGCAGATTGCGGATGATTTGCAGGGAGGAAGCCCAATATCAAAGGCTCTCTCGCGTCACCCGAAGGTATTTTCGGGCTTCTACGTGAACATGGTTAGGTCTGGTGAGGAGTCGGGACGCCTCTCCGAAACCTTCGGGTACCTCGCAGACTATCTCGACCGCACGTACGAGGTAATGAACAAGGCGCAGAATGCGCTCATCTATCCGGCATTCGTCATCGGTGTGTTCTTCATCGTGATGGCGCTGATGCTTACTATGGTTATCCCGCGTATCGCGGGCATTCTTAAGGATTCGGGACAAGACATACCGCTGTACACACAGATTGTTATTAGCGTGTCTGATTTCCTCGTCCGTTATGGATTCCTCTTCCTCATTGCCATGGGTGTTGGTGCGTTCTTTGCCTGGCGCTCGCTCCAGACGGGTCCTGGGCGCTTGTTCTTCGACAAGCTAAAGCTCGAGGTGCCGTATGTAGGTGATCTTTACAGCAAGCTGTACCTCTCGCGTATTGCAGACAACTTTGCGACCATGTTCGTCTCGGGTGTGCCAGTTGTTGAGGCAGTTGAGATTACCGCCTCTGTGGTCGGCAGTCCGACGTATGAGAGGCTTTTGAATGACGTTGGAGAGGATGTAAAGGGCGGTGCTTCAATCTCTGATGCGCTCTCAAAGCACGCGGAGATTCCCGGTATTATGACCGCCATGGTGCGTGTGGGTGAGGAAACGGGAGAGCTCGGCAACATTCTTACGACTTTGGCTAAGTTCTACCAGCGTGAGGTGACGACTGCCGTTGATACGCTCGTTGACCTTATTGAGCCTATGATGATCGTGCTCCTTGGTCTCGGTGTCGGTACACTCCTTGCGTCTGTACTTATTCCTATCTACAACATGGCTGGTTCCATTTCCTAGGCATATACCGGTTATCCACATTAGGGGCGGATGTGGAAGGGGGGTGGCGTACAATACAAGTAAGCGGATATTTACCCATTCTGCGCATTAAACACATTTATAGACATTATGACTCTCGGACATATCAAAGCAGATCGCGGCTTCACGCTCATCGAGCTTCTCGTCGTGATCGCCATCATCGGTATCCTCTCCTCCGTTGTGCTCGCGTCTCTTAACACGGCGCGTACACGTGGAAACGCAGCATCGGTAAAGGCCAACATGGCTACCGTTTCAGTTCAGTCGGAGCTTAACTACGACACCAACGGTCTCTACTCTGACGTAGAAATCTCCAACAATGCTTGCCCAACCGTAGTAGACGCTGGCACTATGTGGGACACCACTACAGTACAGGCTATCGCTGCAGCAGAGGCAGTGAACGGTTCAGCGACAGGAGAAATGCGCTGCAACGTAAATACTGGCGCAAGCGGTGCATGGGCTATCTCGTCTCCGCTTCCTGGTGGAACCGGTGGTACCGCGTTCTGGTGCATCGACTCTACTGGTGCAAAGCGTGCGCACGGCACAGCACTCGCTGCAGATGCAGTTGTTTGCCCGGCTTCGTAATCAAGCCAATTGTCGAAAAGTCCTCGAGCGATCGAGGGCTTTTCGCTTTTAGCCGGTGCTATACTTTTTAAACGAAACGACATGCCCACTCCCTTGATCTTCATAAGTTTCTTCTTTCTTGGTGCGATTGTGGCAAGTTTCATGGCGGTTATCGCTGAGCGCCTCAATACCGGGCAATCCTGGATACAAGGGCGCTCTGCATGCAATTCCTGTAGCCGGGAGCTTAGCGCGCTTGATCTCGTGCCAGTGTTCTCATGGCTGTGCTTTAAGGGTCGCTGCCGCACCTGTAGCGCTTTAATACCTGCTGCCTATGCGATAGGGGAGGCAACGCTTGGATCGCTTTTCGTGCTCGCGTACTTGAAGCTTGGTCTGTCGCTGGCTCTCATAATGATTCTCGCTGCGTTTGCGGTGCTCGCATTCATAGTTATGTACGATCTTCGCCATACGGTCGTACCAACCACCGCGTCCACACTCCTTATTGTGTCCTCCTTGGGATATGCACTGCTCACGTCGGGAGGGAATATGCACCTTGGACAGACGCTTCTGGTTGCAGGGGTTATGGGGTTTCTGTTCTTCATGGTGCACTTCCTTTCACGAGGGCGCGCTATGGGGCTTGGCGACAGTCCCGTAGCTCTTGCTCTCTCGTTGCTAACAGGAGGCTCACTCGCTATTGCGGGGCTGCTCTTCTCGTTTTGGATTGGTGCCGTTGTCGGCATAGCGATATTGGTCTCGCGTCCGAAAGGCCATAGAATGGGCATTGAAGTACCGTTCGTGCCGTTTCTCGCGGCGGGATATGTGCTCGCCTATTTCACACAATGGAATCCGCTCCTCTTAACACTATGACGACACCCGTACGAGGATTTACGCTCGTTGAGATGATGGTCGTGCTTGCGATTATCGTTATCATTACGACTATCGCGCTTCTCGGACAGTCTTCGTTCAATCGCTCTATGGTTCTTACGGATACCGCCTACACCATCGCGTTCTCGGTGCGTGAGGCACAGGCTCTTGGTATCTCAAGTCGTGCATTTGCGGGCACTCAGGATGCAGGCTACGGGATTCACTTTGCGAACCTGTCTCCCACGTCGTACAAGCTTTTTGCAGACACGTATCCGATAGCGCCAGGCGATACGCAGTACACGGCTATTTGTCCGGGACACCCGAATGTTGCCACCTCAAATCCTGAAGCGAAACCAGGGGACTGCATCCAGACGCTCGAATCAGAGGTTGTGCGGACATATAGCCTTAATAACGGATTCCGTGTCAGCGGATTTTGTGGCAGGCAATCGAATGGTGTACAGCTCTGCAATGGTGCGATAGATGCGCTCGATATTGTCTATCTGCGTCCGAACACGCAGTCTGTTATAACGGGTGTGAATGGCGGGACACGCACGGCACTCGTGGATGCAACGATTCGCGTAACGTCGCCAGACGGTGTAGATGAACGGTGTATTTATGTGTCGAGAGTAGGGCAGGTGTCCGTAGTTCAGAAAGGTGAGACAGAATGTCCATGAGTACCTCCTTAACACAGCGTGGCTATTCGCTCCTCGAGATGATTGTGTCGCTCGGGATCTTCAGCATGGTTATGCTCGTTGTTATGGGTGCATACGTGACGCTCATAAGCCTTGATAGACAAGCTCGCGCGAATAATCAGCTTGCTGCATCCCTCTCGTTTGCGGTTGAGAGTATGGCACGCTCGATGCGCACGGGTACCAGCTACGACTGCAATGCGGGTGGAAATCCGCTAAATTGCAGTAGCGGTGGTGGCACCATCTCATTCCTCGACAGCCAGGGTCAGATCATCTCCTACATCCAAAAGAGTGATGGAAGTATCGGGCAGTGCACCGGTACGCCAGGGTGCCTTGATAACAATGCGGTCTCTTTAACCGATCGCCGCATCAATATCACCTCGCTTAGATTTTATGTCCGCGGCGTTGGTGTCAACGATGACACGCAGCCCAACGTTACGTTTGTTATCGCTGGTACCATGACCACGGATGCGGGTGAGGTAACAGACTTCTCAATACAGACCGGGGCGACACAGAGACTCATAGAGCTATGATGAACACTACCCCTATGCGTGGATTCACCCTTGTTGAGACCCTCGTCGCTATTACGGTTGTTGTGACGGCCATGGTAGGTCCCTTGTATGCCGTTCAGCAGTCGTTAAACGCATCGAGGACTGCGCGTGAGCAACTTATTGCGTCTTCGCTCGCACAGGAAGGTGTGGAGTATGTCCGTGGTATACGCGATAGCAACTATCTCTTTGTGCTGAGGGCTGGTTCTCCGCGCTCTTGGCTCTATGGTCTTGATGGGACAGGAGGTTCAGTAAATTGCATATCAGCTACCTGTGTTATCGATCCAACACAAAATACAGTGAGTCGCACAATCGGTCCTCTCTATCTCAGTCCCACGAATCTTTACACCCAGGTTGCAGTCGTCCCGACGCCAACCATATACACCCGTACGGTGTTACTCACTCCTGTCTCAGGCAGTGTTACCGAGATGACCCTTACGGTCATAGTTACCTGGACTTCAAAGAATCAGACGCGAAACGTGACCATTACAGAGCGTCTGCATAATTGGCTATGATCACAAACGAACCACGTGGATTTACACTCCTCATCGCCGTTGTCTTAACGTCGGTATTGCTCTCGGTTGGGCTCGCACTCCTTGATATTGCACTCAAGCAAGTTACGCTCTCTTCAACCGCTCGGCAGTCTCAGTACGCCTTTTATGCTGCGGATTCTGCGATGGAATGTGCGCTGTATTGGGATCAGCAGCAGAATGCATTTGGATACGGTATACCCCTTTCGACTATCCGTTGTGGAACAGCCGACATGGCAGTTACCTCGAGCGTTAGCGCTGGCATGCAAACCAGCGAGTTTTCAGTTCCATGTCCTGGTGGCGTTTCTGCGACCGTAAAAGTCTACAAGAGTGCAGGCGTAGCAACGTGCAATGCGGGGACGGCCAAAAGCTGTCTATACGCGAGCGGCTATAACGTCTGTAGCACAACAGATCCGAGGCGTATCGAGCGCGGATTGAAGGTCTTCTATTAGTGGTTGGGTCGGGACGTCCGCTAGGGTAGAGTAGGTATATGACGCCGGTCCCCAAGGAAGTACGCGAGCGCGCTCGGAAGCTACAAAGCGCGATTAGCGCGTACCGCGCTGAATACCATGAGCGCGATGAGTCTTCCATATCTCCTGAGGCGCTCGATTCGTTGAAGCACGAGCTCGTACTGCTCGAGAGTACGTATCCGTCTCTCGTAACACCGAATTCGCCAACACAAAAGGTGGCAGGGAGTGTGCTTGCTGGTCTTACAAAGGTGCGGCACGAGGTTGCCCAGTGGTCTTTGGATGATGCATTTAACGAAGAAGAAATTCGCGCGTTTGATGAACGTGTCAGACGTTCGTTAGCCAAAGTAGGTACGAGTGTAGAGCCTACCTACGTATGTGAGCTAAAGATCGACGGTGCGCATATCATCCTTACGTATGAGAAGGGGAATCTAGTGCTCGCGGCAACGCGCGGCGACGGCGTTACAGGTGAGAACGTAACCCACTCAGTCTCCACTATACAGAACATCCCGAAGCGTCTAACACATCCGGTAGATCTTGTTGTTGAGGGTGAGATATATATGAGTAGGAAGGGCTTCCTTACGCTCAATAAGGAACAAGAACGTCTTGGAAAGCCATTGTTCGCAAACCCGCGCAATATTGTCGCAGGGTCCCTGCGACAACTTGACGCGAAGGCGGCGGCAGCTCGTCCGCTCGCGGCGTTCTTGTACGACATCGAAGGGCTTTCTGAAACGATGCCTGAGACGCAGGCAAAGGAGCTCGCGTACCTACGATCGCTCGGGCTGCCGGTTAATCCGTATGAGAAGCGTGCAGGAAGTATTGAGGACGTTATTGCGTTCTGGAAGCAGTGGCAAGGGGCTACGCGCGAGAAGGAGGATTATCTAATCGACGGCGTCGTCGTGAAGGTTGACTCGAGAGAGCAGCAGGTGCAACTGGGTCACACGGGGAAGGGTCCCCGCTATGCTATCGCATTCAAATTCCCAGCGGAGCAGGTTACAACCGTTATTGAGGACATAAGTCTCCAGGTTGGACGGACCGGAGTGCTTACGCCGGTTGCGCACTTGGCACCTACGGCCGTAGCAGGTACCATCGTTGCGCGCGCAACTCTTCATAATGAGGATTTCATACGAGAGAAAGACATTCGTATTGGCGACACCGTGATTATGCAGAAAGCGGGCGATATCATACCGGAGATTGTGCAGGTGTTGCCCGAGTTCAGAACCGGAAAGGAGAAGAAGTGGAAGTTTCCTACGTCGTCGCCGCTCTGTGGTGGGGATGGAGCAATCGAGCGGGTGCCTGGTACGAGTGCACAACGCTGCAAGGTAGCTGGATCGTTTGATCAACAGCTCCGGAAGCTCGCACATTTCGCAGGAAGGAGTGCTCTTGATATTGAAGGCCTAGGTTCAAAGACTGTACAGCTTCTTATGGAGCATGAACTAGTAGCAAACCCTGACGACTTCTTTGACCTGACTCGTGACGAACTTCTAAAGCTCCCAGGGTTTAAGGAGAAGTCCGCGATGAATCTTATTGAGTCCCTTGAGAACAAGAAACGAATCTCACTTGATCGGTTGCTCGTAGGACTCTCAATTCCGCACATCGGCGAGGAAACTGCGCGATTGCTCGCAATCCATTTCGGAACGCTAGCCAAGCTTGAGGATGCAAAACGCGAAGATTTCTCCCGTGTCCATGGTATTGGGGACGTGGTTGCTGATGCGGTCTTCGATTGGTTTAAGGATTCTGAGAACAGAATGCTCATTGAACGACTTAACGAGCATCTTTCCGTGTCCGTAGTTAAAAAAGAGCTCGGAAGTGGCGCACTCGAGGGTGTATCCGTTGTTATAACTGGGTCGTTCGAAGGATTCTCTCGAGAGGAGGCAGAGGCAATGGTCCGGAAAGCCGGGGGACGCCCTGGAAGCTCTGTGTCAAAAAAGACAGGATTTGTCCTTGTAGGCGAGAAGCCGGGATCAAAGCTAAAGGCGGCCCAGGAACTAGACATACCGGTTATAGACGAAGCCGAGTTCGTGAGGAAGCTTACGGCGTGATAGATTGCCTAGTATTATGAGTGACATGAAGGCCACTACAAAGGACGTGAAGCGCTTAGCGACGCTTGCCCGTGTTGATGTCGATGACGCTGATCTTACAAGATTCGCGACTGAATTCGACAGCATTCTCGCGTATGTCGGGAAGCTCGACGAGCTTACGCTTCCGGAGAGCGGGCGGAACCTGTCTGTGGTTCGGAACGTGCTGCGAGCAGATGAGGCTCCCTATGAGTCGGGCACGTGGACACAGCGAATTGTCGAGCAGTTTCCTGCGAAGGAGGGGAACAGTCTTTCAGTGAAGAAGATCATCAACCATGACTAAGTCCTTGAACGAGCTTTCTATAACTGAAGCAGCACGTGGCCTGCGTAGCAAGGAGTTTACGGTCCGCGAGCTTTGGGATGCGTGTGCAACTGCAGCGAAGGAGAGGAATCCGGAGCTAAATGCATTCCTCGAGCTCTTTGAGGCGGATGATGTTGCAATTGAATCCGCGCAGAAGCGCATCGATGGCGGGGAGGCACCGCTCCTTTGCGGTATCCCGCTTGCGATGAAGGACAACATCCTCATTGAAGGCAGGATTGCGAGTGCAGCATCGAAGATACTCGCAAATTATCGTGCTACATATGACGCAACCGGAGTTAAGAAGCTGAAGGAACAGGGAGCGCTTTTCATAGGACGCGCAAATATGGATGAATTCGGTATGGGAGCATCCACGGAGAATTCAGCTTTCGGACCTTCCAGGAATCCGCATGACATAACCCGAGTGCCTGGAGGTTCTTCAGGAGGATCTGCCGTTGCTGTTGCTGCACATATGGTGCTTGGGGCTTATGGTACGGATACGGGAGGATCCTGTCGTCAGCCAGCCTCGCATACCGGGGTTGTCGGGTTCAAGCCCACATACGGTGCCGTATCTCGTTCGGGCCTCATTGCCCTCGGTTCCTCGCTAGACCAGATGGGTGAGATAGCTAAGACGCCCGAAGATGCAAAGATACTATTCGATGCTGTGCGTGGTCAGGATCCACTAGACGCAACAACGTTTGCTCCAGGCACATATCCCGCCTTTGAAATCCCGAAATCCTTCCGTATAGGTGTACCGCACCACCTTCTTGAGGACGGTATCGATGAGGATGTGAAAGAAAATCTGAATGCAACACTTAAGTCACTTGAGTCTCTTGGCCATACGGTAGTTCCCATATCACTACCGACCAGTGTCTTTGCCTTGCCGGTGTATTACATTATTCAGCCTGCTGAGGCTTCAGTAAACCTTGCGCGCTATGATGGAGTCCGGTACGGACTGGCTGAGCGAGGAGATTCACTGCTTGCCGACTATGTTAAGACACGCGCAGAAGGTTTTGGTGAAGAACCGAAACGCCGCATTTTGCTTGGCACATTCGTGCTTTCCTCTGGGTACATCGATGCCTACTACCGGAAGGCTGATCAGGCACGCGGCGTTTTGCGTGCAGAATACGATGCTGCTTTTGAGAGCTGTGATGTTATCGCGTTTCCGACAACTCCTTCACCCGCATTCAAGTTCGGCGAGAAGTCAGATCCCGTGTCCATGTATCTCGAAGATATTTTTACCGTTACTGCGAACCTCACTGGTATGCCGGCAATTTCAGTACCTATGGGGAACGTTGAGCGCGACGGTGTTCTGCTCCCAACTGGTATCCACTTTACCGCGCCGCTCGGAGCTGACGACCTATTGTTTAAAATTGGTGCGCTCGTGACCGGTGAGACGCTATAATTCAAGGGATGGGAACAACTTCGGAACCTACCGTTCATTTTCTTAACGTCGAGTATTTCTTTAGGCTCCTCTACGAGCTCGTCTCGAATCCGGGAGGCTTCTCCTTACAGACCAGTCTGCTCGCTCTTGCGAGTCAGATCTGGCTCATAGCAACGGGGCTTTCAATTGTTGTAACGATTGCGCTCCTCGCGGTGTTTATTAACTCCACCATTCGTTTACATCAGACGAAGCGGGAAGAATCAGCGAAGTACGCCACCGAACACTCTGCACATGCGGAGGTGGAACGAGATCATTCTCGATGGGAGCACGTTCGGGAGCTTGTTGAACGTCCGCACGAGAGCGACTGGCGCCAGGCGATTATCGAAGCGGATATTATGCTAGATGATCTGTTGTCTCAGCTTGGGTATCCGGGCCAGGGTGTCGGGGAGAAGCTCAAGGCCGTTAATCCTGCGAAGTTTACGACGCTCCAGTTCGCGTGGGACGCCCATAAGGTACGTAACGAGATTGCCCATAGTGGTTCCTCGTTCGAGTTAACTGAGCACCTCGCGCACCGCACCATAGCTATGTATGAGATGGTGATGCGTGAGCATGGGGAGATTTAGCCCTCCACAACCTTCTTAGAGAAGGTTCGTATGCGGTGACAGTTTGCGCACACAAGTTCGCACTTCTCAATTTCTTTTTCAATAGCTTCAATGCTGAGTACTGAGTGTGACCAGCTGCCGATTGTAAATTTCTTCGAGAGACCTCCATCGAGGTGGTCAAAATCAAGTACAAAAGGGAATTCCTTCCCCGAGAACCCACAGTCTGTGCATGAGCGATCTTTTTTGTACGCTGCGATGAATGCTGTAACTCGCTGCTTGTTACGACGCACGTAAGCAAGGTGCTTCTCCTTGTTTTTCGGATACCACACTTCTTTCATATACTTCGCGTGATACTCCTTTGCGCGCTCGGGGTCCTTGTGAGGCATATATCAAGAATAGCATCATAAAATTCGAGGTTTATGAACCCCATGCAATAACCTTATATCTACTCAGAATTGTACTCTTTTTAGTAAAGTGGTATGCTTTTTTGAGCTTCTTCAATGAAGCAGTATATAGCGGGGTAGAGGAGAGGTACCTCGGGAGGCTCATGTGAACAACGTGACCCTATCCGGTAACGGGTAGTGGAAAAACTCTCTAAATTGCTGGAATACCGTTAGAGCTTCTTGTGCTACAACGTGATCCGAAAGGATGAGCGTGAATGCTTGAAAAACAAGAAGATTCGGCAATCAGCAGCCAAGTCTCGGAATTTTCCGGGAAAGGTTCAGAGACTATAATGGGAGGATCCTGGTTCAGGATCATGGTATAGTCCATTCCTTCTGGAAACAGTAGGTGTAAAAGAACCTCCAGACGCCGGTTCGATTCCGGCCCCCGCAACACGATTACACGGTTTGCCTGCAGATAAGAGCGAAGCGCATCCACGATCGACAGTGTTCTATTGATGCAATCTAGAAGACATTAGTGTGAAAAGAAAGCCTCAGTGTAAATTCTATCTTCGGCAATACCGTGGCTCTTGAGGCCATGCCATAGATCTCGTACGAAAGGTATGGATCCGCAGATAAAAAATTCGGCGAGCTCAGGCCTGCAATTCCGAACAATATCTTCAGGCTTCATTCTTCTTGGAGTAATAAGAGGGGAAGAAACAGTGTCCCTTGTAACGAAATAATGCGTTGCTAATCCAGATACATTCGCTAGCTCTTTATCAAAAATCAGATCAGCAGCCGTTCTAGCGCTATGGAATAGGCTGATGCTTCGTCCAGGCTCGTGTTCCAGAGTATGAGCTATCATGCCGCGGAACGGTGTTATGCCAATACCGCCTGCAATCATGACCAAGCCAGTATCATCCTGTTCGCTATAAAAGAAACCATACGGGGAAGATCCGATAATTCTGTCGCCTCGCTTCATGGCACAAAGGCGGTTAGAGAATTCGCCGATTCCCTTGATTGTTATTTCCATTGTTTCCTTGCCCGGAGGACCCGAAATGCTGTACGACTTACCCTCGGGCGTGTTGAGCTCGGGGAAATAGATGCTAATGAATTGACCTGGAACGAATGGCGGAACAGACCCTTTTTCGCACGAAAGCAAAAGCGTCACCGTATCGTGATTCTCCCGCTTGTTCTCTGTGACTACGTATACAAGCTTATCCTCCATGATTTTGTTCATAGTCTTTGATTGCTTCACGAATGGCGAGGTGTCCTAACACAGAACAGTGGTATTTCCTGTCTGGAAGCCCATCCAGGCGTTCAATAATTGCTTCAGGAGTAAGTTTTTTTGCTCGGGTAAGCAGCATGCCACCTTCCTCGGTCACCATAACTGACATCATCGAAGTTGAGGCGATAGCGGAGGCGCAACCAAATGTCCGCCACTTGCACTCGGTTATACGCTCTGCCTTTGGATCCACCCTTATCCAAACTGCCATCATGTCACCACAGGCGGGGCTTCCGACAATTCCTATCCCATCGGCTTCATATGTTGCTTCATCAAGCAAAAGATTTCTGGGCGCGAAGAAATGGTCGCGCACAGTCTCGCTGTAAAGCCAGTTGCCGACGTCACCGGGGTTGTTTTTCATATGCATGGGTTGTTACTGACGATATCGATCGTAGGCGCGCTACGATAGCGGGGAATACGTGGAGTACATACTCAAGCTTCTCCTTGTCTGTGTCGCGCCCAAAGGAGAATCGAATACTTCCATGAATGAGATCGCTCTCCTGGCCTATCGCAGACAAGACATGCGAAGGTCGGAGGTCGAATGCAGAACAGGCGGACCCCGTTGATACTGCAATGCCATGCTCGTCGAGCATGAGAAGCATTGCCTCTCCTTCAATTCCCGGAATAGTTACGTGTACTACGTTAGGCAAGACAGCAGTTGGATGGCCGTTCACTATAAGTCCTGGTATACGATTCTCTAGCTCGTGAATGAAGTACTGGCGAAGTTCCAGCAATCGATCCACTTCCTTTGCCCGAAGACTCCTTGCGATTTTGAGTGCGTGCGCGAATCCTTTCAGAAGAGGCAGGGCCTCCGTTCCGGGCCGCAACAATTGTTCTTGCTCGCCACCGTACATAAGTGGGGAAAGGCGAACATCGCGCCGCTTGTAGAGTGCTGCCACCCCTGTGGGGCCGCCCACTTTCGCGCTGTTGAAGGTCATGAGGTCAACTCCAAGAGCCCGCACATCGACATCTAGATACGAGATCGCTTGGCATGCATCGGTATGAAAGACGGGCCTCTTTCGGTTGATGCAGGCATCAGCAATCTTTGCAGAGAGTTCTTGTATGGGGACGACTGTACCGATTTCATTGTTTGCGTAGATGACAGAAACAAGGATTGTTTCGTCACGTAGGTGTGAGATAAGAGTACCGGGGTCAATCATTCCATACCGGTCAACCGGAAGACACGTTACTTCGAACCCCTCCTTGGTGAGACTTTTAGCAGCTTCAAGCACCGCCTTGTGCTCCACGCTTGATATGATGACGTGGTTGCCTTTTGCTTTAGCAGCTCGTGCGGCTCCAATAATTGCCAGGTTAGCCGATTCGGTACCGGAACCAGTAAAGATGATCTCGTCGCTCTCTGCATTAATCATTCCCGCAATGGCTGCTCTAGCTTCGTCGAGTACTCTATGAGCCTTACGCCCGCCTGCGTGCATTGATGAGGGGTTATGGTACTCGTTTCCGAAATATGGAAGCATGGCTTCAAGTATTTCAGGAGCCACTGGTGTCCCAGCAGCATAGTCCAGATATAGTTCAGCGTATTTTGCAGGTTTCAACATACTCGTGCATTATTTTCTGAAACTCTACAAACTCTTCGTCTGTATACGTTACTTTCCGCTTGAATTGAGGGTTGAGGATCTTTGTCGGCACGAATTTCTGAAGGTAGTAGGACTTGGCTCCCTGTATTGCCTCGCCGATACGTTTTAGATCTTCTGGCGACAACAGACCCTTCACGATTGTCGTCCGGAACTCGTACTCAATAGAGGAGGCAAGCAATATACTAATACTTTCGCGTATCGCTTCCACATCAACCGCCCGCGCAACTGTCTGGCTGTAAGAATCAAGCGGTGACTTTATGTCCATTGCGACGTAGTCAACCAAGCCTTCATCGATAGTTCGCCGAAGCATTTCCGGATTAGTACCGTTTGTATCGAGTTTTACCAGAAACCCCTTCTCTTTCACGCGCCGAGCGAACGCGGGCAATTCTTCATGCATCGTTGGTTCGCCACCCGTGATAACTACACCATCGAGTAGGCCCTTCCTGGTATCGAGGAAATCAAGAATGGCAGCCTCGCTGTAGGTTGTTTCGACCGTTTCATCTACGAGTTCTGGGTTATGGCAGTAGGGACAGCGGAAATTGCACCCAATGGTATACACCATGCAGGCTACCTTGCCCGGGTAGTCAACGAGCGTGCACTTCTCGAAGCCCCCGAAGATCATACGAGCGTTGGAACAACAGAAGGCTCGGTTACGTAGGTTTCTCTGACTGAGAATTCTGACTGCTTGCCCGCATTCCACTGCGACACAGGACGGAGGTACCCGACGATGCGCGAATATACTTCGCACTCGCTTTTACAGGTAGGGCAGAGCGGGTGTTCGCCTGACACGTAACCATGTGACGGACAGACGCTGAATGTTGGGGTGAGTGTGAAGTACGGGAGCTTGAATTGCTGGCAAATCTTGCGCACCAATTGCGGCACCGCACGTGCATCATGAATACGTTCACCAAGAAACACATGAATAACCGTCCCGCCGGTGTACTTGGTTTGAAGCGAATCTTGAAGTTCTAGAGTTTCGATAATGTCATCCGTGTAATTAACGGGGAGATGTGAGGAGTTGGTATAGAAGGGCTCTGCACCCTTTGCGTATTCCGTCTCGTTCGCGACAATAATATCTGGATACTGTTTCTTATCTTTCAGGGCAAGACGATATGCGGTTCCTTCTGCAGGAGTCGCCTCAAGGTTGTAGAGGTTTCCGGTGTCTTTTTGATATGCAACGAGTCGCTCACGCATGAAGAGGAGTGTTTCTTCCGCAAATGCATGTCCCGTTTCTGTGCCAATGTCTTCTCCCAAGAGGTTCTTCGCCGCTTCGTTCATTCCAACAAGGCCAATGGTGGAGAAGTGATTCTTCCAGTACTCGCCGTGCATTTCCGCGATGTTGCGGAGATAGAACTTTGTATACGGATAGAGGTTCGCTCGCGTAAGGCGCTCAAGGGCTTTTCGCTTTATCTCAAGACTTTGCTTGGCAATGTCCATTTGCTGAGCAAGAAGTGTCTGGAACTCTTCTGTACTCTTTGCAATATAGCCGAGACGCGGAAGGTTAATAGTTACAACACCAACCGATCCTGTTAAGGCGTTAGCACCGAAGAGACCACCCCCTCTGCGATCTAGCTCCTCAAGATCAAGACGCAAACGGCAGCACATACTCCGCGTGTCTTCAGGCTTCATGTCGGAGTTCACGAAGTTACTGAAGTACGGAATGCCATATTTTGCGGTTATTTCCCAGAGCCCATTCAGGTTTTGGTTATCCCAATCGAAGTCCTTGGTTACGTTCACGGTAGGAATAGGGAAGGTGAATACACGTCCCGCAGCGTCGCCCTCAGCCATAATTTCAAAGAAGGCACGGTTCATGGTGTCCATTTCTACTTGGAAGTCTCCATAGGTTTCTTCCTGTGGTTTGCCGCCTCGTATGACTGGCAAGTCCTTGAAGTTAGCAGATGGCGATAGATCGAGCGTGATATTTGAGAATGGCGTTTGAAAGCCAACACGCGTGGGCACATTCATGTTGAATACGAATTCTTGCATCGCCTGCTTCACCTCTTCGTATGAGAGATTGTCATATCGAATAAAGGGAGCGAGGAGAGTGTCGAAGTTAGAGAACGCGATTGCACCCGCCGCCTCGCCCTGCAGCGTATACATGAAATTCACGACCTGCCCTAAGGCAGCACGGAAATGTTTCGGAGCCGCAGACTCTATTTTTCCGGGAACACCACGGAATCCCGTTAATAGAAGATCCATCAGATCCCATCCGACGCAATATACCGAGAGGGTACCGAGATCGTGTAGGTGCAAATCTCCTGACTCGTGTGCAACCTTTACTTCCTGTGGGTACACTTTAGTGAGCCAGTACGTCTTACTCACTTCAGAAAAGATGTAATTGTTCAGTCCCTGAAGGGAGTAGTCCATGTTGCTGTTCTCCTTCACCTGCCAATCAAGTCGATCAAGGTACCCGTCGACGAGATCAACAGAAGCTGCCGCGGCAAGCGCTCGCATGTCGGCATGCTGTTTACGGTACACAATGTATGCCTTTGCAGTCTGGTGATGCGATGCCTCCATCAGAACCTGTTCAGCAATGTCTTGTATCTCTTCAACCGATGGAAACTCGCAGGAAAGTGTTTCCGCTCGGGCGATAATAGAATCTGTTAGATGCTCTGCATCAGCTGCATTGTATTCGCTTGTAGCATTCCCGGCCTTCGTAAGAGCCGCAACTATCTTCTCTCGTTTGAAAGGAACATGCGCGCCGCTTCTTTTGATTATTTGTGAAAACCCTTTCTTTTCCTCAGAACGAGACGTTTTTCCTTTTTTCATAAGCGCAGCATGTTACATTGATAGTCGTCTATTGGATTTTTAGTATACCAATAGACAGTCATCTATGAATACAAAAAAGGTGGGGAGATCTGCTACGAGCGCGAAGAAGAAGGAGAAAACGTATCCGAGACCTGAATGGGTGAAGGATTCCGCAGAGGAGGAGCTCTGTCCGGACTGCTTTAAGGTCGTGGGGAGCCGCAGTCGATACCAGCTGGTCTGTCTCCTTGGAAAGGCCAAGGAGGGGATGACCGTTACTATGCTGACCGCGGAACTCGAGCTGCAGCAGCCAACCATTACCCATCATTTGAATGTGTTGCGTTCTGTTGATGCGGTAACGAGTGTTGATTCCGGACGCGAGCGCATCTATACTTTAAATCGCGACGCGCACTGTTTTGACGAGTGCAAAATCCCGTACTAATCCTTTCTTATGGAAATCATTTACCTTCTGCGCACGATTCTTGTTGAATGGTTCGGTCTTTTCATTGCATTCATTTTTGCAGGTGTCTTTCTCTACCTCGTCTTGCGAAAGCTCCACTCAACCTGGCTAACGGTTACCCTTGTCACGGTCTTCCTCGGTGTCTCGATCTTCTTCTATGCCCCGCATGGTTTGCCGCGTGGACTTGAATACCCGTTTTTCCTCAAAACGTACGGTCCAGTTGAAGGTCCTGTGCTCTCGTTGGGGAATGTATTAAAGTTCTTCTCTAACTTCAATTCGTTCGAGCGTGTTGAGAACATCGCACGCAATCCGAACGACGTTCCGTCACCCATTACACGTACGGAACCGGAGCTCGTAAAAGTGGAGCTAACTACTAAGGAAGTTATTGCAGAGATGGCACCGGGCGTGTTCATCAACTATTGGACCTTTGATGGTCAAGTGCCAGGACCAATGATTCGGGTGCGGGAAGGGGACACGGTAGAGCTCACACTTCATAACGATCCGACGAGCCTACATCACCACAATATCGACCTGCATGCCGTTACTGGTCCTGGAGGAGGCGCGGTTTCAACGATGGTTGCCCCGGGGGAGTCTGCCACTGTTACCTTCAAGGCACTCCATCCCGGACTCTTCGTCTACCACTGTGCGACACCGAATGTAGCGAATCACATGACGCATGGCATGTACGGACTCATCCTGGTTGAGCCTGAAGAGGGCCTTCCTTCTGTTGATCACGAGTACTACGTTATGCAGGGCGAGTTCTACACGACTGGCGGCATGGGTCGCAAAGGTATTCAACTCTTTGATGCTGAAGCGATGCTTGCAGGGCAACCGACCTACATGGTCTTCAATGGGAAAACAGGAGGTCTTGGGGAGTCTATGCAAATGCAGACAGGGGAGACTGCACGAATCTATATGGGTAATGGAGGCGTGAATCTCATCTCTTCCTTCCATGTCATTGGTGAAGTATTCGACAAGGTATTTCCCGAAGGGTCTATAACCTCTGAACCCCATACCGATGTCCAGACAACGCTCGTGCCGGCCGGTGGCGCCACGGTTGTTGAGTTCGATACCCAGGTTCCTGGAAAGTACATCCTTGTTGATCATGCGCTCTCGCGCGTTGATCGGGGTCTTTGGGGAGTTCTTAAGGTTTCAGGAGAAGAAAACAAAGCTATCTATGACGGCAAAGTTATAGAGGGGCAAGGGCACTAATAGCTACACCAAGTGCGAATGGTTGGTTCTACCTAAGAAATAAATAGCTAATTGTAGTTTTGGTGCCAATCCCGTCTTATCAGTGCAACAAGATTGGGTGACCCAAAAACTTACCGGCACGTGTCAGAATTGACCCGTAACTGTTAGAGGTCAAAATCACAAATGAATAAAATCTTAATCGATGTCCGTACCCAAGAGGAATTTGCTGTTGACCATGTGCATGGAGCAATAAACATACCTGTTACGGACTTTGTGGCGAGTGCCCTAGCGCAGATTCCAAAGGATGCCAGTATCGTCGTCTATTGCGCAAGTGGTGGGCGCGCCGAGAGAGCCAATATAATTCTGCAGGGCATGGGCTACGCTCGTGTGGTAAACGGCATCAATAAGGAGGAGGTTGAAAAGAGTTTTTTGGCTTAGATTAGGAAAAGTTAGAACCCTTGAAAACATAATCTTGATTATGTTTTCGGATCCTAGAGATACCGCAAGTATTACCGTATCCAATATGTAAGTTTGACTAAATATACCCCATAGGGGTATATTTAGTATATGAAACTTGAAACTAAAAAGCAGATACAAAATCGTCTCCGTCGCGTCGAAGGACAGATACGTGGACTTCAAACACTTGTTGAGAAAGATACGTACTGCATCGACGTTATTACCCAAACCTCGGCTATTAAAAGCGCCCTTTCAGGTGTTGAGGACTTACTCCTTGAGAATCATTTGGATACCTGTGCCTCTAGTCAGATAAAGTCGGGGAATATTACTAGGGCAAAACAGGAAATCCTCGCCGTCTATCGTCTAAAACGAAAATAGCATGAGTAATCATAAAACGTACCGGATCAAGGGTATGCATTGCGCTTCTTGTGCAGGCATAATTGAGCGTACTGTTAAAAAAATTGAAGGTGTTGGACACGTTGAAGTGAACTATGGCACCGAGACCGCAAAGATTGCTTTCGACGATACGAAGACGAACCCTCAGCATCTTTCTGAACTGATAAAGCCTCTTGGCTACACTCTCGTGATACCTTCAGCTGAAAGTATGAGCATGACGGCTGACGAGCACGCTGCCCATACCGGCCTAAGTCAGTCTAAGACAGAGAAGTTAGCAGAGATTAAGGACATGCGATGGAGGGTTCTTTCCGTACTTCCGCTGGCTGCATTCAGTGTCTTTGTTATGGGCTGGGAAATGACTGCACAGTTCGGCTGGTTGGGTAGCATTCCAGAGATTTGGTACGAGTTCTTTCACCACCTCTTACCGATCTTTGCTACCTACACTATGGTGGTGGTGGGTAAGCCATATCTGCTCGGCCTCTATCGTTTTCTCCGTTATGGAAAGGCGAATATGGATACCCTCATCGGTATCGGTACTTCCGTTGCCTTTCTTTACAGCTTTATCCTCACTGCCTTTGAGGAGCCGCTGCGCTCTTTTCTTAATGTTGAGCAGACCTATTACGACGTAACCATCGTAGTAATCGCGCTTATCGCCCTTGGTAAGTATCTTGAGGCACAATCGAAGCTCAGGACCGGTGATGCCATTCAGAAGCTTCTTGGTCTTCAGGCAAAAAGGGCCCTCGTCATGCGCGATGGTACAGAGGTTGAGGTTCCTATAGACCAGGTCGTGCATGGCGATTTTATTGTTATGAAGCCGGGCGGGAAGATACCAGTAGATGGCATTCTTACGGAAGGAAGTTCCTATGTAGACGAGGCAATGGTTACGGGTGAACCTATACCGGTAGAGAAAAAAGCAGGTGATGCCGTTGTTGCTGGGACCTTAAATACTAAAGGTCACTTTATATTCAAGGCGACCAAAGTAGGTTCAGAAACGTTACTTGCCAGCATCATTAAAATGGTAGGTGAGGCACAGGGCAGCAAGGCACCCATTCAAGGACTTGCGGACAAGATCTCTAGCGTCTTTGTTCCTATCGTCCTAGTATTCGCCGTTCTTGTATTTGCGGCATGGCTCTTCTTTGGTATCCCCGTGCTCGGCTTTGCGCAGGCACTTACGCTCGGTCTCACGTCTTTCGTGGGCATTCTTGTGATTGCATGCCCTTGCGCGCTCGGACTTGCTACGCCTATCGCCGTTATTGTTGGAGTGGGCAAGGGAGCTAGTGAGGGTATTCTTATTAAAGATGCGGCTACGCTCCAGAAGCTCAGAAGTGTAAATACGGTTGTTGTAGACAAAACCGGCACGATCACAAAGGGTAAGCCGGAAGTTGTTGCCATAGAAACCTACGGCAGTCGTTCAGAAGAAGATATCCTCGGTATTCTCGCGTCGCTTGAGAATAAATCTGAACATCCACTTGCCAGCGCACTTCTTGCGTACGCAAAAGATAATGGTGTAACAGCAAGCGCAACGGATACGTTTCAAATTATTGAAGGCAAGGGAGTTACGGGATTCGTGAGAGGTACAGAATACTTTGCAGGAAATTCTCGACTAATAAGCGACCTTACACTTAGTCTTGATGGCAAGGCCCTTGAAAACCATACGAGTAAGGGGAGGACACCTGTTTTTCTGGCTACGCGTACGGAGGTGCTGGGATTGGTACTGATTGCAGATGCACTCAAGCCCGAAGCGGCTGCGGCCATTAAGAAGCTGCACAGCATGGGCATTTCAGTTGTCATGCTTACGGGCGATAACAAACAAACAGCGCTCGCCATAGCTAAAGAAGTGGGTATCGATGATGTGGTGGCTGAGGCATTGCCGGGCGAAAAGCTTATTAAAATAAAAGCATTGCAGGCTGCCGGTCGTGTGGTTGCTATGGCAGGCGATGGAGTGAACGATGCGCCGGCACTAGCACAGGCGGATGTAGGTATTGCCATGGGAACCGGAACCGATGTTGCTATTGAAACGGCAGGAATCACACTCCTCCACGGCGACATTGCAAAGCTAGTGAAGGCGATACGACTTTCTCGCTTCACTATGACCGGTATTAAACAAAACCTATTCTGGGCCTTCATCTACAATTTAGTAGGCATACCGATTGCTGCAGGTATTCTCTATCCGTTCTTTGGCATACTTCTCTCACCGGTAGTTGCGGGACTTGCCATGGCACTCTCAAGCGTGTCAGTGGTGCTCAACTCACTCCGATTAAAAACCGCTAAGCTCTAATATGGATACTTACACCTTTCACATTCAGGGAATGCACTGCAAGTCCTGTATTGTGCTCACCGAGGGGGAATTGATGGACTTGCCTGAAGTTACCCATGCCGAGTCTTCGCTCAAAACGCATACCGTGGACGTTACGGGTGAGTTTGGCGACCGGACACCTGAACAAATCGCGGAGCTCCTTACGAAACCCCTGAAGCACCATGGCTATAGCGTCCATTTGGAAAAACAGGCACACACGGTGCGCTGGGCTGATTTCAGCTATGCCATTCCAATTGCAGCAGTTTTTGTAGGACTTTTCATCGTCCTTCAAAAGCTCGGCATTGTGAACCTTGTGGGAGGTGGGGAAATGACCTATGCCACTGCCTTTGTCATTGGCCTTGTTGCCTCTGTATCAACCTGCATGGCAGTAGTTGGAGGTCTCGTACTTTCTATGTCAGCAAGCTACGCAAAGGTGGGCGAAGCCGTGCGTCCTCAAGTCTTATTTCATGTCGGTCGTCTCATTTCGTTCTTTGTACTTGGGGGTGTGATCGGGGCAGTAGGTTCAGCGTTTCAGCTTGGGGGAACTGGCACATTTGTTCTGAGTTTCCTCGTCGCCGTAATCCTTCTCATTCTGGGTTTAAACCTTCTTGATATTTTCCCTTGGACTAAGAAGCTTATCCCTACACTCCCCAGTTCTTTTGGAAAGGGTGTGAGGGGCCTTAAGGGGGCCGCAGGTGCCATGACGCCGCTCCTTATTGGGGCCGCGACCTTCTTCTTACCGTGCGGCTTCACGCAGTCCATGCAGATCTATACGCTTACAACTGGCAGCTATACTGAGGGAGCTCTGACCATGTTCGTTTTTGCGCTGGGGACGCTGCCAGTGCTCGCACTCCTAAGTTTTAGTGCCCTCAGCATCAAAAAGATGCAGACAGGCGTGTTCTACAAGACAGCTGGTCTTGTGGTGATATTCTTTGGTCTCTTTAATCTCATGAACAGTTTGGTTGCTGCAGGGATTATCCAGCCGTTTATTAGCTTTTAGCGTAGACTTACATTATGAAAAATCTGCCAATGATTCTGTCGGTTCTCGTAGCCGCCTTGGTAATTGCAGGGGCCATTGTATTAAGCCAGAAATCAGATGGTACAGAGCAGGTCGTACAGAATGTCTTTATGGAAGGCGAGAAACAAATAATCGAAATAGATGCTAAGGGCGGGTACTCTCCTAAGCTCACCACGGCCAAAGCAGGAGTACCCACAGTGCTTCGTTTAAAGACAAGCGGTACTTACGATTGCTCGTCAGCCGTAACTATTCCAAGTGTCGGGTTCCGCAAGAACCTTGTTGCAACGGGTATAACTGAAGTTGAAGTACCCATAAAGGTTGCCCAGGGAACACTTGAAGGCACCTGCGCCATGGGAATGTATAGCTTTTCAGTACGGTTCCTTTAGTTAATGCGCTCTATTCATTGGTATTTTCGAATACCTAAACATAAACCGTAAAAGTACTAACGTCGTCCCGGGCTGCCAGCAGCATCAAGTCAAAGGCTGCGTGCAGTAACGATTCTAAGTGAATATCAGCATCTTCCCTCGTATGTTGTGTCTACGCTTCAAGCGCGAGAAGGGCTGCTATAGCAGCAACGCCCACGATAATGGCGATAACCTGAACGACACCTTGGCTGCCACGGTTGCTTTTATGAAGTTCTGGTATGAGGTCCGAGAGTGCGACGTAGATGAATCCGCCTGCAGCAATAGGGAGGAGCCACATCGCAAATTGTTCTGTAATGCTTCCCAGAAGGAGCGCTACAACCGCTCCGGCAATTGCCGTGAGTGCAGAGAGGAAGTTGAACCAAAGCGCTTTAGTCTTTGAGTATCCTGCATGCAGTAGAACGCCGAAGTTCCCAATCTCTTGAGGGATCTCATGAAGGATAACGGCGATGGTTGTTGCGATACCAACTTCGATTGAAACCATGTAGCCGGCTGCGATTATGAGACCGTCTATGAAGTTGTGGACGCCGTCAGATACTAGCAGCAAACGTCCAATAGGATGTGCGTGCTCTTCGGCGTGCTCCGTAGTGTGATGATGCCAGTGCAGAGCTTTCTCAAGAATAAAGAACATGATGATGCCCGTAATGATGGCGAGCGATACAAGGGTAGAGTTTCCGATTGCTTCGTATGCCTCTGGGATGATGTGTATGAACACGTCTCCGAGAAGGGCGCCAACCGCAAGAGAGACGAGTATAAAGATACTCTTGTGGAGCAGGGTCTTGTTTAGTACGAGTGTTATTGCACCAACGAAGGAAATGAGGCTGATGAGTATGACGCTGGCGAGAGTGGGGAGGACGATCATGGTACTAAAGAATTACGCACAGCTGGTGCAGGTGCCAAAGAACTCAAGTGCATAGGAATCTATTGTGGAGAATTTCTTAGTCGCTTGTTCTGCTTGTTTCTCAGGCTTTGCTGGGTGCGGCACCTCAATGTCCTCGATTAATCCGCACGAGCGACATACCGCGTGATGATGGTGCGGTCGTCCAACGAGAAGTTCGTAGTGGGCATGGCCATGCTGCAGATCGGTCCGGTCAACAATACGCGCTTCCCTTAGGGTTTCGAGTGTGCGATACAGCGTAACCGTATCAAGGCTCGAGGAGAGCTTCTCCTTTATCTGATCCACAGTAACCGGATGCTTTTCTGAGGAAAGTATCTCGAGCACCTGGAGCCGACCTGGAGTAGCGCGTAGGTCCTTCTCGCGTAGGAGGGTAGGGAAATCCATATACGCACCGTACTATAGATGCAAAACATTTGCAACTACTCTTTTGTGTGCGAGTGTAGTCCCGATGCTTGAGCACCTTTCAGCATGTAGGTGGCAATCAAGGTTGTAACAGGAACCGCGAGGATGATGCCAATAGAGCTCATGAGAATGCGAATAATCTCTGTTGCAAAGACCTCGCTATTTAATAGATAGAGAGGACTTGCGGTTGATTGCTTGAGAAGGAGGAGAAGGGGAAGTGAAGCACCAACGTACGCAATCGCAAGAGTGTTTACGAGTGCCCCGATGTGCTCGCGGCCGATACGAAGCCCCCGAAGATAGACTTGTTTTCGCGTGTAGTTTGCGCTCGCACGGTATAGCTCCTCAACGGCTACAGCCTGCCCAATGGCGCTGTCATAGAGAACACCAAGAAGACCAATCATGATTCCGCCGAATAGGAGACCAACCATATCGATACGTCCATCCGTGTTGAAGTTTAGGTAGACGTTTTCGTCAGAGGTGAATCCAGAGAGCTGTGCTAGGTCAATAGCTAAATAGGTAGCGATACCCGTTATCACAATGGTCGCCACCATACCAAGCATGGCAGCAGTCGTCGTTCGGTTCACGCCGTGCGTTATATAGGAACCAACAAGGATTATGAGCGAGACTACGCCAAGCGAGACCAGGATAGGAGAGATGCCGTTATGGATGCTCGGTAAAAGGAGATAGAAGATAAGGACAAGACTTCCTGCAAGAGAGGCAACTCCTCGAATGCCCTGAATACCTCCAAACAGAGACACCAAAACAAGGAACGCGATACCGATCCAAAGGAGAATGTTGAGTCGGTAGGGATCGGATACGGCCCACGTTTCAAGATCGAATCCTCCTACAATGTGCCGCACATAAAACACGTCTCCTTTCTCAAGCTGGGTGAAGTCATTCTCGAAGGTAACGGTACGTCCCTCATCTTCTCCTTCGAGGACTTCAATGGTGAGAGACTGGGTGTCGGTTGTTATACTCGTGCCCTCTACTACCTTTTGTAAAGAAGGGGAGGCTTCAAGCACGCGAGCCTTCAAAAGACGCTGTTGCTCGACAGTAGGGAATGCGTTCTCGGAGGGTTCTTGTGCCGTTGCAAGTATAGGAGCAAATAACAGTACGCCGAGTAGGAGTCCGCAGAGGCCTTTGGGTATCATGAGGGAATGATACCAGGCGTGCTCTATGCTGCCATTGCAAATAGTGGCGTCCTGTCGCAATGTTAGGGACATAGCCTGAGGGACTCTATTTCTATGCAAGCTGTCATCCTCGCCGCCGGAAAAGGCACGCGTATGAAGGAACTGACACAGTCAGTGCCGAAACCCATGCTCGTCGTTAACGGAAAGACTCTTATTGAGCATAAACTCGATGCGCTTCCTCCTGAGGTTACAGAAGTCATTCTCATAATCGGGTATCAAGGAAATGTTATCCGCGAGTACTTCAAGGATGAGTTTGGTGGACGCAGGATTCGATACGTTGAGCAGGAAGACCTGAATGGCACAGCAGGTGCGCTCTGGCTCGCACGACCATTTCTGTCAGACCGATTCATTGTGATGATGGGGGACGATCTTTACGCACGCAAAGATGTGGAGGCATGCTTTGCGTCTCCAGAGTGGAGTGTGCTCGTTGAGAAGACCGAGACCATGGCTTCTGGGGGACGTATGGTTATGGATGAGCGTGGCTTCATCGTCGATATTGAAGAAGGGGATCATACAGGAAAGCCTGGTCTCATGAACACGAATATGCTCGCGCTCGACCCTCGCCTCTTCGAGTACCCCATGGTGCCCAAAGCCCTTGGAAGCAATGAGTACGGTCTCCCTCAAACGGTCCTCGCTGCATCTAAGGAGTCTGGAATCTCCCTTGCTGCAGTACAGGCCTCATTCTGGATACAAGTAACTGCACCCGAGGACCTACAGAAAGCAGAGGCAGCACTTCTGGTGTTTGGACGTTGAATCAGCTCGGTCACTATAGTATGGTGCTTGTATCGCCGGTGTAGTTCAAGAGTTAGAACGAGGGACTCATAAACCCTAGACGGTGGCGCGACTCCACCCACCGGCACCAAGTAAAGTCTCGTAGTGCTTGGGGGATATGGGTAGAGTATAGTCCTGTTGTGGTGATATGCTTTGTGTATGGCGCTGGCTCGAACCTTAAATCAAGATTTCTTCAAGACATGGTCATCGAATATGGCGTATGTTCTTGGATTCTTTGCTGCCGATGGTTCGATGCTTGCAAATAAGAGGGGCGGGTACTTCATTGAGTTTAATATCACCGATCGAATAGTGCTTGAACAAATTCAGCGCGCAATCGGTTCAAATCATAAGATTGCAGAACGTACTCCGGATGCGCGGAACAAAAAACATTGGAAGCAGCTGTATCGATTGCAGATAGGGAGTAAAGAGTGGTTTACCGATCTTGCAGCACTAGGTTTTAGACAACACAAAAGCAATGCGCTTGAGTTCCCAAATATTCCACAGAAGTATATAGGCCATTTCGTGCGCGGGTATTTCGATGGAGATGGGTGTGTATACTTTAGTGAGCTCAAGTATGCAGATCGAAGCTATAAACGGTGGGTACTGCTCACGCTATTTACATCTGGGTCTCTGAGCTTTTTGCAGTCACTGCACACGGCACTCAGAAGATATGGTGTACGAGGAGGGTCTTTCTGTAAGAAATCTGCAAGCGGATTTGAGTTGAAGTTCAGTCATCATGACAGTCTTGCACTCTATCGCCTCATGTATCATACTGCTGAAGTCTCTGACCTGTCTCTGCCGCGAAAGCGGGAGAAACTAGAAAAAGCGATACAAGTTTTAAGACTTGACAAATAATGCGGTCGTAGCTTAGCTGGTTAAAGCGCCGCCCTGTCACGGCGGAGACCGAGGGTTCAAGTCCCTTCGACCGCGCCAACGTTCAGAAACAAGGAAAGACCGCTCACAGGGCGGTCTTTTGGTTCAAGCATTAGTATTTCTTGTATGTGCTCTCGTCTCTCTGGCTTATCTCGAGAATCCGAATCTCTCCACCTTGCTTTTGGAAGATGACTCGCAAATCTCCGGTTCGTACTCGGTATACATCATCGACTCCTTTCAGTTTCTTAATATCCAGTGACGAAGAATCTTCCGACATGAGCACCGCAAGAATTTCCTCAAGACGCTCCTGCTCTTTGGCCGAAAGTTTCTTAAGAAGCTTGGAGATTTTATCCATGCATTTTCCGGAGGGAAGCAAGAATATCCCGTGCAGACACGCCTCGGTCATCTATCGTAGTGAAGTCAGCAACCGTCTCCCAACCGACTTCTTCTGCATCTACAGGAGTTAAACGAAAGAGAGGAGTAGAGCGACGGACCACAGTGATAGACTCTCCACGGTTTACGCGTTTAATGTACGTCTCGGTATTTTCGCGAAGTTCCTTAAGTCCGATGATGTTTTTTGCAGCCATACAGAAAGATTATCTTAAGATAATCTTTCTGTCAATCTATCAAGTTGGGGATATAAATACCACCTGAGCACTCCCTAATCCTGGTTCCAACAGCGTCCACGAGCTCGCGCACGAACAAAAGCCCCGAAAGGGGCTTTTGTCGTCTCTATTCAACCGTAACGGACTTGGCGAGATTGCGCGGCATATCAATAGGAAGCCCGCGCTGAAGTGCTGCGTAGTACGCAAAGAGTTGAAGTGGCAGAGTTGTAAGGATCGGAAGAAGAGCCTCGTGCGTCTGTGGGATCGTAATACATTCTGTAGTCCATGCAGGTTCTGACCCTTCTGTAGTGATAACGATAACCTTCCCTGAACGCGCCCTAATCTCCTCAACGTTCGAAAGAGTTTTCTCATACACCGAATCAAGCGGCATCAGTGCAATGGTAGGGAACTCGCTATCGATAAGTGCGAGAGGACCGTGCTTCATTTCCCCTGCACCATACGCTTCGGCATGAACGTACGAAACTTCCTTTAGTTTTAAGGCTCCTTCGTAGGCTATTGGGTACTGAAACTTCCTTCCCACGAAGAGTGCATCACGCATGCCCGCATGAGCAGCCGCGATTTCAGAGATATTCTCGCTCGCGCTCAGTATGCGTCTCGCATAGTCTGGCAAACGGGTTAGCTCCCGTATCACCTCGTTGTGTGTTCCAGTACCGTCCCTGAGTTGTTTTAGGTAGATAGCAAGCAATACGAACACCGTGAGCTGGGAGACAAAAGCTTTTGTAGAAGCGACGCCGATTTCAGGACCTGCGTGATTGTAGACGCCCGCATCAGTCTCGCGCGCGATAGATGAACCAACGGCGTTCACAATACCGAGCGCGAGCATGCCGTGCTTCCTTGCTTCTCGGACGGCTTCAAGGGTGTCTGCCGTCTCGCCGGATTGGGATACCGCGACAAGTATCGTCTTCTCAGGGTCCGCCGTAAAGCGACGATACCGGAGTTCTGACGCGATCTCTGTCTCTACAGGAATACCTACCAACTCTTCTATAAGGAGCTCGCCGGTAAGGCCTGCGTAATACGCACTGCCGCAGCCGGTGATGATGATTCTCTCAATGTTCTTCAGTCGTTCCTCGACGTCCCTCAGTCCGCCAAGATGGATGCTCATAGCCTCTAAATCGATACGGCCACGCAAGGAGTTCTCGATAACTTCTGGTACCTCCATAATCTCTTTCAGCATGAAATGCTCGTATCCTTTCTTCTGTACTGACTCAACGTCCCAGTCAATGTTCTGCACCTCCTTATTAAGGAGTGCGTGAGTCAGCGACGTTACTTTGTAGGAGTCAGTGGTAAGGACAGCGAGTTCTCCATCATCAAGGTAGATAACGTTTCGCGTGTGTGTAAGAAGTGGCGTTGCGTCTGACGCGACGTAATATCCGTCGTCCCCAATGCCGATAAGAAGGGGACTGCCATGCCTGGCTACGACAATCTTCTCGGGCTCGTTGATTGCCATAACTGCGATGCCGTATGCACCACGCACTTCTTTGAGTGCATCAGCCACCGCCTGTTCAAGGATTGGAGTGTCACGATATTTTCTCCCTATAAGCTGGGCGAGGGTCTCGGTATCAGTCTCTGATCTGAAGACAATACCTTCAGTCTCGAACATCTCCCGGATCTCCCGGTAGTTTTCGATAATGCCGTTATGCACGAGCCAGACAGTTTCAGTGTCGTCGGTGTGCGGATGCGCATTATTCTCGGTCGGTGCGCCATGGGTCGCCCAGCGGGTATGGGCAATCCCGGCGTTCCCTTGAAACCCTTCGGGGATACTCTCCTCAAGCACAGAGACCTTTCCTGCACGCTTTTGTGCACCGCTTCCCGACACAAAGAGGCCTGCAGAATCATAGCCGCGGTACTCAAGCGCGCGTAGACCCTCAAGTAGAAACGGTGTCGCGTCTCTAGAGCCTATGTATCCGACGATGCCACACATACTCTCTACAACACGTCCTCTGTGCACTAGGTTTCTAATCTGCTTGCAATGGTTGGTATAGTTGTTGTATGCGAAAACTAAAGAGGATATTCCTTGACTCGATCCCGGTACTCGCCATGATCGGGCTTATTCCACTCGTGAAGAATGACTATATCCTCACGAGTCTCTTTGTCGTTATCATTATTCTTGCGTTCCTGATACATCCTCGGAAGTACGATCGCCTCGCGTTTGCTGTTGGGTTCTTCCTCATGACGCTCGCAGAGTACCTATTCATAAGTACAGGCGTGGAGATCTTCCTTAGGAACTCGCTCTTTGGCTTAATGCCGCTCTGGCTTCCGTTCCTATGGGGCTACGGGTTTGTGTCTATGAAGCACATCGTGCAGATTCTTACTCGCAAAGACTAAGAAAAGCATTTGCTATTATTGACGCATGAATCTCAAAGAAGCTGCCCACACGCTTCTCAAAGCGAATCGTCGCGTAACCAGGGACGGACACCAGTACACGGTCCCGAGCCCTACTACGTATCCGTATCAGTGGCTCTGGGATTCTTGTTTCCATAGCATCGTGTTGGCGAAGCTCGAGCCAGATGCTGCGATTGCCGAACTCAGGTCACTCCTGCTGCGTCAGGATAAGGACGGCATGATCCCGCATATGATCTTCTGGCGTCCGAAGCTCACACGTCCGTATCATGTGTGGTGGGAGAAGGGTGTGAGCTCCATTACGCAGCCGCCTATGGTTGCATACGCTGCGTGGGAAATATACGAGCAGACAGGCAGGACTGATTTCCTGAAGGAAATGTTCCCCAAGATACTCGCGTTCTACACGTATCTCATTCAAGAGCGCGATCCGCACGATCATCACCTCATAAGCATCATCAATCCGGACGAGTCTGGAGAGGATAACTCTCCGCGTTTTGATCTTGCGATGCGTGTGAAGTCAAATATCTCGTTCTTTGGGCATATGTATAAGCGTCATCTACTCGTAACGATGAACCGTACCTGCGGGTTCGATCCGCTTACCTGTATGCACGAGCGGTTCTGGGTCAAGGATGTGCCGTTCAATAGCATTCTTGTGAAGAACCTAGAACGACTCGCACAGATCGCGGATGTCTTAGGTGAGGTGGAGGCAAAGAAATTCGCCACGCTCCATCGCGACCTCATTAAGTTCACGATGCGCGAGTACCTCATGGCCGAGGGCGTGTTCTGGTCTGCAATTGGTCTTGAACACGGGCACCTGAAGGTTGCTACTTGGGCGCACTTCGCACCCTTGTTCGCAGGAATCTATACCCCAGAGGAGGCGAAAGATCTCATCAAGAATCATTTCAATAATCCAGAGACCTTCCGCTCAGAGTTCGGTATTCGTACCGTCTCGAAAAAGGAAACATCGTATCGCTCAAACGGTTTTTGGCGCGGCCCTATCTGGTTCGCCCCACACTGGTTTATATATAAGGGTCTCAAGGACTACGGGTTCGACGAAGAAGCCATGTGGCTCAGGGACACGAGCGTAGCGCTCGTCGAAGCGCACGGGTTTAGGGAGTATTTCGATCCAGAGACCGGAAAGCCCTATGGGGCGCATAACTTCACCTGGGGGACCCTAGTACTTGATATGCTTGAGTCATGAACGAACTACTCGCTGCACAGTCCGCGTACCAGCCTCGCGTAGAAGGGAAGCAGGTCACGGCTCCTATTATTGTATGTGGCGGCATGGGTGGCTCGTCTTTCCCGGTACGGATCGCTCGATTCCTAAACGCGACGCCGTACCTTATTACGCATCAAGATTATGGATTGCCTGAGCGGGTTCCTGAAGGAGCGCACTATGTCGCGCTTTCGTATTCAGGTGAGACTGAAGAAACGCTCTCGTTTGCACAGGAAGCAATAAAGAATGGATTGCCGCTTTCTGTTGTTACGGGAGGAGGTGCACTCCTTGCGCTCGCGAAAGAGCACGGGCTTTCGTACGTAGAAGTTCCTAAAGGGACGGTGCCGCGCGAAACAATTGTTGGTATGACCAAGGCACTCCTCGCGTTAATTGGCCAAGAAGAGCTACTAGTTACAAACGAGTTCACCTTTGACACCGCTGCCGCTGAAAAGAAAGGAAAAGAGATGGGCGAACTCTTGGCAGACTCGATTCCTGTGTTCTACGCGTCTGATCGCAACAAGGTGCTAGGGGAACTTATGAAGATCTTTTCGAACGAAACAGCAAAGGTTCCGGCGTTCTCTAATGTTGTTCCGGAGATGAATCATAACGAGATGCAGGGATATGGTTCGGGAGAGAGCGTTAAAGATCTCGCGCGTCCAATGGTTGCAGTTTTTCTAGAAGACGCTACTGATGACGAACGCGTGCAGCGCCGCATGCGCCTAACGAAACAGCTTCTTGGGATGCAGGGAGTACGCACCGTATCCGTTACGATTCCGAGTCTACGAACTGAAGCAGTTCTCTATACATGGTGGACTGCGCACACACTGTGCTTTAGTCTCGCTTCTCGCTACGGCATGGATCCCGACAGTACACCACTCATCGACTCGTTCAAGGAGATGCTATGAGTCGACTGGTGTTTGATATTGGGGGAACGAACATGCGCATGGCAATTGCCGAAGGTAGCTCCCTAAGGGCAATAGAGAAGATACCGACACCCAAGGACCCAAAGGAAGCGGTTGCTACGCTCGTTGAATTTGTAGCGGAGTCGACCGTGCGACCTGTTGATTGTGTCGGCGGTATCGCTGGGATCATCCGTAACGGAACGGTTGTCGATTCTCCGAATCTTCCAAGCTGGAACGGGTTTCCGTTCGCTGAAGAGCTAGCAAGGGAGATCGACCTTACGACTCGAATCTATAATGACGCGGAAATCGCTGCCTATGGCGAAGCGAAGAACGGCGCGGCGCACGGGTTCGAACGAGTGGCGTATCTGACTATTGGTACGGGTGTTGGGGGAGCGCTCATCGAGCAGGCAACGCTGCAGCATGAGAGCCAAGAGTTTGAACCAGGAAGAGAGATTGTTCCTGGGACACAGAGAACACTCGAAGACTTTGTAGGAGGTGCGGCGCTTGAAAAGGAGTTTGGTATAGAGCCTCAGTGCCTTGCACGTTCTGTGTTCACGGAGCGTACCCACATGCTCGGTCTCGGTATACGGCATATTATAAAGCTCTGGTCTCCTAATGTGGTGGTACTCAATGGTGCACTCATGAACGAAGAGACCGCATTCAGGCTTGAGGAGGTGCAGGAAGCTCTGGGAGAGCAAGCCATCCCTTTGGTGCGGGCGACGCTTGGAGACGAGAGCGCACTCTATGGTGCAGCACTCGCCTAGAGTTCGCTCTCGCCGTACGTAACTTCTACGATTAGAGGTAGATGGTCCGAGAACCGGGCGCCGTCTGGAACTGATGCTTGTATGAGTGAGAAATGATGGGAAAGAAATAGTACCTGGAGCGCATGTTGCGGCCTCCAAGAAGGATAGCCAGCGACGGACACAGACGTAAGTCCTGCTCTTTTCAAAAGTTCGAATGATCGATGGTCTCGTTCATTAAAGTCTCCGCCAAGTACGAGAGGACCTTCAATACTTTTTATATGCTCTGCAATCTCTGCTAGTTGAACCTCGCGGGGTTTCGAACTGAGTGCGAGATGTGCCACGAGTGCCGTCATAGAGGTTCCGTCAGGGAGTATGAGCGTTGTCTCTCCGAGTGTTCTTGGACTCATGTGGCTTAAGAGTGGATACGAGCGGTGGGCACTAATAGGAAAGCGCGAGAGGACAGCATTCCCTTCGTGTATTGCTGTACCCATAACGAGCGTGGGGAAGAAGCGGGAGTGAGGTAGACCAGATCCAGTAGCCATGGCATCGATCTGTGATGTGTTTTTTGATCTCCGGGACCCTGCGTCTACTTCCGTTAAGAGTGCGATATCCGTGTCTTCGGCTTTGAGAAAAGTACCTGCGTCCATAGCGCCTTTGCTGTTGTGAGGGAACAGATAGCGCCAACCACTCGTTACGTACTGACGGTATCCCTTGGTTACGCCAATCCCAGACTGGATATTCGCCACAACAATACGGATGCGCATAGGTAGAGCTATCCTACAGGCAAACAGAGGAATAGATGATGAAGAGGGTTGGGATTGAAAACCTTAGAGAAATGCCGTACTCTGCAACAGTCCGCCTTGTGCGGATTTGCCGATGTAGCTCAGGGGTAGAGCAACTCCATGGTGGGCCGCAAAGCCCTGCCCACCTGTTCCGCGAGGAATAGGTGAATCCCGAATAACGGTTAATAGCTCCACAAGCCAAGACCGTGGCGCTCAGGCGCCCGAACGACTGACAAGGGTATCTCTCTGAGATAAAGATACAGTCTAGCCCTTCTCCGCGTGGCTCTGGAGAGAAGGTGTAAGCGAAGGAGTAGGTCGGCAGTTCAATTCTGCCCATCGGCTCAAAGATAAGAGAAAGACACGGTACACGCCGCGTCTTTCTCTTTATGAATTCTTCATAGGGGTTTCTGCTATGGTACGGGCAATGATCAATTCTATAGTTGGGACCATTCGCGAGAATCTAAACCACTCGCGTCTTCTTATACTCAGCTTCACAGTCCTGTATACGCTTGCTGCAGGATTCTACTTTGCCTCGATAGGGAATACAGAGTTCCTTGGCTACATAGCCGTTATTATCTTTCTCCTCGTACTTGGGGGCTGTGTACTGACGCATCAGTGTGTACCGAGCTGGTTGCTTATGATGCTTTCGCTCGTGGGTCTCTTCCATCTCTTCGGTGCCGCAGTGCCTGTTAATGGAGATATCCTCTACAACTATGTACCGTTTCCCATAGAGAATCCGAGCGGCCTCACGTTTATAAAGTTTGATCAGATCGTGCATACGTACGGCACGCTGGTATCTGCACTTTTGATGTATTACTTTCTCCGACGTGATACCTCGTTTCATTGGCTCGGTATCGCTGTGTTCTCGATTCTGGGAGCGTCAGGTATCGGAGCCTTGAATGAGATAATCGAGTTCGTCGCTAAGATGACGGTACCGAACACTGACGTAGGCGGGTACTACAACACCGCAGTTGATCTGTGTGTGAACCTATTCGGAGCGATCCTCGGGACACTCGCCGGATTCATGTTCTGGAAGCGGGTGTAGCTTGATAGGGAGGCGTTTTCCCGTTATTGTAGCGGGACTGCCGAAGTAGCTCAGTTGGTAGAGCGTTCGCATCGTAAGCGAAATGTCGCCGGTTCGAATCCGGCCTTCGGCTCCAAAGACAACGCCCCCAGAAGTCATGCTTCTGGGGGCGGGGCTCGTTCGAGGGTCCATGCGAGACGATAGTCTCCGAAGAAGCCATCGTTGTCGAGCGGGATATTCAGGTCGGCCTTCTCTCGGCCCTTCTCACCGAACAGTCGGCGCTTGAGGTACTCAGAGGGGAACTTATAGATCTTGAGCACGTCATGGTCCGCGATGTCCATGAGGACTATGTGTGGCATAGTGCCGATCACGCTTCCACGGCTATAAGACGAGCGTCCGAAGGTGGTGCTCCGCACAGTCGCCTTAGTAACGTAATGCACTTCACACAGTTCGCCGTCGATGAGAAGGCGGGACTTCGCGAATTTACGCTTGCTGTCCATGACCGGTTCTACGGTATGGCCCGCAGACGTTGCGGCGTCGTGCACCATGCGCAGATCAGTCCGGGAATGTATACATTCCAGTCCTGCTGCTTTTTGGTGTGGTGTGCGTTCTGTGCGCTTGCGTTCTCTTTTCAGCGAGGGTCCGGACTTCTTTTCCGGACGCTTGTGCGCAGGCTCAGCCTTTTTCAAGACTGGATTCGCTCGTAGGGCCATAAGGCGTCCTGCGAGCCGTTTCCTCGTAGCTTCGTCCACGGTCGTACTCCTTATTAGGTCTAGAGGAACTAGTTCCTTCACACTCTACAACAAAAGCATTAGATAGCAAATATTGCTGCATCGTTTACACTCTTCCTATGAACGAAGAGCGCATACAGGAACTCGAGACTCTCATGGCCTCTCCTGAGTTTTGGAAGGATCCTGTAGAAGCCCAAAGAAGGATTGCGGAGTATCAGAGCCTCAAAGACGGAGGCACTGGTGACGGGCATGATACAGGTCCGGCAACTCTCGCTATCCTTGCAGGAGCCGGTGGGGACGATGCTGAAGATTTTGTGCGTATGCTCCGACGTATGTACGAAGGGTATGCAGGGAACAAGGGATGGAATGTATGGGAGCTTCATGCGAATGAGAACACCCAGGGAGGGTACCGAAACGTATTGCTCGATATTCAAGGGAAGGGTGCATACGGACGTCTTAAGAACGAAGCTGGGGTGCATCGCTTAGTGCGCATTTCGCCGTTCAATTCAAATGCAAAGCGCCAGACTTCATTTGCGCTCGTTGAAGTACTTCCGAAGCTCGCGGGGAACGAGGAGATTGAATTGAAACCGGACGATCTTGATATTCAGTTTGCGCGTGCAGGTGGTGCTGGCGGACAGAACGTGAATAAGCGAGAGACCGCGGTGCGCATTGTGCACACGCCGTCTGGTGTTTCCGCACATATCTCAAGCGAACGGAGTCAGCTCGCGAACCGCGAGAAAGCCATGGAGCTCGTTAAGGCGAAGCTTTTCCGTATAGAGGAGGATAAGCGTCTCGCAGAGGCAAAGGGCCGCTCTATTGCGACTACAACGGCCAACGAATGGGGGAGCCAGATGCGCTCCTACGTTCTTCATCCGTATAAGCTAGTGAAAGATCACGTAACAGGGAACGAATCCCATGATCCAGACGGTGTGCTTGAAGGAGACCTGGATAGCTTCATGGACGCTACCGCTCCGCCTGAGGTATAATGGCCTTCGTTATATGATCTATTTCGACAAGGTATCGAAAATCCATCGCGACGGTACTCCCGGTCTCGAAGATGTGACTATCGCTATCGCGCCGAAAGAGTTCGTCTCCATTGTTGGGCACTCGGGTGCCGGCAAGACCACGCTTTTAAAGATGCTGCTTGTAGAAGACCGTCCTACTGAAGGAACGGTCTTTTTTGAGTCTACCGACGTGCACGCGCTACCGAAGAGTCAGCTCCATCACTACCGTCGCAAGATCGGCATGGTATTCCAGGACTTCCGTTTGATACCAAACAAGACCGCATATGAAAACATTGCGTTTGCTATGGAGGCGGCGGGACGCGCACAGGACGAGATTGAGCTCGATGTGCCGCATATCCTTGACCTCGTTGACCTTGGTGGCAAGGCACACCACTTCCCAAGCCAGCTTTCTGGTGGCGAACAGCAGCGTGTAGCGATTGGCCGTGCCATCATCAATCAGCCGGACGTTATTGTTGCGGACGAGCCAACCGGAAACCTCGATCCCGTGAATACCTACGAGATCATGGATATCCTGAAGAAGATTAACGAGCTCGGAACCACCGTGCTCATTACGACGCATAACAAGGGTGTGGTTGACGCGATGAGTCGCCGCGTTATCACCATGGATCGCGGACGGGTTATTCGGGACGACATGCAGGGGCAGTACATTCTCTAATCAATTTTTTATTTATGTGGACCACGACCAAACGAGTCATTACGGGAGGAGCGAAGAACTTCGTCCGTAGCGGTGCGGTCTCGTTTGCAACGGTTCTTATCATGACGGTTACACTCATAATCGTCGGATCACTCATATTCCTCTCCGCGATTCTTACGAACACACTCGCGTCGCTCCAGGACAAAGTGGATGTGAATGTCTACTTCGTTACCGATGCTGATGAGCGCGACATTATCGCCATCCAGGATCGTCTCGAGACGCTTCCAGAGGTATCGAGTGTCTCGTACACCTCTCGCGAGGAGCGCTTAGAAGAGTTCCGTACTCGATATGAGAATGACCAGCTTACGCTTCAGGCACTCGACGAGCTTGGGAACAACCCGCTCGGAGCCGCTCTTTCTATAAAGGCCAAGGACCCGTCTCAGTACGCTGGTATTGTTGAGTTCCTTTCAGACGACCCAAGCATCTCTCCAGAGGGCGGTCCAATTATCGACAGCATCAACTATTTCCAGAACAAGGCAGTTATTGATCGGCTGACGTCGGCCATTAATGCGACGGAGAAAGCGGGACTCGCGATTGTTATCTTGTTTGCGGTTGCGTCGACCATTATCGCACTAGCAACCGTGCGTCTCGCAATCTATACCGCACGTGATGAGATTGCCGTTATGCGCCTCGTTGGTGCGAATAACGCGTATATTCGTGGTCCATTCATCGTTGCTGGTGTTCTTTCTGGACTAGTCGCCGCTATTATTGCGCTCATACTTTTCTATCCTGCTACTTGGTATGCAGGGAATGCGCTTGAGGCGTGGCTTGGCGGTTTCAATCTTTTCTCGTACTACCTTGCTAACTTCGCCATGATATTTGGCATCTTAGCTGGAACCGGTATTCTCGTTGGTGCGCTCGCGTCGTGGTTAGCAGTACGTCGCTATCTCAGGGTCTAGGGCGTATGGCACTCGACGGACACAAATACATATTCGTCCTCGGCGGGGTAATGTCGGGCGTCGGGAAGGGCATTGCCTCATCTTCGATGGGTCTTATTCTGCAGCAACGTGGGTACCGCGTTAATCTCGTAAAGGTTGATCCATATTTGAATGTTGACGCGGGTACTATGAACCCGACTGAGCATGGGGAAGTGTTTGTTTTAAACTCGGGCCTCGAGACCGACCAAGATATGGGCAACTACGAGCGGTTCCTTAACCGCGATCTTGGACCCGAAGACTACATGACAAGCGGCATGGTGTACCAGTCGGTTATTAACCGAGAACGTGCGCTTGAGTACGGAGGGAAATGTGTAGAGGCAGTGCCACACGTTCGGGACGAAATCCTGGGGCGCATTGAGGCCGCTGCAGCACATAACGGCAGCAAGATTTCCGTCATCGAGATTGGTGGCACCATTGGCGATTTCCAGAATGCACTCTTTATTGATGCTGCGCGCGTCATGAAGATAAAGCATCCGGACGATGTGATCTTCGTTATGGTTTCTTATTTGCCGGTCCCCGGCACTTTAGGCGAGATGAAGACCAGACCGACTCAGCACGCGGTTCGCGAACTTTCCTCCTATGGTGTTCAAGCTGATTTCATCATCGCTCGTTCTCAGCAAAGTATGGACGAGAAGCGTAAAGAGAAACTTGCTATCTCTTGCAACGTTCGTCCAGATCGAATTATCTCGGCACCTGACGTGGAGAGTATCTATGATGTGCCACTTAATCTTGAGAAAGATTCTATTAGCGATGCGCTTCTCGATGCATTAAAACTTCCGAAGGATACCTCTGGAGATCTCTCTGAATGGGAAGGCTTTGTAAGTCGCATCAAGAATGCAACGAAGACCGTAAAAATTGGCATCGTAGGGAAGTATTTTGATACTGGTGACTTTGTGCTCTCTGATGCATACCTCTCCGTTATTGAGGCACTGAAGTTCTCTGCAGCTGAAGTTGGTGTAAAGGCAGAGATTGAGTGGTTGAATGCTAAGAATTTTGAAAACGGGGGCGATACGAGTGTTCTCGCGAAGTATGACGGAATCCTTGTTCCTGGCGGTTTTGGCCAGACAGGCATCGAAGGAAAGATCGAGGCAATCAGATTCGCACGTGTGAATAAGATTCCGTACTTCGGTCTGTGCTACGGCATGCAGCTTATGGTTGTTGAGTTTGCGCGCAATGTTCTTGGACTCACTGGCGCACACACCGCAGAGATCGATCCAAAGGCAGAGCACCTCGTTGTTGACGTCATGCTTGAGCAGAAAGCACTTATTGCTGCAGGGAAGTATGGGGGCACGATGCGGCTCGGTACCTATGAGGAGATCCTCAAGGAGGGAACTATTGCACGCGAGGCTTATGGCACTGAGAAGGTAGAAGAGAGACATCGGCACCGGTATGAGATTAATCCTGCGTATGTCGAGAGGATCGAAGAGGCTGGCCTCGTGTTCTCGGGGAAGTCTCCAGACGGCGTACTTATGGAGGTCGCGGAGCTCCCAAAGAAAAGCCATCCTTTCTTTCTAGGTACTCAGGCGCATCCAGAACTGAAAGCACGTCCACTTTCCCCACACCCGCTCTTCACTGCATTCCTTAAGGCCGCGAGTATACAGAGCGAAACGCGCTAAATTTGAATTTAAGGAAGATAGTGTTATAATATGTATAGACGTGCAATCCTGCACGGTTCTTGCAACGGAAAAGGGGCTATCCATGCCGACAGATATCGACCTCCATCTCGGCAGGCGTCTGCGCATTAGGCGTAGGCTTATGTGCCTCACACAGGAAAACCTTGCTGTCAAAGTAGGGATTCGCTTTCAGCAGATTCAGAAATACGAGTGTGGTTCGAACCGCATTTCGGCTGCGCGACTGTGGCAACTAGCCAAGGCGCTTGAGGTGTCGGTCACCTACTTCTACGATGGTCTCGAGGAGGCCATTGAACGGAAGGATGATGCGACCAAGGGCGGTGAGATATTTTCCCGTAGGGAAACCCTCGACCTGGTCCAGGCCTATTACCAGCTTGGCGAGCGCCCTCGACGGCGTCTCCTTGACCTGGCGAAGTCGCTTCATGCTGAGGGCGACGCTGCTTAATCTGACTAGGTAAAGAAAAGGGCCGGCGAGCAATCGCCGGCCCTTTCATCATGTCTCTTTAGTAAAGACTAACGATCTCTTCCCAAGATCGTCCTGCTACACCGAAGTGTCCATAGGCTGCGGTTTCCTGGAAGATGGGACGTGTTAGGCCGAGACGCTCGCGAATAGCGAGGGGACGGAAATCAAAGTTCTTAGCTACCAACTCGGAAAGATCCTTCCCGTCCTCGCTGAATGCCTCAACCATTACTGGTTCTACGCGTCCAATAGCATACGCGACTGACACAAGGGCTTTCTTTGCGTGTCCGTTCGCGACAAGATTCTTTGCAACAAAGCGACACATATACGCAGCAGAACGATCTACCTTCGTTGCGTCCTTGCCGGAGAATGCACCACCACCGTGCGGCATGAGACCGCCATAGGTATCAACCATGATCTTGCGACCAGTCAGTCCTGCATCAGCCTCGAAGCCGCCCTGTACGAAGCGCCCCGTTGGATTAACTAGAAGATCAATACCGTCTAGGTTTCCAAGCACTGGCAGGAAGAGGTGTTCCGTTAGGTCGAGACGAATGGTTTCAAGATCCGCTTCTTCTGCATGCTGTGTTGAGGTTAGTGCGGTTAGTACGTTTCCGTTCTTGAGGGTTACTTGGGTCTTTCCGTCCGGACGCAGATAGGGGAGTGTGCCGTCACGCCTAAGTAGCTCGAGTTTTCGGGCGAGTGCATGCGCGAGTACCACACCCTTAGGGAGGTATTCTTCGGTCTCATCAGTTGCGTAGCCGTACATGATGCCTTGGTCGCCTGCGCCACCAGTATCAACGCCCATAGCGATATCTCCTGATTGCGTAACGACGCGCTCGAACACCTCGAGCGGTTCGGTATAGCCGATGTCTGCGTATACTTTGCGGGCGATTGTCTCGTAATTGATATTCGCTTTTGTAGTAACCTCGCCGCCAATCATAAGCGTGCCGTGGCTGCCAAAGGTTTCAACCGCAACCCGTGAATTCGGGTCTTCCGTGAGACAGACATCGAGTATGGCGTCAGAGATTTGATCGCATACCTTGTCCGGGTGTCCTGCGGTTACGCTCTCGGTCGTGTAATGGGAAAGAAGATGCAGCATGTACAAAGAGTTATTGGTTAGCCGTACGAAACGAAAGCATCTCCCAAAAAGGGAGATGGATCGTATCCGGCATCGTCCCCTTACGGGTCTGGGAGCACCGTTTCCTGTTAGGGATGGTTGCTGGCGGGTCATAGGTCCAGGTGCCTCTCCGCGCTCTTGATACTGCGTATTCGGTTGTACTTGCTTAGGATAGCACGGGGTTGTGTGGGGGATATACTTAGGACATACCCGTTATATACCTAGAATCATGGAAGTAGAGATCAATTATCTAGCGGTGCTCCTCTCGACGCTCGCGTCGGTTATTTTGGGATTCCTCTGGTTCGGTCCTTTCTTCGGCAAGCAGTGGATGCGCCTTGCGGGCATCCAGATGCCCGGAGAGATAACCAAGGCAATGAAGAGAAGCATGGTGCGCTCGTACGCACTTGTTGCGCTTACGAGTTTTGTTATGGCAGCGGTACTCGCGCACATTCTGTTCTACATTACCGAGTTTACGGACGTGTTTGGCGTTGATACCGCCATCACAACCGCGCTCTGGTGCTGGCTCGGGTTCGTAGTGCCGGCCACGCTCGGCTCTGTGCTCTGGGAGGACAAGCCCTGGAAGTACTGGTTCATAACAGCCGGCTTCTGGCTCGTTGCCCTTGTTGTTACGGCCGCAATACTTGCAGTTTGGCGGTAGGATAAGTTGTGTAGTTTTTGTGCAAAACGCTCAGACGTTTTGTCCCTGAACGCTATACTTTCTAGATGGATGTGCGTGCAAAGAAAATTTCCGAAACGATGCGAGCCAAGAAGCTCGACAATTTTAAAGCATGGAGAGATGAACAGAAGCGGCTTGGGTATATTAAGAGTGAGTATAAATCTATAGAGAAAAACGGAGACTTCGCTGAACTTATTGGCGTTATTCTCGGAGACGGACATATCGGGAAGCATCCTCGGTGCGAATCCCTGCGTATTACGGGTAACTTTTCGAGTGTAGGATTTACCGAGCGCTACACTGCAATGGTTGAGCGGGTCTTTAGTAAGGAGCCGTTTGTTACGAAAGTGAAAGCTACGAATGCCGTGACCATAACGATCTATGAGAAAAACATAAGCTCTAGACTCGGTATCCCTTGCGGGTCACGCGCCCATCTAAACTACGTACTGCCTGCTTGGATTGAGAAAAGCAAGCGATATCGAATCCGCTTCCTGCGGGGCCTGTACGAGGCAGAAGGATGCGTGGCTCATCATGAGGCCACCTACACACATAAACTCTTCTTCACCAATCGGAATCCTGTCCTGCTAGAAATCGTCTTTAACCTGGTGCAAGGCCTCGGTTTCCATCCGCACCGCTCACGATATGATATCCAGGTCTCGAGGAAGGAAGAGGTGCAAAATCTAGCTGATTTGCTAGAATTCCGACACTACGCTTCGTAGTATTGCGGGATCGTCTAAAGGTAGGACACATTCCTCTGGAGAATGCTATCTAGGTTCGAGTCCTAGTCCCGCAGCTCGTTTGGATGATCAGTTATAGAAAGGGAACTGAAGAGCAGCTTTTCAATGAGACTCTCGATTGGGTCAAGAAATGGCCTAAGTAAACAAAGTTGTTCGAATATCGTCCCAGACGGTCAGCACTTTTAGGAACTATTGTAGCTGTATTGCTATAGTAAATGCATGGAATGGCACCTGATGCTAGGAATCGCTGCAGGAATCCTGCAGGTGCTTTCGGTCGTGCCGTATCTACATAGCATGGTGCGTGGCACGACGCGCCCGAATGTCATTTCTTTCGCGCTGTGGACTGTACTGCAGTGCATCGCCATCGCTGCTCAGCTTTCAGTGGGCGCTTCTTGGTCTGTGCTGCTCCTTATCGCGACTACGACAAATACTTTCCTGATTGTAGTGTTCTGTCTGTTTGGATATGGGTATAGGAAACACGGAATAAGCGAATACCTCTGTCTCAGTCTGGCAATCATTGCCATGTGCGGCTGGTATTTCACGGGTGATCCGAACGTAGCACTGCTCTTAGCTGTTGTGGCAAATATGATGGCTGCGGTCCCGACTATTCTCAAGACCTATCGTGTGCCACGTTCGGAGAATGCCCTGGGTTGGTATCTGACTTTCATCGCAAGTTTGATGAGTCTTTTCTCCACAACAGTCTGGAATTTCGCCAATCTAGTCTTCCCGATTTATTACCTCTTCGAGAGCGGGTCCATCGCCACGCTCGCCTCTTTCGGTAGAAGAAAGAAGAGTATCTAGAGCATGTACCTGTATCAGGCAGTTCGGATATCGTCCCAGACGGTCAGCTAATCAATTTCGCGCGCCTATAGTCCGACGAAGTCATACAATTTTTCTCCGACCAGTATCGGAAAGAAGCCATCTTTGTATTCAACAAAATTCTCCCCCTCTCTCCTAGTGAATGAGCTAGAAACCGTATAAGCCTGTAACGGAAACAACCTTGTAGGGGTTCATGAAAACGTCACACACGATTTCCTAATATAGCGGTCATACAAGCCTAATAATTCTTTCTTGGTATAACCCTTTATGGCAACAATCCTTAACAATGATCCAGGTGGAGCGCGTGACAGCTCGGCAGGATGGATCGTGGCCGTCGTTGTTCTGATCCTTGCGGTGCTGTTTGGACTCTTCGTGTTCCCAGGTCTCATGAACTCAGAGGGAAACACCGCCGAGACAGAGACGATTGATCGCGGCACGGACCGTTCAGGAGACGAGTCACCTGTATTCAACACGACGGTTACCAACAGTACGACCACCGTCACAACGGATGACGATACGCGTGCGACGACAACGACGCGGTAATCGAAGATTCAAGGTATTACGGGCATCTAACTAACTACACTATGGGTATTATTCTATGGATCGTGTTCGGTGCTATTGTCGGCTGGCTCGCGTCTCTTATCATGAAGACCAATGGTCAGCAGAACCTGCTTCTCGACATCGTCGTGGGTATTGTCGGAGCGGTACTCGGTGGCTGGATCATGACCATGCTCGGCCAGGGAGGGGTAGAAGGATTCAACCTCTACAGCTTCATCGTGGCGCTTATTGGCGCAGTCGTGCTGCTCGCTATCGTGAAGATGGTTCGCAGAGGCTAGGAAACAGTACGCAGAAAAGCCAGGCTTCAAACGAAGCCTGGCTTTTCTTATTTCGTATGCGTCTTCTTGTACTGTGTGTAGAAAAGGAATCCCAGTGCACCAACAACGCTAAGAACTATCGCTCCTTGAAGGAAGGACTCAACGGTAGAGAAGTAGGCAAGAATCTCGTCAGCGGCACCAATGCCGGCATACCCAAGGTACAGGAAGAACATGTCCCGCAAGATCGAACCAACAATGGTTGTGATAATAAACAGCCGAAGTGGAATCTTAAGCGCACCTGCACCAAACGACACGACGACACTCGGAACAAAGGGGAGTGTCCTTAGGAGAGTAAGGAGTACGTAATCCCTCCAGCCGTTCCCAAGTCGTGCACCAAACGATTCTATCTGCGCATGGGTTACGCCGAAGAACTTGGCGAATCTTCCTGAAAGCAAGTCCTCCGTCTTGTCTGCGATTATATAAACCACAAGCGCACCAACGAGCTTTCCGATGGTTGCTGCAATTGAGAGACCAAACAGCATCCATAAGGAATATCCTTGTATCTGCGCCAGAGACCCCATAACGAGCATAACGGGGCCTGAGGGAATGGGAGCGATAACTTCCTCGACAGCGGAAGATACCGCAGCGAATACGGGAAGCGGTATAACGGTTGCAAGCGAAAGAAGCAATTCCTCAAGATACTGAAACATGTCTAAGGTATAGCATATCCAGACCCTGGTACACTTTTGTTATGGATATTTGGAAACACGGCACCCATATCGATTTGTGGTCATTCGTTCACTTGCTCTCAGGAGCGCTACTTGCACTCGGCTTCTATGGGCTTGGATTTAATTTTGTGCTCGCTGCGGGCATATCAATGATACTCCTCATTGTTTGGGAGGTATTCGAGTGGGCGGTGCGTATTATTGAGTCGTCCGTCAACGTTGCTGTAGATGTAGGTATTGGGATACTAGGCTTTGGTGTCGGCGCATACTGGCACTATGTTCTTGAAGAGCCATACAATGCTAGTGCATTCTCAGTCCTTCTGTTCGTAACTTTAGGGATGGCACTGTGGGGATTCATTGACTTTCATTTCCGCGGATATCGGTAGTAAGGGTGGAGGAAATCAAATATTTCTCGCCACGTAATCATTCTCTTAAGACTCGTAGCGTGCCTTTACTTCCTTGCCGGGCCAGCGATGGTAGAGAACCGGCACGAGTACCAGTGTCAGGATCATGGACCACGCAAGACCAAACATAATGGAGAATGCGAGCGGACCCCATATTCCTGCTGCTAAGGACAGCGGCACCATGCCGATAACAGTGACAATTGTGGTTAGAACGATTGGACGGAAACGGGAGGATGCTGCTTCGACTACTACGTCGGTGAGATCCTTGTCACCATGCTCCGTGCCGATTCGAGCGATGGAATCCATAAGGATAATCGCATGATTTATAATCACACCCGCAAGTGCAATAACGCCCAGCATCGACGGGAAGGATAGTGGGGAACCCGTGAGCATAAGTCCAAAGAACACGCCTACTAAGGAAAGCGGAATAATAGAAAGTAAATACAGAGAGTGTCGGAACGAGTTGAACTCTAGTACCAGAATTGCGAGCATAAGAGCTGCACCAGCAAGAAGTGCGATTCCCATCTCAGCGAACGATTTGTTCACGTCTTCGCTCTCGCCCCCAATCTTCAGGGTTACGCCGGGTGGAAGTGTTAGGGCCTCCATACGCTTCTCGAAGTCAGACGCAATTTGGACCGGGTTTCCGTCTTTGGTTGCGTCTGCAGTAAGGGTTGCGATACGCGTTCCATCTTCATGACGAATAGAGGCGTTCGCCGGCTCATAGGTAATAGTCGCAATAGTAGAGAGAGGCACAGGACCGTTCCTGCCCTGCACCGAGAGACCTCGAACTGCGTCGATGGTCGCATTCGCGGTTTCAGACGGATCGCGGTAATTCGGATTCAGGTCGAGCTTGGTACGTACCTCGATATCCGTAGCGCCTTCGCGAATATCCGTCGCCTTAACGCCGAAGAGTGCACTGCGAAGTGTATCGGCAACCGCGAGCGGCGACACACCGAGCTCTGCTGCACGCGCAGAGTCGAGCCGAACGACGAACTCAGCACCGTCGTCCTTCATTGAGGTTTCAATGTTTGTAGTTCCTGAGACCTCTGAAAGCACGCGTGCGCCCTGATCTACCGCAGTACCCAGATCAGCGAGATCGTCGCCTGCGAAGGTTGCAGAGATTGCGCTACCCGTTGGCGGGCCTCCTGCTGGTTCAGAAACGGTAATGCGCGCAGACGCGACACCCTCAAGTTCCTTGCGGAGACTTGCAACAATCTCAGCACTTGATTCCTTACGGTCTTCCGCGAGATTCACGGTTATGTTGCCGATGTTGCTTCCGGAGGCTCCGGTGCCGCTGAATGCGCTTCCGACACCAACGTCAGACACGAACGACTCAATGCGGTCGTCGCCATAGAGCATCTCCTCAACTTCGCGTACCGCGAGATCGGTGTCGGTGAGTGCGGAGCCAAGTGGCTTCTCGATCTCAATGTAAATGAAGTCCATATCCTCAGCCGGGAAGAACACCACCTTCACGAGCCCGGTGATGGGGAGAAGGAGAGAAATAACAAAGAGGCCAATCATGGTCCACAAAAAACGATTCTCTTTCTTGCGATTGCCTAGGATTCCACGAAGGTAGCGCTCGTACCATGCCTTCGCCCTCTCGTTGTATTGTTCCTGAATCTTTTCGATACGGGTCGGTTCTTTACGGATGAGGAACATTGCAAGTAGAGGAACGAGACCGAGTGCAACAAAGATTGACGCGAGGAGTACGAAGATAACCGTAAAGGGAATCGACGCAATAAACTTGCCGACAATACCGGAGAGGAAGAAGAGAGGAACGAACACGGCTACGGTGGTAAGAGTTCCTGCAGTGAGTGGCCACGCATACTCCTTGATTGCGAGGATGGCGGCTGCGCGCTTGCCTGATGTTTTTACGAGACGGGTATGGATAGCCTCAACCACCACAATCCCTGAGTCCACGAGAATACCAATTGCAAGGATAAGGGAGAAGAGCGATATGAAATTGATGGTGTTTCCGGACGCGGCGAGACCAATGAAGGCAATCAGGAACGAGAGAGGAATCGATGCAGCTGCGACAAGCGATTCACGCCACCCAAGCGTGAGAAGGAGAAGGATCATAACGAGCACAATCGTTTCAAGGCCGACACGCGAAAGTTCAACGAGGTCATGCTTGATATCTTCAGCAGCGTCGTACGTAATTACGGTCTTCGTGCCTGAAAGCGATCCTGCCTCAAGCTCCTTGAGTGTTTCTTTTACGTCGCTCCCGGTCTCGAGAATGTTGCCACCGCGACTTTTAAATATAGAAAGAGTGAGCGCTGGTCTTGATGGCTCGCTCTCAACAGAAACACGGGAGAACGTCGACGCGTCGGCAAGGCCGTCTACAACGTCCGCGACATCCCCTATACGGATGGAGCTTCCGCCGGGACCAGCAAGGGCGATAGCACGCACCTGATCGGTTTCAGTGAGCCCTGCCTCAAGGCGAACGGCATATCGAATGCCGTCAACGGTGATGTTCCCCGCAGGAGCTGCGACACCCGAAGCGCGAAGGGCATTTGTCACGTCACTCATGGACAGTCCGTATTGCCTCAACTTCGCTTGCTCAACGATCACCTGCACCTGTCGCTCGCGGACACCTGAAAGGGAAACGGATGATATGCCACGGATGCGCTCGAGCTCGTCCTTCACTTCTTCGCCAAGTGCGGTAAGTTCTGCGGGAGCGAGCTCGCCGGCGATAGAGAGAATAAGGATTGGCTGATCAGCGAAGTTGATATCGCTCACGAGTGGATCGTTTGCTTCCTCAGGAAGTTCAGGACGAACGGTGTCAACCTCGTCTTTAAGTAGCTGTATCGACTTGTCGAGGTCAGCGTTCGCTGCGAACTCAACAGTTACGGACGACACGCCGTCTCCAGAGCTAGATGTAACCTTAGAGACGTTCTCAATACCAAGAACTCTGTCTTCTATCTTGTTGGTTATAAGAGACTCGACGTCTTCAGCGGACGCACCCGGAAGAATGGTGGTTACAACCCCTACAGGGATTTGTATTTCCGGTGACGATTCCTTTGGAATAATCATAACAGCATAAATGCCGCCAAGAATCAGCACAATCGAGAGGAGGATTGTGAAATGGTGCTTGTCTATGAAAAAGGTCCAGAACTTTGCCATGGGATATTAGCGAGTGTCCGCAGCCGATGCTACCTGTACTTGTTCGCCTTCAGAGAGTCCGCGCGCGTCTGCAACAATGCGTAGTTCCTTGGGTAGAGCGGTCTTAATCTCTATGCGATCGCCCCGGACCTCGCCCACTTCAACTGCGTTCGCAATGAGACGACTGCCCTCGCCAACGGAGAAGACAATACGGTCTCCAGCGCGGAGCTTTACGCTTGCAAGGGGAAGAAGGACCGGGCCCTCAACGATAACCGCCTCCTCACGAGGTGCGAGGTCTGGAAGTGCAATGTGCACGGACTGTCCGTTCACGAGTTCGCTCGCGCCAGTAACAGCAACACGCACCTCAATCTGCTTTGTCATTGGGTCGAGCGCAGGTGCAACAGAGGTGATGATTCCTTCGTGCTTAGTATCGACGATAACGTGGCCGCCAGCGACTAATAGGTCGCGGTTATCTTCAGAGACATACGCAACAATTTCAAGTGCACCGTTCTGTGCCACGGTTGCTACATGCTGGAGGTTGGTAACATAATCGCCAATGCGAATTGGGAGGAAGTTAACCTGTCCCCCGATGGGTGCGCGAACGAATGTCTTCTCAAGTGCTGCCTGTGCCCCACGAAGGCTGCCAAGTGCCTGTTTGATTGAGGCATCGGCGCCTGCGGTTACGGATACTGTGCTCGTGCGGAGTGTCGTGCGTGCCCCGGCGATAGAAGTGAGGATACTGTTTACGTCTGTACGAGCTGAGGCAAGTGCCGCAATCTGGGCCACCGTTACTCGTGAATCCCGCCTGTTCGCCGCATTCGCAAGCTGATTCACGAACGTTTGCACCTGGCGCGTCACTGACTCTGCTTCGTCGAGAAGTGCCTGGGGTGCGCGCGTGTTTGCTGTTGCGAGATTCGCTTCAAAACCTGTCACGAGAGTGTTGATACGTGCTCTCTCGCGGGCAAGGCGGTCTGCCTCCTCTCGGTCTACATAGATAAGAAGATCAGGACCGGTTGGTGTTGGGCCGCCAAAGAATGCATCCACGTCATTCTCGAGTGTGGTGTCGAGTGTCGTGAAGGCATTGCGGTACGCATCGCGTGCAGATGTTTGGGTATCAGGAAGAGACTGCGCGCTTCGTGCCGCTATCGTGGCGTCATAGGCGCCTTCGGCCTGAAGTACCACAGCGCGTTCCGCAGCATTCTCGAGTTCGGCGATTATGAATCCTGCCGGTACCTTTGCACCAAGACGGGTGCGTACACTGCGTACGGTCCCGCCGTTCTGGACGAGAATGTTTGCTTCCGTAACAGAGCGAACAGTACCAATGAGGTCAACGCTGCCTCCGGTTCCGGAGAGCTCACCAACTGATGTGAGTGTAACGACGCGACCTTTTGTCGTTTCCTCCTCACTCTTGTCGCTGTTAGCGAGCACAATACCTCCTATAAGGAGTGAAAGAAGCACTAGTATGCCAACAATCTGCTGCCAGCGGGGAAGGACACGAAAGCGCCTCCAGACTGCACGACTGTGTTTTGGGAGACTATATATAAAAAGGCGCACACGAGAGACTACCGTAGTGAAAGACATGAGTTTATATTATAACATACTTAAGGCTCTGTCAATTAAAATTGTGGCGTACTTTATGAGTCAAGGCATCACTCAGGAGTGCGTATAGGAAAATGGTATCCTTGAAGCATGAAGATTCACGACCATGTTCCGTCGCATCACTCATTCATGTATCTCTGGATAGTGGGTGCAGTCCTCGTCCTTGGCGGCCTTGTCTATTCCTATATAGGTTCACACCCGACCGGCATCATAGACGGTTCGCATGAGGGAGATGTGCGTACGACGGTCGCTCAGTTTGGAAACCAGCTAAATTCTGTATCGCCCCTTTCTCCAGCCGCTGCAGAAGAGATCAGGAGTTCCTACGGCCCGTACGTTTCTCCGGAGCTTCTCTCGCTCTGGATGCAGGATCCTTCAACCGCACCGGGCCGTAGAACCTCAAGTCCTTGGCCTGACCACATAGAAGTAGATACCGTGCTGAAGAATGAGGCGGGTTCCTATGACGTTATGGGTCGTATCATTCTAAAGACCAGTACCGAGGATGCAGGGATTGTCCCGGTGTCGCTTACGGTTGCCAATGTGAATGGAAGTTTTCTCATCACTCGCTACGAAGAGAATCCGCGTGCGGAAGAGGAAGTTGCAACGTCAGTGACGGTTACGACAGCACTCAATGAATCCGTATCAGCGCTCGGTGTCTCCATAACCCCGCTTTCAGTGGAAGAGGACAGTCGCTGTCCAATGGATGTGCAGTGTATTCAGGCTGGACAGGTGCGCCTTAAAGTTATGACGATCGACGGTATGGGTACCAGTACCATGACAATTACGCTTGGTGCGACTGAACCGATCACGACGGAAACGGTATCTCTCTGGCTTATGGACGTTCTTCCTATAAAGGTGTCGACGAATTCGACAGAAGACACCGAATACCGGTTCACGTTCCGAATCGACAGGCGCTAGCGATGAAGACAATCTCACTCAATACGTGGGGAGGGAAGGCAGGTACAGAAGGTATCCTCACGTTCCTCAAGAAGTATGAAGACGTAGATTTCTTCTGTTTTCAAGAGGTCTTTAATGGAGGAGAAGAATTCCGTGGTATGCCGGCCGCGCGATTCGCGCTTGATACATTCGACCCCCGACTACTCGAGCGCATCGCTGAGACACTTCCCAGCCATGTCAGTCATTTTAGGCCTCATTTCGAAGAGGTGTTCGGGCTCGCTCTTTTCGTTCGGGAAGATCTTGCCATAGTAGAAGAAGGAGAGGTGAGTATCTATGGACACAAAGGTTACTATTCTGCTGAGAACATCGGTGATCAGCATAGAATCATGCAGCATGTTTCACTTACAGATCCAGCGTGTACTGTCATGAATGTGCACGGTCTTTGGAATGGTCAGGGAAAGCGAGATTCCGGTCATCGACTGACACAGTCAGATAACATACTCGCGTATACGCGTACACTCACGCAGCCCTATGTGCTGCTCGGAGATTTCAACCTCCGCCCTGAGACTGAAAGTGTACGTAAGCTCGAATCTGCAGGTATGCGAAACCTGATTACTGAATACGGCATCGCATCAACACGAACTAGTCTGTATGATTCGCTGTCTGAGGAGCCCCATGCTGATTATGCGTTCGTTAGCGAAGGTATAGTCGTGAAGGATTTCAAAGTACTACCAGACGAAGTCTCGGATCATGCCGCGCTCTATCTCGAATTCGATATTTCATGACACAATCCGAGGCTCTTTCAATATTACGTACAGGCGCAAACGTCTTCCTTACGGGAGAACCAGGAAGCGGGAAGACGCATACGGTTAATGCGTATATAGCATGGCTACGCTCACACGGCATCGAGCCGTCCATAACTGCATCAACTGGTATCGCTGCGACGCATGTCGGCGGTATGACACTGCATGCGTGGAGCGGTATCGGCATTGCAGACCGCATGACACCGGAACTCCTCGACACAATCGCAAACAAGGAGCACGTCGCGAAGCGTCTGCAAAAAGCAAAAGTACTCATCATCGACGAGGTATCGATGCTCTCAGCGAATGTGCTTTCTATGGTTGACGAAGTTGTGCGGGAAGTGCGATACGAGCCAGACCTCGCGTTCGGCGGTCTTCAGGTGGTTCTCGTTGGCGACTTCTTCCAGCTTCCTCCCGTATCGCGTGCAAAAGTAGAGTTCGCATTCGAGTCTCCGGTTTGGGGAAAATTAAATCCTCTCGTGTGCTACTTAACTGAGCAGCATCGTCAGGACGACGGCCAATTTCTTTCAGTCCTCGGTGCTATACGTGCAGGAGACTGGGACCACACGCACGTCTCGCTGATAACCGCACGAGAGGCAGAGTACGACAGTATCGAGGAAGGCGTGCCACAGCTGTTTACGCATAACGCAGACGTTGACCGCATAAACAGCGAGCAACTTGGAAAACTTCCAGGAAGTTCGAAGACCTTCGCTATGTCAGCGTCTGGATCAGCAGCACTTGCCGAGGCACTAAAGCGCGGATGCCTTTCGCCTGAAACGCTCGTACTTAAAGAAGGAGCAGTTGTTATGGCAACGAAGAATAATCCTGTCGCAGGATACGCGAACGGTACGCTTGGCATTGTGATTGGCTTTGAGCGTGGCACGAACAATCCTATCGTTGAGACGCGCGACGGCAGGGAACTAACGATTGGACCTGCGGAGTGGGCGGTTGAAGAAGGTGGCAAAGTTAAAGCGAAGCTTACGCAGATACCGCTCAAGCTCGCCTGGGCTACCACCATTCATAAAAGTCAGGGGCAGAGCCTTGATGCGGCTGCCATGGATCTCTCTCGCTCGTTTGAATACGGACAAGGGTACGTTGCGCTCTCGCGCGTCCGCTCGCTCGCGGGCGTCCATCTTTTAGGATGGAGCGAGAACGCGCTTATGGTGCACCCACAGGTAGCGGCACTCGATAAAGAACTCCGCGCGTCCTCTGAGGCTGCCGCACGCACGTTCGAAGCACTCGACCTTACGAACGAACGCGAGGTCCTTGAGCAGAATTTCATAAAGGCGTGCGGCGGTGCCTTAGAAGCGGCAGCACCGGGCGAGCGTCCGGAGAAGCGCACTACCTTTGATGAAACATTCATTCTTCTTGAGGAAGGGAAATCATTCGCGGATATAGCGAAGGCTCGAAAGCTCACACTCGGCACCATCGCAGACCATGTAACGAAGCTGGTGGCGGGAGGACGTGTTACCCGTGAGCTCGTTGAGGCACGTATACCGAGACGCTTGCAGGGAGCGCTCCCGTCAATCTATAAGGCGTTTGACGCCAACGGTACGGAGAAGCTTACACCTGTCCACGCATTCCTTAAGGCGCGGTACTCCTTTGACGAGCTGAAGCTCGCCCGCATTCTGTACACAGACGACGCGTAGAACGGTAAGGTACAATAGTCTTCCATGCAGTCATCGTTCCTTGAGACCATACGCGCACGCCGTCCCTCAAGGCGTCTCCTCATCGCACTCGGTATCACTGGACTGGTTCTCCTATTTAGTTTTGTACTTTTATACGCTCGTTACTTCGGGCCCGTAACTCCCGCAACCATCCCTGCAACTGAATTCATCGTTGCGCCTGATAGCGAGTTCGAGACGATCGCTCAGGAACTCAAAGCTGGCGGCTATATAAAAAGTATGACCGCCTTTCGTATTGCGTATGGTACGCGTGGCGGTATGAGCGACATCAAGGAAGGAGGATACATGATTTCTCCTTCCATGGATGCGTGGACCATAGGAGAGCTCTTGAGCAGGCCGCCGTATCTTGCATGGATTACATTTCCTCCGGGATGGCGCAAAGAGCAAATAGCCGAGCATCTCGCAAAGAAGCTGAACTGGACTAATGAACAGAAGATGCAGTTCATAACCGTTGATACTGCACCGACCTTCGAGCAGATTGAAGGCGTGTACTTCGGCGATACCTACCTTATTCCTTCGGATCAGGCGCCTGCACAAGTTGCAGCACGGTTGCGCGACCGCTTTGAAGAAGCGTTCGCACCGTATGCAGCACAGACGGTAGAAAAGAACGTGACGTGGACAGAGACCTTGATCATGGCATCTCTTATTGAGCGCGAAGCGGCGAAGAACGACAAGCATCTCGTTGCAGGCATTCTTTGGAACCGCATTAACGACGGTATGCGTCTTCAGGTAGATGCGTCGCTGCAGTATATACGCGGAGAAGAAGGGAACTGGTGGCCGCAACCACGTTCAGAGGACAAGGATCTTGAATCGCCTTTCAATACCTATAAGTACAGCGGCCTCCCACCGCACCCAATCGCGAACCCGTCCCTAGATTCGATTGAGGCAGCTCTCAATCCAGCAGATACCAACTGTCTGTACTATCTGCATGACGGGAATGGGCAGATACACTGCTCGGCAAGCTATGCAGGACATAGGGCGAATGTTGATCGATATCTGCGATAGGCTCTTTACTTTTCAATAGCTGAGGAGTAGGTTTCTCCTAACGAACCGGTCGGCGGTTTGTGTACAAAGGAAGAATAGGAACAAGATATGGAAGATCCAAGGGAGATTGCGGCAGCGTCAGCCTTCCGAAGGGTCAGTGACCTTATCCGGGAAGCCGATCAAATGGACCCAACCAATCCGACCACTATCCATATGGTCATAATGGATGGTGACGGCTACTGGGACTTCTGGCTTGGACCTGTTTACAACGATTCGGGTCTGGTCAGGAAGTATTCTCAGTTGAAAGCTGAGATTTCCCTTCGAACTGGCAGGTCGGTCAACGATGTTCTTCGAAACCATCCATCGTTGCTGCTTCCGAGTGAACAGGAACTTCGGAGTGACGATGCAAGCCACAAGCTCCATGCCGGAGGTGTGCCTGTGATCGACACCAAATTCGAAATCACCGCTTCCGTCGGCGTGGCCGGTGCGGGTCGTGGTCTGGACTGTCTCTGCGCCAAACTTGGCGCCTCCGAATATCTGAGCGTTCGGAAACGTCTTGCGGAAAGCAAGGCCGCTTAAAATCTATCTTATAGTCAACCTTCCAAATCGCCCGCGGCTGCATGCTGCGGGCGATTTTTCTTTGTCCGCATTGACGCAACGCCTATATAAAGGTACTTTAAGACTATCTAAGCCCTGGGGGCATTTTTATTTTTATTGACTATGGAAATCAGGAATATCGCTATTATCGCGCACGTGGACCACGGCAAGACCACGCTGACCGACGCCATCATGAAGCAGACTGGAGCCGCCGCTGAAGGCGTCTCTATGGACTCAAACGCGCTCGAGCACGAGCGTGGTATCACCATTTACTCGAAGAACACCTCTATCGAGTATAAGGGAACCAAGATCAACATCGTGGACACCCCAGGCCACTCCGACTTCGGTTCAGAAGTTGAGCGCGTACTTCGCTCTATCGACTCCGTGCTCCTTATTGTTGATGCGCAGGAAGGTCCGATGCCACAGACCCGTTTCGTACTCAAGAAGTCTCTTGAGCTTGGTCTAAAGCCAATTGTTGTACTTAACAAGATCGACAAGCCGGCAGCAGATGCTGCACGTGCAGAGGATCAGGTACTTGAGCTTTTCCTTGAGCTTGGAGCGTCCGACGAGCAGTCTGACTTCACAACCGTCTACGCGATTGGCCGCGAGGGTGTCGCTATGAAGAAGCTCGATGATCCTCGTGTGGACCTGACACCGCTTCTTGATGTTATTCTCGAGCATGTAGAGCCAACCTCAAGCGATGTTGAGTCTGCAAAGCCTCTCAAGCTCCAGACCTTCAATCTCGCCTACGACAACTTCCTCGGACGACTCGCTATTGCGCGCGTCTACGAAGGAGTCGCTAAGGCAGGACAGGCTGTTATCGTAAAGAAGCCAGACGGTACTGCTCGTAACGCGAAGATCACAAAACTCTTCACCTTCAAGGGTCTTGAGCGCGTGGACGTCCCTGAGGCAGTAGCGGGCGACATCGTTATTGTTGCGGGAATTGATGATGCCTACATTGGCGAGACCATAACGACCGATGCATCAATCGACGCGATGCCCGCAATCGCAATCGACGAGCCTACCATCACCGTTAACTTCCTCGTTAACAACTCGCCGTTCGCCGGACGCGAAGGAAAGTACGTAACGAGTCGCCAGCTCCGCGAGTATCTCGAGCGCGAGCTTGAGGTGAACGTGGGCCTTAAGGTGGACTTTGTTTCTCCTGACGCCTTCAAGGTTTCCGGTCGTGGCGAGCTCCACATCGCGATTCTCCTTGAGAACATGCGTCGTGCAGGATACGAGATGCAGGTCAGCCAGCCGCAGGTAATTATCCGAGAGGAGGAGGGCCAGAAGCTCGAGCCATACGAGGAGGTTACTATCGACACTCCAACTGAGTTCCAGGGCTCCATTATTGAGCGTCTTGGTATGCGCGCGTTCGTACTCCAGAACTTGATTCAGCATGGCGATACAGTGCGCCTTACGCTCGAAGGTCCTACGCGCGGACTCCTCGGGTACCGCAACCAGTTCGTGGTTGATACGAAGGGCGAAGGAATTCTCTCAACACGCGTTATTGGCTTCAAGCCGTACGCAGGCGAGATCAAGAAGCGCCAGGTTGGCTCCATGATCTCTATGGCGTCTGGTAAGGCACTCGGCTACGCACTCTGGAGTATGCAGGAGCGTGGTGTTCTCTACATCATTCCGGCTACGGAAGTGTATGAGGGCATGGTTGTGGGCAACACCTCGAAAGGCGAGGAGATGGTGGTTAATCCAACGAAGGGAAAGAATCAGTCCAACGTTCGTTCCTCGGGTATGGATGAAGCAATCAACCTCGTGCCAGCGTTCACTCTTACTATTGAGCGTGGTCTTGAAGTTATGTCGGACGACGAGTATCTCGAGATCACACCGCTCTCGGTGCGTCTGCGCAAGCAGGGACTCACGGAGTCTGATCGCGCAAGGAGCAAGCGGTCCTAGTTTAGTGTTTTGACAAGTCGCTCGGATAGTTCTACTATCCGAGCGACTTGTTGTTTCAATAACCAAACTATAGGGGAGAGAAAATGGCCTTCGATAGATACACGGCAAACGTGCAACGTCTTGCTGACGCATGCGGAATAGTGAATCCGCTGCGCGAGGAAGACCTCCTGATTGCGGCACTCGTGTTCAAGACTTTGGATGGACACGAGACGCACATCATGGCAACGGACTTCAATCGCGCAGGTCGACTGTTCTTCGAGAGTGCGTGTACGTTCCCAACGTTTCGAGCCCATCGAATCGGCTATAACTCGTGTTTCATCAAGAACGCGATGGAATACTTCGGCGAACTTTCGAAGGACGTGGGAAAGGGAAAACGACCGCTCATCGATGCTGTCGCTGTGTCCAACTTCGTTACTATTGTCTGGAAGTCATAGAGTTAGAGAAAGGGCCGTGTTCAGCAATTGCTGGCACGGCCTTTCTTCATACATCCTCTAGGTGTGGTTATGTACGCTATAGGCTTACCTGATTCAAATCATACTCATGCTGTACACCATCGCTGCAATCCTTCTTGTTGTTTGGCTGGTAGGTCTCGTGACGTCGTACACGCTCGGCGGATTCGTACACCTGCTCCTCGTTATTGCCATAATTGTGGTGCTCGTTAGGCTTATTCAGGGCAATAAGCCCATTGCCTAGGTAGCCACTCTAGACAAAACATACTGTATTTGCAGGGTTTTTTGGTATACCCATCGTTGAAGCACTTGCCAAAAATCACACTTCTGCTATACTAGCCCCACAACGGTTACTCCACGGTTTGGCGTCTTGAAGAGTCATTCAAGACCAGGCACCGCGCGAAAGCGCACGGCTTGAAACTCTCGAGAACGGTTGAGTCAGAATCCTGACTACTTACACAAACCGCACGCTCACCCGTGCACTAGTATTTCACTCATATGAATTCAAAGAATGACACGCGTTCAAGCGGGCCTCGCCGCTCCTCGAACGCTCCTCGCGGACGCTCCGGCGGTCGCGCACCAGCAATGAGCTCTGCATACGAAGCAGGCATGAAGTTCGCACTTGATAACGGCTTCAAGCGTCCTGCAACAGCAGCTGCAGAATTTAAGCGTTCCCGTTCCAGCGGATCATCTTCTCGTGGCCCACGTCGCGATGCAGGATCTTCACGCGGTGGCTCCGGCTCCCGTGGTGGTTTCTCACGCCCAACTCAGGGCGGATCTCGTAGTGGTGGTGGCGCACGCTCCGGTGGACGCAACTTCCAGGAGATGAACGTCGATCTCTCAAAGCTCGTTAACAAGGCAACAGCTCCAGCAGAGGTTGAGGTATACGTACCAACACACACGTTCGCAGACTTCGCGGTTGACGAACGCTTGAAGACAAACATCGCGAACAAGGGCTACATCACCCCAACGCCTATCCAGGACCAGTCCATCCTTCCGATGCTCGCTGGAAAGGACGTCGTTGGTATCGCGAACACCGGAACCGGCAAGACTGCTGCGTTCCTTATTCCACTCATCGACAAGGTACTAAAGTTCCGTGCTCTTGGCGTAGACGAGCGCGTGCTTGTTATGGTGCCTACCCGCGAGCTCGCTATCCAGATTGAAGACGAGTTCTTCGGCTTCTCGAAGGGACTCGGCGTTAATTCTGTAACCTGCGTGGGCGGCGCGAACATCGTTCCGCAGATTCGCGTCCTTAAGCGCAACCCGGCATTTGTTATTGGTACGCCAGGACGCTTGAAGGACCTTATGGAGCGCCGTGAGCTCGACTTGTCGAAGTTCAGCACGGTTGTACTCGACGAGGCAGATCGTATGCTCGACATGGGATTCATCGACGACATGCGTTTCATCATGTCGAAGATGCGTTCTGAACGTCACACACTCTTCTTCTCGGCTACGATGTCGCGCGATATTCAGGCACTCATCGGTGCGTTCTTGAACGACCCTGTGCATGTGTCAGTTAAGACGCGCGAGACTTCACACACGATTGATCAGGACGTTGTCCGCGTCCATCACAGCCAGAAGTTCGACAAGCTTGTTGAGCTCCTCAAGGAGGAGAGCTTCGACAAAGTGCTCGTTTTCGGACGTACCAAGCACGGTGTTGAGCGTCTTGCGAAAGATCTTCGTTCAACGGGTGTCAAAGCTGATTCCATCCACGGAAACAAGACGCACTCGGCGCGCCAGAAGGCTCTCATAGCCTTCAAGCGTGGCGATGCGCGTGTACTTACGGCAACTGACGTTGCTGCACGTGGTCTTGATATCTCGGGCGTCTCGCACGTGATCAACTACGACCTTCCGTCTACCTACGAGGATTACACCCACCGTATCGGCCGTACCGGTCGCGCAGGGAAGGCGGGCATGGCCCTCACCTTCATTCCGTAAGGAAAACACAAGGCAAATCCCCTAGGATCTTCGGGTCCTGGGGGATTTGCTATACTGGGGGTATAGCATTTAAGGGCATATATATTCGTATGGATACCAAAGCACAGGAAGCAGGTAGCTTCTTCGAGAAATACGGTACCGCACTTGCGGTCCTCGTGGGCGCGCTTATTATCGGCGGCGCATTCGCGTTCGGCCAGGGAGGAGATCGTGCAGAGAAGACTCCAGAGCCTGTCGCGGTTGATATCAAGGACGTGAAGCTTGATACCAGTCCGTTTGTAGGACCAAAGAATGCACCGGTCGCGGTTGCGGTTTGGTTCGATTACCAGTGCGGCTTCTGCAAGCAGTTTGAGACCACGACCATGAAGGAAGTTATGAGCAGCTATGGCGACAAGGTCCGGGTCGTCTACAAGGACTTCCAGTTCCTTGGTCCAGCATCCAACGATGCCGCCATCTACTCTCGTGCTGTATGGGAAGCCTATCCTGATCGCTGGCACGACTGGTTCAGTGGCATGTTCGAGGGTGGAGAGGAAAGTACCTTGAATCAGGCTGCAATGGATGCGCTCTCAACGCGTCTCGGTCTTGATATCGTGCGCATCAACAAGCTCATTGCTGACAACCGTACTGACTATCAGGCTGCGGTCGACGCAGATCGCGAGGAAGGTCAAACGTTCGGAATCAACGGAACGCCAGGCACTGTTATCGGCACTACGCTCGTTTCGGGTGCGCAGCCGTTCGAGAATGTGAAGGCGCTTATCGACGCCGAACTCGCAAAATAGCGTTCGAAAGGGAAATAGCAAGGCCGCTCCTCGGGGCGGCTTTTGCTATGATACACACATGACGCCCAAAGAAGTCGTGGTGAACGATCTCATGCAGAAGAATTATAAGTATCTGCGCACACAGCCGATGGGCAAAAACTTTGATCCTGCATTCACCCCGGAACTTACTCCAAAAGAAATGCTCGCGCTCGGATCATTTGGCGGAAAGTACATGACTGACTGCAAAGAAGAATTCCCAAAGAGCTGGTACCAGGGCGTGCAACTTTGTCATGAGCGACACGATCCAACCCTCAACTATTTCGGCGTAAATGCGTCTCAACCTCTCTCTGTCTGGCGCGCGAAGGGATGGATCTACCATGAGGATCCGCGCGGATGGTTCCAGTGGTACTGCCGGTACTATTCAGGACGCAGACTACCGGAAGAGGACCAGAGACAAATCAAGCGATGGAGGCAGATGGTACGGCATGTGGCACAGATAAAGTATGCGTGTCGGAAAGGAGACGCGACCTGCCATACGAAGCAGCGACAAGCAGTGCTGCACTGGGCCTATGATAGTAGGACGCTATGAATAAGACATGGATCTCTCTCGCGTTCGCATCTGGAGCAGCGTTTCTCGCGCTCGCGCTCGCACAACACTACGCACCAGGCCTCGTGCGCGCTGTCGACATTCCGGTTGCGACTCTGCTTTCGCCGCTCCAAACTTTTTCCTATGTACAGGGATTCCTCGTGGTAACAACGTTCGGAGATGTGGTTGGTATTGTTGCTATTGCGCTTGGTGCAGCCGTATTGTTGCGGCATCATCCGAGCCTCGTACAGCGGCTCATCATCGCGCTTGTTGGCAGTACTATAACGACGAACGTCGTAAAGGTGCTCGTCTCGCGCACGCGCCCAGAGACGCTTCTTTGGCTTAATCCGTTCCTTTCGTTCTCGTTTCCGAGCGGGCACGCTACTGCAAGTATGGCGCTCTTCGGTTTTCTTGCCGTTGCAAGTGCCCGTCTGCAACAAGGAAGGAGACATTTCATCTCTGTTGCCCTATGTATCCTCATTATTCTTCTCGTGGGGTTGAGTCGACTTGCGCTCGGGGCGCACTTCTTCTCGGATGTCATTGGGGGCTGGCTACTCGGTCTTTTCTGGGTGGCGCTCGCGTTCTCGTTCAAGCGCGGCTAGAGTATGGATATGAGTGAACAGGAATTCGAGCAAATAGCTAATGCGGAGTGGGAACGCGTTCCCGGCAAGTTCAAACAAAAGATAACCAACCTCGCGCTCCTCATTGAAGACGATGTGAGTGACTTGGTTCGCGAAGAGGAAGGGCTTGAGGAAGGAGAGTCCTTGCTCGGTCTCTATCATGGTATTCCTCTTACGGAGCGCGGGAGCGAGTATGGTGTTGGTATAACCATGCCAGACACAATAACTCTCTATCGACTTCCAATATTGGAAGAGGCGACCGAGATGGATCGTGCATTCCGCGATGCGGTACGTATTGTGGTGCGAGAAACGCTATGGCATGAGGTAGGGCACTACTTCGGGTTGCCGGAGCATGGAGTGAATGATCGGGAAGAGGAGGGGACGAATAGGTTCGATATTTAGTCTGTTAGCCAATCAATCCTGCGTGCTTTTAGTCCGATGAAGTCATACGACTCTTCTCCTACTAGAACAGGATAGAAGCCGTCTTCGCATTCTACAAAGTTCTCATACACTCCAGGTTCAGTTATAAGGCCATACACTTCGTATAGCGTAAGAGGAGATGATCTCCTTGATGCGAGAGCATCAAGTACTGAAAGGGAAGTATCAAAACTTTCCTGCGTGTCATACCCAGAAATCTCAACGGCGATACCATCGCGTACGTTTATAAGTGCGTGACCTTTCTTTATGTTGTGCGTCATTAAGACAGCATGGGCCAGCCCAGTTCGTTCAGCTAGAGGAAGCATCACTTTATCCGTAAGGATTGCAAAAGGTGGTCCCTTAGCGGAAGTTGTATGAAAATCTATAACAACGTCTTCAGGTGAAATAAGATCGAGTATCTTCTGAGAACGCTTTGACTCAAAGGTGCCGGTGTCTACGCCGTAGGAAGCGTTTAGGTCCTGATCTATGTACCGGACGTTCCGTTCTCCGGCTTCTGGGTTACCTAGAATAAAGTCGCATCCTCGAGAGATAAGCGCCCTGACTGGACCCTTCTCGTTGCCGTGCTGACCAGCAACTATTCGCACTGCTCTTCCATTGAAATCCATAACCTTAGTCTACCTGAGTTAGATTCGTTCGAATATCGTCCCAGACAGCCAGCATAAAATACAAAACCGAACCCCAGGGAGTTCGGTTCGTGCATACGGCTAGCGTGCTTCTGGGCGTGTCTCAGGGACACGAGGGAGGGCAAACGGTTCATTGTTGAATCGTACATGCCCGGCACTCGCGGCAAGGTCGGTTGCGACACTTGCGGAGACTTGCGCACCATGAAGGAACGCGATGGCGGTATGTTCTATCTCGGCAAGGACACCGGGAAGCAGTAGTTTGAGGACGACAATAGCTATCCCGAGTCCAATGGCTTTGGTGAATGCCATACGATAGACGTAAATGGATAAAGGGAAGGTAGAGGCGCTCTGGAGCGTCTCATACTGTCGTCTTTCAAAGTTCTGGTTCCCTCTACCCCCTAGAACCCCTTGAGCATATAAAAGGTTTCATAATATAAAAGGACCCGCCCACAGCAGGTCCTTTTATGCATCTCTACTGACTAGTCGTGTGTCTCTTCTTCGCGCGCCTGTGCTTCCCGTTGTTCGTCAGCTTGACGCCGCAGCATCTCTTCAGATTCTGCGTGCGTGTCCGCACGATCATGCTCCTGGTCTGCCTGATTCTCGAGCTCATCTGGTTCAATCATAGGTACGAGTTATTTACGGTAACTCCTACACTATGACGGAAGGAACCTGGAGACTTTATGAAGGATTCTTGTCCCGTTTCTCGAAATTGAGCGCGATGGAGTTGATGCAGTACCGCTTCCCACCAGTGTCAACCGGGCCGTCGTCAAACATGTGGCCAAGATGGCTGCCACAGCTTTTGCAGAATGCTTCCGTACGCTCAATACCAAGACTTTCATCCGTTCGGGTCCCTACATTCTCCGCAACAGCAGGGTCCGTGAATGAAGGCCACCCGCTATCGGAATCGAACTTGGTGTCGGAATTAAAAAGGATCGCGTGGCACGCCCGGCACCGATACGTACCGTCTGTATGATTCTCAACATACTTGCCTTTGAATGGGGCCTCGGTTCCGCCCTCACGCAACACATGGTATTCCTCAGGATTGAGCATCTCCTTCCACTCTTCCTCAGTGCGTTGTTCCATGGGGTAATTGTACTACCAGAAACATGAAGGTTGCTGGTGTATGGGGGGCAGGGTAGGATTGGGTCATGAACCGCAGCCTCCTTATAGTGCTCGTACTCATTCTTTCGTTTCTCGGTATTGCGGACTCTTGGTATCTCTACCAAAGCGCTATTACTGACACGGCACTTTCATGCGATCTCGGAAGCGGACTTGATGGTTGCAATATTGTTGCGCAGAGTGCGTACTCGCACCTCTTTGGTGTCCCGCTCGGGCTTTATGGTGTTGGATTCTTTGCGCTCACGTTCGTTCTCGTTGCATCGCTTAGTATCGTATCCTCCCGCAGGCTCTACCAAGCACTTTTTGCTGTATCGGCGTTTGGCGTAGCGGTCTCAGCGGTCTTTGTGTTCATTCAGTTCGCGCTCATCAAGGCTCTCTGTATCTATTGCATTGCTTCAGCGGGCATCACGATGCTCATATTCGGTCTCAGCTGGGTCCTTTGGAGGTGCTTTCTACCCATTAAGCTTGCTACCGTTCTCTAATCTTGACGGGGAGGGGGTTGTGCTATGATGGCGGCATCATGGCCTGCTTTCGTATCCTCGTGGTCATTCTCCTAGCAACATTAGTGTTGCCCGCAAGTCTTTCAGCAGCTACGTTCGTAAGCGCACGCACGCTAGTTGTATCAGAGTCTCCACTCGATAACGCGTATCTTGCAGGTACTGACGTAACCGTAGCAGCCCCACTACCGGGAGACCTACTCGCGGCAGGCGGCACCATTTCTATCGCCGCAACGGTAGTGGGTGACGCGACGGTTGCTGGTGGTACGGTCTCGGTAACGCGTCCTGTAGAAGGAGATCTGCGTGCAGCCGGTGCACAAGTAATCGTGAGCGCTCCGGTGTCAGGTGACCTTGTGCTTGCGGGCGGCACGGTTACTGCGTCTTCAACCGCGACTGATACCCGAATTATCGGCGGAGCCGTTAGAGTGACCGGAAGTGGCGGAAAGGTTGTTGTGTACGGTGCTGAGGTGTACCTGTCCGGTACATTCGAAGGAAATGTAGAAGTCACCGCGTCAGACCGACTTACGCTTCTTGAAGGAACCGTCATTAACGGTTCGCTTCGCTATGACGCGCCGCAGGAAGTGGCTATTCCGGCATCTGCAGCAATTCTTAATGGCGTGACGTATACCGGCGCATCTTCGTACTTACCAACCATAGAGCAGGCAAAAACATTCGCAATTGCTGGCGCGAGCGTATTCCTACTCGTTCGTATTCTCGCAGTTCTTATCGCAGCAGCACTCCTCGCAGGCCTCTTTCCGGTATTTGCGCAAGCGGTTGCAGATCGTGCACTCTCTCGATCGCCAGGAAGATTCGCACTCCTGGTGCTTCTAGGGTTTGGGGTTGTGTTTGCGACCCCGGTATTCATTTTCATACTACTCGTGTCATTCGTTGGTATGGGCGTTGGATTCCTGCTTCTCACGCTCTACTTGTTCCTCCTCATGCTTGGGTATCTATACGCCGGGGTGCTTGCGGGCGCTGCTTTGGGACGAGGACTCTTGAAGCGTGAGATCGTAACCTGGAAGCTTGCGATCCTCGGTATGCTCGTTCTGTATCTCACCAGCATCGTACCGGTTGTGGGCGGCATCATACTATTTATCCTTTTCTTTGCGGCCACTGGAACGATTGTTGTGCTCGCACACCGCTTCGCATTCGGGAGAATCCAGGAGGACCCAATCACTGACTAAAGCATGATTCCTTCACCGGGAACGCTTGCCCCTGATTTCACCCTCCTCGACCAGGACGGCGTTTCGCACACGCTCTCGCAGCGCAGAGGAAGCTGTGTGCTTCTCTATTTTTATCCGAAGGATGATACGCCCGGATGCACAAAACAAGCCTGCATGCTTCGCGATGCATTGCCGGACTTCGCGTCGCTTGATGTGGTTGTATACGGCATTTCAGTAGATTCCGTAAAGAGCCATAAGAAGTTTGCGGATAAGTACGGCCTTCCGTTTATGCTGCTTGCGGATGAGAAAAAGAAAGTCGTGAACGCCTTCGGCGTCTGGGGAAAGAAGAAGATGATGGGAAGGGAATACGACGGTATCTCGCGTACCTCATTCCTCATAGCCCCAGACGGCACTATTGAGAAGGTGTATGAGAATGTGAAGCCTGAGCTCCATGCGGAACAGGTTCTCGAAGACTTGCGTAGCCATGCGTAGCGTAGAAGCTGTTTCTACCTTTGAAGAGCGTAAGATTCGAGCTCGGAAGATTGTCGCCTATGTAAAGAAAACGTACCCCAACCCTGAAACCGAGCTCGCCTTTAAGACGCCTATACAGCTCGTTGTTGCGGTTATGCTCTCTGCGCAGTCTACCGACAAGCGCGTAAATATTGTTACGAAGGATATCTTCAGACGGTACAAAACCGTAAACGATTTCGCTAATGCAGATCTTGCCTCGTTAACTGAAGCGATCTCTTCGATTACGTTCTATAAGAATAAGGCCAGGCACATTAAGGCAACAGCCATAGTGCTGCGAGACGAGTTCAAGGGGATGATTCCGAAGACCGAAAGCGAGCTCGTTCGGTTTCCAGGAATTGCGTACAAGACCGCGCATGTAGTCCTTGGAGAACTGCATGATATTTGGGAGGGCATTCCCACTGATACCCACGTGCGTCGTTTCGCACTTCGTTTTGATTTAACGTCGAATACAGACCTAACCAAAATCTCAAAGGATCTCGAAGCACTCATACCGAAGAAAGATTGGAAATATGTAAATAACGGGTTCGTCCTATACGGACGCTACGTCTGCAAGGCGCTTCCGCATCCGTGCGAAGAGCATCCGTTAACGAAGATTTGGCCTCCGGCAGCAGGGAGGTGGCCCAAGGCGAAGTAGTTGCTAATTACAGAAAAAAGAGTAAAGTATATAGCGGTCCTTGTTCCTTGCGGGCGTAGCACGGGTTTCTCGAGAAGGGAGTGAAAAAGGAGTGTTCGCACTCCGAACTTGCGCACGTAATCGGCTCCATGTGGTGAAGGTCTTACAGGCTGTACCCTACGGATTGAGGATGCACCCTCTTTAGTCGCTCTGCGCCCTTGCCAAACCTCTCGGTTATTGTTCCCATGGAACCTGGTCCACCCCTCCCTCGCTCACGCGCGGGAGGGGTTTCTGCTTATCCTCCGTCAGTTCAATTTTGCTATACTCAGCATATGGAAAAGAAACTAACTCGCAGTAGGGAACACCGCGTACTCGCCGGAGTCATGGGAGGGCTCGGAGAGTTCTTCGGCGTAGACCCAGTACTCCTTCGCCTTGGATACCTCATCCTTACGGTCTTCACTGGATTTGTTCCGGGTATCGTCGGCTACGCGCTCGCTATCGTTATAGTGCCTGAAGCGCCACATGCTGCACCGAAGACCAATGACTCCGATCCGGTTTAGGAATCTCGTTCTCGCACACTACAAAGAACACGGAAGACATGATCTTTCCTGGAGAAAGACCAAGGATGCATATCGCATTCTGGTGTCTGAAGTAATGCTGCAACAGACCCAGGTGGAGCGGGTACTGCCGTTCTATAAGGCATTTCTAAAAGAATTCCCGGATGTTAGAGTACTCGCAAGTGCGCCACTCGCGAATGTGCTCATACGCTGGCAGGGGCTTGGCTATAACCGTCGCGCAAAGATGTTGCATGAGGCGGCAAAAACAGTAGTGAAGGACTATGCAGGAAAGATGCCAAATACCGTGGAGGCACTCGAGAAACTTCCGGGTATCGGACACTACACGGCGCGAGCGGTAGCGGCGTTTGCCTATAACGAGGACGTCATTTTAATTGAGACGAACCTGCGTACCGTGGTTACGCATCACTTCTTCCCGGACGAGGAGAAGGTGAGTGATAAAGAAATACTTTTGATACTTGAGAAGGCGTTCCGCAAAGGCACTAGTAGGGAGTGGTATTCGGCGCTCATGGACTATGGTGCCTTCCTTAAACGCTCAGGAGTACGCATCAACGCGAAGAGCAAGACATATACTAAGCAATCAGCTTTTGCGGGTTCTGGTAGGGAAGCGCGGGGTGTCATACTGCGAGCACTCTCAAAGGAAGCAAAGACCGAGCGCTTCCTTGCTTCTTTGCTCGGAGTCGAGCGCTACGAGCAAGTAGCGGCACAACTTCAAAAACTCCTCAAGGAAGGTTTGATAGAAAAGAAGCGAACGAAGTACCAGTTAGCGTCCTAGCGCACGTCTTTGAGAGGAATTGTTACGAGTACACCGAGCGCAACGATAAGTGCGCCTGAGATCATAAAGAATGCGACGTAGTTTCCCGAGATCAGGAGTACGCTCGCAAAGAGTGGGGCAACACGCGCTCCATCTGGGCGCATCATACGAAACACACTGATAGTATTCGCGTCGCGCTCAGAGACCCTCCGGAAGAAGTGGCTTTCAACCATAGCTTCAGATAAGGCGGCACCTACACGAGATACAAAAAGTATTGCAGCGATAACAACCAGTGGGGTAGAAGCAGTGATGAACCCTGTGGCCGCAAGCGCAATGCCCATGATGATGAATCCAGCGATCAGGAGCTCCTTATCTCCGAACCATCGGTCTGCAATCCAGCCTGCAGGATACTCAACAAACAGGAAAGGTAGAAGCATTATGGCAAATACCCAACCTAGATCGCTCCACGGGAAGCCAAGTACGGTATGTAGGTACAGTGGTATGTAGAGGGGAACCAGATGGAAGAAGAACTGCAAGACGCCGTTTCCGAGTGCTGCCGCTCGCAGATCAGGATCAGACCACAGACAGAAGCATGTTGAAGTAACGGCAGCGATGTGTGGCGGTTCACCCTCAGGAAGTCGTTCGAACAAGAGAAGCGCAATGAACGGCGTAAGGGAGACTGCAGCTGCAAGAAATACGCGCCAGTACGCCTCAGTTCCGTCGATAAGAAGGCTTACGAGAAGGGGTGTGACTATATACGCTACGCTCGCAGCAGTTAGGAAGAGTGTGCGCACCTGCCCTGTAGATCCTGACTCCTTTGTAGCAGCTTGAAGTAGCAGGTCCAATTGATACGAGATGAACGGTGCAACAGCGCAGATAAGGACAACGGTGAGTATAGCAAACAGCATCGCTGGCGAGAGAGCGAGCACAGAAAGCATAACGGCCTGAAAGAACGCAAATATGAGTGCGAGCCGCTTCGAGCCGAATCTACGAATGAGATGCGGCACGAACGGAAAGGTCACAAGTGTTATGAATGCACCAAGAGAGACAACGAGCCCGATGTGAGCATCAGGTAGAAAGAGAGCGAGATAAGGAGCAAGAATGAAGAGTATTAGCGAAAAGTAGACGGCACTAAAAAAGTTTCCGATAGAAAGAACAAGACGCGGGTGCATTAAGTGCATACTAGCATTTGGATAACGAGAAATGCCGCCCAGTAAGGCGGCATTTCTCGAACAATTGGAATCGTTACACACCAATCAACACCGGAATAACCATCGGTGCCTTGTTCGTACGAGTGAACAGGTAGCCGGCCATAGTGTCCGAGAGCGCGTTCTTTACGAAGTCGAGATCAACCGGGTTCATGCCCTCAGTAGAATCTTCAACGGTCTTCTTAATGAGAAGACGTGCTTGATTGAGCATGTCTTGGTTCTCACGAAGATACACGAAGCCGCGCGAAATGATGTCTGGAGACTTGCGGAGCTTTCCGGTCTTCAGGTTAACAGTTGCGATGATAACGAACATACCGTCCTTCGCGAGCATCAAGCGATCACGAATAACTACCTCCTGGAGGTCGCTGATAGAGAACCCATCAACCACGAGTGGGGAGGAGGGAACCTTCTGCTTGTGTACGTTCAGGGTCTCGCCGCCGTTCTCGATATCAATAACAGTGCCGTTGTCGGCAACGATAATAGACTCGCGTGGACGTCCTGCCTGCTCAACCGCCTTCGCATGCGAAGCCGTCATCGAGTAGTACCCGTAGGCTGGCATGAAGTACTTGGCGTTAATCTGCTTGTTGATCCAGATGAGCTCGCCCGTGTTTCCGTGTCCGGTTGAGTGCACGTCGCTCGATCGGTAGTGGATGAGTGATGCACCGCTGCGGTAGAGGTGATCCTTCAAGCGTTGCACGGAGATCTCGTTTCCAGGAATAACCGAGGACGAGAGGACAACGGTGTCGCGTGAGGTAAGGGTGATCGACTTGTGCTGCTTGGTAGCGATGCGCATAAGTGCCGCGAACTCTTCGCCCTGGGCACCGGTTGAGAGGATAACGATCTTGTCTGGAGGATAGTCACCAATCTCCGCCGACGTGATGATCGTCTCCTTCTTAACCTTAAGAAGACCGGTCTTCTGTGCAATCTCGAGGTTGGTCTTAATTGAGCGTCCTTCGGTTACAACCTTCTTGCCGAGTGATTCCGCGATTTCAATAATGCGGACCATACGCTCGAACTGTGAGGCGAACGTACCGATGATGAGGCGACCCTTCACGGTCTTGATGATCTCTTCGAGCGTCTCATGCACCTTACGCTCAGGCACTGAGAATCCGTCACGCTCAGCGTTGGTTGAGTCGGCGATGAAGAAGAGGTTCTTCTGTGCGCCAAGTGCGCCCCACTTCTTTGCTTCTGCAGGCGTTGGGATACCGTTCTCGTGGTCGAGCTTAAGGTCTCCGGTCGCAATAACGTTTCCGTACGGCGTCTCAACAGCGATACCCATAGAGTCAGGGATCGAGTGCGTAACCGGGAAGAACTGGACCTTGGTCGAGCCAATGGTCATAGTGCTCCCAGGCTCAACGGTAACAATATTGAGTTCTGGCTGGTCAGGATATTCTTCCTGACGCTTCTTGATCATTACGGCAGAGAGATTCTGCGTATAGATGGTCGGATTTCCCATGCGCTCCATAAGGAACGGGATACCGCCGATGTGGTCGAGGTGGCCGTGGGTAATGAAGATACCGCGAATACGGTCCTTGTTAACTTCAAGGTACTTCGTGTTTGGAAGGACATAGTCGACGCCTGGCTGCGTATCCTCAGTTACGAACTGGAAGCCAACGTCGAAGACAAAGATGTCGCCGTTCGTTTCAACGGTGAACATGTTGCGTCCGACTTCCTCAACGCCTCCAAGAGGAACGATGCGAACAACATCCTTACTCGGTGCTGCGGGGAGGTATTCGGGAGCTTTCTTCTCTGCTCGTTCGCTGCCTTGAGACGGGCCGCCGGGGCGACCGAGCGACCGGCGGATGTTGTCGCTCGCAGAGCCGGGACGTCCACCGGTACGAGTACGAGATCCACGTCCCCGTCCTCCACGAGGAGGGCGAGGGGCTGCTCCTTCAGCTCTCGGAGCGCGAGGCTCTGAGCTTTGATTTGAGCGAGGGCTTGGCGCCGGAGCTGGCGCGGGTGCTGCTGACATAATACTTAGTTACTTGTTAGAAAATAATGTAGGTGCACACCAGATATCGTGTTGTAACGATTGGTTTCAGTGCGCAGTTGGCAGCCAAGAGGGAAGCACGTTCCAGGCTATCAACTGATCACTTTCCCGCGAATATAGGCCAGACCTCTTCCGTATTCCGATACCAAGTACTTACTGTCGCGAACCGGTCCGACGGCGATGCTATCTGGGGAAGGCGTACACCGCGGACGCTGTTAGGGATAGCATACAGGAAGTCAGGTGCATGCGTAAAGGCTGCAGGATAATCGCTCGCTATAAGCTTCGAAACCTTTGCAAGATCCTTGCGTGCAACTTCGGGGTCCTGCTCCTCTCGAATACGCTCAAGAAGCAGATCAACAGTGCGGTTCGCGTATGCGGCAATGTTGAGTCCTGGATCACTTCGTTCTCCCGAATCCCAGAAGGCGAAGAGGTCGCGGTCGCGGCCGATAACCATACCGAAGAGGAGTGCTTCGTATGCACGCGGACGAATCACGGTTGCCGCTAAATCTCCGGGCTCGTAGAGCGCTACTTCCGTAGGAACACCAAGACGTTCCCAGTCTGTCTCGATTGACGCGGCGATCGCTTTCAGTTCCGGCACGTTCGACGTCTTCAGGGTTACTTGCGGAAGTGAGAGACTCTCGTCCTCATTTTCCCAGCCACCCGTCTCTTCGTTCCGGGTCCATCCTTCGTCTTCTAGAATCTCGATTGCAAGTTCGACACCATCTCCCTCAGGAAGCTCATATGCCTCGACACCGCTTCCTGGTGGCACAGGACCTGTGAGGGGTGTGGCGTAGCCGCCGAGGACTTCGGTAACGATTCGGTTGCGATCGATCGCGAGTGAGAGTGCCTCACGTACTTCGAGGCGAGCGAAGACTGGATTCTCGTCGCTGTTAAAGAATGCGCCAAACACGCGCGAGTACGGAGAGCGAAGCGCATCCTTCACGGGAATGCCGTATGCACTCTGTATGCTTTTGCGTTCGTATGCATCTGCGAGTTTTGTTACGTCGTCATAGAATTTTACGTAGATAACGTCGAGATAGGGGCGTCCGAGTACGTAAGTATCCGAGGCACGTAGCTCGTATCCAGTTACGCTTCCATCCTTGTCACGCGACACGCGCGCAACCTTGAAGGGTCCAGCACCTATAGGATTCGTCATGAGGGGAGAGAACGAAAACTCGTCTACGGGAACGTTTCGCCACTTGTCTGCAGGCAATATACCGAGCGTCGTATCAACCAGGAATGGTGCGTAGGGCTTTGGGAGTGTGAACACGACAGTACGTGCATCAAGCGCTTCAGCACGGATATTTGCCCAGTTTGCGAGCTCTGGGGAACGAAGTGCTGGATCCTGTGCTTTCTCAACGGTGAATACGACATCTTCGGCGGTAACAGGGGTACCGTCGGAGAACTTCGCATCTTCCCTTAGGGAGAACGTATACTCCTGACCATCCTCAGAGACCCGGTACCGCTCAGCGAGGACTGGTACGAGGTTGCCTTCACCATCGGTACCCATAAGGCCCGCATACGTAAGTGCCGTGAGATCGCGATCAGCGTCGGTGAGCGCTAGAAGGGGATTCACAAATCGCGGAGACCCCACGATTCCCTCCGTGAGACTTCCGCCCTTTGCGGGTACCGTTACCAAAAACGAACGCTGGAGCGCAATTAGTCCCGCAAGACTTGTTCCTATAACAAGAAGACCAAGCAAAGTCGCGATGAAGCGATCTCCGGGCGAGAGCTTTGTGTAGAAGGGGAGTAGGCGGGTGAGTGGTAGGCCGTAATGACTGTCCATACGTACGTAAATAGGGGAGACCCAAGAGGGCCAGAAACGGAGACTTAGAGGAAGAACCCGACAACGGTCGAAAGCACGAAGAGGATCGCGATAACGATAGTCGCATTGAACAGGAACTTCTCAGCGCCACGGCGCTTGTAGAAGGTCGATGCGAAATTGTCGCCTCCGAAGGCTCCACCCAAGGATGCGCCTCGGTTCTGGAGGACGATACCTGCGATGAGGAGTAGGGAGAGGGCTATCTGAATGTAGGGCAATCCTGCCGAAAGAGTCTCCATCTGTGCCCTGGATTCTAGCATAAAGGGGAAGTCCGGGCAACCAGATACGTACTGAACGATAAGAGTGCTGCTATGAACTTAAAACAAAAGACTGTCAAATTGACGGTTGCAGCTCGCGTTCTATACTGTGGATAACTTCTAGGCAGGGAATTCGTGTCTAGAAAACGGGCAACCTTTAGCAACCGCACTAAGCGAACTATTTTCCTATGGCTACCAAGCTTTCTATTCAGCCCCTAAACGACCGCATCGTGGTGAAGCCGCTCGCAAAGGAGGAAAAGACCGCAATGGGTATCATCATTCCGGACTCGGCGAAACAAGAAGCACCGAGCAAGGGAACCGTTGTTGCGGTCGGCCTCGGTCGCTACGAGGACGGCGACCTCATTCCCATGACGGTTAAGGTTGGTGACCAGGTACTCTTCTCCAAGTACGGATTCGACGAAGTGAAAGTTGATGGCGATGATTACTACATCCTCTCCGAGTCAGGCGTACTCGCCATACTCAAATAGCGCTTACTTCCCTTTCTTAATTCCCTATCACTATGGCAAAACAGATTCTATTCGGCGAAGACGCACGTAAGTCGATTCATGCAGGCCTTCAGAAGGCTGCATCGGCTGTTAAGGTCACTCTTGGTCCCCGCGGCCGCAATGTGGTGCTTGAGAAGGCGTATGGCGGTCCCCGCATCACGAACGACGGCGTAACCATCGCGAAGGAGATTTCCTTCAAGGATAAGTTCGAGAACATGGGCGCTGAGATGGTGAAGGAAGTCGCAAACAAGAGTAACGACGTTGCGGGAGATGGAACAACAACAACCGTTGTTCTTCTTGAGGCACTCGTTAACGAAGGACTCAAGTCCTTAACCAAGGGCGCGAATGCCATGGCGGTTCGTTCTGGTATGGAGCAGGCAAAGAATGCGGCAGTAGCGGAACTAAAGAAAATGGCGAAGCCGGTTGAAGGACGCAAGGACATCGAACAGGTTGCTTCGATCTCTGCTGAATCAGAAGAGCTCGGCCGCATTATCGCGGAGACCGTTGAGAAGGTGGGTAAGAATGGTGTCGTAACGGTTGAAGAGAGCCAGGGCATGGAGCTCTCGTACGAGGTTGTTGAAGGCCTCCAGATTGATAAGGGCTACGTATCCGCGTATATGGTTACGAACCCGGAGCGCATGGAAGCCGAAATGCGCGATGCACACATTCTTGTAACGGACCGCAAGATCAGTTCTGTACAGGACATACTTCCCCTCCTCGAGAAAATCGCCCAGACCGGAAGGAAAGAACTCGTCATCGTCGCAGACGATATAGAAGGCGAGGCACTTACGACATTCGTTCTGAACAAGCTCCGCGGTACGTTCTCCGTGCTTGCCGTTAAGGCGCCAGGCTTCGGAGACCGCAAGAAGGAAATGCTCGCAGATATTGCAGCAGTTGTTGGCGCTGACGTTGTATCTGCTGATCTTGGTATGACGTTTGAGTCCACAGAGCTCTCAGCGCTCGGCAAGGCGTCTCGCGTCGTCGCCGGCAAGGACACAACCGTGTTCGTAGCAGGCAAGGGAAAGAAGGCAGACATCGAGGCGCGTATCACGCAGCTTCAGACGCTGGTTTCCCAGACAAGCTCCAAGTTCGACAAGGAGAAACTTGAGGAGCGCATCGCAAAGCTCTCTGGAGGTGTCGCGGTTATCCGTGTTGGTGCTGCAACCGAGACCGAGATGAAGTATTTGAAGGACAAGATTGACGACGCGGTCAAAGCAACAAAGGCGTCTATCGAAGAAGGTATCGTCCCTGGTGGTGGTACTGCTCTCGCCAAGGTTTCGCGCATGCTCGACATTAACGATTGGGACTTCGACAACAAGGACGAGGAACTTGGCTTTGCAATCGTTGGAAAGGCACTCGAGGCTCCCCTTCGCCAGATTCTTCTAAACGCCGGCAAGGACGACGGTTCCGCTATTGTTGAGCGTGTACAGAACGGCAAAGGATTCGGCGGCTATGACGCCCTTAAGGGCGAGGAAGTCGCTGACATGGCTGAAGCAGGTATCATCGATCCGGTGAAGGTAACCCGTAGCGCGGTTGAGAACGCGGTATCGTCTGCAGCGATTCTCCTTACAACCGAAGCTGCAATCGCAGAGATTCCGGAACCGAAGCCTCAAATGCCTGAGGGTATGGGTGGAGGGATGGATTTCTAGTTACGAAAGACAAATGAAAAACGCCGCGGTTCCGAAGGGAACTGCGGCGTTTTCTGTTCGCTCGTCAAAGCGGTTCGCCACGGTGGGCGAGGTCGAGCAACACTTCGCGCTCAGCGCGATCTCGATCGAGGTCGCGCTTTCGCATGACGCGTAAACAACTGTCGAAGAAAGCAGCAAACACAATGAGTGTGATCAGCAGGACGCCCATCAGAATCACCTGTCGCGGCTCCATTCGTAGTAGTTCGAAAAATGCACTGAACGCCGCCTGGCCGAGGCTGTCGACCATGGTACCTTCGTCATTCATGAACATTGCTTCCTCCCTCTTTCCATTTCTGACCATACGCCCGGCATACGAACTGTGCAATGAAGGGAGGTGAATTACCGGAAAAGTGCTTCCTTGCGTTTGTATGTGGAGAACCTACAATATACGTATATGACTACCCTTTATATCGTGCTCGGCGTACTCGCCCTCATTGTTCTCTGGGTTGTGCTCAGTTACAACGGATTCGTGTCGCTCCGCAATCGTGCGAAGGAAGCGTGGTCCGATATCGAAGTGCAGATGAAGAGGCGCTATGACCTTATCCCGAACCTCATTGAGACGGTTAAGGGATACGCGGCGCATGAGAGCCAGACACTTCAGAGTGTTACCGAGGCTCGCACTGCCGCTATGGGTGCGCAGACGGTTGAGCAGCACGCTGCTGCTGAGAACATGCTCACCGGCGCACTTAAGTCTCTCTTCGCGGTTTCCGAAAGCTATCCTGACCTCAAGGCAAACACGAACTTCCTCGAGCTTCAGCGCGAACTCTCAGACACCGAGAACAAGATCATGGCATCACGTCGGTTCTACAACTCAACGGTTCAGAGTCTGAACACCGCTGTGGAGCAGTTCCCAGGCAACCTCATCGCGTCACCATTCGGCTTCAAGCAGATGGATTTGTTTGAGCTGACGGAAGCAGAGTCTGCGGCAAGGGAACCGGTTAAGGTCTCCTTCTAAATAGCCATGCTTAAGGACGCCCAAAAGCAGATAGACGATTGGGCACAGGGGTTCAAGGATCCGTATTGGCCGCTGTTGTCCCAGTTCGCAGCGCTCGCGGAAGAGGTGGGTGAAGTTGGGAGGCTTTTGAACCATCTCTATGGAGGTAAGCCGAAGAAACAGGAGGAGTCACGTCAGGAGCTCGGCGGCGAGATTATGGACGTCATATTCTCCGCTATGTGCTTGGCGAATGCACAGGGCGTCGACCTCGATGCGGAGTTCGCAAAGAAGATGGATACTTGCTACGGCCGAGACAAAGACCGTTTTGAAAAGAAATAGGCAACGCACGTCTTACTAGATAGCATCCCTACACATGGCGAACCTATACCAACAGCGATCAAATAACGTCGTAAAGACCTGGGCCCTTATGGCCGGGTTCTTCTTGATTGTTATGGCGGTTGGGTGGGCAGTGTCTTGGTACTACGGCTCCCCTACTATCCTCTACGGCGCCGTTGCCTTCGCATTGTTTATGAACGTGGGGAGCTACTGGTTCTCAGACAAGATTGCGCTCTCTATGAACGGTGCAAAGCCAGCCTCAAGAGAAGAGTACTTTGACCTCTATACCGTAACGGAGAATCTTGCGATTACGGCAGGGCTTCCGATGCCAAAATTGTATGTGATTCAAGACCCGGCCCCGAACGCGTTCGCTACGGGAAGGGACGAGAAGCATGCGGTTGTTGCGGCAACCACCGGACTTCTCCAAATACTTGATCGAGCCGAGCTCGAGGGCGTTATCGCGCACGAGCTCTCGCACATCAAGAACAAGGACATGCTCGTTATGACGGTTGCGGTCGTGCTCGCAGGGTTCGTTGCGATTGTGGCGGACATATTTCTCCGGATGTCATTGTTTGGGGGCGGTTCGCGGGACAACGATAGCAAGGCTGGTGTTATCTTCGCGGTGCTCGCTATCGTCGCGGTAATCCTCGCACCAATAGCCGCGCAGCTCATTCAGCTCGCGATTTCACGTCGCAGGGAATTCCTCGCTGACTCGTCCGGTGCGCTCCTTACGCGCTACCCAGAGGGACTCGCGTCTGCGCTCAGAAAGATTGCAGGGGACGGGCGCCCGATGCAGCGTGCAAACCACGCAACCGCACACCTCTTCATTGGGAATCCGTTCGGCGGGGAAGCTGGGAAGTTTGTGAACAAATTGTTTGCAACGCATCCGCCGGTAGAGGAGAGAGTCGCTGCATTGCTTGGTTCTGGGGCGAAGTAAGGAGTTTCGTGGTATAAAAGCCACGCACGGAGGCGTCTCATAGTGGTCGATTGAGCGCGCTTGGAAAGCGCGTAAACCGAAAGGTTTCGAGGGTTCGAATCCCTCCGCCTCCGCCAGTATTTTTAGCGATTAACATAAGGATATTAAAAGGCAGCCGAGAGGATTAGAACCTGGTAGTATTCACGCATGAATAGATATTTGATTGTCGGGACCGTAGCTATTTTGGCGACTGCAGGAGGATGGTGGTATTTCAGCCAGACACCGAGTGTCCCTGCTGCAACTTCACTTGAGGAGACGGCGGAAGTGCAACAAGAAAATGTTGGTGTAAAAAATAATGTTCCCGTTTCGAGTTTTAAAACCGTAACAACGAGCAACGGTTTCTCGTTTTCAATCCCCGCCTCATGGCAAACAAAACAAACTCGAACGGCTGGCGAACCGACAAGTGACGGAGCAATAAGTAAATCAAACGTTATTGCTCTGAGTAATGCTCAAGGAATACAAATCGCTAATGTTTCTTGTCCTTCAGTTATAGGATACGAAGAATACGAAATCGTTGAGCATGATTCTCAGTCTCGTACTTTTTCGAACGAGAAAGGGACGTCATACCAAGTAAGTTACAAAGAAACTCAAGATTACGAACACTCAAAACTGCAAAAAAATGTGGAGAGGGCCGCTATAATTGTGCGTCCTTCTGTACTGACCACCGAAGAAGAGGGATACTTACAAATCGTCGCTCAAGCTTGTCTGGTTACGGCCTCGGGGCCAGGCTACTGGTCGAGGGGGAAGGGTCCCTTTGAACCTATTGATGCAGCTGACTTGGCAGTAATAAAAGATATATTCAGCTCTTGGTCTGCTACAGACTAAAGAGGAGGAATTTTATCGATATGGAGCATGCGCATATCCCGGCGCTTCCCAAGCCGCAAAAAAGCTCGGATTGATGTGTGCTAGCATTTCCTCAAGCCACGCTTCGGTCTACACAGGTGGCACAAGCTCTTGGCGTGAGTGCTGATAAGTTGCTGAAGTAGCCCACTTTTTCCTTGCGGGGGGTGGCAGGATATATAATGGAAATGTAGTCGAACCAAATTGATTTCCATACACCGTGGACCAAAATAACGAGCCACCACGAATAAACTTTGAAGGCGAGGAGTTTCAACAACCTCGATCTTTCCAAACGCCAAAGCCGAAAATCGTGAAGTGGGTTATGCAATATTCCGGCGGCTATATCAAGGATGAGAAACAGGCGCAGTACGTTTTGCTTATTGCCGTAGGCATTGCTGTTCTCGTTGCGATTACAGCGCCTTTTGTGCTTGGAGGCGGGTCTGCATCTAAACCGCTACCATGGAAACCGCCGGCGCCAGAAGCATACCCAAAAAACTGGAACAGCGGCCGATGAGAAACTGGAGGTTAATTTCTATGTCTTCACGAAATAAAACGCACGCAATCAGAGGGTTCACTCTTATCGAACTTCTCGTTGTTATCGCTATCATCGGCATGCTTTCCTCGATTGTGCTTGCATCATTAAACGGAGCGCGCGAAAAGGCAAAAATAGCGCGTGCAAAAGCCGATATACATTCCTTGCAAGTTGCTTTTGAGTTTTACTTTGACAGCTACAATGAATATCCTCCTATCGGGGACAACTGTAGCGCATGTTCAAATCCGTGCGATCAGGGTTCGTGGAATGCAGTCGTAACGGCGCTTCAAGGCGCTGGCGCGATGAGTGCTCCACCCGCACAAGACCCCTGGGGAAGGGCCTATTGCTACGACGACAATTACCGCGTGCCGGCTTGTACTTACCACACCAAGCTTTGGTCATCTGGTCCAAATCTTTCAAATGAAAGTGATCTGGGAACGACATTAAATTTCTCGGGGGATGATTTTGGAACGGTGATTGCCCCTGGTCCACAGTGCTAATACATACGGGAGCAAGCCACGCCGTTTTATAATCAAGGAGATTTCCTCGCAGCTCTGCTGCGGGGTGATTGTTTTTTTTCCTCAAAACGGCGTGACTTTGTGTGCGGACAGGATGAGTGGGCAAAGCACAATGTAATTTGTAGTTTTGTATCTCTTTACTCTTTCTTGATAAAATGGTGTGTGGAGCTTGTGGGGTTTGGTATGTTGGGGCTCTAGTCCGACTCACTCCGCTAAAAGATAGAACAATTTTGCCAGGGTATACTGTCGAAACGTAACCAAAGAAGCAATATGCCTGCATTAACAAAGCTCGTGCTAGTCGCAATCGTAAGTGCTGCCATTGGGGCAGGCGCCGTGGTCGCTTTCGATAAGCCTTCTCCAGCTCCAGTGAGTCATACTATGGCAAGCTCAATGGAAGACATGAGCAAGGCTCTTCAAGGCAAGGAGGGTGATGCTTTCGACCAGGCCTTCCTTAAGGAGATGATTGTTCATCACGAGGGCGCCGTTGAAATGGCGCAGCTTGCACGTACGAACGCAGGCCATGTAGAAATTAAGCAGATGGCTGAGGCTATTATCTCAGCGCAAGAAGCAGAGATTGGTCAAATGAAGGAATGGCAGCTGAGCTGGTTCGGCAAGACACCTGCCCTCCCTGAGGACGAAACGCATAACACCCCATAGATATGATGAAGATACTCCTGCCACTCGTCCTTGTTGTTCTCGGTGTTGGTCTCGTGCTCGCTTTCAAGAGCCCCTCGCAGCAATCAAAAGAACCCGTAGAGACTACACGCACCACACGCGAGGTTGCCCTCGCTTGCGATAAAGAGAAGGCACATGGTTTCCATGTACACTCAACCCTCGAGATTGTGGTGAATGGTGAGCCAGTCCCGGTCCCTGAAAATATCGGTGTCCGGGAGACCTGTATGACGGTGCTCCATACCCATACCCCGGACGGGCTGATACACGTGGAATCTCCTGAGAAGCGCGACTTTACGCTTGCCGACTTCTTCGCGGTATGGGAAAAGCCGTTTACTAAGGACGAGATTCTATCTTATAGGACTGACGCGACTCACCGAATTGTCGTTACGGTTGACGGTGTCGAAGTAGATACGTTTGAGAACACAGTCCTTAAAGATACTGCGCGCATTGTTATACGGTACGAAGCAATCTGATAGATAAAAGTATGAGCATCAAAACCGCAATCGTATCCAGCATCCTTGCAATCGCGATACTCGGTCTCATACTCTTCCTGTATATGAAGCAAACTCCTCTCCCTGAGGAGAAAGCTGCTACGTATAGCGCGTTTCGGTTCGAAGTTGCAGATTCCGCGGCAGAGCATGAACAGGGACTCTCTGGACGAACAGAAGTGAAGCCTGGAAACGGACTACTCTTTATATTCGATCGCCACGATCGCTACGGATTCTGGATGAAGGACATGCTCATTTCAATCGACATCATATGGCTCGCAGACGACGGAACCATACTTGAGATAGAAGAAGGAGTCTCGCCTGATACGTACCCGACACCGTTCTACCCGCCACGCCCCGTTAAATTCGTCCTTGAAACAAGAGTAGGTGAGGCGAAAGCCCAAGGCTGGACGGTTGGTACGCGAATACCGCTTCCGGAATAGGAAATGAAAGAACCCGCTTACGCGGGTTCTTTCATGTATCTGGACCGGGTCATAAGCCGAATTCTGTCATGGACGACCATCTATCTGGGACGTACGTTGCCGTACGCCTCGAGCGGCGCTCCCGCTTTCGCGGGCACGGCCTTGCACAGAGGTAAGGATTTAGCCGTTTCAGTCTGGCATTGCTGCCAGCCCATCCTCATAGAGGATCCCTAGTCTTTCAACATTGGGCGTTTCTGTTCGCACCTCGCGCATCACTGCGGACGGGCGTTACCCGCTACCGTGCTGCTCCGGAGAGCCTGTGTTCGGACTTTCCTCCCTAGCCCCGAAGGGTAGAGCGATCGTCAGGCCCGGTCCTCATATATCATACAATGAACACAAGGAATCGCAACACTGTGCATTTTCTCGTCCACAGGGTAGGAAAAAGATTGTAGTAAGAGCGAGCTATACTAACTGCTATTAGAAGGGCCGTTTTTATCTTTACCTATGCAAGAGAATCACTCGGGGTCTAAGTCAGGACGCACCAAGCGTCTGTCGTTCGATGTCGCCGCAAATTGGGCGGTTGTTCTCACGTTCGCAGCAGCCATTATTGCGTTCATCCCGCTCGCTACTATTCCGTTTCTGTATACGAAGGTTACGGTGCTCGCACTCGGCGTGCTCGCAACACTCATCCTGTTCATCCTCGCGCGTCTAACCCGCGGGAATGCCATTATTCCACCACTCCCATTACTTGGTGCTCTCTGGATTGTGCCTGCGGCGTACCTACTTTCGTCCCTGTTCTCGGGTGCAGGCATGACGTCCTCGTTCTTCGGTACAGAGATTGAGACCGATACCGCAGGGTTCGTTGTCCTCTTGGCATTGTTTGCAACGCTAACGGCGCTTGCCTTCCGTCGTATACCTAGCTACCGCATGTTCTTTGCTGCGGGCGCTATTGTATCGGCAGCAGTTGTAGCAATTCAGGTTTTGGTTGTAATCACCTCACGCATCGCACCCACACTCATCGCTCCAACGACGAACCTCGTAGGCTCCTTTATGGACCTCGGTATGTTCCTCGGTCTTGGTCTCGCGATCGGCCTTCTCGCGTTCCGTCTCCTCACGCTCTCTGCAAAGGTCCGCACCATGATGCTTGTGGCTGGTGGAGTCGCCCTCTTCCTACTTGCTCTCGTGAACTCAGTCCTCATCTGGACCCTTGTAGCGCTCGTTGCACTCGCACTCTTCATCGAAGCAATTATGCGTAATCGTCCTTCCGGTGATCAGGGAGATCTCGATGGTGTTGCGCTCCTTCTTGCTGAAGACACCGACGAGCCAACACAGTCTTCTCGTTCTCTTGCGGCACCGCTTGCAACGCTCGCAGTCGCGCTCTTCTTCCTTATTGGAGGAGGCACTATCGGCAGTGCGCTCGCAACCGGTCTTGGTGTTGACGTTATTGATGTTCGTCCATCGTGGCAGTCCACTTTTGACATCGGTAGCCACACCTACGCGTCGTCACCGCTCTTTGGTTCTGGTCCTGGAACCTTCGGTACGCAGTGGGTGCAGTTCCGTGATCGCAGCTTGAATGACACGTACTTCTGGAACGTAGACTTCGTGTCTGGTATCGGCAGCATCCCGACCTCGTTCGTAACAACCGGTCTCGTTGGTGCGCTCGCATGGGTCGCGTTTATTGGACTCTTCCTCTTCTTCGGCATCCGAGCGCTCTTGCTCCGTTTGCCAGAGGATCCGTTTGTGCGCTTCGTATCGGCCGCTTCCTTCACGGGTGCACTCTATGTGCTCGCGCTCGCTATCTTCACCGTCCCGGGTCCGATTGTTTTTCTCGCTGGTTTCCTCTTGATCGGTGTATTCATCTCGAGTCTCCGGTACGGCACGAATGCTCGCGAGGTAGGTATTATCTTCGCTCGTAGTCCGAAGGTTGGATTCGTTATCGTCTTCGCGCTTACCCTTCTTCTACTCGCATCGATCCTTGCCGCCTATGTGGTTATTGAGCGCTATCTTGGAGGCGTCGCGTATGCTGAGTCAACAACCGCGCTTTCGTCTGGCGATCTGGACAAGGCACTAGAGGCTGCAAACCGTTCCATCCTCTTCTCGCCGAGCGACCGGGCGTACCAACTCATCTCGGGTATCGGCATCTCACGCATGAACCAGGTTGCTTCGAACACGGAACTTCCACAGGCAGATGCACAGTCTCAGTTCCAGGCAGCACTCTCGGGCTCTATCGAGGCGGCTCTCGCTGCCACACAGATTGGACCGAACAACTACCAGAACTGGGCAATGCTCGGGAACGTGTACCAGACGGTTGTACCGCTCAACATCGAAGGCGCGTACGAGAATGCGAAGACCGCGTACCAGCAGGCCGTTGCGCTCAACCCTACGAGCCCAGCACTTCCGTATGTGATCGCGCAGCTCGAGATCGCACACAAGGATCCGGCAGCAGCAAGTGCCGCTCTCATGGAGGCCATCACCTTGAAGCGTGATTACACCCAGGCTATCTTCCTTCTCTCCCAGCTTGAAGTGCAGCAGGGCAGAGCACGTGAAGCTCTTGAGGCAGCAGAAGCTGCAGCGTACTTCGCGCCGAATGACCCAACTATATTGTTCCAGGTTGGTATCCTCCGCTCAGCGAATGGCAATAACCCTGGCGCGATTCAGGCGCTTGCGCGCTCGGTTGAGATCAATCCTCAGTACGCAAACGCCCGCTTCTTCCTTGGTGTCATGTACGCAATCAGCGGACAGTTCGAGGATGCAACACGTGAGCTTGAGCAGGTTGGCACACTCTCTCCGGAGAACGCAGAAGCCGTTGCAGCAGACCTCGCTGCAGTTCGTGCTGGAAGGAATCCGTTCCCTCCAACACGCCTTGGCGCACTCGGTATCCCACAAGGAGCTCTCGGAGAAACCACCGCACCAGCCCGTTAGTTCTCCTAAGGGCGCATGGTACGAAAGATACTCACCTCGCTTACAGCACCCGTACGCGGCCTACATCAGGCCGCGTACGTGCTTGCTGGGCTGACGCTTGCGTCTCAGGCACTCGCTCTTTTGAGAGACCGATTGTTCGCCCACAGCTTCGGGGCGGGTGACGTACTCGATCTCTACTACGCAGCATTCAAAGTTCCAGACCTGGTGTTCGCACTCGTTGCGTCCCTAGTCTCAGCGTACGTCCTCATCCCGCGGATAGCGGGAGGAACACGAAAAGAATCGCAAGAGCTCATCTCGCAAACTGCATCCTTCCTCTTTATCGGAGGAGGGTTGCTGTGTCTTGTGCTCGCGCTCTTCGCGCCGACGTTGTTGTTTGCGTTGTTCCCGGCAGCAATTGATTCTCCGAACGCAGAAGGGTTCGTGCTACTCGCACGCATCCTTCTTGTTCAGCCGATACTGCTCGGGCTTTCGGGAATTGTTACGAGTGTGACGCAGGTGCGCCGTCGCTTCTTCCTGTTTGCGCTTTCGCCGGTGCTCTACAACCTCGGCATCATTGCGGGCACAGTGCTCCTGTATCCACTCTATGGCCTTCCTGGTATTGGTATTGGAGTGTTGGCGGGTGCCTTGGCGCATCTTCTTATCCATATCCCGGTCTTGGTTGAGGAACGGATGTTCCCAAGACTCGTTATCCCGTCTCCAAAGGTGCTTTGGAGTGTTATGAGCGATTCGGTCCCACGTTCCCTGGCGCTCGCTATGGGATCGGTTACGGCACTTATCCTGACAATCCTTGCAGCAAGAACGGGTGAGGGAAGCATCGCCGTGTTCTCGCTGGCACAGAATCTTCAGGCGGTACCGCTCTCCCTTATTGCCGCGTCCTATGCAACCGCCGCATTCCCGGTCTTGGCCGAAAGCATGGAAGCTAAGCGATACGACGCGTTCAAGGCGACGTTGTCTGCAGCAGCACGACACATTGTATTTTGGTCTGCGATTCTCTCGGTGCTTATTCTCGTGTTGCGAGCGCACATTGTGCGTATCGTGCTCGGCACCGGTGCCTTTGATTGGGATGCAACGAGACTCACAGCAGCAATACTCGCGCTCCTTGTTATTGGTCTTATGGCGCAGGGTATTGTGTTGCTCGCATCCCGCGCGTTCTATGCCGCCAAGAAATCCTGGAACCCATTATTGATTCAGATTGGGGGACTCGTTGTGGCCGTTCTTTCGGCAGTAGGGCTTCTGATGTTGTCCGCACAGTTCCCGGCGGTTGGGTACTTTGTTGAGGCACTCCTTCGTGTTGAGGGAGTCCCCGGAACGGCCATCCTTCTCATCGCGCTTGGCAGCATGCTCGGATCGGTAGCAACGGGCGTATTCGCACTCGTTACGCTCAGTGCGGTTGCGCCGGGTGTTGCACGTTCCTTGGTCCGTCCGATGTTTGAGGGAGCAGCCTCTGCAATCCTTGGTGGGTCAGCTGCGTATGGTGTGCTTTCGTTCCTCGGGAATCTTGCACCAGCGACCACGCTTCTCGTTGTCTTCACCGAGGCCTTCATTGCTGGTATGGTGGGTCTTATGGTTGCGGCGGCGGTCCTTGCCCTTCTCGCGAACCGCGAGTTCAAGGATCTCGTTGACTCCCTGAAGCGCATGAAGCCATCGACCGCGCTCAAGCCTTCCGGACCCGTCCTCTCTGATCGTCCGGATGCATAGTTTTCATTGATTGTTGTACTAGATCACGGTGTGGTAGAATTCAGGGTATGGGAAGGACAAAAATCCTCATACCTGAATCGGATCTACGACATCTCTATATTAATGAGAAATGGTCTCCTGCAAAGATAGCGATAGAATACGGTTGTACATCCATTACAGTCCGCAGTCGTCTTCTAGAAGCTGGGATACCCCTTAAAACAAAGAGTGCAGCGCAGATGCGTTATGAGAAGTATAACTTTTCAGGCACGGATCTAGAGAAGGCCTATATGCTTGGCTTTCGGTATGGAGACCTCAACGTGTACCAGCCTAAAGGAGCTTCGGAAACCATAGTCGTACGATCGCACTCGACACATGCTGTTCAAGGAAACCTTTTCAAGAATTTGTTTGAAAAATATGGGACTGTAACAGTTTCAGAAGGTACTCGAAGTACTCAGATGACGTGCTATTTGGATACAAGCTTTTCTTTTTTACTTACGAAGTATCCGCCGGAAATACGTACGTGGCTTGCGTCAAGCGATATGCTGCAATGGGCATTCTCGGCAGGTTATATTGATGCCGAAGGAACGCTTGGCTTAAATCAAGGAAGAGGGAGATTTAAAGTCGATGCATACGATTACACAATTCTTTCTGATATACACGCTCTTTTCTTAAGGCATGGATTGAATAGCAAGTTTCGGATTATCGCTAGAAAAGGAGAAGACGATTATGGATGGGAATGGAAGGAAGATCTATGGCGAATTTCAGTAAATGAAGCAGGCTCATTAGAGAAACTGATTAATTACTTAGAGCCATGGCTACAGCACGAAAAGCGCAGAGCTGACGCAAATATGGTATTACAAAACATAAGGACTCGAAGGCTACATGGAACCATTCAGTAATATCAGGAACTTCAGCATCATTGCACACGTGGACCACGGAAAGTCTACGCTTGCTGACCGAATGCTGGAGCGAACTGGCACCATTGAGGCCCGAAAGATGCGCGACCAGGTTCTCGACAAAATGGATCTCGAGCGTGAGCGCGGCATCACCATCAAGATGCAGCCAGCAAAGATGAAATATCGTGGAAAGGATGGTACCGAATATGTATTAAATCTCATAGACACACCTGGGCATATCGACTTCGCATACGAAGTATCTCGCTCCCTTTCTGCTGTCGAAGGAGTCCTTTTACTTGTCGACTCAACACAGGGAATTCAAGCGCAGACCCTAACCACGCTTCAGATGGCGAAGGCGGCGGGCTGTGTGGTTATCCCGGTTATTTCTAAGATCGACTCCCCTGCAGCGCGTCCTGACGACGTGTCACTCGAGCTCGCGGAGCTCCTTTCAGTAGATCCTGATAGCGTGCTCGCGGTTTCGGGACGTACCGGGGAAGGCGTCGAGGCTCTCCTTGAAGAAGTCATCGCAAAGGTTCCGGCCCCGAGACCGAGCGAGGGCGGACCACGGGCGCTTATCTTCGATTTCTCCTATTCTACGCACCGCGGGATTACGGTCTTTATGCGCGTGTTTGATGGGGTATTTAAGAAAGGGGACGTACTTCGGTTTGCGGCCGCTGGAGAGCGTTTTACAGCCCTTGAGACGGGTATTTTCATGCCAGATGAGCTTGCGACTGAGTCTTTGTCCGCAGGAGAGATTGGGTACCTGGTTACCGGCGTTAAGCAGGCAGGTGTCGTTAATGTGGGAGACACGGTTATAGCGAACGCAGGATCTACGACGGGTCTTGAAGGCTTCGAGCGTCCACGTCCTGTTGTATGGGCATCGGTGTATCCGGAGAGCCAGGACGATCTCACGGAACTTCGGCAATCTCTAGAGCGTCTTCGTCTCTCGGACTCATCCCTTACCTTTGAGGAAGAATCCTCCGGCATGCTCGGGCGCGGGTTTCGTTGCGGATTCCTCGGCATGCTCCATCTCGAGATTATTATTGAGCGCTTAAAGCGGGAGTTCGATCTCGAGCTTATCGTTACTATTCCCACCATCGCGTACGTTGTTACGGACAAGCGCGGAAAGCGTGAGACTGTCTACACGCCGTCCAAGTTCCCAGCGTTCGGCGAGACTGAGAAGATCGAAGAACCGTGGGTGAAGGTGGTGCTTATTACGCCGCCTGACTCGCTCTCGAACATGATCCAGCTCTTCCATGACCACGAAGGGAACGTGCTCGAGACCGAGACGCATCTTGATGGACGCATTGAGCTTGCGGTTGAGATGCCGCTTCGAGAACTTATGCGCGGGTTCTTCGACAAGGTGAAGAATGCTTCATCAGGGTACGCGTCGCTTTCATACGAGTTCTTGGATGAGCGCCCTGCGGACGTTGTGAAGCTTGAGATCTTTGTTGCGGAAGAACCGGTGCCGGCATTTGCGCGCGTCGTGTCTCGCCGCCGTGTTGTTGAGGAGGGAGACCGTATGGTGGAGAAGCTCCATGAGATTCTGCCGCGCCAGATGTTCGTTCTTAAGATTCAGGCGCATGCGCTTGGGCGTATCGTGGCATCGCGTTCTATTTCAGCGCTCCGCAAGGATGTTACGGGATACCTCTATGGAGGCGACATCACCCGAAAGATGAAACTTCTCGAGAAGCAAAAGAAGGGAAAGAAGCGTCGTGGCGAGCACGCGAAGATGGACATCCCGCAGGACGTGTTTATGAAGATGGTGCAGGACTCGGAACGCTAGAGAGATTGCTATACTAGAGGCTAATGCCTCGAACTTCGAAGAGACAACATGCCAAGCGTGTCGGCGAGTACTTGCTCGCGAGCGGCCTCTCGGTACTATTTCTCGTGCTCTTGTGGGCGGTGTGGGGAATTGCACGCAAGGAAGAGATCGCCCGGAGTGCCGTTGACGACCGAAAGTCTGAACTTGCGGTTTTGAGTGAGCGTAAGGCAGTATTTGAGGACAATCTCGCAGAACTTTCTACCGAACGCGGACAGGAAGCAACACTTCGGCAGAATCATGGTGTGGCTCGTGCTGGAGAGGAGGTAATTATCGTGGTGCCGCCCAAAGAGGACGAGCTCGATCCGTATATGCCCTGGTATAAGCGACTTCTCGGGTGGTTTGGGATTTGGTAAATGTATAGTGCATATATATTGACAGAGTAGCAAGTATATGCTATTGTATTTTCAGAGGCGCTTGGCCTTTGAAAGGGACTAACTCATGCAAAATATGGTTCTTGCAGCGACTTCGGCCGCCGTGGCTCTTCTGTGTGCCGGCCAGGCCGCTGCCCAGGATCGCTGGACCGGATGGGGCGCCGACGTTTTCGTCGGCAACTCGACCGAGGCCAGCTCGTCTGACGACGGTTACTTCACCGACATCGAGCCCACCGGCTCGGTCTACGGTCTGGGCGCCAGCTATCGCTTCCCGCTGGGCCACCTGGTCGTGGGTGTCGAAGCCTCCGCGACCATGGGGTCCATCAAGGACTCGGACACTCTGGTCACCTGTACGGTCCGCGACTGCGGCTACAACGAGCAGGTCACGTACACCGTGAACTCCTCGTACAGCGGGCGCTTCGGCGTTTCGGTCGGCCACGAATTCGGTCCGGTGCTCGTGTCGGCCCTGGCCGGCATCGAGGTTCGCGACCGCGGCATCTATACCGAAGTCGAGAGCGACGATCCCGACTCGGAAGACTACTTCTACGACCAGACGTGGATCGCTGCTGGTCCGTACTTCGGCGTGCGCGCCGAATACGCCCTGACCGACCGTATTTCGATTGGCGGCGAGTGGACACGTTCCGACGTCGTCCAATCCACCATCGAATTTGATGGTGACGAGTCCTATGAGGACTCGGCTGAGTTCAATCAGGCTCGGATCAGCCTGCGCTTGCGCTTCTAAGCGCGACAGTACACCAGAGTATCAGGGGGCCCATTCCGCAATGCGGGGTGGGCCTTCTTCTTTTGTCTTGTTTATATACGAAAATGCTATACTGACCTCACACTAAGAAATCACCATGGATCAAAAGAACGTCACTATTTACACCACCCCTACTTGCCACTTCTGCCAGATGAGCAAGGAGTTCTTCAAAGAGAACAACGTTGCGTACACGGAATATAACGTGGCGAACGATATGGAGAAGCGCCAGGAGATGATCGATAAGAGTGGCCAGATGGGCGTGCCGGTAATATTCATCGGTGACGATATGATCGTCGGCTTCGACAAGCGGAAGTTTGTCGAACTCCTTGGTCTCGAAGAGGAGGCTTCTGCAGCGTAAACAACAGAGCATAAAACCCGCATCCTGTATGGGTGCGGGTTTTATGCTACTCTCTCGATACGCTCTCGTAGTTCAATGGATAGAACGGAGGTTTCCTAAACCTTAAATCCAGGTCCGACTCCTGGCGAGAGCATGCAAATGATATAATTCGGGTACGTATGCCACCAACGATTGATGACACAAGCGAGCTCAAGAAGCTTCTTGAGGAAGACATTGCTATTGGCAAGGACAATAACCGCCTCCTTCGAGAGATGCGCCGAAACGCCATTCTCGGCCTCATCGCAAAGATTGTGATCTGGCTTGTGCTCCTTGGTGTGCCGCTCTTCTTCCTTAGTACGTATCTGGGACCTCTTATGGATGCCTTTGCTGGGCAATCTCCAGATGGTAAGGCTAATCCGGGAGCGTTCTTCGGTATCCCGTCTGAGGAGCAAATAAACAGCCTCATCGAGCAGTATCAGGCGGTTCAGGAGTGAATATATCGTTATGTGAATATGCGGGTTGCCTTTATGAACCCATGAGGCTATCATTTATTAATGAACCCTTTACGAGCAAAAGCTCTTGCACTGCGCCTAAAAGGGAAGAGCTATAATGAGATTAATTCTGAGCTTGGTATACCTAAAGCAACACTCTCAGGTTGGTTAAAAGATGTAGTTCTGTCTGATAGAGCCCGGGCTCGTTTAAATAGTCGAGTCCATCAAGGAGTGCTTAATGGTTTAGTTAAACGAAATAAACTTCAAACAAAGGAAGCAGAAGAACGTTCTCGGTTAATTCGTACTACTGCAAAACGTGAAATTGAAAAGCTTTCTCTAGAGAACTTGAGGTTAATTGGGACGTCACTATATTGGGCTGAGGGTTATAAACGTGCAAAGTTTCGTAATGGCAAAGAGCGCACGTGGCATGCAATTAGTTTTGTTAATTCAGATCCCGAAATGGTGACGTTGTTCGTAAGCTTTTTAAGGAAAGTCATGGATATACCTGCGGAAAGCATCCGTTTGTCGATGCGTCTCTATCCTCACATTAATGAGGCAGAAGCTCAGCGATACTGGTTAAAAAGTACTGGTTTGTTAAAGGAGAATTTTTGTAAAACAACGAATCTCGTTAGTAGTGCTAGCAAAGGTATAAGACCATATAACCGTTTGCCGTGGGGAACTCTCCAAGTTGAAGTATGTAACACGCCACAATTTCACCGGTTAATGGGTTGGATAGAGGGGGTGAAAGCTCAGTTCTAATATGATAAAGTGCTCATATTGCTTGGGTAGCTCAATTGGTAGAGCATTTCCTTGAAGCGGAAGGGGTTGCAGGTTCAAGTCCTGTCCCAAGCACTATGTGGGGCGTGTATAGTTAAGGGATGATACAGAAGGTTCTTGCCTGGGCTCAGCGCAACGAGCGCCATCTTGGTGCACTGGTGTTCCTGTGGGGATTTATTACGGACATCATTACGTTCGTGTTTCTTGATATCTCGCTCGTTAATATTCTGTTTGCTGCATACCTCGGTTTTGCTGCACTTGCGATCTTTCTTACGCACTTCCTATCATCGCGCCCGCCAGAGAAGCCCTCTGTCCGCTATAAGAGCGCCATCGTGCTCCTTCCGCTTCTTGCGCAGTATTTAATCGGAAACCTGCTCTCCGGATTCCTGATCTTCTACACCAAGAGTTCAGTACTCCTCGCATCGTGGCCGTTCTTGATACTTATCGCTGCGATATTCATCGGCAACGAATGGTTCCGCCGCTACAAAGACCGCATTACGTTCATGGCGGTTCTGTTGTTCTTTACGACGTATGCGTATGCGATATTCGCCTTGCCGCTCTTCGTACTTTCTCTGGGGGCGTACGTGTTCCTCGGAAGCACCGCCATAGCGCTCGTATCGTTCGGCATATTCCTCACGCTTCTCTACAAGGCAGGGCGCATGAAGCTTGCAGAGAGCGTCCTCCCAATTATTGGATCAAGTCTTCTTATAACCGTACTTGTTTCAAGTGCATACTTTTCAGGACTCATCCCGCCGATCCCGCTTACGCTTAAGGAAGGCGGCATATACCACTCCGTAGAGCGCACTGAGGGACAGTACGTGCTTCAGGGAGAGACAGAGCGCCCTTGGTACGATCTTCGAACTCGCATCGTCCATGTTGCCCCTGGAGAATCGTTAAGTGCCTTCACGGCCGTGTTTGCACCGATTCGTTTTGGTACAACCGTAGTACATCGCTGGCAGCGCTACAACGAAGAGAAGGGTGCCTGGATTACACAAAGCAAGATTGCCTTTTTGATAGCAGGAGGAAGATCCGATGGGTACCGTGGCTACTCAGAGACGGCGAATCCGCTTCCGGGAGAATGGCGTGTTCGCGTTGAGACCGAGAACGGGCAAGTTATAGGACAGATGAGATTCAAGCTTGAACGCGCGAAGACTCCGCCAGTGCTACACGAAGAAATACGATAAAAGAAAACCCCGGATGTCCGGGGTTTTCTTTAGGAAATTCTATCCAGCCTTAACGCGGAGCTTCGTCTGTCGCGCCTTGTCGAGCTTCGGCAGGATGAGGGACAGAAGTCCGTCCTTAGCGCCTGCAGAGGAGTTGTCGACATCTACTTCCTGGGGAAGGAGGATGGTGCGGGAGAACGAGCCCCAGAAGAGTTCACGGGTGAAATAGTCTGAATCAGTAACCGAGTCGCGCTCGTCACGGGAACCCTCGATAACTACCATATCGCGGCTTATGGAAACATTGAGCTCGTCAGGACGGACGCCCGCAACGAATGCGCGGATAACAATCTCGTTTGGAGTCTGGTAGACGTCTACCGGAAGTTGCCCCTCGCTCTGATCCTCGTCGATTACGCTCGCGTAGGAACGAGTCTGTGGGGC
>JAUPKX010000006.1 GCA_030837225.1 Patescibacteria group bacterium | reverse complement strand
CAATGCTGAAATGCCTATGTGCCATACCTCCATATTAGGGGAGGTGTTGCGTTTACTTGTTGAACTCACCAAAGCTTTAGGAGATCGTCGTATTCGCTCGCAACTCCCTCTCGCCACTTCCCAGATAGGAGCTCCTGTAGGACCTCGTTGAGTACAGCTGAGAGTTCTGCTCTCGACTCCTCAGTTAAAGGAACCTCGTGGTCCTTCACACCATCAGGCCCTACCTGCACGATAGCCGCACTTGTGGTCTTGCCGGCATTCTCTCGAACGAGAAGCTCATAGAACGCGAGCTGCTTCACGTATTTCTCGTCTACCGCCTTTATCTCGCTTGTTGTCTTGAAGTCCGCAATGCAGATACCAGACGCCGTCTCAAACAATGCGTCGATCTGCCCCTTTAGCTTAACGGTGCAGCCGTCTATGGTTCTCGTTGTCTCATAGGTCTTCTCTATAGAAACCGGTGCCAGGAGGGCTCCACCTTCGCTTCGGTACACAATGTATGCAGAGAGACTTAGGCGCGCATGCTCCCAGAGTCGATCAAAGGCTGCGTTCCTCTGCAGCAGACTGCGGCGCATACTAGCCTCAAGTGCAGCAAAGGCACTCCCTTCGTCATTATTCTCAAGGAATGCCGCTATCCCAGCATGCACTGCCGTTCCAACCGTTAGGGCGGGCATTTCAGGCTCCCTGAGCCGAAGCACGCGCTTCGCAAAGAACGATGCGGGTGATTCAAGGTATTCGTTCAATGCTGACGGCGAGAGACCGTCATGAATAAGATAGGCCTTCGTTAGGTCGCGAATGAGTTCTGATGCCACGACGGTTGAATGCATGAGTGGCAGGAGATCCGCTTCGGGAGTAATTAATGAGAGTCCGTCCGGCATAAGCGTAGACGGCGCCTGGTCCTTCCCAGCTCCTGACTGCGCCGCGTATGAAATGGTGAGTGCGTCTTTGGCACGTGTGAGCGCAACGTAGAAGAGCCGGACAGCGTCCTCAGTCTGCTTCTGCTGGCTTATAGGAGATGGGATGGTTGCTGATCTTCCGCTACCCTCCCACTCGCGTGCAGTCGCTGACACGAGGAACACCCGTTCAAACTCCATGCCCTTTGCTTTATGAGCCGTGATAACGGTTACGAACCCTTCCTTCTGAAGTACACTCGCCTTCACGCTCTCAAGGCCATGCTCTTGGGCTTTCCGAAGTTCCTCAATGACGTGTGCGAACGAGACGTTGGTGTCGCGCCGGACCAGATCCTCAATGTGCATGATGAGACGACGAATAAGAAGCACGTCATCCAGGTGCTCGCTATGAGAAAGGAGGAAGCTGCGGGCTCCGGAGAGTTGAAGAATCTTTGATATGAGCTCAAGGGGCGACAGGCGCTGCCCCATCTCCTGGAGTGACGTAATAGTTGCGTGAATGTCTGGAAAACGCTCCTTGAGGTTCTCATGCAGGTGAAAGTCCCGAGTCTCACGCAGGAAGAGTGCTCGGTCCTTGAGCGTTGCCTCCCACCATGGCGCAAGCAAACTTTCTCTCAGTGCTGAGGCATCGAGCGGGTCCGCTACCGCGCGCATGAGTGCCTGCAGAGAGCGGATGATGGGACGTGAGGATAAGGAGACGTCGCCAGCTCTGAGGGTTGGAATGCCGCGGGCTGCGAGATGGTCTGCAAAGAGGTCTGCGTTTGCGTTGGTGCGTGCAATGACAGCAATCTCCTCAGGCTTAGTACCGCTCTTTATTACCTCTTCAACAAGTCCACTCACCTGGTCTCTCTCGGCAAGTGGGTCGTCTGACACCAGAAGGTTCAATGATGCCTCTCCTTTCTTGCGATGTGCCGACAGAGTCTTATGTTCCCCCCGGGACGCGGACATGCCAGTCGTAAGGCCATGTGCCGCTTCGAGGATAGGGCCAAGGGAGCGATAGCTGGTCTCAAGCTCAACCACTGTAGTGCGAGGGTAGCTCAGAAGGAATTCGCCGAAGTGCGTGGCGTCTGCCCCCTGGAATCGGAATATCGCCTGCTTCTCGTCCCCTACAACAAATAGGTTCGGGTGCTCGTCATACGCGAGTGCATCAAGGAGCGCATGCTGGAGCGCGTTGGCGTCCTGGTGCTCGTCTGCGAGTACGTACTGATACTGCTCCTGGAGCGTGTTGCGTAGGGCTTCGTCCTCGGCGAGCTGGTCTGTAACGATACGAAGCACGTCCGTGAAGTCGTAAAGGTCTCGCTCGTCTTTGAGCTTGTCGTACGCCTCTATGAGACGTGCCGCTTCGTATACCTTCTCGAGGCGTGCAATCTTCTTTGCCCCGTCAGGCTTAAAGTCTCCCTTATTTCCGTACTTAGTGTTCTGAACGTAATAATTGGATTCGTCGTTCCTGATGCGTTCCTCTTCTTCCTTTGCGAATGCGCGATAGTCGTCGAGTGTGATGCGTTCGCGAGCGAGATCGTCGCGGAGTCTCGCCAAGTCCCTGAGGTAGAAGAATGGGGACTTCGGAGTTCGCAGGTGCACGAGCTCTTCGGTCTCGAGCACTTCACGCCATAGGAGTGTTGATTCGATATTCCCCGCCTGGCGCTTGCCGGCCCATGCAGGAAAGAAATCTGCATACTCTTCTAGTACGTGATTAGCGAAGCCATGGAAGGTTGATATGAATACATCGCGTGCGGTCTCTTCCCCAATTAATGCAGCAAGACGCTGGCGCACAGTGCGGGCAGCTGATTCCGTGAACGTTAGGACGAGGATGTTCGTGGCGTTCGCTTGTGTCTCTTTGAGGATGTTTGCGATCCTTAGAGTGAGGATATGGGTCTTTCCAGTACCAGGGCCCGCTATAACGAGGACAGGGCCCTCAACCGTGTCTACGGCCAGCTTCTGGGCGCTGTCGAGCATTGCGTAGGCCTTTTGGAATGCCTGGTTGTCCTTCATACCCCTAGTGTACCTGATTCCTGGACAGAGCCTTAGGGTCCTTAGAGGTCTCTCCGGAATTCAGGATACGCCTCCCGAACTATATTCTTCCACTGACTAGTTTCATTGCGCCCCGGAATATCGGTTTTCCCATATACAAGGAGGACCGAGACCTGTCGTCTCTCGACATACCAGGCAACAATACAGCGATTGCCCGAAGTCTTTGCAGACTCTGTGGTCCCGGAGATCCTAAACTTAGTCTTTATAATCTTTGCTTCCCCTGCGTCGCAAATATGCTCGGCCTTGTCAGTCCGCAACAAGTTATCAATACGCTCAAGCTGCGCGATGATAGCAGAGAATGTACTGTCCCAGTGAGCCTTATGCTTCTTCTTGAAGCTCTTTATGAAATGTCCCTCTGCAAAGGACTCAACAACAACTGAAGTATTCCCCTCATCCATACCCGCTAGTAGACCGCACCAACGTCCTCCTGCGTTATAAGTTCATACGGAATGAGCTCGTTATCCCTACACAAGAAATACGGCAGCTGGTTGTGAGTAAAGTTAACAATCGCCTCGGTGTTCTTGCCCTTCCATTTCTCGGCAATCTTCTTCATGAGTGCTGTCTCCTCTTTAGACAGTGTCTGAATCCTTGCGTTCCTATTACTCTCTGCCTCGCTCACAAGGAACATAGTTTTCTCGCCATGCTCCTCCTTATCTATCTGAATCTTTCCGTCTTCCGCAAGCTCATCAAGCGCACGGAAAAAGGCATCAGGGACTGGGCCGTATGCAATCTTGCGATACTGCATACCACTCATGCTTTCCAAATGATCATAGAACCATGCAAAATCAGCCAGGTAGAGCAGCTTTGCTAATTTTGTCTTAGGAATCCTGCCGTCCTTCGAAAGATTCATCCGCAGATACGTAAGTATCATGTGCTTATACTTCTCTATATCTGGAATGCTACCCGACAGAAGATCCTGAACTCCTATACCAAATAGGTTTGCAAGCTTCCCTGCCTCATCAAGGCTAAGCTCCTGCTTTCCTGCCTCAATTGCGTTATACGTAGGTCGAGAAACACCGATTGCTTTCGCAACCTGCTCTTGAGTAAGGGACTTCTGGGTACGAATCTCCTTTAGCTTCTGGCTATACTGGCTCATATGAGCCAGTATAGCCAAGGTATGTAAAGAAGTCAAACACAATTAGTCGAATATTTGACATACAAAGTATGGATAGCTCTCCATAATTAACCGTATCTCAATTATATATCCCCATTAGTACCTTGGGTCTTTTCTATTTCAACGTAACTAAAACCCCGCCAAATGGAGGGGTTTTAGTTACGCGGTGCGAGCACTCTCAACCACCTTTCTCTGTTCCTCGTTTGCCTCCCGAAGGACCTGACGCATGACTTTTGTACGCTCAGCAGAGGATTTACTGAAAAAGTCCGAGAAATCGCTTGATTTCCTGGCTTTGTGGCCACCAAATGACCCAATGATGCTTCTGAGGATTTTAGTCATACAAGCAATGTGGTTAACGTCTCTTCAGAGTAGACTCCGTCGGTGCTCTGGTCAAGCTCAGTAGCAGTAATGTTCAATCTTATGTGTTCTTCACCTTCCACGTAGTTTTTGACTAGTACATTCAATTCGAGATCACTTCCAAATAGTTTTTTAACCTTAATCGCATTCTTTCGTGACTCTATGAATGCTCTTATAAAGACGTCTTTGGTCACTCTTCGTGAATCGGTAACTTCTCGCGCCTTAGTAAATTCCCAAGCTCTGATGGGGTCTTGGTACACGAACCACAATTGAACCCTCCGCTTATGTTTCAAAGAACGTTGTATATTCTCCTCCGCACCAGCATATGCAAAGGTCCCATCAACAATACAGTTAATATCGTTCTTGAGCGCGTAGTCATACAGAATATTTACTCTTTGTTTGCAGCCTTTTGAAACAGACTTGCATTTGCACCATCATAGCCTGGGCAGAAAGAACGAATCTCGTCAGCATCTATTCGAATAGGAGCGTCCGCGAAACGCTTAATAAAGCCCTTTG
>JAUPKX010000005.1 GCA_030837225.1 Patescibacteria group bacterium | reverse complement strand
TTTTGTTTCTGTAGTAGGTGTTGCTACTGCCTGAACAATTCCTGGTGTGCGTGTGGGAACGATACTCTGTACGAATCGATATACCGGATGCAGAAAGAGTTCCTTGATTGTGTCGTAGGTGTCTAGTACATCGAGTTCGAGTGAAGGGGCGGAAGCGAGTGCGCTCGCGACACCTGTCTGCTTCTGTACAGGAAGCGGTGCCAGTGTTTCTTCTGCCCATACTGCTCCTGCCACAAGAAGGAGTGTTGCAAACGACACTGCCATCGTTCGAGAAAGTGTTGAAGTTCTCCAAGGACTCTTCTTTGGAACGCTTGCCCGGTACTCAGCTACGCGCTCCTGTGCCAACTTCTCTGCGCGTTCCTTTTTCTCTGCAGCAACTTTTACGAGATACGTTTCAAGCTCTGCTCGTTCAACAAACCATGACGCGTCCCTGCGCACGCCTTTGAGTTTTCCTTCGCGGCAAACACGCGTGATGTATCCACTCGTGACGCCTGCAATCTCTGCTGCCTCAGCAGACGAGAGAAGAATATTTTTATCAGAAGGAGCAGACATGAAAGAGCGTGGAATATCTATATATTATCTAGAGATTCCATGCATTCCTATACAATGACTGTTGACAAGAAACTAGCTGAAAATGCAGATGAATTATAGAAAGTGAATTGCTTCTACACGTTCTTCTCAACCAGCTTCTGATCTTGAAAATTATCGTGACCTTTGGAGGTACTAGTGGCGACTAATGGTGCTATCAGACGCATAATTTGGCGTGTGGTGAGTACACTCTTCTAATCAGTGCGGAGGAAGGTACTGAAATACTGATTCTCTTAAACGTTGATTCTATTAGCTATGTCGCTTGCTATTTCCAGCACTACTGAGGGGACACACCAGTTTGAGGTCCTAATCTCATAAATTTGCCTTCCTAATAACTAAATAACACTATTTTATTGGCAGATCTTCGCATTCAGCAGCGTGAGTACCTATCCATAAGGAATTAGCTTCGTATGGCACTCTACTTTAGATAACACAGCGCATGATGTATGTAGCAATTCAATACAAAAACTCGGCTATCCGAGATGGAAAAGCTTTTATTTAAAAGGCTATTTGTATTTCTTTGTTTACGGTGCTGGCGCCGGTTCTGGGCTTGGTGCTGGCTCTGGCGCCGGTTCTGGACTTGGTGCTGGCTCTGATACAACCTGCACTGAGACTATCCTGGATACATGCGCCTCATTCCCTGCTGCGTCTGATACCGAGTACGATACCGTATAGGTGCCTGGTGTACCCGTATCAACAGTTCCTTGGACCTGTATGGAGCTTGTGAGGTCGCCATCGGTCTCATCTGAGGCAGTAGCGCCTTGATCAATCCAAGTGGCACCTTGGTCTATTTCGCGCGCTGCAGGGCCGTTTAAGGTGATAGAAGGCGGTGTTGTGTCTCCAGAGCCCATAACCGGTGTTGTGGTGCCTGTTCCCTCACCTGGGAAGACAGGAGGGAGCGGATCGTTCGATGGAGCTGGGTCGTTCGGAGTCTGTATTGGCGCCGCAGCGCCAGGGGACGCTAGCTGGCCTTCAGTCTGAAGGATGAAGTAGTCGAAGGATACGTCTGCGGACTGGCCTGTTGCAAGCGTTACCCGGAACTTCCCTTCCTCTTTGTTGCTGATGTACCAAGCGCCTTGAATCGGTCCCGTGAAGGTAACAAAGATCTTTGAGGTTGGAAGGACGTAGGGGTTCTCTACTTCAACAACCGTGTTGCCCGCAAGGATGGTCTCGCTTCCTGCTGAGGAGTCGCCATTGGTGTCCTTGGCAACCGCAAGCTGGCGGAATACGAGGGTCTCGAATGTAGCTACCCCGTTTTCAAGATAGATACCGAGGGTCTGGAGTGCGCTCTTTATGGTTGCAACCGTAAGGCCAACGGCGCCGGATATCTCGTCCGCTGTAGAGCCGTTCTCGAGTGCTGTTACGCGGGCATCAATCTCATCAATACGAGTCGCAAGGAGGTCAGTACGCTCGGAGAGTGCCTGTATACCTGTTATAGCGTAGCTCGCCATCTTGAAGAGATCTGCGTTGCCTCCCGTAAGGACTTCTTGTGGAAGAGTTCCGTCCGTTCCTGTGAGGAACGATAGTGCTGTTACAGAACCATCCGTAAGCACGCTTGCCGCAGTAAGCGAGTCGCTAAAGGTTCCGATTCCAGTAACGGTGAGTATGCCAGCGATTGAGGCGTCGCTTGAAACAGCGAGCGAGTGTGCTTCCTGGTTCTGTGCACTAGGTGCGAGCGAAAGGGTTCTAAGGTTGAGCTCCTTAATGGCATTAACGGATGCTGCAAGAATCGGACGATCAGAGAGTGTGAGATACCCTTGAGGATCAGTATCGATGGCCTCAGGAATAGCATTCTGAACATCCTGTGCTGAGAATCCGCTATAGCTATTAACTGTATCTAATCCAGTTGACGCTTTCCAGCGATAGTTAATGGGGTTGATGTTCATGAGATCATCCAGACCACGAGTGAACTCCCCCTCTATGTCCTTGAGACGTTCGTCAGATGATGCGGTTATATTTCCTGAAGCGTCAGTCACGAGCGTACCTGCTCCATAGGCATTGAATCGTATACCACTACTACCAAGTGTCATACGCAACACTTCATCGTTTCCGCTAGTGAAGGAGAAGGTACCGCTAGAGCTTCCACTTGACTGGAACTGCACATTATTTGTGTCTGCGGCGGGGGTAGCGGTTCCATCCGATTTGTATCCTTGGCGAATCCAAAGGGCCTGATTATTATTGCGAAGTTCGAATTGATTAGATATGCCCGTGGCGAGAATAGAGAACTTCTGAGTTGGACCTGTTGTACCGACACCAACGTTACCTGACGAATTACCTACCGTAACGTTATACGCATACTGGCCAATAATTTCCGTGTTGTTGAGTCCCGTGAAGAGTACTGAGTTCGTATAGTTGTAGTTAGCAGTGATCTTTGCTCGATAGACCGTAGGATCAGATGCCGTCTGAATGAGCATGGCAGCACTGTTGCCTTCAATGGTGAGTTTTTCGCCTGGAGAGGTATTTCCAATACCAACGTTGCTGCCGAGGAATGTCATGATGTCTGTCATTGCTCCTCCATTGTTTGTGAGTCCCATGGTAGCTATGGCCGTGTCCCCTGTCTGCCGCCCACCTTTCACAAAGAAACCGCGATCGTTGTTATGGTTTACGCGCAACACTGCGTAGGTGTTATCGGTATCGTCGCCTCCTTCAAATCGAGCCACTTCAATATTCCCTGTTCCACCCGTAACTTTAGTGTGAAAGCGTGTTGCAGCACCGCCATCTATAGCGAGAGGATTGGTTGTACCAATACCAACGTTTCCAGTCTGTTTAATCGTCATAACTGTGCTCTTGCCCCCAACTGTTTCCGAAGTACCAGTTTGGAAGACAAAGTCCTGATATGTACCAAAGAGCATGCTGTCGCTTGTGACGCCGCCACTAAAATTTTGGAATACCAAATATCCCCCGACATTATTATCTTGGAATTGAAGTCCGGAATACGTACTATTATCGGCGGTGTTTCTAAATAGCAAGTAGTTGTGAGTGTTTGAATCTAAGATTAGGCCGACATTTGATGGCAAACTGCCAATGCTAGTTGGTAGCGCTTGCTGTACGTGTAATTTTGCCAGCGGAATTTGGGCGCCGACACCGACATTACCCGACGACTTCAAAACAAGCTGCGCATCGGCAATGGCAGTACTATAGCCGCTTGCCCTAAAACCAATATCACGACCATTAGAGTTAAAAGCTATTCCACTATTTGAATCCTGCGAAATACGGAACGCCGAGCCGTAAGTTGTGTTGTCAGCTAACTCTAACCATGAGCCTGAGCCGGCAGGCCGTACGATACCTACAGTTGCACCTTGATAATTAGTGAGAGATGCACTATCACCAACCTGTAACCTGGCTAGCGGACTTGCAGTACCCATACCAACATAACCATTCTTAATCACAAGATCTGTTGTGCCTGAGTTGTATCCAGAGACGCTTGCCCCTATACGCAAGGTACCGTCGTTGTAGGTGTTTATGTTTGCAAATCCACTACCATTATCACCCTTCAGGTTTATGCCCGCGATGTTAGTACCCGTTATATTAAGGGTGGCATTGCCTGCTTTGTATATATCAAGGGTTCCGGATGGAGTTGTGGTGCCAATACCGACGTTGCCTGTGCTGCCCTGAATACGCATACGTTCAGTTAAACTGCCGTATCCTGTAGAGAAAGTCATGTCGGCAGCATCCACATAGTACCCAGTTGGTTGCACTGTTTTAATTGCACCAACGGAATGTGCGCTGCTTGATTGGAAAATAAGCGCATTTGTATACTCAATCTCTGCACCAGCATTTGGATTAGCTCCGGCAGTTCCATTCAACGTTAGCTTAGCGGTAGGGTTTGTTGTGCCAATACCTACGTTGCCTGTAGATCGTTGCAACATAAGGACAGGGGTTGAAGCCCAGCCGGCGTATTCCCTGTCGAAGTACAAATTTCCCGTAGATCCGTCATCAGGTATGCGCATTGCCCATCCTGAAGATGCGTATGCGGAACCGGCGAGCCGAATACTACCGCTACTTAACGCTTGCGAGGCCGTATTGTTGAGAATATGAAGCTTGCCGTCAGGGGCAGTTACACCAATACCAACGTTACCACCTGACGCAATAGTCATCTGGTCGGTACCGTTATTCTCACGGAAGCTGATATTCCCTCCTGTTGCACGATTAATCCAAAAGTGCGCCTGACCAGGCGAGCCTAAGAGGTTGTAATTCGTGGTGGAAAGTACGCCATTCATCGAAAGGCCCGTGTACCCGTCACCGAACCCTACGTCTCCAACGAGCATCCTGCCTGTTCCCTGCCCTGCAACAACGAGTTTCTCACTTGGAGCAGTCTCGCCAATACCGACGTTGCCATTCAGCATCGTCATGGTGCTGAGATAGCTATTATTCGCAGCGTTCGGCGTTAGGAACTTCACGCCGTTCCTGAAGATAACCTCACTGCCGTCCCCCGTGAATGCTGGGCTTGCGTTGGTCGACGGATCGTAGCCGATACTTACGGTGTAGGTGCCAGATGTAGCTCCTATCTGCAGCGCCTTGTAGCCCGCAGCATATCCGAACTCAGTCCCCCTGACTCCTACCATCGAATTACCGGTTGCATTAGTTAGGTTGATCTGGCTCTTAACGTCGAGCGTTGCGCCGGGATTCACGGTACCAATACCGACGTTGCCTGTTGAATACGCTACGCGCATTCTTTCAGTCCCTCCTGTCTGAATGACGAAGTCACGTCCAAGAGTCGATCCAAATTCTCGGGCATTGAGACCGATGTAAGAGGTTGAGTCTCCAGAAATATCATGTACGACCTGGAGCATCCGGTCCCTGTTACCATTGGAGAATTCGGCAATGCTCCTTCCTGCACCTGATGCTTGATACACACTGAACTTACTTACCGGGGTACTTGTACCAATACCGACACTACTCAAGAAATATGAAGGACTCGAAGTGTAGCCACTCAAGTAACTCACCGTGGCACCGAGCGCGTCGTTCACTTTGAGATACCCGTCCGAACCAGTCTGACCGGCGTCAATGATTTTTTTGTATCCTCCTGCTGAGTAGCTCGAATTTATAGCAAGTCCCGTTCCATCTCCCGCCATCTGGATATTGAGTTTTGAGTCTGGAGTGGTGGTACCAATACCGACGTTGCCTGAGGACGAAGTGCGCATTCGCTCCACCAGCGTTCCGCCACTGTTCGCAGTTGAGAACGCAAGGTAGCCGTATGCACTCGTGGTTTCGCTCTCATTTCCTCCATCGATCTGCGCCATAGCATACAAAGATGAGGTGTCTATAGTGCGATTGCGCGCGAACACAAGCGCTGCTGCAGCCGTTCCCTGGCCGCTACCGAAAGCGTGTGAGCTGTTTATTACAATTCCCTGATTAACACCTCCCGCAGTTCCTACTTCAACCGTAAGGGGCTTAAAGAGGTTCGAGGTACCAATACCAACGTTGCCTGAGGAATTAATGCGCAATCGCTCGGTGTTGCCTGTGTAGAGAAGCAACTGAGTCGGAGTGTCGTAGCCGAGTGTTGAGAGCACCTTGTAGCCACCAACACTAAGATTCATTGCCTCATCAGAGTACGCCGCATTAATTGTTGTGTAGTACCCGCTTGCGTCAGGAGCGCCTGCGAAATACGGACGCAAACGTAATGATGGCGAGCTGCTACCACCAATTTCCATTTCAACTGTTGGGGTCGTTGTGCCGACACCAAAGCTCCCTCCTTGGTTGTTCACGAATGAGGTTCCGCCGTCATGGGTAAACTTATAGGCATCAGCGAGTGCGGCGGTAACACCAACCGTGTATCCGCGAATGAGAGCGAGTCCATTTACATCGAGTGGGTAGAGTGGATTTGTATGTCCGGTACCGATACCGACGTCACCCGCGGAGTCGATAGTAAGCACCGGAAGACCTAGGGCATCCTTATAGATTTGGAAGTTGTCCGTATTGTTATTGGTGCTCATGTCCGTACCGAGCCGCCACGTAGGACCCGCTGTATTGCGGAATATGATTTGGGCGTTACGAGTAGTGCCGCTCCTATTTTCAAGGCTAATCTGTGGAACGCCGTTCTTCGAGACTGATAGTTCCTCCTGTGGAGTGGTAGTACCAATACCGACGTTGCCATTAACGATGAGGCCATTGGTAGGAGCCGCAACATCACTACCCACGGCATACCCGATCGACGCACTTCCTGCTACTGAGAGCTTATTCTGTGGGGTATTGGTAGTTGCCCCGTAGTAGTCCCCGATACCCATGTTGCCGCCTGTCGTGAGGTACAAGCGCGTAAGGCCTGCTGTCCTGTCTAGCCATTGAAATGCGTTGTCATTATTTACATTAAACGAGAATGTTTTTTGAGTACCGCTAGTCTTATTGAGTTTGAGTTCTGGGTCTGTGGCATCACTCACAAAGATGTCTCCTGCAACCGAAAGCTTTTCCGAAGGCGTCGTAGTACCAATACCAACCTTTCCGCCATTAGGTTGCAGTATCAAGTCATAGAGTAGTGAGCCGTCGGAATAGCCTGCCTGTAACCAACTGTTGCCAGAGCTGGCATTACCAACAAACAGTCCGTACCCCTCTTCGTTTTTCCGCACAGAAAAGGCGGCTGTGCTGGCTACATAACTAGAGTTGCCCGTACTAACTTGTAATTTACTTCCAGGAGATACCGTGCCGATACCGACGTTGCTTGCCGCAGTAACATGGAAGGCTGTGGTACCGCTACTAGGATTAACACTAAAGGTACTTGCTTGTACAGCTAGCGGATCCCATGCAATACCTGGACGAACGGAGCTGATGTAGGCACTACCCCCCGTTGTCTTAGAGATAGAAACACCATCGACAGTGCCTGGACCGAAGACAGCGTGCCGTGCATCAAACGCCGCAATGGTGTTTGGTGTGGTGTCGGTAGAGGTTAGGACATGGAGTTTTCCTAACGGTCCCGTGGTACCAATACCGACGTTGCCACCCTCCGTAAGCACCATCTGAGCTGCTGTATTAATAGCAGGGAGCGCGGAACCATTTACGTAGAAACTAAGATAGTCTGTAGCGGAAGTCACCATCTGTATTCCTGCACCATTAGCACCACTACCACGTCCGATGCGTATGCCGGTATCGTGAGAGCTTCCTGTAAGAAGATCGAGACTGAACGCATCTGCACCACTTGTTGAAACCTGGAGTTTAGAAAGCGGTGTGGTTGTACCAATACCGACATTGCCGTTTATGCCTAATATTGTCGTTGAGGCTTCAAGACGCAACGGTAGATAGGCACTTTCTGCAGTATTCACACTTTCAATGTAGGTGCCTGAGGTTGCGTCCACATACGGGCGTATTCTTATACCTCCTGTTGCGCCAGACACTCTTAGTAAGGATTCGCCATCTGAGCCCTTAACGTGGAATTTGCCTTGCGGTGTAGTCGTTCCAATACCGACCCTGCCTACTGCGGTAATACGCATTTTCTCAGTATCGTCATTCGTGTTGAACGCGAGGTATCCATCACCATACACAGCACCCGTTATTCTTGCCTTTACCGCTCCTCCGTTCGCGAACGTGAGACTCGTGGTAGTAATGCCGGATGCTCCAGCGTTATCTAGCATGAGGGTGTTTGAGTCTCCGCCGGCATTGGTAGAGAGGACATGGAGCTTGGTCCCGGGGTTCGTCGTGCCAATACCGACGTTGCTACTGGCGTTTAAGAGCAGCCCCGGATTACCTCCTACCGCTAATACAGCCCCAGCATAGCCCCTTAATACTGCATATTGCTCATTATTATCCGGAGAAAACAATAAAGAGTTTCCGCTACCAAGGTAAAGCGGAGTACTCGGATTGCCAAATGCTAGATAACTAGCGGATGTCGAAAGCTTTATATTTCCAGAAACCTCTAACTTTTCCCCAGGACTCACAGTGCCAATACCAACGTTGCCACCGCCTGGCTGTAGCGTTATGTTAAAGAAACTCCCTATCTGTGTACCTCTTCCTGTGCCTTGAATCGTTGCATACCCACTAGCGTCAGCGCCCATACGGATGCTTCTATGTCCCAGTACTGAACCTCCAATGTATGAGTAGACCCCGAGTCCAGCATTGACATCAAGCTTCCCTTCTGGGCTGGTCGTACCAATACCAACGTTGCCTGACGTATCAATAATCATTCTCGATACTCCTCCTATGATGGTCTGCACTGCGCGGGTACTATAGAGTACAGAGCTATTTGCGAGTGCACCGGTGAAGTAGCCTCCCGCAGTATTGCCTTCTGTACCGACATAGAAATCATTGTTGCTATTGCCGTAGCGAGCCGCCACAGCACTCGTACCGCCGTTTATAGCCTTAAACACTTCATTTGTTGCGTATGTCGTAAAGCCACCGTTTGTCTTTATATCTCCATTAACGGTGAGCGCTGCTTCAGGTGAGGTAGTACCAATACCGACGTTTCCATTTTGGTGTATACGCATCTTCTCTGTTGCTGCTGCTATCGTGCTACCAGAAGTGTAAAACTGGTGAGCGTACGCAACGGACCGGTGGTTGGTAACATTGTTGGTTGTGTCAATGTAGTTTTCTGAGAATACATTGGCAGAAGGATTAGCGGTGTACATCACGGCGTCAGAATCCTCGTAGACGGTGAGTTTGCCGATAGGCGTCGTTGTTCCAATACCCACGTTGCCTGTCGATTTAAGTGTTACAAACGATGAGCCGCCCACTCCGAGATACAGTGATTGACTTGTCGGAGCATTAATTCCTAGGTCAGCGGCAGTTCCGGCATTCATGAAATTACTTGCCCGACCAATTTTTGCGATGGTTCCGCCTGCTCCGCTAAGCTGAATAATAGGGAGGGTACTTGCTGTGCCCTGATCTATATGCAGATTCTGAGCTGGGCTTGTAGTACCAATACCCACGTTGCCTGCAAAATAGGAGTTAGTGTTCGTATCACTACCGGTCTGACCGAACGCTGCAACTATATTGCTGTTTGCGTTCCAGACAACAAGCGCTTTCCCTGTTGCTGGTTGCACGTAATTGTATTGTGCAAGCGGTGACGCACCACTGTTGTATGTGCCGAGCCGTCCTGAGTTATAGATATTTGCTGTTCCTGTAGAAGGAGTTGTGTTACCCCACTGAATTGCTCCGTTAACCGTGAGGTTCTCAGCTGGAGTGGTAGAACCGATACCAACGTTGCCGGCACTATTTACGTACAAGTGGTAGGCAGATGTAGCAGGAGATGACGTCCTTCCGCCCGTAATACCGACCCCCCCGTACCCAGATATTGATAGGTCGGCAGACGCAACCGTATCCTGCCGCGTAAGTGAGAACACCTGGTTAACACCGTTACTGCTGGCGAGTATTCCTCTCCCTGCGCTTACTGACTCGAAACGGAGACTTCCGCTATCAATGGTGAGTAGCTCGGCAGGTGTTGTAGTACCGATACCAACGTTACCGCTATCAAGTACCGTAAAGAGTGGTGAGTTGCTTGAGTTGGTGGTCTGGAAGTTAACACCGGTAGTTGTACCTGCTCCCTTAACAGAGAGTCTTGCATACGGCGTGGTTGAGCCAACGCCTAAGTTTCCATTCGTACCCGATATTGTTACGTTCTGTGTCGATCTACTTCCTGCATAGAAGCCAATGTCTCCATTGCGTGCTACGAGCTTCAAGCCTCCAGTTAGTTCAAACGATGCGTCTAACCAGAGGCTATTCGAGAAGCCTGACATTGCGCCAAAGTCTGCATTTCCGTCAAAGGTATTTCCTGTAGCGTACAAGGATCCCACGCCGCCCAGGTCCTGCACGAAATCTATACCAGTTAACGCATCAGTACCCGTGTTCGGGTTCCGTACGGTTATTTTGGTGTATCCGTCCGTGCTCTTATACAGGTCGAGGAGAGAAGATGGTGTCGTTGTACCGATGCCGACGTTTCCTCCGAAATAGGACTTCGTGGTGCCATCTGTGTAGATGGCAAAGTTATTCGTTCCCTTCGTCTGACTATCAATATAGACACCGTAGTTGTTCGTAACTGCACCTGCACCTGCTGGATTAGCTGCCTTGAGCCCGTATACGTTCGTTATGGTTCCTGCACTTGCTTGAGGCGCTGAGTAGAACGAGTAGTAGTCCGTCAGCGTACCGGATGAATTCATCACGCCCCGCGCCTGGAAGCCGGCGTAGTGGTCGTAGTTACTCGTACCAGTGAAGTATGTTTGAGAATCGTACGAGTTATAGGCCTTGGTCGCCCTTCCAAATTGGTTGCGATCGATGATGCCGTGCTCGTTCGCGGTCGCTTCGGTCCCTATTGTGCGATTAAGGAAAATGTCTGGGCCATATTCGTCTGCGCCAGACACCACTTTGTATGACTGGCCCGTTGCAGAGAAGATGAGGGATCCGCCTGGATTAACGGTGAGCATGCGGGCGCCCGTAGTGCTTGCTATCACGAGTGAGTCCCCGGTTGTGCTCGCAACAATGGAGAGTCTGCCGGTTGGTGTCGTGGTGCCGATACCAACATTCCCTCCCGAAAGGATCGTCATCTTCGTCGTACCATTCGTCTCAAACGCGAGATCGTTAGCATCATTTGTACCGAGCATTGCAGTAGTTGCGTATGAGTTCCCTCCCTGACGGAAGAAGTCGGAATCGAGGGCGTCGTAATCAACCGTAAGTGCACCGCTCACGTTCGAGAGTCCCGTACCAAGAAGACTCGTGAAGGTGTTGCTGTTAAGGGTGAAGTTCGTGGTGCCGAAGTTTGTCGAAGTTGCGCTCGTGAAGAGGCCGGTTGCGGAGAATACCGGCATGTTGAACTCAAAACGATCCGTTGAGCTATTCCACGTCATGAGCGCATTTGGTGATGCGGTGCCCCTCTTGAAAATGAGTGTTACGTCCTCCGTGTCGTTCGTCGCGTTGTCGGCGTTAATTGTAAACGAGTTTGAAACCGTACCTGCAATAGAAGTCGATGCGGCCGAGAGATTGTTAACGGTAAGGTCGTCTATATAGCCCCGGCGCCAGTAGCTTGCGGTTGAGCCGAAGTCATACGTGTTGTTGGTGGTCGGAATGAGGTTTGATGCTACGGAGCTATTAACCGTAAGGAGATCAGAGGCACTGGTTCCAAAGGTCGCATTCCTGCCAACTGCAATATTGCCCGAGAATGCAGAGGTAGCGGTTGTTGAGGTAGCAAGGACGTACGGACCAGCGATATACTGCCCTCCCTCGACAATAGAGGCCTGAATACCGCCACCAAAGGTCGAGGTAGCACCATCGCTTCGGATGGTAGTTACCTGCGAGGTGCCGATCGCAATGGTCGAAGGGAGCGAGAGTGTGATTCCCCCGGTACCGTTATCCGTTACGGTGAGTTGGTTTAGGGTACCCGCAACCCATGAGGAAAGGCTGGTTGAGGTTGCGACGCCATTCGATCCGACGGACAAGAGTCTGGACGGGGTGAGGTACGAAAGTGCGAACGAGTTTGTTGAGGTTGCGTTTGTAAGCGTTGAGTTCGTTGCCGTGAGGTTTGTGACAATCGCAGTGGTTATGGTTGCGAGCGGTGAGGTGAGCGCGTCGATGATACCGGTCGTGATGCGTGCACTTGTAGCAAAGAGGTTTGTTGAGGTTGCGCTCGTAGCCGTGAGGTTGGTGGCGAAGAGGTTCGTTGACGTAGCGTTAGTCGATGTCGCATTCGTGAGCGTCGCGTTCGTTGCGGTGAGGTTTGTGATAACCGCATTCGTAATGGTTGCGAGTGTCGCGGTGAGGTTCGTGAAGAATCCATCAACGATGGTTGCGAGTGTTGCGTAGAACGATGTCGAGGTTGCGTTCGTTATTGTTGCACTCCCGCCAAGAAGGTTGGTGAAGGATGCATTAGTTGCAAAAAGATTCGTTGACGTAGCGTTCGTACTTGTCGAGCTTGTCGAGACAATGGCATTAGCTGCGATGTCTCCATTAACAGTTAGCGAGCCAGTGATAGTCGAGGTCGAAACATCGAGGGCAGCGCCCGTGATAGTTCCTCCAGTGATTGTTGAATCGATGATTTCGCCATTGGTAAAAGTCGAATCAACAATGCTGCTATCGTAAATACCGCTATCTCGTACCTCGCCGTAGAACGTGTCGTCATTTGAAACATCTTCGATTCGGTTATAAAGCGTACGGCGAAGGAACTCGTAGCGCTCGTCGACGTAGGACTGCGGTACCCCGCCGTACGTCACCGTTGGGTATTCGTTACGTACGATGGTTACCGGTCCGGTATAGACCGTCGTGTTTCCTTTCACTGCCTCTTCCGTACCGGTTGCACCACTTGGTCCAGAGAATGAACTCCCATCGCTTGGGATAACCGCGAGTCCCACTTCTTCCGACGCGCCGAAGAAACCAGCGAGCGGACCGAAGATTCCGTGGAAAGCGCTGCCCACTGCATGCGCCAGAACCGCAGTTACGTTCCGTAGGAACCCCGGAATGAATCGATCAATATCAAGAGAAACTAGCGGCGATGCTGAGAGCATGCTGGTATCCGTCGACTCGATACGAAGTGCAATACCTCCCACAATTCCAAGGACTTTGTCAGTAGCCACTGAGGGTACTGATTCGATGGCGAGCGCTGCGCTTGCTGTCGTGTTCTCAATACTCGTAACGGCCAGCCTTACACTCTCTACTGACTGGACTATGGCACGGTCCTCAGCTTCCAGAAGGCCTGAAACCGTTCTATCTGCTTCTTTTCCAAAGGCGAACGAGCCTTCGGAGATCATCGATCCTGCAGATACTGACTCCTCTACGAAGGCCAGTACGCTCTCTTCGTAGGCAACCGGTGCAGTCTGTACACCCATCGCTACTGAGCCGCCAATACCGTTCCCGAGCCCGTATACCAAACCGGTGATAGCGCTCGGTAGTACATCAATGTTCTCGACATATGCGTAGACCGCATGTTCGTACGAAGACAGCACTGCAGAGGACGTAGTAACAAATGCATTTCCGATAGCTAGTGGTGCCTGTCCTGCGATATCCCTCGTATTGTCACTAACTGATAGGAGGCCGTTCGCTGCCGCCTCAACTCCATATAGGTGAAGAGCGAGGACGGTTTGAATATCGTTGAGTGCGTACACGCCAAGTCGGCTGTATGCAAACATCGCCTCACGTGCAATTGTTGCCAGCACTTCTTTAGGGTGCATTGCTGCATACATGATTTTTTCAACCGTCTGCGTGGACGCAATAGGCTCGGGATACGTTTCAAAGATTTCATTTGCACGGGCATACGCGAGTTCAGTCATCTCTACCGGCTCGTGTGAATTCTCAATGACTCCACCGAGAGTAAGGGGAAACATTGCCACTCGTGTGTCTGCCGCACGAACAAGCGATGTGTCTACTTTTTTTATTTCATCTTCTGCAATTCTAGAAAATTCCGCAGTCTTCTCTACTGCAAGTGAGTTTGATGTGGAGACAGCAGTAACAACGAGTGCGCGAACCTCAAATGCTGAAGCCAATAACATTTCACCTGCGCGTGCCACAACGCCACTACCCGCTAGTGTTACGCTAGCGCCGAGTATGACTGCAGTAAGTCCTGCAGCAAATGCACGACCACTCATAACTGGCATAGAACGTGGTATGCGTACAGAGGAAAAAGCTCCAAGCATTGAACTCGCTGCCACGCGCATCTTATTCTCAAGATCATTCCCCGCCTCAAAAACCTGGGTGACAGAACTATTTGCCTTTCTATATTCAAGCTCCCTCTCCCGAGCAAGATTCTCAGCAAGCTCAATTTTCCTATCTAATTGAGTCTCCATGAAAACCTCGAGTGAGGCTCTCTCAATCAGCCACGTGCGACCAACTTGTGAACTCGCAATTTTCTTCTCACGACAAAGTCTCGACAAGTAGTCGGCGTTGTAACCAGAAAGTGCAGAAGCCTCTTTCGTTGAGATTAAATTTTTCTGGAGAAGAGAGTTCAAGGTGCAGTAGGTCGGATATCCGAATTAGCTACATTTTAGCTTGTTATTTAGCATTTACCGCATACTCATTTGTGGATAGTCTTAAGCGTAAGTTCACAAAGTTATCGATCGCAACCATAGGAATTTGTTTATAAAGAAAAACAAAATTCTCACAGAAGATTTAGGCGCCATGATCAACATTTCATACCTAGAGTATTTAAGTTTGTGTGCAAAGAGCCACGACTCAACAAAAAAGCTCGAACTCTATCGTATCTATACATTAATTAAGCACGTAAGGTCGGCAATCCGTTATAGTTAGTACTTACCTAGTAAGTCGGATTGAAATAGCTAGACTCTATTGCACTTACGTATCCTATATATAGGTATAGTTACTGATTGTTAGACTTAAAAAGGTATTTTCACCAGTTAAGTGCATGCAGCGCATTACAATAGAGGATATTGCACCCTTTATCTGGATGCTTGCCATGACCCCTTATGTACATAAAGCCCTCAAATGAGGGCTTTATCTTTAACAGATCGGTTAGAGTAGATGATCTTACCTAATTTGCACCAATCTCGTTAACTAGAATCTTATTGGTCTATCTCGTATATACGAGACGAGAAACTGTTATTTTATAAGCTACTTTTATACGTGCTCTTTCCTCCGAGAAAGTCTACTATCGACTTCTGCACTCCGTAATCAAGGCTCGTTCCTGAAAGAAGCTGTTCCGCATTCCCTGTTCCTATAAGCGCTGTAAGTATTGCAGCTACAGATACGACGACTAGGAGTGCGCGTACGACGATGCTGCTGCCCGATGTCTTAACCTCTACAGCAGCTGGCTTAGTTATTGGCCTCTGTGCCTGTCGAACAAACGGCTGTTCTGGATAGACTTCCTCGTATTCCTCGCGGGGAGTGTTCGCTGTTGCATATGATCGATGTAGCTCAACTCTTTCTTCTTCCGGTATTGCTTGTTCTGCGACTGTTAGCGGTTCTGGCTCAGGGTTTCGAATTCGTGAGATAGCGACTATTTCTTCCTGGTCAGCGTTCTGTGTCTGCGCTATCGCTGGAGCCTCTAAAACAGGCTCAGGAGCGGTTTCTGGTACGATTATTGGAAGATACTCATCCTTAAAGTCATCAGACCCGTCAGGTAACGCTACCTGTGGAGGCTTTTTCTCATCGAACCACTCTCTCCATGCAGACTGCATATCAGCAATTGCCGGAGATCCCACAGTTTCTGTTGCCTTATTGCTAAATTCAGGCACTAAAACAGGCGTTTCAGCTACATACTGAGGCTTCTGCCATGTTGAGGCTCTATCAGTAACGGCGTGCTCCTGTTTAACTACCAGCTCAACTTCATCTTCCTTTCCAAATCTATGCTCTCGGATAGCTGAATCTAGTACATACCAGTTACGGCCAACTAAGCGAGCCTCTACTCTCCCTTCTCGACAAAGCTGACCGACATAGTCTTTCGCGTAACCAGTAATTTTTGCCGCCTGCTTTGACGAGACATATGTCTTGTCACCAATAGTTATCTCATCCATGCATGGATTATAATACTTTCTTGCCTCGTTTCGAATAGGTTATGAACACCCATAACTCCAGCCTGATTTAAACAGAAAGAAACCACCCGGGAGCAAACCCGGGTGGTTTCTACTTAGCAACCACGACCTACGTCCCCTTGTTGAGCTCCTCGAGGAGAAGCTTCTTAAGCGTACCGGGATTGCCGGCTCCTTGGGTTGCCTTCATACCCATACCTATGAGGAATTGAAGGGACGATTCCTTGCCTGACCGATATTCCGCCACAGGACCCTCGTGCTCTCTAAGGACTCCTAGGACCGCCACATGAAGCGCGTTCTCGTCACTAACCTGGATTAATCCTCGATCCTTGGCGATGGTCTCTGGATCACCTCCCTCTTCTAAGAGGACTACGAGGACATCCTTGGCACCACGGGAAGAAAGGTCTCCCTTGGACACAAGCCGAATTAACGAAACTAACGAAGTTGGAGCGAGTCCTTCATACTCCTCCTTGCTGCTTTTTGTATACCAACCTGCTACGTCAGAGATGAGGTAATTTGCACACGCGATGAGGAGATCGGTGTCGCCCTCAACTTCGGTAATGACAGCATCGAAAAATTCCCCTCGTTCCTTTGAGCCCGCAAGAAACACTATGTCGTTTTCCTTGAGACCGAGTTCTCGGTATCGCGCTCTTCGTTCCCAAGGCAGCTCGGGTAACGACGCACGCAATGCCTCGGCGGCAAACTCAGGTATCTCTGAGAGGATAAGTTTCGGAAGATCTGGTTCCGGGAAATAGCGGTAATCGGCACTCCCTTCCTTAAGGCGCTGCGAGAAGGTCTTCTGGCCTCCTTCGTCCCACCCGCGCGTCTCTTGCAAAACGACACCTCCCTCGTCAATGAGCTTTGACTGTCGTGCAATTTCAAATGCAATCGCACGTTCGACCGAACGGAAGGAGTTTATATTTTTAACCTCCACATATTTCTTTGCCATGGTGCCATCTTTTGAGACCGAAACATTAGCCTCGATTCGCATCTCTCCCTTTTCAAGATTTGCATGCGACGCGCCAATGGTTCGAAGGAGGAGCTGAAGCTCACGCGCAAATACTCCTGCTGTTTCTGCGTCATGGATAACGGGTTCTGTAACAAGCTCCATGAGTGGCACCCCGGCTCGATTAAAATCAACAAGACTAACCCCTTCACTTGTTGTATGCGACGAGCGTGCCGTATCTTCTTCAAGATGCACGCGCGTGATCGCAACGCCAGCGAGCTCACCTCCTGAAACGAGAGGATGTTCGTACTGGCTGATCTGATATCCCTTCGGAATGTCTGGATAGAAATAGCTCTTGCGATCGAACTCAGTAAAGTCCGCGAGCGTACTGCCGAGAGCAGTCCCGACTTGAAGCACCTTTCGCACTGCCTCCTTGTTCGCAACCGGTAGCGCTCCAGGGTGAGCCATACATACCGGGCAGACATGCACGTTTGGTTCAGAGCCCTCAGGCTCGTTCTTGCAGGAGCAGAACATCTTCGTTGAAGTGTTTAGCTCAGCATGGATCTCAAGGCCTATGGTCGGTCGGTATTCGCTCATAGGAGTGATGCTAGCACAGGCACAAGTTCCCCCGCCACCTACGCCTCGTCCCGGGTTAGCTCTTTCGTGAGCGTATCGGAAAATGCCTTCAGGAGATTCTCGTCTGCAATGGAGAGTGCGAGCACCCGCTTCCCTGCTGCCTCCTCCAGGCCAATTCGGAGCTTTTCAGCCTCTTCTGGGGTCAAGAGGTCCACTTTCGAGAGCACCACCAGCTCTTCCTTCTCGTCCAGACCGTTACCAAACGCACTTAGTTCGTCCCGTATGGCCCTATAGGCTGCAACAACGTCTTCTTGTTCAACCGAGACGAGATGTACAAGAAACTTAGTACGTTCTATGTGCTTGAGGAACCGAGAACCGAGACCTCGCCCTTCCGAGGCACCCTCGATAAGTCCTGGAATATCAGCAAGAATACGCCCATAGAAATCTCCGAGATGAGGATCGAGCGTCGTAAACGGATAGGCGCCGACACGAGAGCGCGCACGGGTGAGCTCGTTCAAGAGGGAGGACTTCCCTGCGTTCGGGAAGCCGATAAGACCCGCGTCAGCGATGAGCTTAAGGGTGATATGGATATCCCCAGTCTGGCCGTTTCGACCCGGCATGGAGTTCATCGGGTTCTGATTTGTCGGGCCTTTGTAGTGGGCATTGCCATAACCTCCAGGTCCTCCCTTGAGAACGATGATACGCTCCCCTTCCTTAAGAAGGTCGAACACGTCACCTGTTGAGGAGACCGCTACCGTACTCCCAACCGGGAGCTTGAGTACTACTGGCTCACCATCCTTCCCGTGACGGTCGTTACCCTCGCCCGGCCCTCCATTCTCTGCCTTGATGCGCTTCGTGTAACGATACGCAGCGAGTGCACCAAGATCGCGAACGGTCTCTACGATAATGTCGCCACCGCGTCCACCATCGCCTCCGGCGGGACCGCCTTTGTCTTGCCCTTTCATATGGAGCCATCGCACAACACCCGGACCCCCGTGTCCGGCTACTGCGTGTACGTGCATCTCATCAACGAAAGCCATTTTATGCATGGTACCACAGAACGTTGACTTTACCTAGTATTATAGGCATGATGCGAACAGGCGTTCCTTGAGAACGTATCCACTCACATCAGAATAGGAGGTGTGCCATGGGCGACACCGTACTAGAAATTGACGACTCCTGTCTGGCATCTGCTGAAGGTTTCAAGCAGGCCGCCAAAGTCATTCGCAGCGATCCGAAGCGTCGGTACATCGTTGTGCCGGCCCCCGGAAGGCGCCTTGAGCACGACATGAGTGTTGCTGAGCTTCTCCAGAGCTTACGACACACAGAACATCCAATCGAAACGATGCGCGCCGTGAAGGAGCTCTTCGTCGAAATCGCAAAGGACCTTGAACTTAAACAGGGCTTCGTGGACGCGCTTATCGCAAACCTTCGTGAAGCTGAAGGTCGCTTCAACAAGCTTCGGTGCGAGAATCGATTCGACTACATCGAAAGCCGTGGCCCATATCTGAGCGCACTCATGTTCACGGAAATGCTCGGGCCAAACTGGCGCTGTATCGATGCAACAAAACTGATTCGATACAGTATTTCAGGACGGTATGACGCGATTATGACCAAGCGTGCTATTCGTCGAGCTAAACTTTCTGGCAATGTAGTTGTCCCTGCATACTACGCTGGCGATTCACGCGGAAAGATTCACACTTTCCCGCGAGACGGTTCCGCTAACACCGGGGCGATTGTTGCCGCAATGATTGAAGCTGAACTCTACGAGTATGCGACGGATATGCCCGGTGTGTACGTGGCCAATCCAAAAATGCTTCCTATGCCGCCGACTCTAATTGGTCGTATGGGGTACTCGCAGATGCAGGAAATGGCCTATCGCGACACAAACGTGCTCGGCCACGAAGCAGTCGGCCCGGTTCGAGAGTCTGGGATTTCCACGAGGCTCTTCGGTCTCGAGACCCCGAACAACCCCGGGACGTATGTGTACCCTGATGGCGACAAACGAGCCGCCAGCAATCACTGCTTTACGGGCATTACCGAAAAGCCGGGATTCACGATGTTCACCATCGCGAAGCCAGGAATGAATGCAAAGTATCAAAACACCCTCGACGCGCTCTCAGCGCTTTCTGGGTACGGACTCGGAGACTGTCACGTAACAACCGGGCTCGATACATTGGACGTCATCGTTCCCGACAAAAAAATTGGCGACCAGCGTGAGACGATCGCGCAAGCGATCCGGGACTCATGCTCCGCTGAGGTGACTCTAACGTCTGAAATCGGCATTGTTTGTATTGTCGGCCAGGATCTCGGGAGAAGCTTCGTGAAGGTAACCCATATCCTGAATGTACTCGCGGTACGAGGCATAGAACCTATATTCTATGAACTCGGTGGAAACCGCGCCAACCTTATCATTGGCGTTGCACAGGTACGCCTACGAGAAACGGTCGGCACCATCTATGAGTACATACTTCGAAATCACCTGTGACAGAAAAGGAGCCGCCCTGGAAACGGGACGGCTCTTCTTTTTATATATTACGAGACGATCGTCCAACCATCTGAAAGAAGTGGCTCTGCCTTCTTATATTTCAGAGTCTGCGTCTCTTCCCCCTTCTTAATTGTTACCTCGTCGTTCCTGTTGTACGCGTTCTCGTTCCGGACCGGCTCTGGAGCTTCGGCGCTTGTGTCGCTCCCCTCTGACGCTGCAACGAGTCTTGCGCGCGTTTTCTCTTCTTCTGCTCGAATGCGAGCATCGTCTGCCGGACGTATGCGGGGAATCGCTTCAGCAACTGCTGTAGCGATGCTTTCCTGCATTGTCTGGAAACGCACAAGACCCTCCCTTCGATACTCAATAAGCGGATCGCGCTGTCCGTACGCACGCAGAGACACTGAGCGACGAAGATAATCCATCGTTTCGAGGTGCTCGAGCCAGAAGGTATCCGTAACCTGGAGTAGCAGGCGGCGCATAAGCATCGCAACGGCTTCAGGTCCAAACTCCTCACGCTTCTGCTCGAAGGCAGTAACCGCTTCAGGGCTTCCAGCAATCATCATTCGTATGAGCTCTTCGATCTCCTCGTTAGTTCCCTTGAGGGCAGTCATGCGCTCGCGGTATACCGACAGACGTTGTGTATTAAGCACATCATCATAGGAGAGCACCTGCTTGCGTGAGTCGAAGTTGAAGCCTTCAATACGCTTCTGGGCGGTCTCAAGCGCCTTAGTGATTAACGAGCTCTGTATCGGCTCGTCTTCAGGGATTTTGAAGGATCCCATAACGTTCTTGACCATATCCGATGCGAAGACGCGCATGAGCTTGTCGTCGAGCGAGACAAAGAACCGTGTCTCACCCGGATCGCCCTGGCGCCCAGAACGCCCGCGAAGCTGGTCATCAATGCGGCGTGCTTCGTGGCGCTCGGTACCGATAACCGCAAGGCCGCCAAACGATCGGACTTCTTCACGCATTTCCTCAGATGCACCGATGCCGCCGAGCTTAATGTCGACACCGCGCCCTGCAAGGTTGGTTGCAACCGTAACACCGCCCTTCCTGCCGGCACTCGCGATAATCTCTCCTTCGCGCTCATGATTCTTTGCGTTCAGCACTTCGTGCGGAATGCCAACCTCGTGCAACGCATCGCTCACCACCTCGTTGTCTTCAATAGATACCGTTCCAATAAGAACTGGTTGCCCCTTCTCATGCACCTCCTTCACGTGTGCCGCGAGCGCCGTGTACTTCCCGCGTGCATTCTGAAAGATAAGATCGTCATAATCCTTTCGGGCAATCGGACGATGTGTAGGTACCTGCACAACCTCAAGCCCATACACCGTATAGAACTCCTCTTCTGAAGAAAGACCGGTACCCGTCATGCCGGCAACAGCCTCGTACATACGGAAATAGTTTTGGAACGTAACTGACGCATACGTGCGCGTCTCTTTCTGGATCGGCACACCCTCCTTAGCCTCAATAGCCTGGTGGAGACCCTCGCTCCAGCGACGCCCTGGCTGAAGGCGCCCCGTGAACTCGTCAACGATAACGATCTCTCCTTCCTTAACGACGTACTCCTTGTCTCCCCTGAAGAGGGCTTTTGCTCGTACGGCCGTATCAAGGTGATGCGCATACTTCATACCGCCCTCGGCGTACAAGTTTTCGATACCGAGTGCCTTCTCCGCTTTAGAAATACCTTCTTCTGTTATCTGCACAGCGCGTTGCTTCTCGTCGACAGTATAGTCCTCTTCCTGTACGTAGTTACGCACGATGGACGCGAAGCGCTCGTACAGACCCTCAGCGTCTCCTGCAGGCCCTGAGATAATGAGTGGCGTACGCGCCTCGTCGATAAGGATCGAATCGATCTCATCAACAATCGCGTAGTGGTGTCCACGCTGCACAATCTGCGAGGCGTCGTACGCAGTATTGTCACGCAGATAATCAAACCCGAGCTCGTTGTTGGTAGCGTAGGTAATATCGGCCGCATACGCCTCCTGCTTCGTTGCCGGACGAAGGAAGTCATAGAAGACACGGAAGGACCCTTCTTCGTCACGTGCCTTATCTTCTTCAGTCTCAACATGAGAGGCATCGTATACATACGCACCTCCACTGGTAACGACACCAACCGTAAGACCGACCGCGGCATACACCTGACCCATCCATGCGGCATCACGCCGTGCGAGGTAATCGTTCACGGTCACCACATGCACCCCCTTCCCGGCAAGGGCGTAAAGCGAAACAGGAAGGGTTGCCACAAGCGTCTTTCCTTCTCCGGTGCGCATCTCAGCAATCTTTCCCTTTCCAAGGGCAAGACCCCCGACGAGCTGTACGTCGTAGTGACGCTCGTTGAGCGTACGGCGCGCTGCCTCACGCACGAGCGCGAATACCTCGGCTATGTCAGCGGTTTCAGTCGGTACGCCATTAGTACGGCCCCGTACATCCGCAAGGCGTATTTTGATCTCATCTCCTGAAAGGCTCTCAAACGCCTCCGAGAGACTGTTCGCATGATCAACAACAGGCTGTGCCTGTTTTACGAAGCCCTGCGACTGGTTCTTGGAGAAAATTTTGCTGAGAATATTGGCCATACGTACTCTATATAGGTATCGGCACTATACCGCATTCGCCCTCTCTGTAACAGTCAGGAAAGAAAACGTAAAAGCCTCCCGTGAGGGAGGCTTTTACAACAAGAGTCCTAAGGACTACTTGCGCTTTGCAGCCTTGCGCTTCTTTGCAGGAGCCTTCTTAGCTACTTTCTTGACAGACTTCTTCGCAGCCTTCTTAGCTGCCTTCCTCTTTGGAGCTGCCTTCTTAGCTGGCTTCCTCTTTGGAGCTGCCTTCTTAGCTGGCTTGCGAACTGCCTTCTTTACTGCCTTCTTCTTTGCGGCCATAGGTCAATGAAAATTTTCTATGACTAGTATTGTCGACCCGCATAGAAGAAGTTTTTCTTACGAAAAATTTCTTTCGTATGCGCGCTATAAAATATTATGCGCGCATAATAAATAATTTGTTACAAAAAATAATTTATGTGTGGATAAGTTTTTTAAAACGTTAGCAACAAATTTCTTTCAAAAAAGTTTTACGTTGGAAAATTTCTTACTTCTCGTTCAATAAAAATTCCTGTTGCATCATGCACGCGCGCTGCAATGTTATTTGCAAAGGTATCTATCTCTTTTTGTGTTGCTCCGTTGCGTGCAACAAGGACGAGCGGCTGATTCTCAAAGAGAGAAATATTCCCTTCTGTATAGCCGCGAAGACCAAGCATATGATCGAGAATAAAAGCAGTAGGTATCTTTACTCCTCGTGCATTCGGGAATCCTGGCATATCACTGAATTTCTCTTTAAGTGAAGCGTAGGCTTCCTCTGAAATCGTTGGGTTCTTGAAAAACGAACCGGCAGTTCCTACCAGTGAAAGGTCAGGAAACTTTCGTCCACGAATAGTCCGCACTGCGTTCCCAATAGATGCTGGTGTAGAGAGGTCCGTTCCTTGCGCAAGAGCCTCCTTAAGGTCTTTGTACTCGATGCTCGGTTGCGCTGCTTTCTGTAGACAGAACGTGACGGAAAGTATGACGAACCGGGCACTAAATTTGAATATGCTGTCCCGATACCCGAACGCACACTCGTCTCGTACAAGGATGCGTATTTGGCCGGTGCGGGTATCAAGAGCACTCACTTCCTTGAGGGTGTCTTTCACCTCAGCCCCATAGGCGCCGATGTTTTGTACCGGTGCCGCGCCGACAGTTCCTGGAATGCCCGCTAGGTTCTCAAGACCCCACAGTCCACACCGGGCAGCCTCAAGCACGAGCGCGTCCCACGCCACACCGGCTCCTGCGGTTATCTGTACTTCTTCGCCTGCATCAACGAACGCTATACCAGGAATACGTATCGCAATAACGACGCCGTTATAGACGTCGTCACCGGCAAGTACATTGCTCCCTTCCCCGAGAACGCTCCATAGGAGCCCGTGCTCTAGCGCAAAAGCGAGAGCATTTTGGATATCTTCCTTGCTTTCGCATTCAATAAAGAATCGCGCGGTGCCTCCTACACGCAAAGTGGTGTGTGTAGAGAGTGGTACGTTCTCGCTAACGATCATCGTAAGACAGGTATGCGGGTGAGAAGTCCCTCCCCTTCTGCACGGACTTCAGGATACTTCTCTATGGTTGCGGTTATTTCTGCGCGCGCCTCACTAAAGCGACCCGCTGCTGCAAGCGCTTGCCCGAGCCTTAGTCTGCTTGCTGGTGAATCGTTCGTCGCTGCGACACGAGCACGCGCCACTGCTATAAGCTCATTCCATTGCTTTGTCTGATAGTAGGCAAAGAAGAGACTCTCGTTGTCAGGTGTTGTGGTACCAAGTGCTTCTAGGAGAAGCTCTTTCGCTTCGGCATTGTCTCCCATCAATAGGTACCCAGAGGCCACCGTCACCGCAACCTGCTCGAACGAGGTGTCGAGCGCATACGCATAGCGGAATACTGCACGCGCTTCCTCAACGCGTCCCATATCTATAAGCTTGAAAGCTTTACTAAGATGCAACGCCTGCTTCTGGGGCGAGAGCTCGATAGCCTTTTCTATCTGAGCAAGCGACGCGTCCAGGTCTCCGGTAGCTTCATAAATACTTGCATACTGTGCGCGAAGACGAGCGTCGTTTGGAGAGGTCTCAATTTCCTTACCCATCTCAAGAAGTGCGAGTTCAACGTAGTCCTTTCGTAGGCCTTTCGGGATCTTCTCGTCTGCAGCCACCTTAGCCGCATGAATGGATAGTTGCTCACGTATTTCCTGGCTTCCGAACGATCCGTCCCCAAGCGCCTGCTTAAAGTACTCAAGGTTTGCTTTTGCACCCTGCGGGAGCGGAGACACCGCGTATACCAGATGATTCGCAGCCTGTATGCTCGGCACGTTTATCATCCACACAAGAGCAACGAGGGCTACAACTCCTCCCGCTCCCAAAATACCCGCATGGTTCTGGTTAGATACTTCAGGCAGGTCCTCGAGCACAGCGACTGGTCTACCCGATGCTGCGTGTGCCATAGCAAGAAGCACAGCAAAAGGAACGTAGCTGAAGAGGTTATCGAATACAACGAGCGCCTGAACTGCATACGCAACTAAAGCGCCAACAAGGAGCATGCGTTCTGTACGTGACACGTCTGACGCTCGAACAAGTGCAACTATGCCCGCCAGAAGGAGCGCAACGAAGAGAAGCAACGCCGGGAATCCGCCCGCAACCAGCCAGTCGATGTACATGTTGTGCGCACGATCAAACCAGGTCTCCTGCTCATAGAGCGCAGGCACGTAGTACTTGTTGAACACCTGGTTAAAGCCTTCCTGGCCCCAACCCGTTAGAGGATCTTCTTGTACGCCGTCATAGGCCATACCCCATATGGTTGAACGAACCTTGAGCTCCCCACTCAAAGAGAAGACAGTGGAAAGACGAGCGAGCGCTGGCTCTCCCTGCACAAGCGCGGAATCCCTGAGGAGGTAGAACGCTCCGCCCGCAACAACAAGTGACACGAGCAGACCAGCAACGATCTTAAATCCTGCCGATTTAATCCCGCTCTTTCCATCCTTTAGACCGAGATAGAGATAGAGTAGGCCAGCAATACTTGCTCCCGCAACTAGACCGATGAGCGCACCACGTGACGCAGTAAAGAAGAGTATGACGAACGCCAGCGCAATGAATGCAATCAGCCAGTACCTAAGCTGTTTACCCGATCGAACTGCAAGCCACCCAGCCACAAACATCGAGAACATGAGGTACACCGCAAGGTAGATAGCGTTCCCGAAGGATGCATCAACACGTACCCCACCCTGGTGAATGTCTGCAGCGCCCATAAGCTGCAGAACACCATACCCGCACACCACCACGGCCACCGAAATGAAATACATCCACCATCTGCGCCACAGTTTATCAACCGCAAGAATTGATCCGCTAACTACAAAGAACGCGAAGAGATGTGCCAGTGTTACCCAGCCATCCATACGCTCGTAGTTGCTCCAGAAGGCTTTCGCAGGATGGACGCCGAAGAAATTGGCCACCGCCATCCAGAGAACGAACCCGCCGAAGAGCGCCAGTACCCAAGAGAATTTCGGACGATACCGTTTGTCGAGTACCGCAAGGACTACGTACGCGACGAGTGCAATCTCAACCAAGATTCTAAAAGCGAATCCCTTTCCTGTTATGAATGGAAAGAAGAGCTCACTTGAGACATAGAGCGGCAGGAACGGGATGGTAAAGAGCGCAATAATCGCGATCCAGTGGGCAGCTTGTTTCATAGTACAGCTAGTATAAACGCCTTAATTCAAACTGCCTATCCGGGATGACACAGGGTATACTCCAAGGCAACAAGCCATGATTATCGCCCTACTGCGTTCTGCTCAGGTCCAAAAAGTCCTGCGTTTCCTTATTGCCGGCACGTCGGCTGCGGGAGTAAACATCCTCATCCTTTTCCTTCTCGTGCAGTACGGCGAGGTGCACTATCTCCTTGCCTCTATCCTCTCCTATATAGGTTCCATTGCGGCCGGGTTCAGCTTCCAGAAATTCTGGGCATTTCAGAATCGCGAGCCGAATCAGATGGGGATCCAGCTCGGTGGATACATTCTCGTCACATTCGGGAACCTCTGCATCAACACGGCTCTCATGTATGTGCTCGTGTCGACATTCGGCGTCTGGTACATCGCGGCACAGATCATCTGCGGCGGCGTAATCGCGATTACGGCCTACGTGGCCTACCAGACGTTCGTCTTCAAGAAGACCTAAGGCTACCCCTCCGGCTTTCTCACGACGAGCAGAACGTTCTTGCCGATGGGCGGCGTAACGAGCGACTCGATCATACGGGCTACCGGGACCACCAGACGATCGTAGAAGGCCACCTTTCCCGCCCCTGGCTTCGTCTTGAGGAGCGTCATGAGTACGAACCATGGGACTATCCCGAAGAAATCGAAATACCGTGCTTCTACGATCTCAAAACCGATACTGCGCGCGCTTGCAACAAGCAGTCCCTTCAGATACCGGCGATGATGACCTATCGACGCATCGTGCGCGCTATAGAGCCACGGCAATGCGGGTACGAAGATGCACAGGTGACCCCCAGGCCGCAGCGCTTCGAAGACCGCAATGAGCTCTCCCCGATCGTCTTCGACATGCTCAAGGACGTTCACATATACAACCGTATCGAAATACGAAGGGCGCTCGGCACCGATTCCTGAAAAGAAACCGTTGTACGTTTGCACGCGCTCGTCATGCTTCGTCTCATCAACGAGGAGACGGTACATGTCGTCAGACGGTTCAATCGCGACGAGTTCGGCGATAGACTCCTCTAAGAGAAGCTCGGAGAAGCTTCCTGACCCAGCCCCCACCTCTGCCACCTTACCTCGAAGGAACGGACGAAACATCGCAAGTATCCACTCGTGATAGTTCTTCGCGAACGACATGGCCTCGAGGTCGCGGCCATCATACTTAGTAGCGCTCATAGCAGTACCTCTGAGTATACGGGGTCGGGCACGTCAAAGAAATACCGCGTGGTATAGTTTTGGTAATTCACCGCTCCAATGTCCTCGGTATCCATTGTCATTCCTGCCTTTAACGAAGAACGGACGCTCAAGGAGGTAATTGAGCGGGTACAGCGCGCCACTATCGGAAACGCCACCAAGGAAATTATCGTCGTCGATAATAACTCCACGGACGAAACCTACGCTATCGCGAGCGCCTTTGCGGGCGTTCGTGTCTTTAGAGAAAAGAGGCCCGGAAAAGGCGCGGCGGTCCGTACCGGCTTCAAGCATGCCACGGGAGACTTCTTACTCATTCAGGATGCTGATCTCGAGTACGATCCTGCCGACTTCCCTGCGCTTCTCGAGCCATTATTTTCAGGACGCGCAGACTTAGTAACGGGTGTACGTCCAAGGAACCCTAAACGGGGACTCTTCTACAAGCTCGGGAATCATGCGATCACCATCGCCACAAACGTGTTGTATGGGGCGCGCGTCTCCGAATACACTGGAGGCTACAAACTCTTCACGAAAACGGGCGTGGACTCGGTTACGGTTCGTTCGGACGGATTCGCCTACGAGCACGAACTGATCGCGAAGCTCCTCAAGAAGCGCTTTCGTCTGGTTGAAGTCCCTATTTCCTACGCACCTAGGGACTACAATGAAGGAAAGAAAATCAACTGGCGTGATGGCTTCCGCATTCTGTTCGCCGTTATTATCTATCGCTTTATAGACTAATCTTTATGCTCACCGGATCACGACCATTCTTGTTCCTTTTTATAGTAACTGTGCTCGCTGCAGGAGCGAGTCTTCTGTACCTCACGAATGTCGCAAACAGTGCAGGAGAACCTGTTTCTACAGAATTTCCGGCACTTACCGGCACCATGTCAGGAGAGTTCGGGACTCTCGCTCGAAATATGGTGGACTCCAGGGTCTTCTCTCTGAGCACCAGCACTCCACTCGAGCCTGATGCGTGGCGAACGCCCGGCTACCCTGCGTTCCTTGCACCCTTCTACGCCTTGTTAGGGAGCTTCTATCCGGTACTCATAGCTCAGGTCATCATCCTTTACCTCACACTTCTCCTGCTCAATGCCATGGCGCAGAAGTTTATGGACAGACGCTGGGCCTTCGCACTTACCCTCCTCTATCTCCTTCTCCCTGGAACACTCCTTGCTGTTGCCTCTCTCCTGACCGAGACCCTGTTCATCTTCTGCTTTATGCTCGCGGTGTATCTCTGCTTCTTCTCGAGGTGGCAAGGCGAGTTCGTGCGCTTCGCGATTGCTGGACTCCTTCTTGCTGTCGCCACCTACATTCGTCCGGCGTCCTTGTATATCATTCCTTTCTTCATCGGTGCCTACCTCGTTTTCTTCATTGGGTGGGGATCAATCACGCGACGACATCTCACCGCGCTCGCGCTCTTGTCCGTGGTGTTCGTCGCCGCACTTCTCCCGTGGTATTACCGAAACTACGAAGTGTTCGACCACTTCTCCTTCGCATCAACCGGACCCTTCGTGCTCTTCCGACAGAATGCAGTTCAGTTCTACGAATCACTCACCGACGTATCGAACATAGAGGCGCGCTATACCCTTCTCGAGCGTGCGGGCTTCCCTCCAGGACCCGTACCGATGGACTTCGCGAGCGGCGCAGCACTAAAAGAAGTTGCGATAGAAGTCATCAGCGAGCATCCTGTCCGTTACGCGATCTTCCATCTCTCGACCTTCCTCCAGTTCTTCCTCTCAAGTGGTGCCCAGAACTATTGGTTCTTCGCGGAGGCTCTCCACCCGACCTTCGATCCTGAGCCAGAGCCGTCCCTAATCCAGGCGCTGTATCCTTTCTCGCTTCCGATGCTCCTGACCGTACTCGAGAATCATGGCTGGACCCTCGCAGAGAATATGTTCTGGGGCATCATTACCCTTCTGATGATCATCGGCTTGTGGCGCTCTCCTAATCGGAGACTTGCCTGGGTGCTGTTTTCGTTCACGATGTACTTCGCACTTGTGACGGGACCTATCGCACACGCGCGCTACCGTATGCCGGTTGAGCCATTCATCCTCATGACAGCGTTCGGCGCAGCATCGCTCATAAACCAGAACAGGATGCGTGGCAGGAAACTCTTCGCCCCTCCCGAGCTACGTCGCTTCGACTAGAAGCATCACGTGCGGCAAGAGAGCCTGGTGTGGAATACCGAATACGCCAAGTACATGCTTCAGGAAGCGCACCCGGACGCTCGTACTCTTCCCTTCTTCTTCACGTATCTTCCAAGCGCGCCCTTCAACACTAGCGGCCGCGAGCAAGCGACGCATATCCCAGTACGTATAGAAATGGAGATTATTATCCTCGATCGGATTGTGTCCGGTTGCACGCGCGTATACCCGAGCGAGTGGTGCAGGCAGATACGAGAGACCAAAGAGGCCAGTGTGCGTCTCCACTGGTACCAAGCGATTCGGGAACGCGAGATACAGTACACCTCCGGGTTTTACGACTCGCAGGATCTCGCTGAAATAGCGCACCGGATCACTCACATGCTCTATAACACTCACGGAGAGCACAGCATCAAATGTATGGTCCGTAAACGGGAGCGTGGTCCCTTCGTACCAGCGGAATGCCGCAGACGAGTTAGCGGCCAGCGCTTCTGAACGCGCAACCTCGACAAGCTCTTCCTCGATGTCGACACCCTCGACGAGGGCACCACGTGCAGCGAACGCAATACCGATACCTCCGTTCCCTGATCCGGCATCGAGCACCCGAGCATCTTTAAGTGAATGAGCGCGCACTTCGAAATCCGCAGCGATACCTACTGACTGCTTCGGCTTCGTCTCCCAGTCCTTTATTATCTTCTCCCGTTCAGCCGGTGAAGCATTCGGGAAACGCGACTCCACATACCGGCGCGCGGTCTCAGTGCGATTATAGGAGCTTTCCATGACGCGTACTATACCAGAGCATTACTGAAACCTATGAATACACGGGCGGTGTTACCATAAGAGTACTGAAGTCATGCCTCCTGACCCTAGCACGCCCTCGCCCAAACGGAACCGGATCTTCGGCTTCTTCGAGCGCACTATGCGCACAGATCTTAAATACCTGAGCATCGGCGGCTTGTGGCTCACGATTGACCAGCTCGCGAGCGGTCTTATCGCGCTACTTCTTGTTATCGGGTTCGCACAGTTCGTGTCTCCGGAAGTATACGGCACCTACCGCTACCTACTCGCGGCCCTATGGATCCTTGCCGCATTCACTCTGACCGGGCTCCCTGCGGCCCTTTCCCAGGCCGTTGCCCGCGGATTCGAAGGTGCATTCCGTCACTCCTTTCTGTGGAGCATCATTGGTGGTTTACCCCTCATGGCCATCTCCTTTGTCGCGAGCCTCTACTATCTCTTCATGGACAACGTGCTGCTTTCGAGCGGCTTCTTCGTTATCGGCTTGCTAGGTCCACTTCTCCAGCCGTCCTATCTCTTTGGTGCCTACCTCTCCGGCAAGAAAAACTTCAAGGCGATGACCTTGCTTGGAATCGTGTTCGCTGCCGTCCCCGCTATCGGCCTTGGGATTGCCATGTTCTACACCCAAAGCCCGGTTGTATTCCTCCTCATGTACCTCTGTCTTACAGTGCTCACTGGCATGTCGCTGTACGCGTACACCTACGTTGTCTACCGCCCGAACGATCGCCTAAGTCCAGACCTTCGCTCGCTGATCGGGCACTTCAGTGCAATGAATCTCTTGACGACCATAGCGGCACAGATCGACAAGCTCGTGGTGTTCCATTTCCTCGGCGCGGTACAGCTCGCTGTCTACGCGATTGCGACAGCGATGCCAGAACAGGTACGCGGCCTCTTCAGTGCGGTCTCCACCCTCGCGATGCCGAAGTTCGCTAACCGAAGCATCGACGAGATACGCAGTAATTTCTGGAGCCGTCTATGGGCGTTCACTGGCGTACTCGGCGTAGCGTCGCTCGCCTATATCGTTATCGCTCCATTCGCCTTCTCGCTCTTCCTGCCGACCTATATGAACGCTGTCGGGTACTCCCAGTTCTTCGCACTATCGCTCATCATGACTTCGGCGACCATACCGACCGCCCTTCTTCAAGCACACGCTGCCAAACGCGAGCTCTACATATTCAATATCGCGACGCCGATTATCCAGATCGCAGCACTGATCGTCTTTACAATCCTTTTTGGCCTTGTTGGCGCGATTGTGGCGCGCATCATCGCGCGCGGATTCTCGCTCGCAACAAGCGCGTTCCTGGTCCGTGGTTATTTCCTACGCGCAGGCTCCACTAACACGTCGTAAGGATTCTTTTGGCGCGCTCGGTCCACGTATAGTCTTTGACCCGCGCGAGAGCTTTTTCTGCTTTTTCCCCCATAGCCTCCCGATTCGAAAGCGCCCCTGACACTGCTTCAGCAAGCGCCTGAGCATCGTCAGGCGATACGAGCATAGCGGTTCCGTCATTGAGTACCTCTCTCAAGGAGAGCACATCTGATGCGACGATCGGCGTGCCGGATGCCATGTACTCGAAGAGCTTCATGGGTGAGGTGAACTCCGCAGAATCCGTGTCCTTACCAGAATTCGGCAGCACAAGCACGTCAGCAGCACGCAAATACCACGCTACTTGCGCGTGCGGCACGTGCCCAACGATACGTATGTTCTTCTGGACTCCCCACTCCTTCTTGAAGGCTGCTATATCAGTCGATGTGCCTCCGACAAATACAATCTCAATCCCAGAAAGGTGTGTCGCTGCTCGAGCCAGCGTTACCGCTCCCTTACGAGGATAAAGATGGCCTGCGTACACTACGATACTGGCTTCCGAAGGAAGCTTGAGGGCTATTCTCGCCGCAAAACGGTCCGGCACCCCGTCGAATAGATGCTCATCGACAGCATCCGGCGCAACGGTAATGCGCTCAGGAGGGATTCCTGCCGCTTCATATGCACGGCGTAGACCGTTGGAGATCACCACGACATTTCGGGCCTTTTTGGCTACAACGCGAGACGCGAACGAAGGCTTCGCATGCGCTTCGAACACGAACGGCTTTTGCAGGAGCACGTACTGTATAAGCACGAGAGCATCGCGTGAGTAGACGAGATCAGCTTCGAAGAACTCCTTCTTCCATCGCGCTGCTTCGGCGAAAAAGAAGGTCGATAATAAGAAGCCGAGAGGTCCGAAGCTCACCAAGTCCGGCGTGCGCAATGTAAGTAGCCTGAAAACAGGGGAAACGTTGTAATACGAGAAAGCTTCATCTGTAAGCGTGTTCCGGCGAAACGGTGTCACAAGCGTCACATCTGCACCTGCGTTCGCGAGCGCCTCGCAGGTCTTCATGATCTGCAGGCCGTAGGCACGCTCCGTTGGTATCCGCACGTTAGCGAGGTAGGCGATCCTCATGATGTTCGGTTAAAGAAGTGTCTTGCAAGCGCTTGTAAGAAATAGATATGGTACTGCACGCGCGTGAACTCGAGCACGAGAGGAAGATTAGCCTTGTTACCATAGCGCACGCGGTTATAAAGGATCTTCAGCACTGCCTTCAGGAGCACAATGAGCCGCTTCCCTACGAGAACAAGGAACACGGAAGACTTCTTCGTAGCATGATGCGTCGCGTCCATATACGCATACTTCCTGTTCTTCACCCCGTCCTGATTGTTTGAGATGAAGTAGAGCCAGTGCCCCTTTAGAAAGCCTGCCGGATACTCCGCTTTGTCGTAATCGATGCGCTCGTGCACAGCCTTACGGAACCGAGCACCACTTCTCTTATTGAAGAAACGGTTCTGCCAGCCAGGGTAATTCGATGAGTGTTGTATCCGAACACCATCGAGCACGATACGAGGCGAGACATTGTAGACAAGGAATACGGGCTCTCTCTGTTCAGTAATCCTGCAAATCTCCGCAACAAGCTCGGGCGTCGCTTGCTCGTCCGAATCGATATACAGAAACCAATCGAAGACCGCAGTATCGAGGCATTGGTTACGGACTCCTGCATAGTCCCGCAACACGCCGTTCCCGTTTTGGAAGTTTCTGTCTTGCGTTATTACGCGAGCACCAAAGGACGCCGCGATGTCGAGCGTGTCATCAGCAGACCCTCCATCGCAGATGACGATATCAGCAAAATTCTGCACAGACTCTAGCGCGCGGGCGAGCGTATTTCCTGAATTGAAGGTCAGGATGCCGACCGTTGCCTGTATCTTTTCCATGGTGCTACTTCGTAAGTACGAACAGGTACCCGAGCGGGAACCGCTTCTTGAAGCCTGGCTTTATACGAAGCAGGGAGCAATCGAGCGCGTAGTAGAAGGGCCAAAGTATCGTCGTAACGAGGCGTGGAGCGAAGGACGCGATAGTATTGAAATTCAGAAGCATAGGGCCGCCACCGATCGTCTCGATACGACTCTCGGTGAATCCTGTGTCGGCAAATATGCGCTTCAGAGCCTCGTGCGTGTAGCGGAAATAATCATGCGGGTCCGCATGATAATTGATGAGGAACGGGACGAATCCTATGACAGTCGAACCGTCCTTCAGGATACGACGTGTCTCTTGGACAAAGAACTCATGATTATAGATATGCTCGAGCACGTTCAGCATGAGCACCTGGTCGACACTGTTGTCTACGTAAGGGAGCATATCCTTCTCGAAGTCGATGAGCCGTGCTTCGCCTACCCCGTGCTGCATATCGATCGTCTGTAACGTCGCTTCTTTTACTCCTTTTAGGAAGTTGAGGTAGCTTGGATTTTTACCGCCACCGAGATCAACCACTACTCCGGTCGAGAGTGTATGCGCAGAAAGCGCCTGATTCATGAGTGCCCGGAGCGGCGTCTTCCCCGCTGCAAGCTGTTTCCATACGCCGATGAACATTGGGTACATGATACCGTATCTCGCTTAATGTCGTTTAAATGTACTCCAGAGCCAATAATACCAGTCAGCGGCGGGCGTGAGCTTGGCCTTGAAATCGGCGAGTGAGGTCGATGCGTCGATCTGCACGCGCGGCAGGGCGTACGCCAGATCTCCCACCTTAACGCTACGCTCGACTACCGAAACCGCACCCTTGTAGCCTGCACGCTCCGCTGCTTGCATAGTCTGAGCGTTATAGCTCCCCTTCGGATACGCAAGGTAACGCACTGGTACCCCATACTGAGTCTCGATGACGCGCTTTGAATCTCGCATCTCACGGAGCGCTTCCTCGTAGGACAGCTTTGCAAGTTTTTTGTGTGTCTCTCCATGCGAACCAACCCCTATCGTTGAGGAGGCGACGGACGCAAAGTCCTCAGTAGCAAGGAGTGGAGCGTCGTTGCCGATGTCTGCTGCGCCAGGCGTACCTGAGAGTACGAAGACAGTTGCCGGGGCGTTATGCGCACAGAGAAGCGGCACCGCATCAGTTAAGAAGTTCTTGTACCCATCATCGAACGTCAGTGCGACACTGTCTTCCGTTGCGGGCTCGCCCGCCGCATGCCGGAATGCGCGTTCAAGTGGAACAACCGTGTATCGCTTCGTGAGGTGTTCAAGCTGGCGTTCAAACTCCTTTGGCTTAACTGCGAAGAAATCCGTACCCGACGTAATCCCGTGATATACCAGCACAGTCATACGAGGCCTCGCGGGCACAAGATGAGATACGATTGCAAGGATCGCGAGAAGTACTGAGCGCACCGGTCGGTACTGCTTACTCATTCGAATAGTCCATATCGCCCACAATGCGCTTTAGGAGCGATGTGAATTCATCAGCATACTTCGCAAGGCTGTAGTTTTCTGCGGTCTCCTCTGCAGCCCTCGAAAAGCCTGAGCGCTCTTCGCTAGAGAAATCAACAACTCGTTCGATCTTCGCTGCAATGTCCTCGGGTGTTGCCTCGATAAAGAAGCCATTCTCCCCATCCCGTAGATATTCGGACACTCCTGCCACGCGAGTGGACACGAGCGGCAAACCGAACGCAAGTCCTTCCATGGCCGCGATGCAGAAACCCTCGTGTCTCGAGGTGAGTAAGAACATATCAGCAGTCGCATAGAGACGATGAAGATTCTTCTGCTCACCAAGGAAGAGGACACGATCACTGATATTTCGTTCCTCTGCAAGCACTTTTAGTTCTTCAGCATACTTCCCTCCTCCAGCGATAACGAGGTATGTCTTCTCTCGATCGCGCACCTTAGCGAAGCCTTCGAGCATGAGGTGATGGTTCTTCTGGTGGACCAACCTTGACGCAGTGAAGATAACAAACGCGTCAGAAGGAATATCGTATTCGGCACGGATGCTTGCGCGATCTCTTGCATAGAGCTCCTTGCTCGAGCGGACCGCATCAAGATCGACACCGTTGTAAATAATGGTGAAGTTCTCTGGTGCGATGCCTTCGGTTGAACTCACGAAATCAACCACCGCCTTCGAATCGGCCACTACCGTAAACGCCCTTGGAAGGAGGAGTCGATCAACGAAACGCTGCCATGTGGGCTTCGCGCGGACAGTATTATGCTCTGCCGCGATAACTGCATAGCCGAAGAACACCTTCAAAATAAGGAAGGTGATGTTACTGAAGAACGTCGCAGTCTTAACGATGTCAGGACGTACGCGAGAAAGGACTCGATATAGGCGCTGCCACGCAGCGATATCCGCAAGTCCTGAGTATCGGATGCGGTGAACTGTTACGTCGTCGGGTATCAGATCATCGAAGGTTGCCTGACCCCGAAACTCCATGAGTACGACGAGGTGAACATCGAACACAGTCCGGTCTACCGCGTTCAACTGATCTATAGCCAGTCGTTGCGCACCTGCCATGAGCAGATCGTTCGTACCGATAATAAGAGTTTTCTTCTGCTGCTCCTCTGAATGCTCGGTGAGATATTCCTTGAGTCCTTCGTCGAAGGTGTAGAGCGGCTTCCAGCCGAGATCTAGAAGGCGCGTTGCATCAGCCTGATACTGCATGTCCATACCCGGACGATTTGCCTCGTGCGTCGTGACCTTTTTTCCCGTGAGCGTCTCTGCTCTCTGTATGAGCTCGCGGACTGTAAGTCCGTTCCCGAGCGAGATGTTGTACGCGCCGGTCCCCTCGCGCAATATGAGGTCGACTGCTGGTGCGACGTTCTTTACATACAAATACTCTCGGTATCCCGTCCCGTCTTGATGCAGTGGGATAGAGTACCCTTCCTCGAGGCTTTTCTTTATCTGCGGCATGATCTTGCGCGTATCCTGGCGTGCACCAAAGATGTTACACATTCTCGTCTCGACGGTCTTACCCTTTAGTATCGGAAAGGTGTTGTCGTACGCGACCCGCACCAGGGATCCTACCGCCTTCGAACACGAGTACGGATTTCTCGGTTGAATAAGGTCCTCTTCCGTCATGGGACGGTCGCACTCTCCGTATATCTCGTCAGTCGCCACGTACATGAACTTTTTGAGGTTCGGAAGTCTGCGCGCAGCCTCAAATGCATGCAGCGTACCCAGCGTATTCTTGGTCATCGTACGATGCGGCTCGAGCGTCGAGTAATCGACGTCCGTGATCGCCGCTGCGTGGATTAGATAGTCAGGGTTCTCCTTTATGATGAGAGGTACGATGTCCGGATTGCTCGTATGGACGTTATGGTGGACAAAGGAGCCGTCGATAATGTCCGGATTAGCCCCCGCAGACAGATTATCGATGACCACCACCTGCCAGCCCTTCCGAACGAAGTACTCTGTGACGTAGGAGAAAATGAAGCCGAGGCCGCCGGTAATGACGATTTTAGGAGTATTCATAGCAGTATGACACTAGCATATGCTTATAACTCGCGTTGGGAAAGCAAGGATGCAGGAGGGCCTAAGTGCCCATCTCGGCGTAGAGCGTATCAAAGAGTGTTCCCGAACTATGGCGCTTCGCCATAGCCATCAAGGTCTCAAGGGCTTCCGTACCTCCTACCAGGTCTATCGCGAGCCATTTCTCAATCTTTTCAGCAAGGTCTGTAGGATCAGCCTCATCAAAGATGAACTCGGACCCTGCCTCCCTTCCGAGGTCCTCGCTCACCGCAAGTACTAAGCACCCCGACGCCGCAGCTTCAAACAACACCTTGTCGAACATGCCGGACCGAGAACAGTTTACGAATATTTCGTGCGCCTGGAACACGTCCGGCGCCTCTTTGTTCACAACACCCGAAAAGAACGAAACGACATCGTTAAGATCCTTTTCTTCCGCTAACCTTTTTAGACCCTCGTAATACGGCACGTCTTCCGGAAGCGGACTTCCATAAAAGGATGCCGTAAATGACACATCCTTTTCTTTAAGTAACGCGAGCACCTCAAGGAGAATCTCGGGTCGCTTAGACGGGGACATGCGCGAGAAGAAAAGAATTGACTGTGGTTTGCGAACAACACCAGCACGAGCGATAAACCGCCCAACATCAACACCAACCGGCATGAACACTGTCTTCTTATACCGCGCAGTATAAGAGTATCTCGAGGTACAAAAAATCTTCGTACAGAAGAAAGATGTAACGTCTGTGAGGAATGAACCAGCGTAATGGTTTCTCCAGAGATACACCCGTTTCCCTAGAAGTTTCCATAGCCATCCAGAAATGAGGATATATTCCTGATTCATATGTACGAACACTACGTCATACTCATTGCGTAGCTTCCACGAGAGCAAGAAAAAGCGTAGTGCATACTGCATCTTCGACTGCCTTCCATCCTCTTTTCCTAACGAATGAACTCTCACGTTCTTTGGGAGTTCGTGCCTTCCCTCCTTAAGGCAGATCGCTTCGACATGATCGACACGGTTAGCGAGCGCAGAGACCCACTCGTGATACGTGCTCAGAACTGGCTCATCCAGATCAAGTGCCTGCGTTACGAAGAGGACTCTCATGGTAGTTCTGCGAGTGACCTGATAACCGGCCAGCGTCCATCCCCTTCCCCGCCGTCACGTCGCATTTCGTACAGTGTTAAGGAAGGACACTTCTCCGCAAGAATCTCAAGCTCAACAACAGCGTCGTCAGCGAGCACCGCGCCCGCATGAAGGTGGGTGTGCGGCGCAAGATAGATACCCTTCCGGACTTCATTCGTATACATAACCGACATACGGGGTATACTCGTAAGTGCACTCTTCACCTTTATCTCCTGGAACGTCGCATTCCCATAGGTGATAATCGTAACCGCATTCTCCTTCTCGCGTAGAAAGCTTGCCGCATCCTGAAACAAGAACTGCGAGAGTTCGCCAGGAGCGAATGTAAGCGTGCTGTCCATCGCCATCTGATTAAGAGCTTCCACAAGCTCTACCGCAGGAAGCCCTCTAGTCCTTTCAAGACCCGGCCGGTTTGCGAGATACTCATAGAACGAATCCGTATCGAAGAGCGTGCGATCGAAATCGAGATAGTACCTCATACAAAAAGAGTGCTAATGGCAGCAGCAAGCTTTGCCGGGTCATGGCGAACCAGGGAGCGAAGGAGCGGGTCTCCCGGAACGGCAGGAACCTGATAGACCGAAACAAGTGGCATGCGCTGCACGCGCGCATCTAAATCAATGGAATCGTCAACGGGCGGATACTCCTCTTCCTCGGCATAGCGATCAAGAAGCTCTTGCGATAGCCTACCATCATTCAAGAATATAACGTCCGGTTCGCGCCCGGCGTACCGCGCAATCTCGCGTACATGATCGCTAACGCTATAGCCATTAGTCTGGCCCGTCTTCGTAAACAGGTTCGTGACATATACAAGACGAGCCTTTGAGCCCGCAATCGTCTCCTTCATACCGCTTGGCAAGAGTGCAGCAATGCTCGACGTGTAGAGATCTCCTGGTCCAAGAATAATTAGATCGGCCTCTTCTATGGCAGTACGTGCAGCAAGCGACACCGACAGCGATGTCTCGAGTGCGAGCTCAGCAATACGAGAACGTCCCGCAATACGCTCATCAATCTCTCGCTCATTCATAACGACGCTTCCATCTTCGAGCGTAGCCTTAAGGGTGGCAGGTGTGTCAGTTGCCATGATTACCTTCCCTGCTACTCGCAAAATCCGTGATGCTTCTTCAAGCGCTGCTGCGTCTGAACCGAGAAGATCAGTGAGGGCAGTTAAGAACAGGTTCCCGAGATTATGCCCAGCAACCTCGCTCTTCTCGAACCGGTACGCAAAGAGGTCTCGCAGGACGTTCCCGTCCTCTGCAAGCGCCACAAGGGCCTGGCGGGCATCCCCCGCAGGAAGAAACCCGTATGCGTCTCGTAGGTGCCCCGTAGAGCCCCCGTCGTCCGCGGCTGTGACGATAGCCGAAAGAGAGACCTCTGGAAGCCTCCTGAGGCCTGAAAGGACCACGAACGTACCCGTTCCGCCGCCTATCGTTACGATATTGACCATACTCTAGGATAACCCTGAATCTCTTCCTGGGGTATCAGGGGGCAAGCGTCCTTCTCAGATCGTCGCATAGTGCCTGTACGGTCTCTTCACTCGAGGCAAGGTGCTTCCGCGCTGCGATCTCGGCATTAATAACAAGAGAGTGTCGAGCGGATTCGTCTTCTATGAGTCCCACGATCTGCACCGCAATTGCAGCAGAATCACCAGGAGGCACCGAAAGCACGTCTCGATACCCTTCGAATATTTCTCCCACAACGCCCACGTCGGTCGTGATGATTGGCACGCGCGCAAGCGCCGCTTCGACAAGTGTCCTGCCGTATCCTTCGTATGCGCTCGCCTGAATGAATGCATGCGCGTTTCGCATGAGTCCCTGTGCGTCCGTACGAGCACCAAGGAATACCACACGTTCAGTGAGACCGAGCTCTCGAACCATATTCTTGAGAGGTGCTTCCTCCCTGCCCGATCCAGCTATATACAGACCAATACTTGGATACTGGGGATGGATATGATGAAGAGCTTTAAGCACATCGGGAAGACGCTTCTCGGATTCTAGTCTTCCAACAGCCAGAAGTTTAAACGTAAACGATGCAGGAGGAAGCGGTACCTCTTCTTGTACATCGCTCGGGATTGCAATCGGTACAACACGGACCTCCTTGATGCGAGATGCGTACCGCTTCAAAAGTGAAGACTGAATTCGCTTTGATACCGCGCGAACCCCTGCCGCTCGAGGAATCACATGGTCTGCAATATGCACGCGAATCCGATTCAAGACACGCATCGGAAACGACGAGACACCAAGCGAGCTTCGGAACCACGGAGACAAGAAGTCGGTGTGTACCTGTACGTGTAGTCGAGCCGACGTTCCTCGTACTGCCCGAAGCGCTGCCCATCCGTGCTCGAACGGATCTTGCGCTGAAACAATCTCTATACCCTGCTTCAGAATTAACGTGCGCGCTCGGGACGCGAGGGTAAAGGGCGAGAAGAGCTTGCCTGTACGTACGCCATAGAGATGAAGCGAGCCCTCATGAATCTCTTGGGGCTTTGGTGCGCGGCTAATAATCGACAACTCCCCTATCGCTTCTGCGTAGGAACGCATGCGGGCACGTACCTCGCTTCCTTCAACAAAGAGTGCTGGGTCGTTTGATATAAAGAGGACCTTCATACGTAACGCGTAAGTGTAGCAGCGGTTGCATCTGCCATGGCTGCGGTTGAGAATCGCTTCGCTGATTCTTTCGCAGTATTCGCAAGAAGGTCTCTGTGACTTTGGTTCTTAAGCACGTGCACGATCGCCTCAGCGAGAGCGGTACGGTCCCCCACAGGGACCAAAAGGCCATTCTTCCCGTCCTCGATAAGCTCAGGATTTCCTCCAACATTGGTTGCGATAACCGGCTTGCCGAGCGCGAGTGCCTCTATAAGTAGATGCGAGAGTCCTTCGTATGTTGAGTTAAGGACAAAGATGTCAGCGTCCCGTATGAGTGCAAGCGTATCAGGGTGCGGAAGCGGACCGAGTAACAACCCTCCCTTCTTGAGCCGCGCGTGACTGAAGCGTTCGAGTGCGTCGAGATCGGGACCGTCTCCAGCAATAAGAAGCACCGCATCCGGGAACTCTTCTTGTACCGTTGTCATTGCATCGATGAGTCCTGGCATCCCCTTCCATGGCACGAGCCTTCCAACAGAAACAATGCGCGGACGCGTTAGACCTTCCACCGAAGGAGGAAGTACCCCTTCCTCCTCTTCTTGCATGGCGTTGTAGATAACGGTTACACACTCCGTATCGATACCCCAGCGCGATACGATGCCACGAAGGTATTCGCTCGGCACAATAACCGTCCGTGCTGATTGCGCAACGTATGTTTGTATCATTCTAAAAATCTCTACTGAGAACGGTACATGCTTCGTGCGTACGAACTCGTCGAGCGAGACGCGTATACCGAAGCGCTGCGTTCCTTGTTCCCATGCATAGTCCCCTACTACTTTCACGAAGAAGGGTTTCTTGAGTAGTCTCGCTGCGAGCATTGCCGGGAAACCCGTTGAGACCGGATCGAGTGCGAGAATTGCATCAGAGTCTTTTCCTGCACGTACAAGGAGAATGAAATACGCGATATGTCTCACTATCTTTGGATAGCGTCGCACATCGCTGAACTTTAGAAGCGCTACCTGGATCCCCCGACCGGGCAATTCCTGCTCAAGTATCTTTGCATAGGTAGCAGGACCCCCAGGATCGGGTGGATATAACGGGGTGGCTATGAGGAGCCGCATAGAGGCCATTCTAACCCGCGAACATGCGTACAAACAGGGCTTTCATATCTTTAGCGACCGTATCCCAGTCGTAGCGCTTCTGCACCATCGTAAGGGCGGTGTCACGAACCTTCGAGACCTTCTCAGGGCGCGTCAGAATATCAGTTACCGCTGCCGCTATCTGTTCAGGACTATCGCTATCAACGGCCCAGCCAGTAGTCTCTTTGTCCGGATTGCGAGTTTCGTCATAGAGGAAGTCTGCAATACCACCTTCTTGTGTTGCGATAACGGGGAGCCCAGCGGCCATCGCTTCAACAAAAGAATTACCCATTCCCTCAGACCGCGATGGACGGATGAAGATATCGCATGCAGCGAGCATCAGCGGCATTTCTGCATGCGCAATCTGCCCCATGAAGCGAGTTCGTTCAGATACATTGAGTTCCTTCGCAAGGACCTGAAGCTTCTCTTCGTCCGGACCAATGCCATAGATAAGGAATGAGACATTCTCAGGAAGGAGTGGCAGTGCACGAATAACATCATCAACAGCGTTCTTGTGCACGAGGCGTGAGGTTGTTACAAGAAAGACGTCGTCAGTCTTCTTTGAAAGATTCTGTTTCATTTCCGAAACTTCCTCAGGACTATAGGACTGCATGAACTTTGCCGTATCTACGGCATTCGGTATAACTGCAGCGTCTCCCGCAAATCCCATACGTCTCCCCCATGCAAGAAGAAAGTTCGAGATAGGCTGGAGATGATCTGCGCTCGTAAATCCTTGCTTGAAGAGCGGCCAAACCGGCTTTGCGAGACGTTCGATATGCTCAGGTGGATCGCCTTCTTGAAGGGTGAGCAGGTACGTAACCTTAGGATTCAAGGTCTTGAAGATTCCAGCTGGAATACCACATGAATGAGCCATCATCGCCCACACTCCATCAAAGCGAAACTTCGCATGGAGCCTCTGCGCCTCCCATGCAGCAAGGAACTGATAAAGGTGTTTATTGAAATGGAGTGGTGCTTTCTGTAGGTCAGCGATGCTCGGGTTCTTTTTGGTTGGTCCGATACGATGCACAATCACATTCCCAATCTGCTCGGTCTTTGGAAGTTCGGAGTCCATACGGAGCGTTACCATATGGAACTCAATCTCTTCTGGAGAGATACGATCCGTTATCTCCTTAATGGCAACCTCTGCTCCCCCAATGAAGCGCGGGTAGTAGTTGAGCGAAAAAATCAGAACTCGTCTCATATCTTCCGCTCTCGCTTATTTAAGATCTGGGAGTAAGCAAAACGAATCTGGTTCGCGAACGCATCTCCCTCACCCAAGGTCCTGCGTGCGCGCATACGGGACTCTAGCGATCCCAACCTTTGTCCTTGTTCGGGCTTGGAAGCATATACCTGATCGACACTGCCTATAACGAGTCTGAGGAAGAGACGCTCATGGAAAGCGAGAGACTGGTCGGCAAGTGTTACCAAAAGCGGAAGCTTACGGTCCCTGCGCACCGAAAGTGCTGCGAGCGTACCGTAGCTTGCCATGACAGACCAGGAAAATAGGTACTCGTGTTCCCGTGCAAGCCTGCGGGCAATGCTTCCGCCCAGGAACGGAAGAAGCAGCTTATCAAACGGTGTTCCCCACCCAACACGATGGAGCGTTGCGTTGGCTGCAGGACACTGCACGTCCTTTGCTTTCTTTGTGTAAAGGGTCGTTACGATATCGAACTGTACGTCGGGCAACTGCTTCATAAGTTCGCAGAGCGCTTCTTCTGCAGGACCCTCAACTGGATAGAAGGTTGTAGTGAAGACAAGCACTCGAGCTTCTTTCTTTATGCGTATCTCACCGCTCTCCTTAATACTCTTGATATAGTCTGCGAGATGACGCTTTGGTTCCCAACCAAGAGCACGCGCTTTTGCAGTCTCAAGACTCGATCCCATACGATTCCCGGGACGTTCCGGGAGCATAATTATCGAGCTACCGAAAAGCTCTGCAACCTCCTTAATCGCATACGCACGCTCGTCACCTAGACCATACTCGTCACCTTCTCCTTTCTCTCCAACGAGCACTAGGCCTTCAACAATGTCTTCTACGTGCGTAAAGTTGCGTCGCTGCGTTCCTGGCGCAGTAATAGTAAAAGGTCGTCCCGACAAATAGTTCTGGCGGAAAATCTCGATTACTGTTCCAAAACTTCCGGCACGCTCTCCCGGTCCGTACACGTTATAGAAATACGTAATAGCGTACGGAATACCGAACCACGATGAGTAGTTCTTTACGAGCTCGGTATTGGTAGCCTTGGCCCATGCATACGGACTCTGATCGCGCCCCGCGCCATCGTCACCGAACTTCGTAGAGGAACCGGCATAGACGATCTTAGATCCTCGACGACGCACAAACTCAAGGACAGCAAACGTTCCTGTCTTATTAAGGTCCCACACTGTCTCAATGTCTTCGAAGCTCTTCTCTACACGCGAGTACTCTCCAAGGTGGAACACGAGGTCTGGCGACTCAGGCACGTGAGATTCGATATCTTTAGTGTGCCCTTCGCGATAATCGACACCAGCTACATGAGTCTCTCTCGATCCCGCGAAATAGTTATCAAGCGAAATAACTCGGTGCCCTTCAGCAACGAGACGCTTCACGAGGTGCGAACCGACAAAGCCGGCGCCCCCGGTTACGAGAATGAGTTTGCTCATGGAAGTACTATGGAAAGCCTACGATATTCCGGGACAGGAGGCCAGAGTGGCGCCAGAAAGGCTCGAAGTGCAGAAAGCGTCCCTGCCCCGACAGGTTCAATTGTCTGGGCAGGGACCATCATAGTCTGATCATTCTGAGGCGCTGCTTTGGCTGGTACTTCGACCGCTCTCAATACATTAGTACTGGGCTCAGAGGTCTTAGGTAGCACTGCTGGCGTCGTCGTGGCATGCGTATAGACAGACGCTACCTCCCCACTCGGATACAACAGACTTATAGAGGATGTTGTCGTTGCAAGCCTGGTTGTCTCTGGCGGAAAGATAACCGCGCGGCCCGGAAGTATCTGGGTGTCTTCAGGAATCTTGAATTGTTGCTTTCCTGATACAAGCTGGTATCGAGAAAGATCGAGAATACGGGTGTCGCTATTCTTGAGAGTTACTCCCTTCTCAGAGAGACCCGTAATGTGTATGTCTGCTGGGTCTGCCGTAACAATGAACGATGCAGTGCCCTGACTGTAGCGGTCTTGTGCACGGACAACGACGAGGTATTCTCCAGGTTCTCGATACGCATGCTCAACATTAGTTCCTACGTGTCTTCCGCCGTCCCCGAACGCCCACGTGAGATACGGCTGCCGCACATGGCGCCCAGTACTGTCATAGACAATCGGTTGGTACTTCGTATGCGCTTTCGTAGAGACAACACGATCTCCGCCCGTTTCAATGAGGAGCGTTGGTACGGGATTCCCGACAGTCTTCTTTGATGAGGAAGTAGTTGTCTCTGAAGAGCTCGTAACTACCGCAACTGATTCAGTTGCATTCAGTGCCCGCGGTGTCGCTACGGCTGTAACCCATGCTGTCCCGTTCCTCTGAGCTGTGTATTTAAGGGCACTATCACCACCCACCGATCCCTCCCATCCTAGGGATGCATCTATCCGATCCATCTCAGTACTTCCGGATGCAAGCACCAATACTTCTCCGGCATTTGAAAGACCGCCACCGAACGTACGACTCAGGTCAGCACTAATGCCTGGAACTGGATCAGGACATGCCGTTGGTGTTGAGCGCTCTATTAGATAGAAACCTCCAGCATCTATGCTGCCCGCAAGCGATACTGACATGCCGCCATCAGTAGTCTTCAGGGTCCATCCCGAGAGAGACACTGATTCAAGACCATCATTTGCGAGCTCTACCCATTCGCAAAAACTCCCGCTATCAACGGAAGTTCCCATCCAGGCAATCTCGCTTATGGTTACTGCCGCATGCGTTGGCATCGGGGCGAGTGCTCCTACACCAACAAGACACACGGCGAGTGTTTTATACATCTTTAAAAAGGGAGCGCAGTGTTTCTTCCGGGACTTCGAACACGGGCTTCGGTTCTTGAGCGGGACTCTTAGGCGCAGGTGGCACTGGCGCCTGCGGTACGTTCCCAATCGTAGTGCGGAGCGCATCCTTTAAGGATTCTTGTTTCCCTCCCTGCTTCTTCTGCTTGTTCTTCTCAACGTTCGCAACAGTTGCGCGCAAGATTGCCTTAAGATCGTCTGCGGTCTTTGCGGCTTGCGGAGGCGCTGGACGCTCTACTCGCTCAGGCCGGGGTGCAGGACGCTCTTCCCTGCGCGATGCCTCTACTCTCGGAGCTGGTCGGTCTTCCCTACGGGGCGCACCCATGCCCGGCTTCTTATTGGCCGGACCCGCAGACGCTGCCTTGTGATTCATGGCCGCTTCTTCAGCTGCCTGAGAGAGTTCTGTGAGGATGGCATTCTCGATACCAGCACGCTTGGTTGCGAACTGCTGGCGTGAATTCTCGAGCACTTCAAGACGATAGGAACGTGGCGGCGGTTCGATACCAGGAATCGTAACCGCAGAGAATGGCTGCGAACCAACGCCATCGATCATGAGAGATAGGTATATCTGCGTGAATCCGAGATTAACGAGATCCTCCTGCAGGAACTTCGGCATGAATACTTTCTCAAGAAGCTCCGCATCGAGTGGACCCACGCGGAAGGACACCGTACTTCCCACGTTGCCGAACACCGCTGCCTGCACCTCTTCTTCCATTTGTGCCACATACTGATGCGCGATAATGAGGCTCAACTGGTACTTGCGAGCCTCGGACAAAATCTCCGAGAAGCTCTCGTTCGCGAAGTTCTGGAACTCGTCCACGTAGAAATAGAAGCTTGGCGTCTTTGCGAGCTCATGGGACGGCAGGTCCGCACGACTCATCGCACCGAGGAAGATACGCGTGGTGAGCATGGAGCCGAGTAGCTGCATGTTGGTGTCGCCCACAAGTCCCTTCGACAGATTCACAAGGAGAATCTTTCGGTTATCCATGAGGTCACGGATATCAAAGGACGAGTGTGGCTGTCCGATGATGTTTCGAATAAGAGGGTTTGAGGTGAACTGGCCGATCTTGTTCTGAATGGCCGGTGTCGCCTCCTGGGTATAGCGGTCTCCATAGTTCGCGAACTCGCTTACCCAGAAGTCCTTCACAACCGGATCCTTGATGTTCTCAACCACCTTCTTGCGATAGTTCTTGTCGGTGTACATACGATTCACCCCGAGCAACGTCGCGCCTGGATATTCAAGGAGCGCGAGCAAGGTGTTCGTAAGGATGTACTCCATACGTGCCGACCACGCATCAACCCAGATCTTCTTGAAGGTAGCCATGAGCCCTGACACCACGAGGTGTCGCTTGTCATAGCCAACGTCCTCCATCACGTTGAATGCGATAGGGTTTTCGAGATCGAACGGTGCGAAGTACACAACGTCCTTCACGCGATCTTCTGGTATGAAATCGAGCAGCTTATCAACCGCGCTGCCGTGCGGATCGATGAAGGCCATACCCTCTCCGTTCCGTATGTCCTGAATGGCCATGTTCTCAAGCATTGTCGACTTACCCATACCCGTCTTCCCGATGACGTACATGTGCTTCGAGCGGTCTTTCGCCTTTATGCCAAACGGTACGCGCTTTCCGCGTGCATCAGTGGCCGCAAAATAGGTGACGCGATCCGGATTCTCCATATAAGGATTATACTCGAACACCGACTCTTCCGATCGGTCTCTCCTTTGGATTAGTCATCAACATCTTCGACACCTAGTCCTGCATCCCTCATGATGCTCAGGAGTGTACCTGGCCTGATCTCCTTATGGAGCGGGACAGTCACTTTTTTCAAGCCAGAAGTAGGCACCGAAGGGTACAGGCGCACGTGACTCCCTCGTACCCTAACCTGTTCGTATCCATGTCGTTCGAGTATGCGTATCAATTCCGCTCCCGAGAGGATAGGGAGCTTCGGCATATACTAGACCGTGACCATGTGAAGACTCACGTCCTTGCTCTTGGCAGTGGCTGAGTCAGCATCCTCCAGACACAAGAGCGTTGCCTCTTTGATGTTCTCGAGCGCTTCTTCTACGGTCTCGCCCTGAGAGTAGCAGCCTTCCAGCGCAACATTTGAGACGGAGTAGCCGCCTTCCTGCTCTTTCTGGAGAATGATAGGAAATGTTCCGTGCTTCATAGCCACATTATACCACAATCCTCAGACCATGGGCCGCCGACCAAGCCTTGATTACTGATACTGGATGAACATTGGCTGCGGCGTGAGCTTCAGGAGGTCGCCTGGTGTAAGCAAGCGCTCAGACGGCGGCTTCAGGTCGTTCTTGTAGAAGATCTTGAATCCTGTGAATTGGACCGGTTCTGGTGCCACGAACGCCTTATAGGTATTGATCTTCTTCAGTGGTGGGCCCCAGCCATCCATGTCCATGACCACCTGCACTTCAGGAAGCGGTGTGATGTTCTGGTAATTCGTAACCATGCGCTGTGTAAAGCGATGCACAATCAAAACCTTTGGCGGTAGATTATGCTTCCGTACGAGCTCTGCCATGTACTCTGCCGCGTAGTTAATATCTCGTGCATCAAACGAACCAATGACGTGACCCGGTGGATCTTCGCCAATCATATGGAATTCCGGATCGAGCCCGAGGTGCACATTCGGCATCGCAAGATACTTCTCAAGCATCGGGAGTTCATGCTCGAGTGTTGAGAACCCGATCTGGATATCGAGGATAACGATACCGTCGATTTTCTTCGCAAGCTCTACCGCCTTATCAATCTCCGTGTCGGGCATGCGCAAGATATACTTCCCTTCCTTTCCAGGAAGCTCCTGCGCCGTTATGGCAATGTAGTTGATCGCAGGGACTGTTGGAGTTTTCGGGTCAGCCGTCTCCCATTTCTTTTGCTCGCTAGCTAACATTTGGAGCATCTGTGCCTCGGGGTACTCGCCGAGGACACCCATCTTCGTTGAGTAGAAGTTTCCGTAGTACGCGATGATGCGATTGAACGGCAGCAAAGCACCTTCCTTTGGATAGGCAGCCTTTACGGGCCAGATACGCTCAGTAGTCGTCGAGGTGGTAGACGCATAATTCGCCATCGAGAGCATCTTCGCGTCATACGCCGCGTTATCAAAGACTGGCTTCTCCGGCTCCTTGTTGAAGAGCGTATCGAGTGTAGAGGTAGCGGTCTCGCTACTACGATCAAAGCGCGTCGCGGCTGCGTGCGGGATAACGAGGAGGCCGAGAAGGAGTATCAGGACACCGAGCCCTACGATGAGGACCAGCGGATTACGAAGATGTGGAGAGAGATGCTTCATGCGAGGCTCGGGCAGGCTGTCTGCGATACGACACGCCAATTGCCACAACCGCAAGACCGAAGAGCGGCAGTATCCAGGTAAGGATACTCATAGGGAGTCCTGAAAAGGGTGAGAGCACGGTGAGTGCGCCAAGCACAATGAGCATAAGGCTTCGAGACATTGAGGACAGTATACCCTGCCCCTCGTAGAGCGCTACGCAGGCGTGACGATAACGACGAATTCGCCGCGTACCTGGTCCTGCTTCTCGGCGAAATGGGCGGCAACCTCAGCAGCCGTACCCTCAACAAAGGACTCGAACATCTTCGTGAGCTCGCGAAGGATAATAACCTTTCGGTCATCCTCGAGGACGTCAGAAAGCGAGGCGAGCGCCTTCTCGATACGGTGCGGGGACTCGTAGAAGACCATGGTCCGAGTTGAGTCGGCAATTTCCTTGAAGAGCGTTTGCCTTCCCTTCTTATGGGGGAGGAAGCCGAGGAACGTGAATTCGTCGGTAGGCACGCCTGCAATCGAAAGTGCAGCCGTTACCGCAGCAGGTCCTGGGATAACCTCGATTCGGGCGTCCTCGCGAAGCGTATCGCGGACCTCGCGCACGAGCGCACTTCCTGGGTCCGAGATGCCCGGGGTCCCGGCGTCCGTCACGAGCGCGATATGCTTCCCTTCCGCGAGCATTTGGAGAATACGGGTCGAGGCATGGCGGCCGCTCTGCGCATGGAAGATAAGGAGCGGCTTCTGAATGTCGTAGCGAGCCAGAAGCTTTGCGGTTACGCGCGTATCCTCGCAAGCGATGGCGTCAGCGGCTTTCAGGGTATCGAGCGCACGGAGCGTGATATCGGCGAGATTGCCGATCGGGGTGGCGACAACGGAGAGAGTGCCCTGCATGGAAAGACTGTATCAGAATACGCCCGGAACCCTAGTGCTTCACGAGCTGGTCAGCAATCTTATATATATTCCCTGCACCCATGGTCATGATGAGATCCTGGTCTCCCGGCTCGCTTTCAAGAACGTCATTGATCTCCTCAAGACTCATGGCGTCCGCAACGACGCCGTTTTCTCGAATGCGTTCTGCAAGTATGGCGTTCGATACGGTACCGTCATCGATCTCTCGTGCCGCAAAGATTGGTGCAATAAGCACCCTGTCCGCTCCTTCAAATGCAGTTGCGAAGTCGTCGAGCAGATCACGGGTGCGACTGAAGAGATGTGGATGGAACGCAACAAACACCTGTCCGTTTGTCTTTGCACGCAGCTCCGTAATAGTCTTGCGGACTGCGGTTGGATGATGCGCATAGTCGTCATACACACCGGCACCCTTCTTTGTTGTTCCTTTGTATTCAAACCTGCGCCAGGTACCTTCGAACGCTGCAAGTGCATCGGCAATCTGTGACTCAGTGATGCTTGGAAGAACAATACGAGCAGCGGCAGCGGCAGCACGTGCATTCATCTTGTTGTACTCGCCCGGGAAACGCGTCTCATATGACGGCTCGAGCGTATAGTCGACAATCTTTGCTGAAAGACCCTCGAGTACTGGCGCAATGTTCGGGTGCGTAGCGTCCGTAATGATAGTGCCGTTGGGTGGTAGTTTCTCAGCAAGCGTCCTGAACGCGTTCTGCACGTCCTCGAGGTCCTTGTAGTAATCGGTGTGGTCGAGCTCGATATTCGTTATAACCAAAATCTCCGGAGCAAGCGTAAGGAAGTCACGCTTGTATTCACATGCCTCAACCACGAGCCAGTCGGACGAGCCGGGGAGATAGTTCGAGCCGAAGTCCCGTACCAGGCTTCCAACGATAGCCGTTGGAGACACCTGTGCATCGCGAAGGATCCGCGCCAGCATGCCGGTGGTTGTGGTCTTCCCGTGCGTTCCAGATACGGCAACGGTGCGCTTCGCTTCTGACGCGTCCCCGAGCACCTCAAAGTATGACTTCTGCGGTATACCGAGCTCCGTTGCTCGTGCTCGTTCAGGATTATCTGCCCATACCGCCTCAGAATAAACAATGAGGTCAGCATCTTTTGGCACGTTTTCTGCTACCTGCGTGAGCATCACGGAAATTCCCCGACTCTCGAGGAGATCGGTAACGGGACTTGCGTCGCGATCAGACCCCGTAACCTCAATGCCAAGATCAACGAGGTACTGCGCAAGTGCAGACATACCAATCCCGCCAATACCGACGAAGTGAACCTTCTTTACACTAGCGATATTTGACATAGTTTTCGATTATCCCTGACTCATCTAAATCGTCTCGTATGTCGCTCCTTTGGGCGCGCATCTTTTCCATAAGAAAGCCGGGCTCAATCCACCGAAGCTCCGAGGAGGACTCGAGATCTTCTGGTCGCTCGCCCATCTGATCGAGCTCCACCAAAAAATAAAGAGTAGTTTTCTCAAAACTTCCCTTCGGCGAGAAAGCTCGCCCACACAACGACCCTAGATAGCGCTTAACCGTACCCGTGGCGCCGAACTCTTCTTGAAGACCTCGTAGTACTGCCTCACTCAAGGTCTCCCCTTCTTCGACCGATTCCCGCATAAGAATGTGGAGTCGCTCAACAGAAAGAGTAGCCTGCAAATCTTGTGCTAGCTCACTGACCGGAAACGTATGCACGCATATCTCTCCTTTTTCGTTTACCAACACCGCCCCAACCGAAATATGGAATGGATTCTCAACCGTATGCTGATAGATACTGGTCATAGACCCTTAACGATAGCAGTAAACTGGTCGCCGCGATCATACTCGTTCGTAAACATACCAAAGGACGCAAAGGCCGGAGAAAGGAGTACTGTGTCTCCGGGCTCTGCATGACTCCTCGCATCGGTAACCGCTTCCTCAAGCGAATCAAAAATAGGCGCATCCGGAAGAGACTCCGTGATGCGATCTGTACCGCTCCCGGCAAGTAGCGAAACATGCTTCGTACTCTCGCCGATAAGCTCAAGAAGGTTCTTCATTTCGAGTCCCTTGTCATGCCCGCCCAAGATGAGATTGATGCGCGCACCTCCCTCTTCTGCGAGCGCATGGAGCGCTACGATTGTCGCCTCTGGTGTAGTTGAGTTCGTATCGTTGTAGAAGGAAACACCGTCTTTGAGCGCAACGAGCTCCAACCTGCCCGGAATACCAAGGAAGGCTTCAAGCGCCTTCACGCTTATGCTGTCGTCCACACCAAGCGCACGCGCTGCCGCAAGCGCAAGCGCCGCATCGTACCGGTTGTGCTCGCCTGGTACCAAGAGCTCGAGACCTTCCGGAAGCGTCTTCTCTCCGGCAACTTGAACCTTTGACGCAATCTGGTTCTCATACTTGTCTATAACGGTAAGTGCCATCTGCTCGCCGAGAATGAGTGTATCGCTTGGCTTCTGGTACAGGAAAATGTTTGCCTTATCTGCTAGGTACGCATCGATATCGTCCTTGTAATACGAAAGATGGTCTGGGTAGAACGTTGTGAAGAGTGAAAGTTCTGGACTCATACGGTCTTCCCCGAATCCCTGAAGCTGCCAGGAGTCGAGCTCGAAGAGTGCGGTGTGCTCAGGCGTCGCCTCTTCAAGAAGCGCGAGCGTTGAAACGCCCCGCACGTTCCCGCCAAGAAGAATCTTTCCGCCTGCAGCCGAAAGTATGTCGTGGAGCATGTGGGTAACGGTGGACTTGCCGCGCGTGCCCGTGATGCCGATGAGCGGAATACCAGAAAGCTCCTTGAACCAGGAGGCGCTCATTTTGATCGGTACCCCTGCCTTCCTCGCTTCATCTATATAGATTGAATCGAGTGGTACGCCTGCGGCCTTAAGTATGAAATCCCGGTCCTGGAAATCCTCGAGCCGGTGCTCGCCAAGGACAAAGGTTATGTTCGGGAAGCTGGAAAGTGCCTCAACAGACGTTACAAGGTCCTCTTTGGACTTGAGGTCCGAAACAATGAGCTCAGCCCCTTGGGAAGCCAGGTAGCGTGCATCGCCAACCCCCCGACCCAAAAGGCCGAGTCCCATAACGGTTATCTTCTTCCCGGAGAAATAGCTCTGTAGTTCCACTCTGGAATCCTAGCGCATTCTCACAATACGGCTACTGGCAGACAGTCACGACCTCGGTCTCGGTGCGTGCGAGCTCCCGGTCTGATACCGGCACGGAAATAAGCTGGAATGGGCTCGTGAGAGCCTCTGACACCATACAGCCCTCCCCTGGACGCGTGAGGGCCATGGAGACCGTTCGGATTGAGCTCGCGTCCGTAACGCTCGCCACCTCGATAGTGTGTCCTCCGCTCGACTTCTCGCCAGCGAACACCCCAATTACGTACTGGGTATCGAAATCAATCGATGGCATCGTTTCTCCGTCTGTGTCATACGCCATAGCCCATAGACGTGCGAAATCTTCTTCGGTATATACCGCGAAGTTCTTGCGTTCGGAAACGCTCGACGCATTCGTACCTTCTGCAAGTACCGCAAACGAAACAGGGACGGCCTGGTCTGCACTAAGCGCTGAGGCTTCTGTTCCATTCAGCACCGGTGTCTCGCGCAATTCAGACGGTCCGTAGAAATAGAGACCCGCACCAACCACGATGGCAGCGAGAGAGATCCCAAGCACAATGAGCATGTGTCGCATATAGATGCAGTATACCGGGACGAGTGAGTCTCCGTGAACATAAGGTGGGTATAGAAGAAGCCGGTCCCCAGGGACCGGCTTCTTCTCTTGGTGCAAGCGGTAGGATTCGAACCTACGACCGCTCGAGTATCAGTCGAGTGCTCTACCAACTGAGCTACGCTTGCCTGTTTCTTCTGTCTCCCTGAACTAGAGGATACTACCAGAATCCTGGGTTTCCTTCCAGCTTTGGCCTACTACAGAAAAACCCCGTGCGGAACGATACTCCAAGGAGAATCGTTCCGCACGGGGTTTTTCAGATAGTTAGAATGAAATGTTGAACATGACGTACTCTTGTGTTCCGCCTATTCAGTCCAGTACGAGCGTCAATTGAGCGCTCCTACCAAACTACCGGTGCGTTTTTCCGGCGTCCGTGCGCGCGTTTAGGGACGCAGCGCCATCTCCCTATCTCTCCGAAGAGCGATAATCGACCGGAGAGAGTCATTTCTGACTTCTCATTCCGATTGGATATGTTCCACGACCAGCTTCCGCTAGCCGTGCCTTGTTCATGATTTCCCGCATGTCGCCATGCGGCATGGACTATATCTTCATCCTCGTCTGGAGGATCGGTCCTTTGACCGGATGTCGCGAACCAATTATCTGCGCGAACGCAGCATGCGAACGGGTCGATACGAATACTCTCCAGTATTCAGGATCAACACGAACACTTGGATTATGTACGACACCAGTCTTGATACTGAGTGTGTCCAGCATGCGAGCAAGCATCTCTACTTTCGGTCGGTCTTTTTGGACTAACTGAATATAGAAGCGTGCGTGTATCCCATGCGGAACACCACCTTCAGCATCGAAGAACCCTTGAAGGTAGGCGATTCTTTCGTCTCGCGTTTCAAGATGCTCTCCGTTACATGCAAAATCAAGTTGAGGACAGCAAGTCTCAAGTACGAATACTGAGCGCTGTTTTCCCTCCTTATACATCCAGGATTTCGCTCCAAGTTCAGCAAGTAACTGCTGAAGCATTCGAAGCCATTCTGGATACTTTTGCGCATAGCGGATGCGTGATCTCTTATTGCGGCTCGCGTCACCAAGCGCACCATTAAGGTATGCAAGAGCGATGCGTTGCCGCTTTGTCCACCGAGGAGTTCGGCGTGTAGTCTCTGAGGGTTCCCTAGAGGACGAGCTGAGTTGCTGTCCCCCAGGGCCTTCCCTGCTGATTTTCTGCACCCTACGCATTGTCACGGGCATAATTATTATTATACCTCGTAGCGAGGGATACTCAGATGTTCCAGCATATAGCCGAATTGATTGCAAAGCGATTACTCGCTTAGAGTCGCAACTAGGGCAGATTGCCCCTACGACTTAGTCCTTGTCATTGAATTTACCGTAGTCCTGGATAAACCAAGATTTCGGGTACCCCCAACTTCCCTGACTTGACGGGCGGATTGCGATAATTGAGGTCAATTTCGCGTTCCCACGTAGCGTACGAATTTCTCGTACTACGCGAGCCCAGTATCTTACTGATACCGGTTTTGTCCTTCAGTATTTTGCAATACTTACTACGACGCAGCTGACTTCTCATGAGGTGTGTATAACCTCTACCCTCATGAGATCTCCTCGGGTCAGTATATATTCCGTTCCTTGCATCCGCTCGAAGCTTTTCAGTGGCCCGCTTCCCCATCACTCACCAGGATGGGTCGCGAACGCTTCATTACCTGTATCACTACAGGAGGGCTGCTTTTTGCTACTAGGACCCTCTGCCGTGAACCTCGCGGTTCTCCGACTGTCCGTTTGCTACGCAGATCACGTTCAGAGATCTGGGTCCGATTTTAACGGACTGGATTATATACCTGCCGAGCACTTTTTTGAATGAGTACAAGACTCGAGAACGTATTCACCGTGGTGTGCTGACCCACGATTACTAGTGATTCCGGCTTCACGAGGTCGATTGCAGACCTCGATCCGTACTGGGGGTGGTTTTTGGGATTTGCTCCACGTTACCGTATTGCGTCCTTCTGTACCACCCATTGTATGACGTGTGCAGCCCAAGGCATCAAGGGACATGCTGATCTGGCGTCATCCCCACCTTCCTCCCCCGTGAGGGGGCAGTCTCGCCTGAAAATTTAACAGACAACGGGGGTTGCGTTCGTTACCCCACTGAAGGGAACAGCTCAAGCCACGAACTGACGACGACCATGCATCACCTGCCATGCACCCTCGAAGGCTTCTCCCGTTTCTGGGAGCGTGCAGCATGGTTTCTAGCCTTGGTAAGGTTTTTCGCTTATCGACGAATTAAGCCACATCATCCACCACTTGTGCGAGTCCCCGTCTATTCCTTTGAGTTTTAATCTTGCGATCGTACTACCCAGGCGGCTCGCTTACCGCGTTAGCTTAGCCTCACAGAGGGTCGATACTCCGTAAAGCGAGCGAGCAACGTTTAGGGCCAGGACTACTGGGGTATCTAATCCCATTCGCTACCCTGGCTTTCGTGTGTGAGCGTCAGATTCGGGCCAGTATGCTGCCTTCGCCTTTGGTGTTCCCCATGATATCAACGGATTTCACCCCTACACCATGAGTTCCACATACCTCTCCCGACCTCAAGTTATGCCGTTTCGCTCGCAGGCTGGAGGTTGAGCCCCCAGATTTAACGAACGACTAACATAACCGCCTTGACACCCTTTACGCCCAGTGATTCCGGATAATGCTTGGGGCCTCTGTATTACCGCTCCTGCTGGCCATTCAGTTTTAGAGGTCTCTTGTAAGGAGACCACCTACCTCACGGTAGGGATCGGACTATATCATCACCCGCTTATGTTCGTATGCGGGGCTCGGCGTGTAGTCTCTGAGGGGTCAAGATATATTGGCGATAATCTGGAGGAAGCTTGTATCCAAAGCACGGAAGGATATAGGGAGCGACAGTCTTTGTAAACTGATCACGTCCTTCCTTTCCGATATAAAGCTTTGGATAGCGTTTTCCTCGACACAGTGACAAATACGTTTTTGCCACTATGCCAAATCTCTCTAACAACAATGTTTGCAACTGCTTCACTTCTGATTCCGTAAAGGAATCAGTGCTTATACGGTACGCATAATGCGACTTTGCTCGATAATCGAGCCGTCCATCATCCATGAACCACACCGCGAGCGTGAGCGGTGACTGGAACAGATCATTGATATTTGCAGGAACAACTTTCTTTCGATCGCTATAGAAAATCTTTCTTAGATCTTCTAAATTCTCGAAGAAGCGCGTCCCGAAATACCATTGACGTGTATCCATTCGTTGCTGCGGAGGAGTCCGTACGAGATCTGCAAACTGGCTGTGAAGCCAGAGCACATACCCTTCTTTCTCCTCCGATTGCTTTATTTGCAATCGAGTACCTCGGTAGCCATTAAACTCGAGATTTCCATCTCCGAGCATAAGACCAACAAGTATATCTCGTTGCGTATTAGAGAAAGCACAGATCATTCACTAAGTATACCCGACTTCCCTGCTGATTGTCTCAAGGGATCCTATAAAACCTAAGTTTTATAGGACGCAGTCCCTTGAGATTTCCAGCATATAGCCAAGTTTTCTCGTAGGCGATTGCTCACCTACGCTGCACCAGTAATTACAGAATTCTTTGCTGTGGTATTCCTAACCGTTAACTCTACAGAGTTAGGAGCCCCTTATTCATGTGGTACCGTCAATAATTTCGTCCCACATAAAAGATGTTTACGTACCGAAGCACTTCGTCCATCACGCTGTATCGCTCCGTCAGACTTGCGTCCATTGCGGAAGATTCTCGACTGCGGCCTCCCGTAGGAGTATGGGCCGTGTCTCAGTCCCATCGGTGGGGGTCAGCCTCTCAGCTCCCCTAAGCGTCGTAGCCTTGGTAAGCCGTTACCTTACCAACAAGCTGATACTACGCAGGCCGCTTCCGAAGCGATAAATCTTTACCCTTACGGGACTATCGGGAATTACCCAACCTTTCGGTTGGCTATGCCCGACTTCGGAGTACGTACCTACGTGTTACTACCTCGTCTGCCACTGACCTTGCGGTCCGTTCGACTTGCATGCCTTATCCATACAGCCAGCATTCATCCTGAGCTAGGATCAAACTCTCATTAAGAATAGGCGGAACACAAGAAAACTCATGTTCTTACCAATTTCATTCTAACTATTCAGCTTTCGAAGAGCGAAAACAAACCCCGCCCTCACATGAGGGCAGTAAAGACATACTATAGGAAGGGATAGGGGGCGTCAAGCGTGAATCTAAGGCGTACAATAAGGTCGCTTTGGGTCCGAAGTTGTGGCAATTCTGAGAGACGGTATGACCAGGTTTTTGAGACCAACCAGACTCTACCTTCAAGCCTCTTATGACACCGATATCAGACTTTTCTAGATTGCACTCCCCTCTCATGAGCGTAGAATGGAAACAGCCGTCAAGCTTTGCAATGCGTTCGCTCAGAAACAAACGTGAATATATTGTCGTCTCCGTTGGAGGCTCGCTTCTCGTTCCTAAGGGCATTGACGTTAGCTTCCTCCAGAATTTCCGTACGCTCGTGCTCGAGAAGACCCAAGAAGGGTCTTCTTTTTATATAATCGCGGGGGGCGGCCGTCTGTCTCGTGACTACCAGGAAGCGGCAGCCGAGATCCGCGGGGGCGAAATACTTAATCGAGAGGACGTCGACTGGCTTGGCATTCACTCCACGCGCCTTAACGCACATCTCCTCCGCACCATCTTCATTGAAGAAGCGCAGGCACGCATCATAAAGAATCCAACGAGCAGGTTCCGTGGTCGCGAGAGTGTGGTTATTGGGGCTGGCTGGAAGCCTGGTCGCTCAACTGACTACTGCGCAGTTATGGCAGCGAAGACACTGGGTGCCAAGAAGCTCGTGAACCTCTCCAACATTGATTACGTATACACCGCAGACCCCCGAAAGAATCCGGATGCAGAAAAGATCGAGAATATTAATTGGGCAGACTTCAGAAAGCTCATCCCGTCCGAATGGGATCCGGGTCTCTCTTCCCCGTTCGATCCTATAGCTGCGAAAGAAGCCGAGTCGCTCGGCCTTGAGGTTGCCATCATCAACGGCGCTAATTTGGAATCCTTCTCTGATTATCTCGACGGAAAGCCGTTCAAAGGAACGATTATCTCTTAACCAAGTCGCTGCTCTTTGAGCATCTTCTCCACTGCTGCGTACAAATCCTGCAAAGAGCCGTTGTTCTCTATTAAAACACTCGATTCACTGAGCGCACCAAATATATCTTGCTTGGTTGGATCGTCAGGATTCGATTCCTTCACTTCCTGTTGGATCCACTCCTCATACGTTACCTTGTCTGTCTCGCTCCCACGCGCGAGCGCTCGCTCATACCTAATCTCTGGCTGTGCGGTAATGCCCAAAACGACGCCACCGAGTTTCTTAATGAGGCGAACTTCAGCAACCGCACGAAGACTCTCCACAACCGCGTCACCTCCCCGCTCCTTCGCCTCGTTATACAGAGACTCAATGATATAGGTCGCTCCATGCTTTTGACGCAGGTCATTGGCGACTTCGATCATGCTGTCGCGATTTATAGGTAGGTCGCGATGCTTAATTTCTTTCGTTATGAATGAACGCGCGGAGAAGTCACCGAATCCTTTCTCACGAACGAGATAATCAACAACCGCACCCTTCCCTGCCCCGAATGATCCCGTAATCCCAATGATCATTATTTCTTCTCGTTAGCTTCTTTGAGCGCGCGCTTCTTCTCGAGCCAGGACGCAATAGGAATCAAAAGTGGTGCAGACCGAGTAATTGAAGAGAACGTTCCTGCAGCGACGCCCACCATCATAACGAGTGCGAAGTTGCGCGTTGCTTCACTGCCGAAGATAACGAGAGCAAGGAGTGCAAGGACAACCGTCATACCGGTATTAATTGAACGGCCCATGGTCTCGTCGATCGACTTCCCAACCGTCACCTCAAACGATTCCTTCACCTTGTCCTCTACATTGTTCCTCAAGTGTTCGCGGACACGATCGAAGATAACAATCACGTCATTCACGCAGTATCCAAGAAGCGCTAGGAGCGCGATAACAAACAAGGAGTCGAACTGCGCTCCCGTGAAGTATGCGTAAATCGCATAGAAGCCAGTCGGTACGATGATATCAATCGCGAGCATGAACACCGCAATAAGTCCGTAGCCCCAGCCGGGTACCGGACGTGACACACCACGGAACGCGAACGCAATATAGAGCACAATAGCGAGTGTAACGGCGAGGATAGCGTAGAGCGCTTTTATGGCGAGCTCATTTCCAAGTGACGGACCGATTGAATTAAAACGGAGCTCAGTAACGGGCTCTGCACCGTTAACGGATAGCGCTGAGAGAAGCGTTGTGCGCTCCTCAGGAGAAAGCGTACGCGTGCGGAGTGTAATGGCGTTCTCGCCGCTCTCACGAACGGATGGCTCGCCTAAATCAACGACACTGATGCGCTCGCGAACAGTTTCGAGCTCAGGCCGCTCGCCTTCGTAGGCAACCTCAAGAAGCGACCCTCCCGTGAACTCAATCGAGAGTTTCGGCGGAACTATAATCGTCGCAAGGATGGAGCCTGCGAGCAATACTCCCGTCAGAATGAAGAAGAATTTGCGATGACGTACAACAAACATATTAGGTGGAGGCTCCCTCGGAGCGGTTATGCCGATAAAGCCCGGTCCCAAGAAGGAAGCGCCAGAGCGGACTCGCCTCTTCAGGCACGATCGCGAGAAGGAATACGCGTGTGATGGACACTGCGGAAATAAGAGACGCGATCACACCGAATCCGAAGACGAGCGCGAAGCCCTGCACGAGCGGCGTACCTATCCAGAAGAGAATGACACTCGAGATAAGCATCGTGAAGTGACCATCTCTAATTGCGGTCCATGCACGTGCGAATCCGATACGTACCGCGTCATGTGCTCCTTCCCCTCTTCGGAGCTCCTCTTTCATGCGCTCGAAGATAAGCACGTTTGCATCCACCGCCATACCAATCGAGAGTATGAGCGCTGCGATACCGGACGTCGTAAGGGTTATTGGCATGAACTTAATAACCGCTACGGTGATGAGCATGTAAATAACGAGTGCTACGGAAGCGATAAATCCCGGGAGGCGGTACCAAAGGATCATGAAGAGTGCGACTAAGAGGAACCCGAGCGCAGACGCTATAAGTCCCGCTTCATACGCTTCTGCTCCCAAGGTTGGTCCAACCGTACCGCTTCCCACAAGCTCAATAGGAACGGGAAGCGCGCCAAAGTTTAAGTTCCGTACGAGATTGCGCGCCTCCTCTGGCGTAAAGCCTCCGGAAACCGTCGCAGTGCCTCCAGCGATTGCTTCACGAATAACCGGTGTAGAGATTGGCTCGCCATCAAGATAGATCGCAAGGGTATTGCCAACATTGTCGCGGGTTATCTGTTCAAAGAGCGCTGCGCCTTCAGCGGTGAACGTAAGCACCACGATCGGCTCGTTAGCGACACCTGCTCCGCTTTGAGAACCGAACTGGAGATCAGCCTTCTCGAGGTACCGGCCCGTGAGTTCTGTCGGCATGAAATCAAACGTACTTGTCGCGGTTGTTGATTCGGCAGCAAGACGGAACTCGAGTGACGGCGTCGCGCCAATAGCATCAACGGCCGCCTGCACATCAGTAACTCCCGGAAGCTCAACGAGGAGTCTGTCTTCAACCGCACCCGCAACCGCGCTCGATTGTTCGAGCTGCACAAGCGGCTCCGCGACACCGAAGAGATTAACGCGTCGTTCGATAACCTCGCGCAGTGCATTAAGGGCTCCTTGCTTGTCGGTCTGTACGAGACTCGTGTCCGCACGGTAGATAAGCTCAGTACCGCCGGCAAGATCAAGACCAAGTTTGATTGGATGGCCCGGAGAGAGAACGTACCAGCCGAGGAAACCCGACACGAGGAGCACAAGGACCGCAGGGATGTAACGCATAGTATGCAAAGTCTACTGGGTTTCAGCCTTCCTGCAATCCCCTTTCCATTAGGAGCATCACATTGCGAAATAGACAGGCGACGGCGATAGGGCCAATACCGCCAGGAACCGGTGTGAACACTGAAGCCTTGTGAGCGCACGCTGGATCCACATCGCCAACGATGGCACCCCCGGATTCAGAGGTTCCTGCATCGATGAGCACTACCCCTTCCTGAATATGGTGCGGCTGAATCAAGGCCGGACTTCCAGCACCAGCAATGATAACGTCAGCTTCTTCTAGCCTTGAGAGGTCCCCTTCTTCGCGCGTTACAACCATAACTTCAGCGCCCTGGTTAACGAGCCACGCAGCTGCCGGTATACCAACGAGCCGGCCTTGCCCTATAACCGTTACTCCCTTCCCAGCAACAAACACCTTCGAGCGCTCGAGTACTTCAGCGATACTAGCAACAACGGGCGGCAGGATCGCATTGTCTTCATCCGCCTTGAAACGGGAGTACGCGAGCGCGGAAAGGACATCAGCATCAAGTCCAACCGGAATCTTGTCGAGTATCACCTTGCTGTCTAGGTGTTCAGGCAGCGGAAGCTGAACGATAACCGCATCAGCACCAGGCTTCTCAATCGCTTCGATCACGTCAGTATTTGTCGCAGACTCTGAAAGACGAATCACCTCAAGATACATACCCGCCTCTTCAGCTCGCGCCTCTTTAATTGCAAGATACGACTCTGTTGCAGGAGACGGCATGACAACAACCGCACGGACAATAGCCGCACGAGTACTCCTCGCACGCACCTCCTTGAGGATCTCTGAGGCGATAGCTCGTCCGTCTACAATCATGTGGTTTTAGAGCGGCGCTCTCCTTCCGGCACGAACACTTCGTACTCGCCGTCAGTGTAACGGAATGCGTCGAGACTCGGGTACTTGTACTCGTATCCGTAGACCTTCGAAAGCTTAGAGCCGTCTACCGCAATTGGATAGGAGTACCCCTTCCAGCTTCCCTTCGCCGTTGGAATTTTGCCTCGTGTCGCATGCCACAGGAACGCGAACGGAACACGAGTCATCCACGGCTGAATTAGGAGTGCTTTCTTGCCTACGGCCGCGGCCATATCGTTCCCGAGTACCACCTCTCCCGGCGGGCAGATATTGAAGACCTCATACTCGCCCTTAGGCTCTGAAAACGCGAGCAGCTCCACAAGGCGTACGACGTCATCCTCATGGATGAACTGCCGTACCCATTTCGGTGTAACCGGTACGAACCTCGTCATCATAGAAACCAACCGGTACGCGAAAGAATCCTTAAGCTGGCCCGCGAGTGCAGCCTGAAGTCCGAAGCGTATGCGCATGTAGCGACCCCGGGGACCGGTTATCGCTGCGGGACGAACAATAGCCGTAGGCACCTTACGCGACGCTTCTGCAAAGCACGCCTCAAGGTGCTCCTCAGCGATGCGTTTCTCTTCTGCATATAAATAGTCTGTTTCTCGGAACGGATCCTCCTCTGTAAAGCGGTACTCGATTGTGTTCGTTGAGAATGCTCCGTACGAGGCAACGGTTGAGAAGTGCACCAATCGCGTAACTGATGGTGTGTTGTACGCGAACCGGAAGACACGATCCGAACCGTCGATATTCCATTTCCAGGAGAGCGGGCGGTTTCCATAGATCTCACGAATCTGCCACGCCGTGTGCACAACAACCGTCGGCGCATAGGCGGCAACTTTCTCTTCCCACCCGTCGTCTGCAGTGTTCGTCTCAAGATAGACGAGCTTTGCTTCGTCTTTGATGAGATCGGGTACCGGTTCCTTGTCGAGTCCGATGACGCACTCAACGTCCTCACGTGACGCAAATTTGCGCACGAGCATAGAGCCCACGTATCCTGCGGCACCTGTGACGAGTACGGTGTGCTTCATATATAAAGACTACCAGTTAGAAAGCCTAAAGAACATGCGCTTTATAGTCTTGAGCGCAATCACGAGATCAAGACCGAGCGAGCGATGCTTCAGATAGTAAAAATCATACGCGAGACGCACTTTGGTCTCCTCTACCGACTGTGGTGAAAGGTTCCCCTGCTCGTACTGCTGGTTTATCTGCGCCCATCCCGTGATACCTGGCGTAACGGAATAGCGCATAGCGTAGTACGGAAGCTCAGCCTCAAGGCGCTTCCCCAGGCCCACAATATCGTTCCGCGGACCAATGAGGGAGATGTCGCCCTTCAAGATATTCCAGAACTGCGGGAACTCGTCGAGCGAGGTCTGACGCAGGATTGCACCAACCTTTGTGACACGCAGCTCTTCCTCCCCTACCCACGCTCCAGATGCGCGATTGTTGCCAGACATGCTCCGGAACTTGTAGACGCGCATTCGAGTGCCATGCTTGCCCATGCGATCCTGCGAGATAAGGAGTGCGCCAGGTCCTTCAAGCCTAAGCGCGAGCCAGACGAACGGGACGGCTAGGACTGTCACTAGTCCCATACCAAGTCCGCCAAGAATATCTATGAGTCGCTTAGGAAGCGTATACCAAAGCGGATCCTCTTCGGCGACGTGTTCTATAAACCAACCCTGATCGAGAAGCGAGAGTGGGATACGGTCGAAGACTTCCTCGTAAAGATCGGTGAAATCAACAATATCGTAGTTGCCGATACCGCGCGGCAAATCGTAGAGCACCGGCAAGAGTCCGTGTGCATTGCAGGCAGGAATGTCCGCGACAACCGCATCAACGTCGTCCGGTATGAGTGCTCGACGACCTTCGTCAGAAAGTGCGAGGAAATCAGACGGTGAGAGTTTGTCGACGAACGTGAGCGGGTACCGTACGTTTCCATTCACCTCGCTCATAAGATACTCTGCGTCGGGCCCTTCGGCGATAAGTACAGCACGCGAACGGGTGTTGCTCACGGAGATGCGCGGATATATCGCGAGGCGCCATAGGAAGATCAAGAGGAGTGACACCGCGAGATAAATCGCGAGATTCGTCTTTGGCGCGATACCAACGCCAGGCACCAAGAAAAAGAAGAGCGCTGCGAGTACGATGTTCGCTACCTGTGTACGAAGCAAGGCCTGCGGCAAGTGGCTCTTCAGAAGAATAGTTCCCTTCCCGTAGAGACCTGACATGTAGAACACGAGTACCCATACAAGGAACAAGAGTGCGAAGGGACCCAAGTGGTCCTCAAGCAGCGTACTCTTCGGGAGTGCACCAGTACGAATAAACAGCGTTATCCAGAGTGAAATAGCAAAAACGGCGATATCACCGAAAAAGAGGAGCGCCGGAGCGCGCGTGCCGCCATATATCATGCTTGCAGTTATACTATAGAACATGGCCACAAACACGGAAGTTGCGAGGGAAAGCCACCCAAAACGTATCCTGTACGTCATAACGAAGGCTAACTGGGGCGGCGCGCAACGCTACGTCTTCGATCTCGCCGTTGCCAGCAAAGAAGCCGGGCACCAGGTACTCGTTGTTTCGGGAAATGAAGGACCCCTCACTGAGCGCCTCAAAGAGGCCGGTATCGGAACTCGAACGATTGCCGCCATGAAGCGCGACATATCACTCCTCGACGAATTCCGCTCCTTCAAGATGCTCCTACAGATCGTAGAGCAGTTTCACCCAGACACCATTCACGGGAACAGCTCGAAGGCTGGAGGGTTCGTAACGCTTGCAGGACGTCTCAAGGGAGTACGAACGATTTTGTTCACTGCGCATGGCTGGGCCTTCAACGAAGGTCGTCCACTGTGGCAAAAAGCAGTCATTGGTCTCTTTCATTACGCGATGGTGCTCTTCGCGCACAAAACAATATGCGTCTCCGGCGCCATACGTCAGGACGCCGCCTGGATGCCCTTCGTTGGAAAGCGATTCTTTGTAATCCATAACGGTGTTACACCGACTCACCTTCTATCTAAAAACGAGGCGCGGCTGGCACTCGCCCCGGAGCTTGTACGAGGGTTCCCAAACGCACTCTGGATTGGCTCTATCGCCGAACTCCATCCAACGAAAGGACTCGATATCCTTGTCGAAGCGTTTGCCGCAATCGCGCACGAACTCCCTGTTGTGCTTGTACTCATGGGAGACGGGGCTGAGTGGGCGAAACTGCAGAAGCTCGTACAGATATATGATCTTCCCGACAGAGTTGTGCTCTCTGGATTCGTGAAGGACGCGAGCAGTCATTTGCCAGCACTCGACGTGTTCGTACTTCCCTCTCGGAGCGAAGCGCTGGGGTACGCACTGCTTGAAGCAGGGCTCGCATCGCTTCCCTCCATCGGCACCCGTGTCGGCGGGATACCCGAAGTACTCGAAGACGGCGTAACAGGCCTCCTCGTTCCTCCAGAAAAATCAATTGCGCTCTCTCAAGCATTAACAGAGCTCCTTACGAACGAAGTGCTCAGAAACCGCCTAGGTACGGCCCTCCACGAGAAGGTATGTTCTGAGTTCTCAACCAAGACGATGGTGGAGAGAACGCTCAAGCTGTACTAACCCCCGAGATATTCGTTCAGCGCTTGCTCGCGCGGTACCGAACGCGCGTTACGTGCCAATGACGCTACAATACCGAGCGCCGCGAACTCAACAATAAGGTGCGATCCTCCGTAACTCATGAACGGAATTGTTGTGCCTGTAACCGGCAAGAGACCGAGATTGATGCCTGTGTGTATGAAGATATGTGAGAGGAACAATAGCGCAACACCAATCGTAAAGAGCGCATCAAAGTTTGTCTCGCTCCTACGCGCTATCGCAAGGAGCCTAGCGAGGAGAAGACCGTACAAAACGAGTACGAGCGAGACGCCTACAAATCCCCACTCCTCTGCATACGCCGCGAATATGAAGTCGGTCTCGTACTCAGGAAGGAACCGCAACTTCGATTGCGTCCCGTACCCAATGCCCTTTCCCATAATCTCTCCCGACCCAACCGCAACCGTTGCCTGGTAGGCGTTGTACCCAGTGCCGTGAATATCAGCCGCTGGATTAAGGAACGAGACGATACGGTCACGCTGGTAATCACGAAGTGCAAACACCCAAAGACCCGCTGCGGCAACGGCAGCAACCGTTACGATTATGGCAAGGTGCTTCTTTGAGATACCGGACACAAGGATCATGCCGAACCAGACAATACTGAAAATAACCGCGGTACCGAGATCGGGCTCAACAAGAATCAAAAGGATGAGTCCTGCCGCATACCCGCCAGAAACTATGATGTGTCGGAAGTCCCCTATTTCCATGTGGCGCCTTGAGAAGTACTTCGCCATAAGCGCAATGAAGATGAGCTTTATAGGATCGGCTGGCTGGAGCGAGAAGAAGCCAAGATCAAACCAGGATTTCGCGCCCTGGACCGCATGCGTCGCAACAAGAAGAAGAAGGAGGAGCGCAATGGATATGCCGTACCCAACGAGGATAACCGGCGTACGTCGTATAAAGCGCATATCGAACGTGGCACAGGCGAGAAACACAACGACACCTGCACCGAGCCAGATAATCTGCCGAGGAGCGAGCGAATTCCCATCCCCAAACGTGTGCATAGTTAAGATACCGAGAACCGTAAGAGCTACAGGAATAAGCAAAAGCGGCCACTCTGAAAGCCAGGCCGTAAAAGGCTTCCGCCCAATCAACTCACTCATGGAAGCGAGGGGACGCTGGTAACCTCAACGCGTGCGCCAGTCCCTTGGAATGGTTGATTCCATGTGAATACCGCGGTTGCCGTACCTCGTCCAGCGATCTCGCGCACCACAGTCTGTGAGGCAGCGATTGCCACACCTTCCTGATCAAAAACGGTTGCGATTATAGTCTTGTTATAGACTGCTGTTGGCGAAATGTTCGAAAGAATCGCGTTCACCCGCGGCTTGTCCCCGAGCACAAGATCCGCCTGGGTAACAGCTATAGCGTTCTCTCCGCCGCGTGCATTGCGCCATTTTGTATCTTCCGCAAAGGAAACGAAGGCACGGGGTGCTGCTCCTATGCCTTGATAGATACCAGGTATGAACAACGAGACGGTTGAGCGTGCTGGCAGATCCATAGTTCCCTCTTTAGAGCCGAGCAAGTTTCCTGTCTCGTCAAATACTTCAACCGTATAGCGTGCACCCTTAGCTTCCGCATTCTGATTCCGGTTCTCAATGTATGCAATAACGTCCGTGCGTCCGCTTCCATTCTCTATGGTGCGTGCAAACGTAACACGCGGCTCCTGCACTTCATGCGCGCAGAGGTACGCACAGGATCCGCCGCAGTCTATACCTGCTTCGTCCTGATTCTGCTTCTGGTCCATGCAGGACGGTGCCTCGTACACAATAGAGATTGCGAACACAGCTAGGAGAGCGATGCAGATAAGCGCTGCACCGCCGATAACGTAGAAACGTCGTTTGTCTGCCCAGGTAAGCGCCATATAGGTATCAGTATATAGGAAAAGCGTATCTGGTAGGTAATAGCAAAAACCGCCCAGAGGGGCGGTTTCTACAATTGTGAAAGGAACATGCGCATAATGCTGGCGACAACCTACTCTCCCCTTGCGAGTACCATTGGCTCAAGAGGGCTTGACTGCCGTGTTCGGAATGAGAACGGGTATGGCCCCTCCGATGAATCACCAGCATTATGCGCACGTTTCCGTCTTCGCAGACGGACGAATATGCAAATAGGATCTACTTCAATATTGCAGACCACATTGTTAGATGTGATATACAGAGTTCCGCACAGAAGTCTGGGCATATTAGTACTTCTCGACTCAACGCATTACTGCGCTTCCATCTAAAGCCTATCAACCTAGTAATCTTCTAGGAGCCTCATAACGATTCCTAATCTTGGAGCGTGCTTCCCGCTTATATGCTTTCAGCAGTTATCACATCCCGACATAGCTACCGAGCGATGCCACTGGCGTGACAGCTCGTAGACCAGAGGTCAGTTCACCCCGGTCCTCTCGTCGTGTATTCCCCTGTTTCCAGGAGCACAGACTATATCTTCACCCGTCACATCCGTCGCATACTACTGCGATTTTCTTTGGATACGAAGAGGGTGGTTGCATCTTACCCATGCGAGCTGTCGTCCTCTAGGGACGATTCCTCAACGCATGAGTCCGCGTGTCTTTCAACGCAAGTCGTTACGGGGTCAAACCAAGTAGCTGATAGAGATCATCCTTCGTCTTTCTGGCCTTGCTCATATAGTTTTCTGACTGTATGAGCAAAATCAGATCGACGATATCGCGCATTTCCTGCGGTGTCATCGTGCGTAACGTGCTTCCTTCGAGCATGGAACATGCCTGAAGGAGCGCACGGGCTTGTATCTGCTTGAAACGAAGATATGGCAGGAACGTTTCTAAGGTCTCTCGCACTTGCGAGAACCCTTGGATACGCAATTCTGTCATGCCATCGTTCCTTCTCGAAACATAGCCGCACGAGATCCGCTCTTGGATCCAGAGGAGGGGCTTCTCATGACGACTATCCTGATACAGGCATATCGTCGCCATGAACCGCACACCTCTTCCGGAATCGCTTCGTTTCTTTAGCTGGAGCATTAAGCTCCCGTCGCCGTCAAGAAACCCCGCGATATACGCAAGATCTAAATCTTTAGTACTACTTGATCGACTTCCCACGGTATTATCATAGTGCGTTTCTGGTCCTCAAGCGAGTTACTTATCCACTGGACCGTGAACATAAGAACTCTAATACCAGATGCACCGTAGACTTCACCGTTATAAGCAACATTGTCATCAGAGATCTCTCTCTGAAGTAGCAATTTCTTACTAGGGGCAAGTCTCCTCAAGAATCAACGCCTGTAGTAGATAGGAGACCAACCTGTCTCACGCATTTCGTTTACTCCGATTACTCGGAGGATCGGACTGTAACTTCATCCCAGAGGGATGTTCAACATTCAGTCTCTACGGGCAAGCTTTCGCTCTTCCCTCGGTGTTGCCCCTTCATGTCTGAAGTAGGGTTCCACCGATACCAGTTGAGTTGCTTATATACATTACTGCATATAACCGCCGTGTCGTGGTTGGTTTCTTCTCTTGTTTTATCTAGACGAAAAGACATTCACTCTAATTTCGCACTTCGCACTTTTTCGAATTCTGACAACAGAAATCTCGAAGGGATTCAAACGGTGAGAGAATCAAATATTGCTATTCAATCCCCTCACGGTTTGAACCCAGCTCGCGTACCTTTTTAAATGGCGAACAGCCATACGCTTGGGACCTTCTCCAGCCCCGCGCTAAGGTGAGCCGACATCGCTGTCGAATGTTTTTCTTCCATTACTGGAAGGATCGGACTATATCTTCATCCTCTCGATCAGTTGAGAGGAGATGGCGTGTTAGCCGCTCTCGGGAGCGACTCCGTTCAGTTAAGAACAAGTCTCTACGGGGTCATAACCCAATCTTGTATGTCATGGAAGGGATAATGTACGGAGAGATACTCTTGAAGAGACAGGGTATTGAAGATTTCTTGATGCGAATTCTTGAATACTCTTTATCTTTGTTGAGCGAACTTTCTATACCAAGTTCTAAGAGCGATTCTCTTAGACGTTCTTGGTCGTGCCGAGCAAATTGTTGCGTATTTAAGTACACATCACTTGCTCGACATCGACTTCCATCATCCATGAACCATACAGCTAGCATCATCGGATCCAAGACAAGGTCATCTGGGATACTCTTCTTCCCTTCTCCATAGAAGGCAGTGTGAAGCTTTGTCATTTCAGGATGCTGTCTCGTGTTGAAGCGGTACGCTATACGCGCACCGTTACTTTTGCGAGACTTAGGACCGCTCTTACAAACTGCTTTAAGCATTTCGTATTTCCAGTCAACATAGGCTTTCTGAGAAAGCGCATGATTGACCTCGAGAAGAGCGTTCTTCTTTCCTGAAACGATCCTCAGATATCCATCACCAAGGATGGTTCCGATAATTATTGATCGCTGTAATTTGGTTAGACTTCCCACGGTATTGTCCATTTTACAATGGATTTCACCGTTATAAGCCATGTTTTTGAATCACTAAGACTTGGAGCCAATATCTTAGTAACCAGACTCATGCGATTACTCGCATGGCACCCCGATTCGTTAAGGTGCCGAACTCCGCCGTCGCTATGGACGCTTGGGCGGAACTAGCCTGTTATCCCCAGGGTAACTTTTATCCGTTAATCTCTGGCCGCATCTAAGGCGGACCATCGGTTCACTATGCTCTGCTTTCGCATCTGTGCGGGATGTACCCCTTACAGTTAAGCTGGCTTGTGCCATTACACTATCGGCACGGTTTCCATTCGCGCCTAGCCAACCTTAATAGACTCCTCCGTTACTTTTTAGGCTTAATGTTGCTCAATTGCTTGAGTGTGCAATCACGGAATTGCACCTGCATGTCGCCATGCAGATCGGACTATATCTTCTTCCATTTTCATGGAGTCTGGCATGTAGTCTCTGAGGGTTCTTATGCACTTCATAGAGGGCGCGAACTTAAGTTCGCGCGAATTTATAGGGTGGCGGGGTTGAACCCGCACGCGTTCTGCAGAACGCGCAAGAAAGGAGTGAGGTCACTATCGCGATCTCTCGCGACGATTCCACGAGCACAACTCACGTGACGGATACAAGAAGCGCAAGCGCCTCGCATGCCATGTGAATTCTCGGGCAACAGGTTTCCCCATCGGACATCTGCGGATCAAAACATCCAGGCGATTCCCCGCAGCTTATCGCAGCCGGGCACGTCCTTCATCATGATTCCCACTTTGTTCCTTATCTTCACCCAGTCGCTGGTTTTCACCGCCGCATACTGATCGGCGATTACTAAGCAGCAACACTTTATCCTTTGAAGGTCAAGTTAACCCTCTATGAAGTGCACAAGTCTTCCCTGCTGATTGTCCGCACTTCAAGATTTTCACTGCTCGCCTAAGCGAACGAGTACTTGAAGATACTCGGAGATTCCAGCATATGGCCAAATTGCTTACATCGATTGCTCGATGCAGTCCCCCCTTCTTATATTTATCTGTTTTCGGATGATGGTCGAACGGGCGCCGCTTTCGAGGATAGCGCCCCACCAAAACTACCCGCCAGGCACTGTCCCCACGTAGTTCTTACGCGGGTTAGAAGTTGCACATTGTAAGAGTGGTATTTCACTGGCGACTCCACGACCCCCAAGAGGATCGCTTCAAAGTCTCCCACCTATGCTACGCATACAACACACAACCCCAATACCAAGCTGTAGTAAAGCTCCTGGGGTCTTTTCGTCTAACTACAGGTAACCGGCATCTTCACCGGTATTGCATTTTCACCGAGCAAGTCCTCGAGACAGTTTTCCACTCATTACGCCATTCGTGCACGTCTGAACTTCGTGTTTTCTCTCACAATACGTGCAGTATGTGAGTTTTAATTCCCTTGTTTCCAAGGGCACTGACTATATCTTCATCTGTAAGCCCTTCTTACAGAGCCGGCGTGTTAGCCCTCTTGTTACAGAGGACTCCAGCACTTGCGTGCTAAGTCGATACGGGGTCAATCCTTACGGACGACTTCCCACGGTATTACCCTATCCATTATGTTTTAGGACGTAGGCTTCACCGTTATAAGCCGGATTTTTCAATGACCTCACGGTCAAAGCTGGCAATCCAGTTACCAGACAAGGAATTACGCTCTACTATTCCTCCAAGCAGGACCATATCTTCACCCCATTGCTGGGGGCACGACGTATGGCCTCTCATTTGAGTCGTGGATTCAATAAATCTTTCGATTTAAAGAGGTAGCTTTTCATGACGTAATCTTCTCAGAACTGTTTACGGTCTCCTATAATCGTCCCAATCCGTTCCGGACAGGACGAATCCCATCCGGAACCTTAGGACGATTATAGTTATCGCCGACATTCACCGGGGCTTATAGGGCCTAGCACATCAATCGAAATCAATGTACCGTCCCTGCTTGACCTTCCGGCATTGGTCAGGCGTCACCCCCTATACATCCTCTTACGAGTTAGCAGGGAGCTGTGTTTTTGATAAACAGTCACTTGGAAGTCTTTCGCTGCGGCCACCCGAAGGTGGCAGGCCTTATCGCTAACTTACGGCCGCTTTTTTGCCTAGTTCCTTAACGAAGGTTCTCTCGTACACCTGAGGCTCCTCGCCTCATCTACCTGTGTCGGTTTACGGTACGGATACCATAATCTTAACCCTAGAGGCTTTTCTGGAAAATTTCTTTGCTGAAATTGACTCTGCCCGAGGGCTTTGTCTTCTGCCAATCGTTCAACCTTGTTGACCCGGATTTGCCTGGGTCAGGTTTTACAACCGGCAACGCGCAAACCAATACGCGCTCCAACTTTGAAACTTTGTCCCCCCATCGGAAAATTATGGTAGTGCTGGAATATTGACCAGCTCATCCATCGACTACGCCGCCATTACAACGGCCTCGCCTTAGGACCGACTAACCCTGGGTCGATTTGCGTTGCCCAGGAAACCTTAGGTTTACGGTGGGCAGGGTTCT
>JAUPKX010000004.1 GCA_030837225.1 Patescibacteria group bacterium | reverse complement strand
CATAGACGACACGATTGGCACTTCGATAGTCTCGCCTGCAGTGTTCTGGATGAGACCCTTCATTCCGGCCATCTGGGTGAGGTTTCCGATGGAACCACGAGCGCCAGAGCGCACCATGTCATGCACGGAACCAGTTGGATCAAGTGCTGCCTCAACGAGGTTTTCAACCTCAGTCTTAGCCGCGTGCCAGACCTCAATAACCATGCGGCGCTTCTCTTCTGCAGAGAGGAGACCATCCTGGAAGTCGCCTTCAATCTTGGCCACCTTCTTACGTGCCTCAGCAACGATAGGATCCTTTCCTTCAGGAACGGATACGTCGTCAAGAGACCAGGTAACACCAGACTTCGTTGCGTACTCGAACCCGAAGCGCTTCACCTTGTTCACGATGCCTGGAATCGAATCGATACCGTAGCGGTCGATACAATCGGACATGATGCCGGTGATCACCTTCTTCGAGATCGCATCATTCACGTACGGATAGTCCGCAGGAAGGACGGTGTTGAAGAGAAGACGTCCAACGGTTGTCTCGAAGATACCGTCACCCATAACGGAGTACTTCGCCTTGCCCGCAACCGGAAGCACGTTGATTGGCGCGCGGAGATCGATAGCACCATACTCGTGTGCGAGGATAGCGGCGTTTGGAGACTGGAAGTACTGTCCTTCGCCCTTTGATCCCTTCATGCTCTTGGTGAGCCAGTAGGTACCAAGCACGATATCAAGCGGCTTCTGCGTCATGACGATCATCTCGCCGGAACCTGGCTTCAAGATGTTCTTGTTCGCGGACATAACGTTCGCTGCCTCCCACTGTGCTTCCTCTGAAAGCGGTACGTGGATTGCCATCTGGTCGCCGTCGAAGTCAGCGTTGAACGCTGGACACACGAGCGGGTGAAGCTGGATAGCATCGCCCTCGATAAGCTTCGGACGGAATGCCTGGATACCCTGGCGGTGAAGCGTTGGCGCGCGGTTCAAGAGAACGTGCTTGCCCATGATTGCCTCTTCAAGGATCTCCCAGACCTCAGCAACACCATCCTCAATAAGACGGCCTGCACCGCGGATGTTGAACGCGAGTTCGCGATCAAGGAGTCCTGCAATAACGAATGGACGGAAGAGCTCAAGCGCCATGTGCTTTGGAAGACCACACTCGTCAAGCTCGAGGTCAGGACCGACCACAATAACGGAACGTCCAGAGTAGTCCACGCGCTTTCCAAGAAGGTTCTGGCGGAAGTACCCCTGCTTGCCCTTCAAGTAGTCAGCGAGTGACTTAAGCGGACGGCGCTGTGCTGGCGTCATTGCACCTCCGGCAGCTCCTCCCTTACGGATGGAGTTGTCCATGAGCGCATCAACAGCCTCCTGAAGAATACGCTTCTCGTTCCTGAGAATAACCTCAGGCGCATGGATATCGAGGAGCTTCTTCAAGCGGTTGTTGCGGTTGATCACACGACGGTAGAGGTCGTTCACGTCAGACGTTGCATGACGGCCTCCTTCGAGTGCCACCATAGGACGAAGTGCTGGCGGGATAACCGGAATCTTGGTGAGGAACATCCACTCAGGGCGGATATTCGCCGCGATCATCGCAGTAACCAGTGAGATACGCTTTGCGAGCTTCTCGCGCTCAGCCGCTGCTGCCTTTGGATAACGCTCCTCAAGCTTCACCTTGAGCTCGTCGAGCTTCAGGTTGCGGAAGAGGTCGTAGATAGCCTCTGCACCAATCTTCGCCTCGAATAGAGTTCCGTAACGCACCGAGAATCGGTGGTACATAATCTCGTCGAAGACCTTGCCGACAACAACGGATTCAATCTCGTTCTTGGCAACGGTCATCTTCTCCTTGAGTGCCTCGCGCTCAGTGTCGGTAGCCGACGCCTTGTGCTTGGTCTTGTACTCGTTCTCGAGCTCTGCGAGCATGCGCTTCTTCACGTCTTCTGCGACCTTGGTCACGATGTAGCCTGCGAAGTAGACAACCTTCTCGAGTTCCGCTGATGGGATACCGAGGATGAGTGCCATACGGCTTGGCATCGAGCGAAGGAACCAGATGTGCGCAACTGGCGTAACGAGCTCGATGTGGCCCATGCGCTCACGGCGCACGATAGAGCGGGTGATCTCCACGCCACACTTGTCGCAGATAATACCCTTGTAACGAATACCCTTGTACTTGCCGCAGTAACACTCGTAGTCACGCTCAGGACCAAAGATCTTCTCATCGAAGAGCCCGTGCTTCTCAGAGCGCTGGGTGCGGTAGTTGATCGTCTCAGGCTTCGTGATTTCGCCACGGCTCCACGAGAGGATGCGCTCAGGGGATGCGAGAGAGAGACGGAGTGCGTCCCAATCGCGACTTTTCGACATCATCGGACGCTTTCCGGAATTCATGTTGTGCATTGCCATAGATGAGTGGGATTAGGCGTCAGATGATTGCGTGTAATTCTCGAGAGGCTCGATGTCGAGCGCGAGACCACGAATCTGGTTAGTAAGTACGGAGAACGATGCGGGAGTTCCTGCATGAGACACCGGTTCGCCCTTCACGATCGCATCGAAGGTCGCAGAGCGTCCCTGGATATCGTCGGACTTGATAGTGAGCATCTCACGAAGGGTGTAGGCAGAGCCGTACCCGAGGAGCGCCCACACCTCCATCTCGCCGAAGCGCTGACCACCGTTCTGCGCCTTTCCACCGAGCGGCTGCTGGGTGATGAGGGAGTACGGGCCGATGGAACGCATGTGAATCTTGTCTTCCACCATGTGATGGAGTTTCAAGACATACATGTAGCCAACTGAGATCGGCTGTGCGAAGGCTTCGCCGGAGCGTCCGTCGAAGAGCTTCATCTTGCCCGAAGCGTCGTAGCCAGCAGCAACGAGTTCCTCGCGGATTTCCGCGTGAGTTGCTCCTGCAAACGGCGGCACCACAGCCTGGTAGCCAAGGGAGTTTGCTGCGAGTCCGAGGTGGAGCTCGAGAATCTGTCCGAGGTTCATGCGGGACGGAACGCCGAGTGGTGTGAGGATGATGTCGACAGGATTTCCATCCTTGTCGTACGGCATGTCCTCAACTGGAAGCACGCGGGAGATAACACCCTTGTTTCCGTGACGACCAGCGAGCTTGTCACCCACTGATACGTTACGAACCTGCGCTACGGTTACGACAATCTTCTTGATGATGCCGCTCTCAAGCTGGTCACCCTTCTCGCGTGAGAAGACGCGTACGCCGATAACACGGCCACGCTTTCCTCCTTCCATACGAAGTGAAGTGTCCTTCACGTCCTTTGCCTTGTCACCAAAGATAGAACGGAGAAGGCGCTCCTCAGGAGTAAGCTGGGTTTCT
>JAUPKX010000003.1 GCA_030837225.1 Patescibacteria group bacterium | reverse complement strand
TGGAATCTGCTCGAAGGTGGACTTGAAGTTGCTGTAGACCGCGACAACCTTGTCGTGCTTCCGGGCAAGGAAGCCTTCGGTGATCTCAGTAACGAGATCTTCCATAACCTGAAGCGGGATCTCATCCTGCTTGTTCTCAATGGCACGCGCAACAGTGTAGCCGCGGCGGCTGAAGAACTCCTGTCCTTTCTTTCCGTACGCGTAGACCGTAACGTCCTCGATTGAACGTCCTTCAATCGCCTCAACAGCCCGCTTAAGCACTCCTGAGTTAAGAGCGCCGGCAAGTCCTTTGTCACTCGTGATAACAACGAGTGCAAGCTTGTCGCCCTCACGTTCCTGACCAAGTGGGTGCTCCTTCACATGGCGTGTGCCCGCAAGACGAGTGAGAAGCGAAAGTGCGGCACGAGCATATGCACGTCCCTCAAGCGCTGCCGCCTGCGTCTTACGCATCTTCACAGCGGACACGGCCTCCATAGCGCGTGTCACTTTGTGCATGCGCTCGGTTGCCTTGATCTTCGTCTTGATGTCCTTAAGTGCCATGGAGGGTGTTATGCAGAACGCTCAACGAATTTGTCGAGTGCAGCACGTAGATCCTTCTCGGTTGCTTCGCCAATCTCCTTGGTAGTGCGGATGGCCGCAAGTACGCCCGTTGCCTCGCGATTGAGGAAGTCCTGAAGACGAATCTCCGCTCCTGCAGTATCTTCTGGCGCAAAGCCGTCGAAGTAACCGTTGGTAGCGGCGAAGATAATTGCAGACTCCATCTCGAACGCAATTGGCTTGCCGTTACCCTGCTTAAGCATCTCGGTCATACGCTGTCCGGCCTCAATCTGCTTCTTGGTGTTTGCATCAAGATCAGAAGAGAACTGCATGAATGCCTCAAGCTCACGGAACTGAGCGAGCTCAAGCTTGATCTTGCCGGAGACCTTCTTCATAGCCTTGGTCTGCGCGGCCGATCCCACGCGGGACACGGAGATACCGACGTTCATAGCTGGGCGGAAGCCCTTGTTGAAGAGATCAGACTCAAGGAAGATCTGTCCGTCCGTAATCGAAATCACGTTCGTTGGGATGTAGGCAGACACGTCGTTCTCCTGTGTCTCGATAATCGGAAGCGCAGTAATAGAGCCTCCACCCTTCTCCTTAGAAAGCTTTGCTGCACGCTCCAAAAGTCGGGAGTGCAAGTAGAACACGTCTCCAGGGTACGCCTCGCGACCTGGCGGACGGCGAAGAAGAAGCGACATCTGGCGGTATGCCACAGCTTGCTTTGAGAGATCGTCATAGACCACAAGCGCGTCCTTGCCCTGCTCCATGAAGTGCTCAGCAATTGCAGCACCGGCAAATGGAGCCAAGAACTGGAATGCCGCAGGGCTTGAAGCTGGTGCCGTAACTACAATGGTGTAATCCATCGCACCGGCTTCCGTGAGCTGACCGACGATGCGAGCAGTCTTCGATTCCTTCTGGCCGATAGCAACATACACACAGATAGGTCGAGACTCAGGTGACTCGGACTTCTGGTTGAGGATGGTGTCGATAGCAATGGTTGTCTTTCCGGTACCGCGGTCACCAATGATGAGCTGGCGCTGTCCGCGACCAATCGGGGTCATAGCATCAATAGCCTTGATGCCGGTGTGAAGCGGGGTGTTAACCGGCGCGCGGTCGATAACACCATACGCTTCCTTCTCGATTGGACGGAAGGTATCAGCCTTTGTTGGACCCTTGCCGTCTACTGGCTCACCGAGTGGATTAACCACACGACCAACGAGTGAGTCACCTACGGGGATGGAGAGGAGGCGACCAACACGACGCACTAACATACCTTCGTAGACCTTAGAACCGTCCCCAAGAATAACGGCGCGAACACCGTCCTCTTCGAGGTTAAGCACGAGACCGTAGACCGGGTCTGCATCCTTAAGCGCATCTTCGAGCGAGCGGTCGAAGGTCGGATCGAAGAGCACCATCTCAGACATGATGGCGTTTTCAAGGCCATCGATCTCTGCGATACCGTCTCCCGTTGCCCGGACGATGCCGGTCTCTGTTGTACCGCCCGCCTTGCTTCCTTCGAAGCCTGCGATCTCGGACTCGATGCGCTTGATGATGCTTTCCATACCCTAGTTCGTAATCTTTTGATAAAGGTCTACTAATGCCTGCTTTGCAGAGCGGTCTACGAGCACACTTCCTGAACGAGCACGCCAGCCGCGTATGAGACTCGGATTAATCGTGACGTCGCTTGTAGCGATGCCGGATTCCTTGGCACCCGCTACGGCGGACGCACGGTCCGCTTCGCTCGCAATCTCAAGCGAGGGCGCGAGCTTTGTGGTCTCCATTTGAAGACGCTTTAGCTCGCGCACAATGCCCGGAAGAAGCTTCATGCGGCCCTCTTCCTTAAGGTGCTTCACGAGTCCGTCCACAAGCTTCGCCTCATCGGTTCCCCGCGCGAGACTATCTGACAATGCCTGTGCGTACTCTCGTTCCATACTTATTTGGACTCCCGAAGTACCTTCTCTGCAGCGAGTACCGCAAGACGTGCTACTTCCTTCTCAGAATCGCGGAGTGCCTTTGCGGCAGTCTCTGCGGCACGTGCTTCAGCGTCCGCGGCAACTTGTGCAGCACGAGCCTCCGCTTCCTTCATGATGCGAGACTTCTCAGTGCCTGCGAGGTCGCGTGCGCTTGAGACGATGCCTTCTGCCTCAGTCTCAGCACCCTTCACTACCTTTGCAGCGTTCTCGTCAGCCTGTGCTGCCTTCTCAGACGCTGTCTCCGCGTCCTCAACGCCTTGCGCAATCTTTGCCGCACGCTCGTCGAGCGTTTTCATAACTGGCTTATACAGAAGCCAGGTAAGGGCGACGAAGAGCACGCCGAAGTTGACGAGCTGTGCCAAAAGCAGCTTTACGTCTATGCCGAATGCGTCGAGAAGGGATTCCATAATAAGAGCGCGCTAGTGCTTATCCGACGAAGCGGATGATGAACGCAACAACGAGTGCGAGAATACCGAGCGCCTCTGCGAACACGATTGCGAGAATCATGTTTGAAACGATCTTGCCGGATGCCTCTGGATTGCGTCCAATAGCCTCCATAGCCTTGCCTCCGATGAGACCGATACCGATGCCCGGGCCGAGTACACCGAGACCTGCGGCAATCGCCATTGCGATCAACTGTGCTCCTTCTGATTCCATAATTAATGAGTTACCTACAAGCTAAATAATTGCTCCATCCCGGAGCCACACTGAGAGAAGGCTAATGCGCCTCATCCCCATGTGGTTCCATGATCGAAAGTTTGATGAAGAACAGCGTCAACATCGCGAACACCACTGCCTGGATAAATGCCACGAAGACCTCAAAGGCCATAAGCGGCACCGGCAGGAGGTACGCGACGAAGAACAGGGCCACCGCGATCATCACCTCGCCTGCGAAGACGTTTCCGAAGAGACGGAACGAGAAGGAGATGAGGCGTCCGATGTTCGAGAGAAGCTCGATGATGCCCACGACGAAGTTCACCGGTGAGCTAAAATTAACATATTTCCCGGCGTACTTGAAAAAGCCGAGTACCACGACCCCGGTTATCTCAATCACGAGGAACGCGATAATAGCTAGAGCGAGCGTCATATTGAGGTCCGCTGCCGGAGCGCGAAGCAGCGGCACCATAGCGCCTGCATGGTCCACAAGGATCGATCCCACGCCCGGAAGGAACGCGAGCTGGTTAGCAACCAAGACGAATAGGAAGATCGTCATGATAAGTGGGAAGAACTTGCGAGCGAGTTCCTTGCTCTCGAGCGTCTCCGCCATGTAATCAAGCACGCCCTGGAAGAGCAGCTCGACGCCAGCCTGGAGCTTCCCGGGGATCATGGCAAGCTTGCTACGTACTGTGTATGCGAATGCAATCAACAGGACGGTTGTGATAACCGTCATGATGAGAGAGTTGGTTATAGGGAATCCTGCGAGGTTGAAGACTTCCTCAGCCTTGAGGACTACGTGAATACCTGGAGCAGCTTCTGCCCCTTCAGCTGCATGTCCTGCGTTCTCGGAAGCCTCCGCGGCTGCAAGAGCCACGTTTGTGCTAAATAGCATATTGAAAAAAGACCCGAGATGGGTCAGTGCCCCTGTCATAAGGTTAGTGTAGCAGACAGCAGTTATATAGACAAAATCAGAAACTCTAAGAGACCAGCACCAACAAACTGTGGATATCATTGACCCTACATGGACAAGGGGTATAATAGCAACATCACCACGAAAAGGACCCTTATGCGGCTCGTCCGCATCGGGGGCCTTTTTATTTTAGCTCTAGAAGGCTTCTCTGGTCGTTAATATAAGAGATAGCGGTATTTGTTCGTTTAAGAAGAATTGAGCATTTCTTTGCTGGCGCCGGAGAAAGTATTCCTAAGAATTGTTCTCTTCCCTGGAGCTTTTTAACAAGAGGCGCATAATCGCCATCACTTGAGACAAGGAGTGCCTTTTCGAGATTCCCTTCATACGCGTCATCAATTGCCTGCATGATGAGATCGGTATCGCAGTTTCCTTTTGGAACGCCACTTCCCTGGTAGACAACTTCCTTAAAGATCAGAGTGAATCCGCATTCCTGGAAGTAGGTATACAGGTCCTTATATTTTGGTATGAGACCTATGAAGATGTAGGCGCGCTCAATTTTATACTTATCCTTGAGCCACACCCTTAATTTCTTATAGTCGAGTTTCCAGTGTAGATCGCGTAAGGCCCTGTCTAGATTAGCCGCATCAATATACGCGATGTTTGTCTTTACCGACTCTTGCTCCATATAGCCTATATTAGCACTTCAAGTGTGGACCCACGGGGAATCGGACCCCGACTTTATCCATGCCATGGATACGTAATACCATTTTACTATGGGCCCTTCCCTTTACTCTACTTCGTTCCCTTGAGTGCCTCAAGGTCTGCAAGGACGCGCTGCACATCTTTCGTAAGCTGCTCAAGCGTCTCTGCCTTAGTTGGCTTCTTACCCTTTGGTTTCTCTTTTGGCTCGTCCTCTTCCTCGTTGAGCTCCTCAACGTCCTCCTGAATCTCCTCAATGTCCTCAGAAATCTCCTCAAGATCCTCCTGGATATCCTCCATGTCCTCGCCGAGCTCTTCAATGTCTTCCGAGATCTCCTCAATATCCTCCTCAACCTCCTTAAGGGACTGGGTGTGGCGGTTCACTGTTATCTGAATCAACAGCGAGAGGTATATTGCCTCGAGCGATACAAGTGTCGTCAGGACGAGGAGCATAATCTCCCACTCAACGATGCCAAGGAGTGCCATCAAAAACGATGCGGCGAATATAAACGTATGTATCAAAAGAGACTTAACTGATCCAATATTGGCAACGACACGCTCGAGTGTTGTGGGAGGGACAGGAACAGTGTCTTTCATATGTTGACCGTACCACTCGCTCACGCATGCTGTCGAGCACTAGTTGTTCCTAACGGATGGTTTTTCTCTTCGTGCATGCGATACAATAGAGGAAATGGCACCGATACCGAGGAAACCCCTCATGCCGCAGAAGCTGCCGATATATCGGAAGCAAAAGCGGAATGCTCCGATAGACCTGCGCGCCGCAGGCTCTGGCATTGTCATGCTCCTTCTTGTAGGGCTCGGCTTGTTCTCCCTTCCGGGCATACTCGAGAACGAGGTACAGCTTGCTGTATCGGAGCCACAGAAGCCGCCATTCCCGGTTAACGTTGATCCCATCAACGAGACCATAACCGAGGACCCGGCGGTTGATGTCCTGTTTGGCGAAACAAGTCAGACACTTGGCGCTGCCGCTTCCCTTGCGAACACTGCTATAACCTGGATTGCGAACGCGGTAATGAAAGTACCAGGATACGAACAGATTGCAGGAAGCGATATAGTGTTTGTTGATATTAAGTCTGGATATCGCCAGGAAGAGGTGGCTCGCGCCTTCGGCATGGCACTTGGATGGACTAAAGCCGAGCAAGACGCGTTCCTCAAGCAAGTAAACAACACCGACCCAGAACTTCTTGAGGGTGAGTTTGTGCCTGGCACCTACATGGTCTCGTCTGCGGCGAGTGCCTCATACGTGCAAGAGCTTCTTGCGGATCGTTTCGAGCGGGATATCGCCTCTCGCTACAGTCCTGAAGCTGAACAGATTCTTCCACTCGAAGACGTTCTTACTATTGCCTCCCTTCTTCAGCGCGAGACCAGGGACCCGTCTGAGATGCGCCTTATCTCCGGCATTATCTGGAACCGTCTCTGGTCTGGTATGAATCTGCAGATCGATGCAACACTCCAGTATGCAAAAGCCTCAAAGGGCGGTACCAAGACCTGGTGGCCGGTACCAAAGCCTGCAGATAAGTACATCAAGTCTGAATACAACACGTATCAGAACGAAGGTCTTCCTCCAGGACCTATCTCAAACCCTTCAACTGAGGCCATTCTTGCAGCACTCAACCCAAAGAAGACCGACTGTATCTTCTATTTCCATGACCGAAAAGGCGAGATGTTCTGCTCTCCTGACTATGCAGGGCATGTGCGAGCTCTCAAGAAGAGTTACGGCCAAGGGAAATGATAAAAGCGCCTCAGATGAGGCGCTTTTACGTATTCTCAGTTGAGGAAGAGGTACCCAACGGAAAGGGTCGTTGCGTACGAGACCCAGACCAAGTACGGCACCATGAGATAGGCGGCGAGATGCGAGTAGCGCCAGAACAAGCGCATGAGGACGATAATAAGTCCAAGCAGCGCAACGATAACGATAACCGAGAGTAGTAGCTCGTGCAGGGAGAAGAACGCAATGCTCCAGAACATGTTAACCAAGAGATGCGCGAGGAAGAGCCATAGCACGAGTGTCTTCCCAAGCTTCTTCGAGCGGGATACCAAGTACGCCGCAGTTCCCATAAGCACATAGAGTGTGGTCCATACAGGAGCGAACACCCAGTTTGGTGGTGTCCACGATGGACGATTCAAGGTTGTGTACCACGTCTGCACACTATCCATCGTAAAGAAGGAACCGATGAATCCTGCAAGGAGCGATACCCCAACAAAGAATCCAAGTGCGAGTATGGAGCCAAGCTTCATACTAGTAGCCGAGAAACTTTGTTGCGATCCAGTATGTCGCCACCGAGGTAACGGTTGTCACAATCACACCCCACGCAAGATCAACGAACGTGAGTGGGAGCGGCCAACCGGTTATGGTTGCGAGATTCGTAAGGTCGTAGGCAGCGTACGCGGCAAGGCCGAAGAATGCAGCTGTTAGTGCTACTCGTACCAAGGAATGGACCCCAATGGCTGGTGCAATAACGAAGAACGCAACCGCAAGCGAGTAAATTACATAGAACGCGAGTGCTGCAGGCCATACCACGTCAGGACGAAGCATGGAGCCGAGCTGAGACCGGTAGAAGCCTGCCCCAACGACACCGATCCATAGAAGATCGAGTACGAACATGATAGGGAAAGCGATGGCGGCGAGAATTAATGTCTGCATATAAATACTTAAAGGATAAGTACTGTAAGTATACCCCTCCTAGAAACTAGAAAGAGCCCGTTTGGGCTCTTTCATTGTGTGGACATAGCACATAAAAGTTTGAACTCACTAAAAAGCTACCTAGCTCGGTTCTGGGACTACTATCAATCTAGTCCTGCCATACAAAACGCACTTGGGAACGCCTAATTCTCTAGACTTAGAGTACCCACAATAGAGAATTAGAATTAGTAAGGTAGATGGAAGAGAGCTGGCTGGGACGATGTTGGAACCTATGTACAAGAGTGCTATGGTTTTCTCCAGACCAGAACGGAGAATGACATGACCGCCCCCTTGCGTCCCACCGGAGCAAAATCCGATAGGGATATAGCTGATGCATTCGGCAAACTTGCCTTGGAGCTTCCTGGTACGAAACGCATTTTGCGCGTACCGACAAGTGCGCCAAAAGATCAGAAACGTTGAATGCTTCGCAAACCAGTTGCTTACCCCCGATGGAAACGTCGGGGGCTTTCTTAAAAATCCTGTTGGCTGTCTGGGACGATGTTGGAACCACCGAGGCAGCTTCTATATTCAAGACAAAAGACGCCTTAACAACGTCTTTATCTTCTTCGGTGGACCGTACAGGATTCGAACCTGCGACCCTCTCATTGCAAATGAGATGCTCTACCAACTGAGCTAACGGCCCTTTCGGGAACTCATGAACTTTAGCGTTTCTTGCCTTTTAGAGCAAGGTCTACGAGATGGGACAGGAACTCCGGGAAGGATACGCCAATGGCGGCAAGAGACTTCGGAAGCAAGGATTCCGACGTCATACCAGGGAGCGTATTGGTCTCTATGAAGTAGATACCCTTTGGCGAGACCATGAAATCAGAGCGGGAATAATGCCTGAGACCTAGTTCCTCATGCATGGCTCGTGCCATACGCATGAGCTCTTCCTGCACAGGCTTTGCAAAGCGTCCCGGAACAATCTCTCGTGTTGCTCCTGAGTACTTTGCGTTATACGAGAAGAAGTCAGACTCCGGCGGAACGATCTCAATAGGCGGGAGCGCGTAGAGTGCTTCGTCTCGCAGGCCCTCAACCACACCTGCAGTGGCCTCAGTACCCCGTATAAGCTCCTCTACAAGCACCCCACCTGCACCTAGAGCAAGAAGCGAATCAATAGCCTGATGTACCGGCTGGAATCCGCCTACGATGGTTATACCAACAGACGAGCCCCACCGAAGCGGCTTCACAATAACCGGCTGATGAAAGGAGCGCACAATCTCCATAGCTGCCGCATGCGTATCGTTACCTTCCTCAATGAATCGATACTTAGGCGTAAGGAGACCAATATCCTTCGCACGCTCCTTGGTTAGTACTTTGTGCATCGCAATATAGGAACCGAATGAATCAGAGCCGGTATACGGTACCCCGTACCGTTCAAGAAGCTTCTGAACTTCCCCATCCTCTCCGTACTCGCCATGGAGGCCGATAACAACAACATCAACCGAAGGAAGTACTCGGTCAGGCGTCGTTGGGCGTCCCCGCTCGTGCCATGCGCCCTCCTTATCAATGTAGATGTCTCTGGTTGTAAACCGATCCTCAGGAAGATTCGTGATGATGGCGTGCCCTGTCTTTAAGGACACCTCGTGTTCTTTTGACGGACCGCCCCGCAATACACCAACGACAGTGCCTCTCATATAGCATGAGTATACCAGCACCCAATAGAAGAGGATTAGATTTTACGCATCGCCCGTGTACGTGCCTTGCGATGGTTCGTAATCGCAAAGCGATGTGCCTCGCTATTCACAAGCACCGCATCTGCGTCTGACACTCCGGCACGCATACCGCCAAGGACTTCCCGTGGTCGATGCTTCTCGTCTTTCACAACCGCAACAACCGGAAGTCCGATACCTACTTCCTTAAGAACGTCTTCTGCAGCCTTCTTATGTGTCTTTCCCCCATCAACAACAAAAGCCTTTGGAAGCGGCCACTCAGGATGTCCAAGTCTGCGAGACAGAATCTCCTTCAAAGAGGCGATATCGTCATTCAAAGACTTTCCGCCTCGTCCCTGGATCTTGAAGGTCCGGTAGTCCTTCTTAACCGACACGCCATTCTCGACGACCGTCATAACACCAATCGCATTGGTGCCTGAGATATGTGCGGTGTCGTAGGCCTCGATACGAGGACCCTGATCGTCTCCGCGATCTTCTTTGATGAGGGCGACGTCCTGGATGTGGTCGAGTGCAAAAAGCTGCTTGCGGACTATTGCTGCCTCTTCAAAGCGTTCCTCCTTTGCAAAAGCTTTCATATCGCGCGTGAGTTGCGCACGGAGCGCCTTCACGCGACCCGAGAGGAACAAGGAGACGTTCCTAATTGAGCGCATGTACTCGGACCTGCTCATATCCTTCGGATACTGCCCGATCTGGCGATTGAACTCCACCTTTGCCTGCAGATGCTTATTCCCTTCGCCAACAGGCTTCTGTGTATCGTAGAAAGGGAAGATACGGCGTATGAGTTTTAGACCCTCGCGAAGCTGATACCCAGACGGGAACGGGCCGTGTATCGCCTTTAACTTCAGTCCCGTTATGATCACCTTCTTCGCTTTCATATCAAGCTCTGCGCCTCGTATGGCAAGCACGCGCGGTATCTCCTCGTCCGTTATAACCGCATACAGGAAGGTCTTGTCGTCCTTGCCCATGGAGTTTGCAGGGGGAAGATGCTCCCTGATGAGCGCTGCCTCGCGAACGAGTGCCTCAAGCACCGTTGGTGTTGCTTCGTACGAGACACCATCGGACTTGGTTACCATGTCCACGATACGCGGACCCCTCGTTGCAATGAGTTCGATATCAAAATACGAGCGTACTCTATCGCGTAGCGACGTAGCCTTCCCTATGTAGAGAATCTTTTTCGCCTTCCCTTTCCCTTCTGTAAACAGATAGACCCCCGGACAATCCGGGAGTTCGAACTTTGAGAGGTCTGCGCGTTCCATAGAGGTATCCTACTGGCTAATGTAGCTATTGGAAAAGGCCCGCCGGAGCGGGCCCTTAACATTACGCTGCGAGTGGTGTTTGGCACCGCTGTACCGCATAGTGCAGACGATCCTTCAAAGCAACACGTAGCCATGAACACATGTATACGGGTGCCGGCTCTCCTGCAACCCATTTTGTGTACTCGGCGCTTGTACGAAGTCGCACGGCCTCGCGATTCATGTTGCTGCTCGTGTTCTTTGCGTACAAGAAAGCAAAGAGATCTTCGTCGGACATGTAGAGGTCGTAGTCAGCGAATCGAGATTTGCTGTACTGGCGCAATCTCGGAATCATTCGCTTCCCCCACCTCGATCCACGCACGAGCTTCGTGCAGTCTAAGTAAACCTTGCGGTCCATCGAGTCCTCCCTTTCAAATAGCCGCTCTAAAGTCTAAGACTAGCACACGCCCTATCCCTTCTTTGCGGGTTTCTTGTGCTTCTTCAAAAGCTTTGCAAGGTACTCGCCCGTATGTGAGCCCTCTACTTCAGCAACTTCCTCAGGCGTGCCCTTCGCAATGATCTTGCCGCCTCCGGTGCCTCCTTCAGGACCAAAGTCGATGATATAGTCTGCAGACTTAATCACATCGAGATTGTGCTCAATAACCACAACGGTGTTCCCGCGTCGCACTAACTCCTGGAGGATATCGATAAGCTTGCGGACGTCTTCGTAATGAAGACCAACAGTAGGTTCGTCGAGAAGATACAGTGTTTTCATCGTTATAGGACGATAGAGCTCGCTTGATATCTTTACGCGCTGTGCCTCGCCACCAGACAAAGTCGTCGCGCTTTGGCCGAGCGTGAGGTACTGAAGACCGGTGGAGTTAAGCGTCTCAAGACGATCGTTAATAGACGGAATGTCTTTAAAGAATACTTCTGCCTCCTCAATGGTCATCTGAAGTACATCGTAGATGTTCTTCCCGCGGTACGTAACCTCGAGTGTCTCTTTCATGTAGCGCGTTCCGTTACATACGTCACACGTCACATAGACGGTTGGTAGGAAGTGCATCTCCACCGCAATCATGCCGTTACCCTGACACGCTTCGCAGCGTCCGCCGGCAACATTGAACGAGAAGCGTCCTGGCTTCCAGCCACGTGCGCGTGCCTCGCTTGAAGCAGCAAAGAGGTCGCGGATATGCGTGAAGGCTCCGGTATACGTAGCCGGGTTCGAGCGTGGCGTGCGTCCAATAGCGGACTGGTCGATAAGCACGACGCGTCCAAGATACTCGGTGCCTGTGATGCTTGCTGCATGCTCTACTGCCGCTTGTTTGCGACTAAAGCGTGCCGCAACGTTCTTATGAAGAATGTCGTACAGGAACGTAGACTTTCCGGAACCTGAAACGCCCGTTATACAGACGAGCTTGCCGAGCGGTACCTCAACATTCTGATTCTTGATGTTGTGAAGCGTTGCACCCTTGATCTTGATTGAACCCTTCTCGCCCGTGCGGCGTGTTTCAGGAAGTTCAATGCGTGTCTCCTCACGGAGGTACGAAAGCGTTGAAGAACCGCTCTCATTCTTCGGAGCAGTGAGGAGATCGTCGAGCCAGCCTTCCGCTACAATAGTGCCGCCATGAACGCCAGCACCCGGACCAATGTCAAGAATGTAATCGGACGCGAAGATCGTATCCTCGTCATGCTCAACTACGAGAATCGTGTTGCCAAGTTCCTTCAACTTCAAAAGAGTCTTTATAAGTCTTTCGTTATCGCGCTGATGGAGACCAATGGTTGGCTCGTCGAGCACATACAGGGCCCCAACTAGTCCTGTACCAAGCTGGCTCGCAAGTCGGATACGCTGTGCCTCGCCTCCTGAAAGGGTTGCAGCAGAACGATTCAGAGTGAGGTAATCAAGACCAACGTTCAGCATGAAATCGAGACGCGCGGTAATCTCCCGGAGTATCGGATATGCAATTTCAGCCTTCATCTCTGAAAGCACGAGTGTGTCCATAAATTCTTTAGCTTCACGTATCGACATGCCCACGAAGTCCACAATGTTTGTACCGACGTCCGTAAGCTCGTCTGGGTTCGATGCCATCTTCTTCTTGGTTGAGAGATACACACGAAGCGCTTCAGGGCGAAGACGCTTTCCTTCACAGACCGGGCACTTCTCGTCTGAGAACAGGGACTTCGTACCAAGACCGTTACAGTTCGAACACGCACCATAGGGGCTATTAAACGAGAAGAGACGTGGCTCAACTTCCGGGAAGGACATTCCGTCTACCGGACAGATAAAGCGCGCTGAGAGGGTCTCTAGGGAGCCGTCGGCATGCTTGAGCTTAACCAAGCCGTCACTCTCCTTGAGAGCCAGTTCTAGGGCTTCTGAGAGGCGCTCACGAGCGGCATCCGGATTCCGGTCAAACTCTGAGACGTAGATAGAGTCTACGATTGCGTCGATATCATGACGTTTGTTGCGATCAAGCACCACCTTCTCGCGAAGATTATGCGGCTGGCCGTCTATAAGCACTTTTTCGTATCCTTTCCCAAGGAGATCGTAGAGAAGCTGGTAGTACTCGCCCTTGCGCCCAACGACAACCGGTGCGTAGACGGTTATCGCCGTCTTATCAACCGCAACGCCCATAACCTCCTCTTTGGTACGTGCATCAGAACGCTTCTTGATATTGCCCTGCACCATACGGATCATCTCCTCCTTCGAAAGCTTCTCGATAGGCACATCGTGATGAACACAGTACGGCTGTCCCGCGCGTGCATACAGAACGCGCAGGTAATCATAGATTTCGGTAACAGTCGCAACGGTTGAACGCGGGTTATTTGAACGAGACTTCTGGTCTATGGAAATGGCTGGGGCGAGGCCGGTAATCTCATCCACGTCCGGCTTCTGCATCTGGTTCAAGAACTGACGTGCATACGCGGAAAGAGACTCAACGTACCGACGCTGTCCCTCGGCGAAAATAGTATCGAACGCAAACGAGGACTTTCCGGAACCTGAAAGACCCGTAACAACGGTCATAGCACCCCGAGGGAACTCGGTAGAAAGGTTCTTTAGATTATGGGTACGCGCACCCTTCACGCGGATCCAATCCTCGCCGATGTGCTGTTCGTGTTTCTTAGTCTTGGCCATGTACGTAAATTCCCTGCCCGTGACGGGGCAGGTACGCTATGAATATAGCACAGAGCTTAGGCAGCAAGCATCCCTTCAATCTTCGCGACAATCTCCTCAACGGCAACCTCTGCCTTGATGAGATAGTCGTTTGCACCAAATGCTTTTGCTTTGGCAATATCAGCCTCAGCACCAAGGTTTGAAACAACGATAATCGGCACGGTCTTGAGCTCGTCAGTACGGGCACGAATAGACTGCAGCACTGCAAACCCGTCCATGGTCGGAAGCATGAGATCGAGAAGTATGAGCACCGGCTTATTGGCCTCAAGGAGAGCGAGGGCCTCGTTGCCGTCAGAGGCATAAAGGGTCTGGTACTTCCCGGCGAGGGTGTGACCAAGAAGGTTCTTAAGGATTGGGTCGTCCTCGACAACGAGGATGAATTTAGTATCAGGCATACAGAAAGTATATCACCCCAGTAATTACTACCCTGCAATAGGTAACGAAAGGGTAAAAGTAGTGCCAGGTCCTCCCTTATTGGTCTCGAAATTAAGATCACCACCATGGTCTGTCGCTATGCTTCGCGCAATATAAAGCCCGAGGCCATTACCGCCGTTCTCTTTAGCAATTGCATTTGGTGCACGATAGAAGCGCTCGAAGATATTCCCCTTATCCTCATGTGCTATGCCAATGCCTGTATCATGCACCTTTACATACGCACGACCTGGTGCGAACTCGGTTGTAAGACGGACTGATCCACCCGCTGGCGTATATTGAATCGCGTTTTCAACAAGATTGTTCAAGACCCATCGGATACGTTCCTGGTCGATAAGTACCTTAGCACTCTGCTCGCCGCTCTTCTCGAACAAAAGAGAGACATTGGACTTCACGGCGAGAGGTTCGAAGTCCCTCGTTATATCGCTAACAATTCGATCAAGTTCTGCCGGCTTGAAATCATACTTATACTTTCCTGATTCAATGCTTGAAATATCAAGGAGCGTTCCCACAACCGCAACAAGCTGATGACTCTTCTCAACCGCATTCGTAACGAGTGTCTTTTGGTTTTCTGTAAGCTGCTCCGTCTGGAGTGCTTCAAGCGCCCAACGAATACCCGTGAGCGGCGTACGGAGCTGATGTGCGGCAGTTGAAATAAAGTCGGACTTAACACGCGATATCTCGGTATCGTGCTTATGCACCTCATCCACTGTCCCTGTGAACTTTGTAAACTCCTCAGCAAGACTGCGTACCTCGCTCGGTGCCCAGCCAAGCGTCAGCGATCCAGTCTTCTCTCCGGTCTGTGCGAAGGACTGCATCGCAGTGGTAACCATGCGTAGCGGACGCGCTATGTACTTGCCGAGAGCGTAGAATAACAAAGACACCAGTAAGACAACGAGAAAGAGCGACGTTAGAGATATCTCGAGAACAAGCATGGAAAGTGCCTGATTCTCTTCGATACCCACCAAAAGTGGGCTAATGGTGTCCTCTAGGAAGAGTGCTGCCACACCAATACAGGCAAGAGAAATTGCGAATACTCCTGAGAGAATCGCAGCTATGAAAAGCTTAATCGACATGCGTAAATCCTAGCATGCTAGCGACGATGCTTCTTTGCTGCAGGCTTTTTCTCTTTTACATCCCTCCCTTCGAGGGCGTAAATCTCATCCCTAAGAATTGCCGCGGTCTCGAAATCAAGTGCTTCAACTGCTTCGCTCATCTGAAGACGCTTCTGCTTCATAAATGCAGTGGGGTCTTCTTCGTAGAGCTTCGCATCAAACTCCAGGAGACTAACCACCGTCTTTTGATGCTCAGTACGCATACTCTCCGCAATATCACGAATCTCCTTCTTAATCGTCATGGGCGTGATGCCGTGCTTCTCGTTGTAGGCAACCTGTATGGCTCGGCGACGATTGGTCTCGCCAATGGCGCGCTCCATAGAGCCGGTCATCACATCCGCATACAAAATCACCGTACCAAGGATATTGCGAGCTGCGCGACCAATGGTCTGAATGAGTGAGGTCTCAGAGCGCAGGAAGCCTTCCTTGTCTGCATCAAGAATACCCACGAGCTCAACCTCGGGAAGATCGAGTCCCTCGCGTAGCAGGTTCACACCCACCAAGACATCGAAGGTTCCCTTACGGAAGGCCGTAAGGATATCGATACGATCAATGGTCTTAACGTCTGAGTGGAGGTACTCGGCTTTCATACCCTTCTCTTTAAGGAATTCGGAAAGATCTTCGGCCATCTGCTTGGTGAGGGTTGTAGCAAGTGCGCGTCCCCCGCGCTTAATAACAATCTCTGCCTCTGCAATGAAATCGGCTACCTGTCCATTATAGTCTCCACTGCCAACAATTGGCTTAATCGTGAGCTCTGGGTCAACAAGTCCCGTTGGACGAATGATCTGCTCAGCTATTTGCCCTTCAGGTAACACACTATGTTCTAGCTCGTACTTCCCAGGAGTAGCCGAGGTGTAGATAGTCTGCCCGATACGCTCTTCGAACTCGTCGAACTTGAGTGGACGATTATCAAAAGCCGAGGGGAGACGGAAGCCGTGCTCAACGAGCATTTGCTTGCGGCTACGATCTCCCGCGTACATACCGCCCACCTGCGTAACCGTTACGTGCGACTCGTCGATAACCGTGAGGAAATCTGGCTTCCCGTCTTTGGTGTGCGGGAAATAGGAAAGCAACGTGTGCGCAGCTTCTCCGGGAGCGCGCCCATCAAAGTGGCGTGAGTAGTTCTCGATACCAGAGGTGTAGCCGATCTCTCGAATCAATGCCAAATCATGCTGTGTTCGACGCTTCAAGCGTTCATACTCAAGCACCTTCTCCTCACGCTTAAAGACCTCGAGTCTCTCGTCGAGCTCAAGCTTGATACTCTCAATAGCGCGATTCCTTCCATCCTCGTCCGTAACAAAGTGCTTAGCAGGGAAGACGAATAGGGAATCAGGAGTTCCCGTAAGTGCTCGAGAGACTGGATCAAGGCATTCAATACGAGAGACAACCTCCCCATCAAAGAGAATGCGATACACAACACGCTCGTTTGTTGGCATGAGCTCGATCGCGTTTCCTACGGCTCGTATCTTCCCAGGCTCAAGATCTGCATTGGTGCGCTCGAAGTAGATACCAACGAGCTTTCGAATGAGGGCTGCACGATTCTCTTCCCCTCCAACTAAAAGCTTTACGTGGCGCTTCTCGTAGTTCTCCGGCGAACCGAGACCATAAATTGCCGATACCGACGCAACGATAATCACATCTTTCCTTGTAAGGAGCGCCTGTGTCGCTGCGTGACGAAGGCGATCGATTTCTGCATTGATCTGCGCTTCCTTCTCTATATAGGTATCGGAGTGTGCTATGTACGCCTCTGGTTGGTAGTAGTCATAGTAGGAGACGAAGTAGTGCACTGCGTTCTCTGGGAAGAACTCCCGGTACTCCTGCGCGAGCTGCGCCGCGAGCGTCTTGTTGTGCGCCATCACGAGAGTTGGCTTCCCCACGTTCTGAATAACGTTCGCAATGGTATAGGTCTTGCCGGAACCCGTAACACCAAGCAATGTCTGGTGCCGCATGCCCTTCTTCACGCCATCAGTCAGCTTCTCTATAGCCTTCGGCTGGTCGCCAGCAGGCGGGAAAGGAGAATGAATCTTAAAGGTGGCCATAGTAGTGCCAGTGTACCGTTGCCGGATGAATTAATGAAGAAGTAGCTACGCGTAGTACGAAGCAAGGAACGCATCCTTATACTCGTCGAACTTCCCTTCGAGAATCGCCGCTCGTGCCCCATCAACCAACTGCAGTATGAATCCAAGGTTATGCATCGAAGCTATAACCTGTCCGGATATCTCATTCGCACGAATAAGGTGTGAGAGATACGCACGTGAGAAGTTTTCGGTACCTGGAACAGAAGTCTCTGGATCGAGCGGCCCGTAGTCTGAAAGATACTGCTCCTTCTTCATGTGTATTGGGCCGCGCTTTGTATAGATAGTCCCGTGTCGCCCGAGTCTGGTGGCAGCAACACAATCAAAGGTGTCCATGCCTTCTTGGATGCCAAGCAAAAGATCGCCTGGCTCGCCGATACCCAGGAAGTGTCGAGGTTTTTCTTCTGGCAGATGCTTCACAGCCGCCTGAAGCGCGCCCATCATATCTTCCTTGCTAAACGATCCGCCGATACCAAACCCATCGAAATCCATCGACGCAATCTCTTTCGCACTCTCTTCGCGCAGATCTTCGAACCTGCCTCCTTGGATAATCCCGAAGATTCCCTGCTTCCTATTCGCTTCGATATTCTGGCGATGTGCCTTCAACGAACGTTCTGCCCACTTATGCGTTCTGTTCATTGCTTCTCCTTGGTACTCGTACGGTTCTGTAGGGGATGTGCACTCGTCAAACGCGAAGAACATATCAGCGCCAAGTGCATGCTGGATTTCTATGGAGCGCTCTGGTGTAAAGCGATGAAGAGAACCGTCATGATGCGAAGTGAAGGTAACCCCTTCCTCATCAATAACCGCAAGCTGGCCATGTTGGGTTTGTACATCTTCGTCAAATACTGCGACACCCTGATCGCGCTCATTCTCTTCGCCCTTCGCAATCTTCGTTATGGTGCGACCAAACGCAGCACCCAAGGAAAACACCTGGAACCCTCCAGAGTCGGTCATGGTTGGTCCGTCAAAGCCCATAAAGGTACCAAGACCTCCACCATCCTTCACAACCCCTTCACCAGGTTGAAGGTAAAGATGGTAGGTGTTCGCTAATACAGCCTGAGCGCCCAGCGCTTTCAGTTGATCAGGCAACACTCCTTTGACACCAGCTTTTGTCCCAACCGGTATGAATGCCGGTGTCTGGATATCGCCATGCGGCGTTGAAAGGATGCCCGCCCGGGCATTTCCTTGCTTCGCTGTAATGGAGAAAGAAATAGGTCTCATCTACGTACCGTACGAGCCAATTACTGTTTAGGCAAGGAAGTACGTGCTTACAGGAGCTTGACAAGCTGTCAAGAGACCTCTATAATGTTTCTAGTTCAAACCGAGTTCTTTACAATCCATTTAGGTAGAAAGAACTCACAACAGGGAGGTCATCACCATGACCAAGACCAACATCCTGGGTGCGGTGGCCTCCATCGCACTCATCCTGGGCGCCGGCTCTGCCGCCGCCCAAGTCATTCCGAGCTCGGTCCCCGCTCGTCAAGCCGACCAAACCCTGCCCCGGCAGATCATCGTCGACATGTCGAGTCCCTTGCCCGGCGGCCAACCGCTGCCGATGCAGGCGTACAACGTTCGGGGCGTGCTTCGCACGACCTCGCTCGACGACTGGAAAGCCGCGTACGGTGATACCCCGGAGAGCATCGCGCTCTACCAGGAATACGCCAGCGCCGGTGAGAACGCCTGCACCATCGCGGGCGAAGACGTCAACGAGCTCGCCGAGATCATGGGCCTGATCGCCCAACTCGATCCCATGTACCTGAGTCTGTTCAACCGCTACGACATCAACCTGTCCGAACACATTCGTCGGTCGGGACGCGTCGGCGGCGCGGCGAACTTTCTCCAGGCTCTGCTGGGTCTGATTCAGATCATTCGGAATCCGGAAGATCTGCTCGAGCACGGCATCATGGTCGTCGCGGGGGCTGGTTCGAACGAGGTGCGGCGCCAGGGCGATCAATATGCCCAGGAGCTGAGCCGCGAATCGAACATGCTCTCGCTGCTGTTCAACCGTCTGTCCATTCGGGCGAACCTGTTGTGGGGCCGCAGCGAGCGCGCCTGGCTCGAGCAGGTCTACCCGACCTGCGTGGGCATGTATCCGGCGCTCGCCAACCCGGCGACCATCCCGACCCTACCCCTCGACGAAACGATCACCGATCCCATCCGGAACGGCATCGTTCGTCGGTAACGGCGCTCTATACTATCTAAATGGAAAACGTCCGGAACCCAGTTCCGGACGTTTTTCTATACTTCGAACAAAGTTTACTGAACTGAGACAAGCTCAACGTCAAAGAGGAGCGTTGCATTCGCAGGTATAACACCACCCACTGCCTGGTTTCCATATGCCTTATCTGCAGGAATGACGAGACGACGCTTACCTCCCACTTTCATACCAGCAACGCCTTCATCCCATCCACGGATAACCTGTCCCGCACCGAGGCCGAACGTAAATGGTCCACGCCCGACAGAACTATCGAAGACGGTTCCATCTCGAAGCGCACCGGTGTAATTAACGGTAACGGTGGAGCCAGGAGTAGCTTCCGCGCCGGTACCAACGACGATGTCGTTAATCATGAGTTCGGTTGGAAGCGGCTCGCCGGGAGCCAAAGAGAGATCCATAGGTGATGTTGAAGCGGTTTGATTGGTAGTAGTACCGACGGCCATAGACTGATCAGTTGTTGCAACTCCAAGGGAAGTAAACATTGGGGTTCCAAGAGCAAGGAAGCCGAGCGCCACTACAACAGCGAGCGCTACAGCGATTCCAGTTCCAGTGACATTCATAGCTATACGTTATTTATTGCCGGTAACCGCAAGTATATCATCACTAATTTCGTTTACGGTTTCAGCAACAGCACTATCTGCATCCTGAACATGTGCCCTCAGGAATGTCTCTATAGTCTCTTCATCTGCTGCCGTATCCACAAGCTTCACAAATTCATCCCTGGTGTGCTCATCCATACGTTCGAGCAGCCGTACCATTGAGCCGCGGAAAATAAGCGAGTTCAGGTCAAGTAACAGTGCCTCTTGCTCCTGAGGAGGAAGTTCTCCAATTTGTAACGCATTCAGAACGCGACTAAGGTTCGTGTCATTCATACTGGGTACTCTTATGGAAGCTTACGAATAAAGTCCTGCGGATCTACCGCAACGAGTCTCTGGCCATTCTCTGGATTTGTTACCTCTCGCAGCAACTCTGGCGTGCCGTCTGTACCTATCTGCCAGGCTCCTACAGTTGTTTCAAGAGCACCGGTACGTGGATTGACCTCGGTATAATTCACCAGCACTCTTGATTCAGGATGGAGCTCGAGCTCGCGAAGCGCCCAGCTTTCAGTTGCGGCAGCATCCTCTCCAAAGGCAACGGTGAAAGTTGCGTTGCTGCCCGGAACTCTCCACTCATACCCCGCTGGCTCGGAAGGATTTATCTCAACGCCATAAGCATTCGAGAATGAGTGAGTGTCAGCTTCGATTGAAGTCTCTACCCAAGAATCCAAGCTCTGGGTTCTTAGGACACCTGCGGGAGCCTGGGGATTAGCATCGACATTCATACTGCCGAGATTAGCCCTCGGAATTAACGCTTCAACATCCTGAGGATTGGATTCGGGAGAAGCGCTCGCAATCGATTCATCAGTACCAAGCTCTATAGGTGCACTGCCTTCGGAAACATACGGGATTTCTGTAGTTTCAACAGGTTCTATAGTGGCTTCTGCCGCTATGGGCGTTGGATCTGATTCTGTCTTTGCTACCTGATCCTGCGTTGCGACTAACAATGGAGTCTCTGGGATCTGTATCTCGGGCAAATCATGTACCTTAAACCCTCCCGGTGCCGTAGCGTCATTCTCCATCAGGAGCTTCGCTTCTCCTCCTACCTTCTGGAACCAAAGATCCCCCTTATCATCTAAGAAGAGTTTGTCTCCCGGCTGCATAATCATGCTCTTACCGGTTTCAGGATCGAACGCTCCAATCCTCTCAGAGAGTTCTGATGGCGATGCAGTAAACAAGTACTCCATAACAGGGGAAGAGGAGGACACATCCTGCATACCATGCAGCCTGGTATCAGCTGAGTCCCGCAAATCGAGGAAAAGCCTGTTGAAGCCCTCGCCCGCATCAATGGTTGCTGTTATTGGTTCGGCCTTAACTTCTGCGACAGGGGCGCGTGGAGCCTCTGCAGGTGAAGGTGTTTCAGTTGTATTTGCTGAATCCGCTACAGTTCTGGGCGCGTGAACTGTCGTATCCGTTGGGTTCTCTACCCCACCTGAAGTTAGTTCAGTATCACCATCATTGAATACACCAGATATAAGATGTCCTGTCGCAAGACCTGCACCGAGCGATCCCAAGGATCGTGCCCATCGTGCCTGAATTTCTATTCTCTCCTTGGCGGTCTTGGCTTTCTTACGGTCTGCAAGAAGCTTCTTGAAAATGTTCAAGTTACCAAGATTCAGCGTCTTGTCTTTATCAATCTTCGCTCCTCGCTGCAGCAGTGCCTGGGCTTTCTTCTCTGTACCGCTCTTGTCATGCCCGAAGTGCACAGCACTTTCAAGTGCTAAGCCGACGATACCTCCAATGCCCGTAAGTCGCGCCGCTTTTTCAAGAGCACCTTTAACGGTCTTATTCTCTTGGTATAGCGATGCGAGACGCGTTGCCGCTGACATGCCACCAATGGCAAGCGCGGTAAGTCCTACACCCGTACCGAGCCCAGCACCAATCGCCACTCCTCCTGCGAGCATAACTCCCGAGGTACCTAAAATGCGCCACGGAGCTGGTAGCTCTTTGTATCGATCAAATAACGTGTCGAGGGCTTTCTTTTCCCGAGAACCAAGACCTTCTATGCGTGCCTGTATCTCTCGCTCCTCAGGCTCGATAAGCATGCGACGTTCGAATTCGTAGCGTCGCTGGTATCGCTCCCGCACTGCTTCATTCTTATTCTCGTCGCGCTTGCGTGCTGCTCTACGTTCTTCTACGGTACCAATCGTTTCCTTCAGATAGGCTCCACGCAGTTCTACGGAAGTGGCCATGAGACTCTTTATCTCCTTTGGTAACAACTCGCCCGTATACTGCTCTGCTATCCGACCAAGCGCGGAGCGCTTCTTATGAAACTCCTGAAGCTTCTCGTATTTGAGCTGCTCTACAGCCTCAATCTTAGCGTTGATATATTCAACGTGAGATTTTCTTGCCTCAAGACGACTCTTCACAGCACGCAAATCCTCTTGTGTCTGATTGAGGTTTTCTGTCGCTTCATCGGAAGCAGGAGCAGCAAGCTCTTCGCTCTGATCAGGTAATGCAATGACCTTACTGGAAGTCTGTTCTTGGCTTCTCGCGAGTGCTTCTCGCAGAGCATCATGTCTATCCTTTCTGGTTTCAAGGAAGTCACCAGTTACGGCGGGAACACCATAATGCGGGTCTCCTTCGTACGAGCCAGATGTTGCAGTTTTCTTTGCTGCTGCTTTCTTTTCGCCATGCGTACGCTTCTTCATGTTGAGCTTGCTTGGCTTAGCTGCTTTTGCGGGCGTAGCCCCCTTACTCGCCGTTACTTCGTAAGAATGCAGCACCTCCTCCATGGAAATCTCTGGTGGTTCACCAAGAATTGCATCAAGTTGTTTAGTACGTAGTGCTATCTGCTCTTCCGAGACATTCAGATGCGCTCCCGCACTCGATGCGTCGCCCTCTTTCTCTATGCTCATGATTCCCGACACTGTATTCTTCGGGTCTTCATAGACCTTCCTTGCATTCTTCCTTGGCGGGAAATCAGGACTTCTGAGCATACAATTTACGAAAGATATCGCGCCCTAATAGATGCTTCAACAGTAGCACGGTCCCTGCCATAGGTGAGGTATGACAATTCTCTCAGATCGTCTACCTGCGCAAGGTTTCCTTCGGTTAACCTAAGGGTTTTTATATTGAACGGCTTCTGAGGCACACCTTTAGCAAGCATACGGACGTACGCATTCTGGTTCTCTATACTCGTGAAGTCGCTTGCCTTAAACGTGGGCTCAAACAGCTTTCCAAAGAACTCTCCATCTTCCTGTCCAACACGGAACACTGCCATAGACCCAACGTTGCCAAACACCGCATCACGAATCTTCTCGTCTACCTGAGCGAGGTACTGGTGCGCGATAGTAAGCGAAAGCTTGTACTTGCGGGCTTCGGAAAGAATTCCTGGAATCGAAGACGTCGTAATGTTCTGGAACTCGTCAATATAGAGATAGAACGGTGGGAAGTTCGCTCTTGGATCGTCAGCGCGAGAGAGGGCGGCCATAAAGAGCTTACCGACGATGATGAGTCCAAGGAGGTTTGCGTTGCGCTCCCCAAGTCGTCCCTTCGAGAGGTTAACGAGGAGAATCTTCTTGTTATCGATAACTTCCCTGAAGTTGAATGAGCTTTCTTGTTGCCCGATGATTGGCCGCATGAAATCGCTGGTCGTGAACTCATCGAACTTGTTTGTGATCCACGGCACGATGCTCTGAAGGCTAGCCTCACCCTCAGCTTTGGTCGCAATTTCAGACCAAAACTGGTTAACGATAGGATTGTTGCTCCGTGCTAGCTTCAGATTCCGGAAGTCAGCATTCGACATAACCCGACCAATATCCATCATGGTGGAGCCTGATGCAGGGTCTTCCATAACGAGCTGCGTAGCGTTCCTGAAGTACTGCTCGAACATCGGACCCATGGACTCGGGCACGTCGCCATAGAGCTGACGGAAGATGGCGAGCATCTCATTCACGATGAACGTCTTCTGTTCAGGACGCTTCGGATCGTACTCAAGCATGTTGAGGCCAAATGGGCGATCGATATTCGCTGGATCAAAATAAATCACGTCCTCGTACCGCTCTGGCGGGATCATAGCGAGCACGTCTAGAATGTCGTTGCCGTGCGGATCGATAAAACAAACACCGTTCCCCGCTTTAATATCCTGCTCAATCTGCGTCTTCAAGAATCCAGTCTTTCCGGCACCAGTCTGCCCAATAACATAGAGATGTCTCAAACGGTCTTCTGGTGCGAGACGCACGTCCGTAGTCTGTCCGCGGTAGGTGTTTGTACCAAGTACCGTGCCCTCCTTCGGCAGATCTGCTGGCGCTGCAGCTCCTGCAAAACGTGACTGCTTTAAATGCGGCGAGGACTCTATACCCTGTGGCGGGAAATGATACAGCGTCGTTAACTCACGAAGAGAAAGCGGGAGGTTGGTCGACGGACGATACAGACGGAATGAGAAGTCCCTTAGAAGCTGCTTCAAGGAACCCTTGTTCGGTCTTCGGAACTCGATACGGTTTCCTATGGTGTTATCAAACTGATTGAACGCAGACTCGAGCTCGGTAAGAATCTGGTGGGCGCGTCCGCTGTCTTGCGATGAGACAGTGAGCCTGATATTGGTCGAGACTATTGGAGCCCCAATCTTCTTCTCAACCATTTCAATCGCCTTCTCGTCGATGGGTTGTGTCTGTGTCTGCTTCTTTCCCGAGAAGAAAAGGCCTGCTGCCTCACGCGCAAGGTCTCCTGCAAACGTCTCCGGTAGACTGAATGCCCGAGAACGATGCTCGCCCTGGCGAAGTGCATGAAGTACACGTCTATAGTGCTCTACATAGTGATTCCCCTCGGGTTTAAAAACAATCTGTAATGACGCTCCCTCATTCTCAGGGGCCACTTTAGCGAACGCGCTTAGAAGAGAGTTAAGAGGGTCATAGTCAAAGTCCTGGTAGTCCTTCAGGGGAAGCATTGGCTTATCCTTAAATTCCGCTACTGAGGCGAGGGACTCTCCACCTTCAACGAAGACGTTGTAATCATTCGGCTGTGCGCTTACATGCGCATGGGGAAAGATTGCAAGAAGTTGGTTCTCGAAGAGGTCTTTCCGGGTGTTAGGCACCGACGCGTAGAACATAAGATGCGGCGCATCAACAGGGACTGCAAGCTCAAGCGTCATGTAGGCGGGTTCGCCACGGCCCGCATGCTCAACAGCGAGCATACCCGAGTAGAACTGCTCCATTGAGGATATGAGTTCCTTGAGAGACTTCCCGCGTGACTCTTCGGTATTCGCTTCAGGAAGCGAGATCTCGTACAGGGTCATCCGAAGCGCTTTCCATTCAGGCTGATTCTCGGCCAATCCCTTTGGCTGCATACCAACAACGAGATACTGCACAAGGAAGCGATGGAAATCGTCTTCGAGGTGCGCATTGTTGAGCTTCCCAAGTATCGTAAACGCATTATGAATACCCTTCTCTTCCATAACCGTGCGGAGCTCGGCGATTGTCTCGTCGTTCTGCTCGGGATCAAGATTCAAGGTAAGCATTTCTGCATGCTTTGCTGCGTCCCGTTCAGACATTTGGAATTCGGGCGCAAGTACAGTCTCTGGACCGCTCATGCGGTGATGCAGGATACGCTCGTGTGCAATATCCTCACGCGGCATGTCGCGCTTGTAGGTTGCGAGCTCAGCCTCCTTGCGTGCGATCTGCTCGCGAAGGTACGCGAGTTCGTCCTCGGGCGAGGTTATAGGTAGTGTCGGTCCCTCCATTACTCATAAGTATAGTGCATTGCCTATCGAACACAGTCTGTATAAGAGGATAAAAGAGTGGCGCACCCGTGAGGATGCGCCAGTGTAGCAAAGTCGTACTATGAATCGCTTGGCCGCCGTGCATATGCAAGCACGAGGGCCGAAGAGCGCGCGATGTACTCGTAATCTTTCGCTGCGTCCTCCAGATTCTTTCCGTTCCGGATATTCTGCTTGCTGTACTCCTTGCCATCAGGTCCGAGTATTCGCCATGAGTCGTTATCGATAACGTCCGCAAGCAGAATCTGGCCCGACGCGTCGAACCCGAACTCGACCTTCCAGTCACGTAGATCGAATCCAATCCGTGCCCATGCGTTCCGTACGATACAGAACGCATCACGAGCGATGTGCTCGAGAGCGAGGAAGGGCCACATACCTGCGACATCCCATCCAAGATCAGTGGCGGAAAGGAAGACACCGTCGTCCAAAGGCTTCTTGGGGTGGTACACCACGATTCCGCTGTCGGCGTACCGACCGATATAGGGATCTACGTCGGGAAGCTCGATTCCGCCGAACTCGGCGGTGTCGGTCTTCAGGAAGAACTCGACGATGGGCGTCTCGAAGCGTTCGTCGGCTTTCCGGCCGGGATGACGCTTCAGGTACGAACTATTTTCGTCGACCGCCCCGCGCACGATAACCTCAAGAGGAATCATGGTGCAGAGCGGGCCCCTGAACGTTCGTTCGTTGACCTGTTTTGTGTAGGCGACCGGTATTCCCGCTTCTTTCAAAAGCTGGAACATGTTCACAGCCGTACTGGTCGACCAGATACCCTTGCCGGGCATTGGCTCCCTGTGGATGTTGTCCCAGGTCACCTGGTCAAGTGCTTCGAATTCGCCCAGCGACGGGTTGGATTCCGATGCCCGTACGATTTTCGTTTTGCCGCGCATCCGTTCGATCATGTCGGGCATACTCGCCTCCTTCTCTTCATTTCTGTGACTATGTCACCGGATCAGTCCGGCAGGACTATAGCACTAATAGAAAGGCCCGTCATATGACGGACCTTTCTATTAGACACGAGTCTCTAACGCTTTGTTATGGCACTGAAGAGTGCCGAAACGAGCGCCACCACAATACCGAAGAGGAACGCTGTCCAGAACCCGTCGACACTGAATCCAGGGACTATCTGGCCTGCGAGCATAATAAGCAGCGCATTCACGACGAGCGAGAAGAGCCCGAGCGTCAGGATATTGAGCGGGAGTGTAAGTAGGTTAATAATCGGCTTCAGGAATACATTGATGATACCGAGTACCACCGCAAGCACTAATGCACCCACGAGCGTTACCTCAATTCCCGGGATGAGGTAGGCAGCGATGCCGATGGCAAGCGCGGTTACAATCCAATTAAGTAAGGACATGGGCAGAAAGAATAACTAGTTAATACCCTAAGCATACTCCTCTTCTATCAAGCCCTCGCAACGCGAGGTGTATAGCGCTTACCGCGCAAACGAGAAGCTCTCCACGATGCTAGAGAGTGCCTCGTACTCCTTAGACAAGACTTCGTCAGAAATATCCTTCTCGCTTGGCGCATCCTCGCGATAGCTTGATCCGGTTCGTACCCTCTCAAGTGCAATGCAACGCCCCTCATGAATCGTTCGATACGACACGCCATTTGCATACTGCATCATGCCGGCACTCTCGAACGCAAACGCCTTCCAGGTCTTGCTGCCAATAACCGCGTCGGGCAAAACGGTTTCTCCTTGATCGAGAGCCGCTGCCTCGCATCGCTCAATCTCTGCTGGATCAATCGACGCACCTATGCGCACCATCGCATTGAAGTAGCGCGGATAGGAATCCTCGCTTTCAGTATGGAACGGGAGTATAGAAACGATTGGTGCGCCCTCACTGTCCCCAAGCGCATTCGCGCGCCAATTCGCACCGAGGTGATAACTCGCATCAAACGTATACGAAACTTCCGCATCTTGGGGATAGAAGATCGCGAACCCATAGGGACCATTCGTGTAGATAGCGAGCCCTTCCTCAATCTGGGGCGTACTTGTCGCTACGATAGGAGGACCGAATGCTTCGTTTCTGGTATCAACCAGGTACCACGCGGCCCCGCCGCCGATAGCAATGATACCGATGAGAAAAAGAACAAAAATAAGACGATTCATAGATAAAGTATACGGGGTATCGCCTATATGACATAGACCTCGCTAACCTGCACGAGCTCGTCTTTGACTATACCGACGATTCGCACGTTCTGGTCAGCCTTTACGGGTACGCCAGGCTGATTCGTTGCGCATGGAAGATTCACCTCAGCGCACGCGTCGCGGTTCGCGAACACGAGACGCTTGGTTCGTACCGAGGGCTTTCCTTGCTCGTTGTAGTCCATATAGAGAATGTAGGGCGTACCGCTCTGCCCTTCCGTTACGTCGAATACGATGGTTCCTTCCTTGTCGAAGGCGCCTTCAGTTTCTGTCGCGAGGATTGCTGACGCGGAGAGCTGTACCGGCTCGATACGAGTCTCTACGTCCTTCGTTACGGACTTTCCATTTGCCCACACCCATACACCTCCCACAACGATGAGGCAGGCGACGAGCTTAAAAATAGTTCCCATTGGTACAGTCTAACGAAATGCACCTATCGGAATGATGAACCTAACGCTTTAGGAACGGCGCGAAGAAGCGGGACGCTGCAGACTCAGTAGCCTCATCGCCCTTGAGAAGGTCCTCGTCGGTAGTGGTTGCCGTGGTTGATGCAGTCGTCGTCGCAGCGAGGTCAACAAAGTCGCCAGAACCAACCTTCGCGAAGAAGAGTCCAGCAGACGCCACATCTCCTTCCTCGGCATCAGCGGGACGGATAGCAGCAAGACTCCCCCCATCCTTAAGCTCAGCCTCAACGTCGAGTGCGAGTGCCGTCTCGAGTCGTTCGCGGGTTGTAGCGAGCGTCTTTGATTTCTCGAACACACGGGTAGTGAAGCGATCCTCTGTTGATTCCTCTGCCACAACCGAACTTGCGATCATTGCGTCGCCTTCTATTTCTGCATCAACAGCGAATTCCTCAACACGAGCAGAGAGTTTCTGTTCGAGATCAGTACGTACTGCAAGAGAGGTGGCGATCTCACCCTTCGCCTCAAGCGTGTCAGTTTCCTTTGCAAGTACATCGACATGCGTATCAAACCGGGTCGCGAGGTCTTCAGCGGTCTGTTCGTCGAGCTTGCCAACGGATGAGAGAGCTACTGCTTCGTCTACTCTGCGCGACGCGAATTCCGCAGCAAGCGCAGCCCTTCCTTCGGTCGAGGGTGTGAGCACGAACGACAGCGGCTCGCTAACCGATACCTTGAGCGGATACAAAATGTCTCCAGGAACTGAGCCAACAGACGCAAGACTAGCCTGAGTGCCTCCAGCTACTACAAGGACAAGAGCCAGCGCACCCGCGTAGAGGCTACGCACCGGGACCATGAACGAGGCGTATGAGAAAGGGGAACGCACGGGAAGGCGCTTCACAAGATCCGTGAGCGAGTGGAGATCGGCGTATGCAGAAATATCAGCGCGTATGCGCTTTTTAGCGTCAACTGAGAGTGTTAGGTTCCTCAGCGACTTCAGTATGGTAATGAGATTTCGTTTGGTCATGGTTCTAAATCAATCGGTATGCATAAGGGTACGCATCTTCTTCATGGCGCGATTCAAGCGGACGGAAACGGCATTTGCCGATTCCCCTGAAAGAAGTGCGATGTCTTTTGGCGAGAGGCCGTCAACGAATCTGAGGATAAGGACGTCGCGTGATGCTTCGTCTAGTTGGCCCACCATTCGGAGCGCCTCACTCATCTCAGCCTCTCGTGTTACGTCGTCTGCCCCGTCTCCACCGAACTCAAGACCCTGCTCGGTTAATACGTCGAGCGAGGACTCCTTCTTCTTCCGGTACCAGTCGATAACGAGGTTCCTCGCCATAGTATAAAGGAGCGCTCGCTCACTTCGCATAACCGTACCCTCCCGCAGGGCTTGCCAGAAGCGGGTGAAGACCTCCTGAGACAGATCCTGGGCGAGCTCCCGATTGCTAACCTTGAGGTAGCAGAAACGGTAGATATCGTCCGCATAGGTATCGTATATCTGGAGGAAGTAGGCTTTCGTTTCTTCCTGGTCCATAAGGTATGACGTACCGCCAAGACCACTCTTAGCAAGGGCTTTTGGGGCTATGCGAGAGGAGGCCCTACGGCGGTCTTCCAATATTCGCATAGAGGTAGGCATTGAGCCACTCTAATAGATTCTCAATGAGCAGCAGATGAAGGGTTCATACAGCCAAAAGGAAAATCCCGCGACCTTGAGTCGCGGGATTTTCCCTTATCTTAGCTAGCGAGACGACTTCTTCACTGCTTTCTTCACCACTTTCTTAGCCACCTTCTTCGGAGCCGCTTTCTTCACAGCCTTCTTAACGGTGCGCTTCAATTCCTTCCTAACGCTCTCCCAGTTACCCTTTAACTCTGAGACCGCAGCACGGAGGTCGCCTGGCGTTACGTCGTCGAAGCCCTTGTATGCCTTCGCTGCCTGGTCAACGATAGCAGCCACTGCCTTCTCGTCGATGTCCTTGAGCTTCTTTGCCTCACGAACAACATCGTTCTTAAGACCCTTCGCCCACTTCGTTGTTGCGTTGCGATGCTTCTTGGCATCCTTTGCGCCGTAGAAGTAATAGCTAGCAGCACCGGCTGCCGCTACTGCAGCGAGCACTCCTGCGCCAATCTCTGCCTTCTGAAGATTCGACATCTTCTTTCCTCCCTTCGTGGCCGGAGCCTTCTTCGCTGTCTTCTTAGTTGCCATAAGTCTTGAATTACAAAATGATTATGATGATGACTTCTTGCGACGTGCCTTTGGCTTTACGAATCCGCTGAAAAGCCCGAGCAGTTGCCCCGCCTTCACCGCCTCTCGCTTAACCTGAGTACGTACCTCCCGGATGTCGTCCCGGATCTCCTGAGCCTCCTCTTGAACGATCTCCGATACTTCGTCTACCGTTTTCAAGATTCTCAGGAGCCGGATGAGCACCATCACCAAGAGTATGGATACGACAACGATCGCGACTGTGGTCACGCCGAAGAAAATATCCATCTTGAGAAAGTCATCCATCCGTCCGCACATGGTAGCCCGCCTATAGTGAAGCGCAAGTGTAGCTGTGTATAGGATCTAGGAGACACGGATGAATCGCGGACCCTTGTACCCTAGCTCCGGCTTGTCGACGTCCTCGAGGAACATGGAGAGCGGGCGCACGAATAGTTCCTTATCAGTCTCATAGAGCGGCCTATACACAACCATGTCTTCCTCCGTTTCAGTATGGAACGCGATGCCGAGCACCTCGTAGTGCTGCTCGGGATGTTTGAAATGGTAGTAGATCCCGGGTGTGACTGTTTTCATACCTAAAGATTATCCGTATATATTTTGCCTGCGACCCAATTCTCAAGGACTGCCTTACTCGGAAGGAAAAGGTTCTCAGGAATCTCACTGGGCGCATACCAGGCCCAATTCTGAGCCTTCTCAGGCTCCATTGAAACTGGCTCTCCAGACTTCCATTCCGCAAGCATGCCGATTGTTATGAAGTGTTTTCCGTACACTCGGTCGCTCTTCACCGCTACGAGGTCGGTAACAACCACATCAGTAAGACCTGTCTCCTCTTCGAGCTCCCTCATCGCAGTGTCTTCAAAAGACTCGCCGAACTCCATGTGACCACCAGGGATACTGAAGGTGCCGGCACCATGACTCGCGATTCGTTCGCACAAAAGTACCTTCCCGTCTTTAACAACAATGACTCCAACACCAACTTTAGGTCGCTCGTTTTCCATACAAGAAGTATACCAATCACCCCGAACGCGCTACTGTACGTATATGAAAAGGCCTATTAAGAAACCAGTACCAGAAGCGCCTGCCGAGAACGTTTTCCCAATGCGGGTAAACAAGTACCTTGCTATGAAGGGCTTCGCTACGAGGCGCGATGCTGATGTACTCGTTGAGAAGAAGAAAGTGTATATAAACGGCTCTCTCGCAGCACTCGGCGACAAAGTTAAAGAGACTGACGTGGTTGAAGTACGAGGACAAGCACGTCCTAAAGCATACGCGTATATCGCCTTCAACAAGCCTGCTGGCATGGACACACACCGTGAGGCAACCGACACCGAGAATGTGCTTGATACGCTCCCGAGCGATCTTAAACGTCTTTCCCTCTTCCCGGTTGGCAGACTCGACAAGGCTTCAAGTGGTCTCCTTATCCTCACCAATGACGGACGCGTAACCGACAGACTTCTCAATCCAAAGTACGCGCACGAGAAAACCTATGACGTGCGCACAAAGCAGCCACTCCGTTCCTCATTCAAGGAAAAGATGGAGGCAGGCGTCAATATTGAAGGATACGAGACTAAGCCTGCGAAGGTGGAAATACTCGGAGAGGATCGGTTCCGCGTTACTCTCACCGAAGGAAAGACACACCAGATTCGTCGCATGGTGGTGGCACTCTTTAACGAGGTGAAGTCACTTCAGCGCACCAGCATTATGGGTATCAAGCTTGGTCCTACAAAGATTGGTGGGTATCGCGTGATTGAAGGCAAAGAGCTCGCCAAGTTCCTCGCTGACCTAGGACTCGCCTAGACCCTCCTTCCATTGCGACAGCTTGAGATTGACCTTCGATCCTTTGAAGGAAACTCCTTCGTCTATGAGCATCTTCCGTTTCGTGCTGATACCCTGCCCAGCACTGTAGCCTGTTAAGGAACCATCCGAGGCTACCACCCGGTGACAAGGTGTCCTTGGAATGTCGGGATTGCATCGCATAGCACTCCCCACCGCACGAGCGGCGCCAGGACTGCCCGCAAGTACTGCAAGTTGTCCGTAGGTTGCCACTTTTCCTTTCGGAATCTTGCGAGCGAGCGTATAGATTGTTTCTGTAAATACAGAGGCCATAGACAAAGTATAGCCTTTACGTCTCTCCATAAGAAAGAGCCCGCATATGCGGGCTCTTTCTTATGCACTCGAGAAGAATTACTTCTTCCAAAGACACTGGTCCATAGACCACTTGCCCCCGCCCATGAGCATGAGCGAAACACTCGCTGCGAGAAGGAGAAGGATGTACTCGTATCCGCCCGTCGACATGAAGAATCCATTCGGGAGATGGACAAGGAAGAGTGCAGCAAGCGATACCACCACGAGTGACTTCGCAGCCCAACGGGTGAGAAGACCAAGAATGAGAAGGATACCGCCACCGAGCTCAGCCGCGATGAGAAGTACCGCAAAGAACTCCGGCATCGGGAAGCCCAGGCTGCCAACGAAACCAGCAACCCCAGGAAGACCCCCTTCGAGCTTCTGCCAACCATGAAGCGCGAATATAACACCGGTTGCGAGACGTAGCACGGTTGGTGCGTAATCGCGCCAACTATCCATGTACGAGCACGTCATAAATTTCTGCATAGAGATACGTAAATGGGTAACCTAGGTATTGTAGCCCCTTCCTGAAGGGTGCAAGTGGGGATGCGCGCTAATCCCCTATAAGCCTCGACTTCTCGTCGCGCGATAGTTTTTTGATCACCGCCTCTCGTACACACGCAGTACTCCTACTTTCAAAAACCTCGCTATACACGAGTAACACAGGCCTGCGTACCCGGGTATACTTCGCACCCTTCAAAGATTCGTTGTGCTCACTCACGCGACGCGCGAGATCGGTCGTAACACCGGTATAGAGCGTTCCATCGGCACATCGGAGGATGTAGATGTGCCAGGTGCTTTCCATGCTTACTTTGCGAGATCGAGTACTTCGTCAATCCTAATCTGCTCAACGAATTCTGGCACGTGCGACACAAGCACCATGGCGCCCTCGTACTGGTCGAGTGCTTTTGCAATAACCGGGATATGGCGGAAGTTAATGTGGTTGGTTGGCTCGTCGAGAATAAGGAGACCTGGCTGCATGAGCACGAGGCGCGCGAACGCCACGAGTCCCTTCTGTCCTTCGGACAGTGCACCGATCTTCTTGCCAATAGAGTCAGCTGTAATAATGAAACTTGCCGCTACTTTGCGCATCTGCTCCTCGTTTGGCTTGTCCATCGCCTTAAGCAACGACTCACGCACTGTGTCCTCGAAATTGAGTGTCGAGAAGTCCTGGCGATAGTATCCAACCTTCACATGCTTCGCGATGGTCGCACCCTTCGCGCTCCCGTTCGCCATGGACTCTAGGAGTGTTGTTTTGCCGATACCGTTTGGTCCCTTAAGAAGAAGATGCTGTTTCTTCTTCATGACGATGTTCGCCGACTTTTCCTTTGGTTTGTGGGTCTTCGGGTCGATTATAGAAAGGGAACTAATGGTGAGGATTTCACCGACAATATCCTCCTGCACCGGTATAAGGAAGGGGCGGATGGTCTTATCCTCTTTGCGTACATCTACCTTCGACTCCTCCATCTCCTCAATCTCGTCACGCATTTTCTTAGCAACAACACGCATCTTGCCTCCCTTCTGGGCGAAGAAGTTTGCCTTGTCCTTGTTGTCCTGGATCTTCTTTTCGAGCTGGGCGTTCTTACGGTTCTCGCGCTCGATTCGTGCGGAGATCTCCTTGAGGAGGTCGTAGTAGTTTCCGACATACTGCTCGATCTTCTTGGTGTGCACGTCGAGATACAGAACGCCGTTTGAGAAGGTGTTGAGGAACTCCGCATCGTGCGAAATAACGAGAACGGTCTTCTCGTACGTAAGAAGGAACTTCGTGAGGTGCTCGATACCAGCGGTATCAAGATTGTTTGTTGGCTCATCAAGAAGAAGAATGTCAGGATCCTGAATCAGTGCAGACGCAAGAAGGAGACGCGCCTGCTGACCACCTGAGAAAGTCTTTATGATGCGGTCGTGTGGCGCATGGAGATTCACGACCTCGAGGACCTCATCGATCTTTGGATCGATATCATAGACCTTCTCTACAAAGCGCTTCTCGAAGAAGGCGCGGACGGTGAGTTCGCGGTCCTCAGGCACGATTACCTGATGTGAGAGTGCAATTGTAAGACCTCGAGGAATTTGGATCTTCCCGCTCTCAGGCTTGAAGGACCCTTCGATCATTTTGAAGAGGGTCGACTTCCCGGCTCCGTTCTGGCCCATCAAGGTAACCTTCATTCCCTTCCTGAGGGAGAAGTTTACTTCCGTGACGATAGGGTAGTTATGTCCGTAATTGAACGAGACATCCTCAAAGCGCAAGACCGCTTCTTGCGGTCCAGTTGAGGGCTTTGCAGGGGCATTCGGTGCCATAGTCTTCCTATCCTACACTATTTGTGTCGTATTGATAAGTCTTTACCTATGCATTCTTCCCTGCGACATACCCTGTCGTCCAGCAGAGCTGTAGAGAGTAACCACCCGTTGGTCGCTTAATGTTAAGAAGATCGCCGATAACGAAGAGATTCTCACAGACTTTAGATCGCATAGTCTTCGTATCAATCTCGGTGAGTGCTACGCCGCCATCTGCCACAACCGCCCTATCGAGTCCCATGAGCCCAGAAATGGTAAGTGGGAGCGCTTTGAGTAGCTCTGCGAGTCTTCGGCGCTCCTCCTTTGTGACGCTATGCACGCGTTTGTCGCAGTCTATGTTCGGCACGAGCGACAGGAGCGCATCACTGGTACCAAGTGGCGCTAGTGAACGGAATACATTCTGTAACTCCTTATTCTTATTATCATTAAAAACGGTAGCGATGTGCTTATCGAGTATGCCGAGATCCTTTAGTGGGTACGTATCGATATGCGCTGTTACCTCTCCTTCCTGCATAAGGTCTGCAATCTTTCCTGCAGCGTTTAATATCAGTGGTCCCGAGATACCGAAGTGCGTGAGAAGCACGTCCCCTTTCAGTACTTGTTTCTTAGTGCCGTCAACAAAGACCGTCATCTTCATGTCTTTAATCGTGATGCCGGCGAGCGACTTAACCCATGCATCCTTCACGCGCAACGGCACAATGGTTGGTGTCGGGTTCTCAACCGAGTGTCCAAGTTCTGTGAGCCACCTAAACCCATCACCCGTTGAACCGGTTTCCGGGTGCGAGACGCCGCCGGTCGAGAATATATAGGAGTCAGCAGTGTATTCCTTCCCGCCCATGAGTACGGAACTTATCTTTCCGTTGTTTGCCTGTACGCGCGCAACAGGAAGACCAATCTTAATATCAACACCCTGTGCTTTTACATACTTAAACATCGCTGCCGTTACCTCAGGCGCGCTCTTAGACCACGGGAAGGCGCGGTTCTTCGCCTCAACCACAGTTGGGACTCCGATTGAATCGAAGAATTTGAACGTCTCTGCTACACCAAACTGAGAGAAGGGAGAATGCAGGAAGTTTGCTGCAGAACCAAAGTTAGAAAGGAGCTTTCGCTCGTCCTCCTCCGCGTTTGCGATATTGCAGCGTCCCCCGCCGGTTATAGAAAGCTTCTCCCCAAGCTTTCGGTTCTTCTCAATAAGGAGAACTCGCTTGCCGTTTGAGGCAGCGACACCCGCAGCCATCATACCGGCCGCGCCTCCTCCGATTACGATTACGTCGTATGCTCCGTCTAGTTTCATAAATGCACAGTACCGCGCGTTATGTGTAACGACAATAATAATTCTTTTAAATTGCAACAAACAAAGAGAGCGACTTTGCAGCCGCTCTGGTTGTTTACTTACTTATGCTGCCTTCTTCTTTACAACCTTCTTTGCAGGAGCTGCATTCTTTGGCTTCTCTGCGCGTTCCTTTGACGCGGTTAGGATGGAGTCGTATGCGGAACCCTCAAGACTCTTCATGAGAGTATCGAGTTTTGAGTGTATAACACCGAGTTCCTTCTGCATTGCACCTATACGAGGGTCCTCCTGCTGCATAGGCTGAGGTGCTGGGCGCTCACTGTTATAACTGCGCTTTTCGTATGAGTTGCCCGTTGGGCGCGCATCGTCACGAACGAAGCAGTTCTTGCAGAAGACTGGCTTCTTTCCGTTTGGGCGGAATGGGACCTCGCAGGCCGCATGGCACTTGCTGCAGGACGTCTTAAACGTCTCGGTTTGCTCGCCGAAAGCGCGTACTGGAGGACGACGTGACGCACCACCGAAGCTTGGACGTGAGAAGCCTCCTGGCTTAGAGTCTTTGCTGAATCTGTTTTTCTTAAAATCGTTCATGAGGGGGATCTAGGGATAGTGAAATGATTATATCATAGAAAATATGAATGACAAATTATTCAACCGGTGAGTTCAACAAGTAAACGCAACACCTCCCCTAATATG
>JAUPKX010000002.1 GCA_030837225.1 Patescibacteria group bacterium | reverse complement strand
GAGGAGGTTGAATATTTAATGGATATATTTGAGCACTCGTTCTCAGGTACGCTTGCGAAGATATCTGAAAAAGGGATCCGGATCAGATTCGTAGGACAATTAGAACGTTTCTCTGCAGGTCTTCAGAAGAAGATGCAAAAACTTCAGACAGAAAGCGCAAGCGGTGTGTCTGGAACACTCACCGTAGCCTTGTCCTATGGTGGGCGCCCTGAGATCCTCGCTGCCGTTAACAAGCTGCTTGAGGAAGGGAAGGGCAACGTTAGCGAAGAGGAATTCTCGAACGCACTCTGGAGTACCGGGCTTCTTGATCCTGATCTCATACTCCGCACTGGCGGCGAGCGCAGACTCTCGAATTTCCTGCCGTGGCAGTCGGTCTATAGCGAGCTCTTTTTCACGGATACGAAGTGGCCAGACTTTTCCAAAGAAGAGTTCGACGGCATTCTCGCGGAATTCTCAGAGCGCGAGCGAAGGCACGGGAAATAGGTAGGCGTGCTAGGGTGTCTCCATGGAACTCCCGGTTATATACGAAGACGACGAGATCGTCGCTATAGCAAAACCCGCTGGCGTCATGACGCACCCGGACGGGCACTCGACGGATGAGACCGCGAGCGATTGGTTTGCGCGCGCATACCCGGCCTCGGCAGAGGTAGGGGAGACGCAGCGTCTCAAGGACGGAACAGAGATTGCGCGTCCTGGTGTGGTGCATCGCCTTGATCGCGATACTTCAGGGGTGCTCGTGTTCGCAAAGACCCCTGACGCGCATGCGCGTCTCAAGCTGGCATTCCAGAACAAGCAGACGAAGAAGACCTACCTCGCTATCGTGTACGGCACCCTCAAAGAAGAGAAGGGAATGATTAACTTCGCTATTGGGCGGAGTCGCAAGGACTTCAGGCTCCGTAGTGCACAGCCGAAAGCCAAGGGTCTCATGCGCGAGGCTCTCACCCGCTTTTGGGTTGTGGGGGATATCGAGACACATTCCCTGGTTCGTCTTATGCCCGAGACCGGTCGCACTCATCAGATCAGGGTTCATTTGAAGGCTATCCATCATCCGGTCGTCTGCGACCCGCTCTACGCCCCCGGGCGCCCTGCAGATCTTGGTCTCACGCGCCTCGCGCTACATGCATATTCGCTCGATCTCCCGCTCGCGTCTGGCCGCGTCCTTATCACGGCTGAGGTCCCGGACGACATGAAAAAGGCGGTCTCCGCCTTCCCGGGAAGCGAGGCCTTCGTTGCCCCGTAGAAACGGCTGTGATACAGTGCGCAGGCTTATGAACGTAGTCCATACACCCGTCGCTCAGGATGAGCGCACCAAGCTCGGCATCCGCCCGGGCGACACCGTCCGTGTCCACCAGAAGGTGGTCGAGAAGGGCAAGACCCGCCTCCAGGTATTCGAGGGCCTCGTGCTCGCGGTAAAGCACGGCACCGAGGCTGGAGCCACCTTCACGGTCCGCGCTACCATGTCCGGCATCGGCGTTGAGAAGATCTTCCCGCTCTACAGCCCAGTTATCGACAAGATTGAGATCACTCGTCGCTCGAAGGTGCGTCGCGCGAAGCTCTACTTTATCCGTGAGAAGGTTGCTCGCGAGGTCCGCCGCCAGCTCCGCAACATGCGTATGGTTAATCTCTCCACAACCGACTTCAAGGAGGAAGAGAAGCCAGAGGAAGTCGCAGACGAAGCGGTCGACGCTCTAGAGGTTGTCGTAGAAGTCGACACGGTTCCTGAGGGAGACACTGGAGAGGTTACTTCTGAGGAAGTAGCTGCAGAGGAGTCGCGCGAAGAGAAAAAGAACGAAGAGGCGTAAAGAATTTACAGAAGAAATCCCCAGAATATTCTGGGGATTTCTTCTGTTTTAATTGGTAGTATATTATACTTGAGGTGTGGGTACACCAGGACCTAAGCCGAGAAGGAAGGAGGTGGTGTGGGCACCAAACTTCGCGTATGGTGTTGGGCTTATGGCGTCTGATGGGAATCTCTCGTCAGACGGACGGCACCTTGCTTTTGTTTCAAAGGATCTCGAGCAGGTGGAACATCTTAGGCAATGCTTCGACATAACAGCGAACGTAAGCAAGACGCGGCAAGTAATCCTAGGGACTGAACGTTTCTATTACCGTTTGCAGTGGGGAGACATAAGGCTCTACGCCTTTCTTCTTGATATTGGTCTAACGCCAAAAAAGTCTTTAACACTCGGGTCGCTCAAAATACCTGACGAGTTTTTCTTCGATTTCCTACGAGGATCATTCGATGGCGACGGATGCTTTTATAGTTATTTCGATCCACGATGGAAGAATAGTTTTATGTTCTACCTTGATTTTGTTTCCGCAAGCGAACGACACGCCCTCTGGCTTCGTTCCACTATCGAACGATTACTCGGTATCCAGGGACACATGACGCGCAATCGTGCCGGCACTTTTTTCCATGTGCGGTATGCAAAGAAAGACTCTTTGGGAATTCTTGCTGTTCTCTATGAAAAGCAAAGCACCCTGTTCCTTTCAAGGAAGAAGTTGAAAATAGAGACTGCATTGCGTATAGTGGGCAAGTCATTGCCGCAAGGTATCTGACGTACGCCCGGGTGCGGAAATTGGTAGACCGGCCACCTTGAGGTGGTGGTGTCGAGAGACGTGCAGGTTCAAGTCCTGTCCCGGGCACCAAAAAGATGAGCCGCACTCTAGGGTGCGGCTCATCTTTTTGCCGTAAACGTGCTATAACCCATCTACATGGCGGCCTTAGCTCAGCTGGTAGAGCATCGGTTTGTGGTACCGACGGTCATGGGTTCGAGCCCCATAGGTCGCCCTAAATAAAGAACGAATATGAAATCATTCCTTTCAGAGTTCAAAAAGTTTGCTCTCCGCGGTAACGCTATAGATCTCGCAATCGGAGTTGTCATTGGTGCAGCATTCACAGCGATCACGAACTCACTCGTGACGAATATAATCACGCCGCCACTCTCGCTTCTTACACGTGGCATTAATTTCGCCGATCTAGAGTTCGCGATTCCAACAACTGATGCGGCGATCCAGTACGGCCTCTTCATTCAAGCCGTGATTGCGTTCATCATCACCGCGTTCGCGCTCTTCCTTCTTGTGAAGCTCATCAATCACCTCACGGTGCTCGCTCGCAGGGAGCAGGAGGCAGGTACTGCAGAGGCAGCATCGAAGAGTCCAGAGCTCATGGTGCTTGAGGAGATTCGGGACACACTCAAGACTCCGTAGTCATGAAGCAGCTTCTTGCTGGCGTCGTCATACTCTTTGTTGTTGGCTTCGGTTCATTCTTGTATCGGAACACCGTAGAGCGCCCGGGTATAACGGCTGCACAACGCGCGTGCCCAATGGAGGCAAAGATCTGTCCGGACGGGACTAGTGTTGAGCGCACAGGTCCTGCATGTACGTTCTCGCCTTGTCTTCTGCCGAACGTAGAGATTCCGGATGCAGGAATAAGTTTTGTTATGCCTGCAGGATACGTCGCAGACGAGAATGCGTACGGCGCAGACATTCGACTTCTAGCTGCGTTCGTAAAGCCATCCTTGTCCGGAAACCCACAGCACACCATCGTTGTGTACCGCTACCTGATTCCAGAAGGGAAGACGGCGAACGATGTGATCCTCGAGAGTACCAGATACCAGCCAGCAGACCTGACAGCAGAGGACTTCAGCCAGTTCAGTGATGTGTCAGTAAACGAAAAGACATTCCGCGAGACAACTATCGAGCGCTTCGAGGCATTGGTACATAGCAGTTACTACTTGGTACGTGAGAGCGATGTCCTCAGATTTGATATTACGGAGCACGACGTAACGGGCTGGATGGAGCCGGGGCTTTCCATACGAGACCTCCCAGAACACGCCGTACTTCTTGGACTTCTTCGCTCGGTTCAGACAACCCCGTAAGAAAAGGTCGTTTTGGACGTCGTGCTACCATAGTGCCACTCACCTAATAGAAACATCATGAATCAGCTTGTGAACGAACTTACCAGTAACCGTGCAGCCCGCTTCGCGGTAGTCGCGGTGCTCGTCATACTCTCCCTCTTCCTCCTTGCGAAGACCTGGGATGCAGTATTCGGGCGCGATATGAACGACCCCTACAACACCATTACGGTAGAGGGTACGGGTAAGGCTGCCATGGTGCCTGACACCGCACGTATCACGTTTACGATCATGGAGTCGGCAAGCGAGGTTGGTGCAGCGCAGGATGCCGCAACCAAGCGCACGGACGACGCACTCGCGTCTCTCAAGGAAATGGATATCGAGGAACGCGACGTGAAGACCGTTTCCTACAACGTCTCTCCGAAGTACGAGTACAGCCAGCAGCCTTGCTATCCGGGAATGATGTGCCCAAGCGGTACACCTCGTATTACGGGCTATGACGTTTCGCAGACAATTGAGGTAAAGGTTCGCGAAACGGAAAAGGCAGGTGATGTGCTCGGCGCCCTTGGTGGTCTCGGTGTCCAGAACATCTCAGGCCCCGAGTTCGTCGTTGATGACGAGAGCGCAGTTACCGCTGAGGCACGCGTAGAAGCAATTGAAGAAGCGCGTGCAAAAGCAAAACAACTCGCCAAAGAGCTTAATGTTCGTCTTGGTGACATTGTTTCCTTCTCAGAAGGCCCAACGGGTGACTTCTATGGTTATGGGAAGGGGGGCGACATGATGATGTCAGAGGCTTCCATGAGCCCGGTCCCGAGCCTTCCTGTGGGGGAGAACGAGACCGAGATCACGGTTATGATCACCTACGAGATTCGCTAGCTAGACCGCCTTACACACAGCCCCGCACTCGCGGGGCTGTGTTCGTTTGACACAGTATCCAGGCCGTACTATCATGCATACATACAAGGCCCGCGGGGCTTTTTTATTTACACGACCATGAAATCACTCTTCACCTACCTCAGGAACGTTCGCGGCGAGCTCGCTCACGTCGTCTGGCCAGATCGCAAGCAGGCGATGGTACACACCGTGCTCATCATTCTTGTCTCGGCACTGGTCGCGATCTACCTTTCTGGTCTCGACTACGTCTTCACCAGTGCAGTGAACCGAGTCATCACGGGCTATTAGTCCTTTCTAAGATTCTCTCATTATGGAAATGAATGCACCTCAGTTCAGCGAAGATGCTGCAGACCAGACTCCTCGCTGGTACACCATCCACACGTACGCCGGCTACGAGAACGCTGTTGAGCGCAATCTAAAGCAACGCATCGAGTCTCTTGGTATGGAGAACAAGATCTTCGAGGTAGTGGTACCAACCGAGAAGAAGATTCGCGTGAAGGCAGGGAAGCGCATTGTTGAAGAGGAGAAGATTTACCCGGGTTACATTCTCGTGCGCATGGTTGTGGACGAGGACTCATGGTTCGTTGTCCGTAATACTCCGAGGGTAACGGGATTCGTTGGAGCAGGGAACACACCCGTCCCCATGGACGAGCACGAGGTTACTACACTCATGAAGCGCATGGGCCAGGAGGCGCCGAAGCATCGCATCGACCTCATGAAGGATGACCCGGTTGTTATCGCAGACGGCCCGTTTAAGGACCTTGAGGGCAAGGTGGGGGAGATTGATGAGGATCGCGGCAAGGTGAAGGTTATGGTGGCCATGTTCGGTCGCGAGACCCCCGTCGAGCTCGATTTCTTGCAGATAAGGAAGCTATAACGTAGAGTCTCTAAGCAATTCATATGGCAAAGGCAATTAAGAAGATTAAACTCCAGATCCCAGGAGGCAAGGCAACCCCGGCTCCTCCGGTGGGTACCGTACTCGGTCCTGCTGGCGTTAACATTGGTGACTTCGTCAGCAAGTTCAACGAGCAGACTCGTGACCAGATGGGTGTCATCATCCCGGTAGAGATGACGGTCTATGACGACCGAACCTTCACCTTCATCCTCAAGGTTTCTCCGATGTCTCGTCTTATTTTGAAGGCTGCAGGTGTCGAGAAGGGTTCCGGCAAGACTCCTATGTCGAAGGCTGGTTCAATCACCAAGGCTCAGGTTCGTGAGATCGCAGAGACCAAGATGCCAGATCTCAATGCGGGAAGTGTTGAGGCAGCAGAGCGCATGGTTGAGGGTACTGCCAAGTCCATGGGCATCACAATTAAGTAGGAAGTTTTGTAGAAAGAAAGCCCGTCGGAAACGACGGGCTTTCTTTTGTGTTTTGCGTTGCCCCGCACACGTATGTGGTGTAGGTTCAGACGTGAAGGTTCTTTCATTCGGGAATATAGCAGGAGGGTTTTATGACGAGGGCGTGTCTAGACTTCAACGGGGTTCTCGCGGACCCAAAACAAGCGCTTATCGATATCCTGAAAAGGGATTTCGGAATTCGCGTATCAAGGGAAGGTTTCGGCAAGCATCTCATCGGAAGTTCGTTTCCGAACGTAATCCGGGGCGGCCGTCCAAAACTTCTGACACAGAGTATGTGGGAAGCTGCCAAGGACATGCTGTTCGATACCAATGAGTTCCTGGCCATACCGCCAATTGAGGGGGCTATCAGCGCCCTGTGCGCGCTTAGGGGCGCGGGGTGGGAGATTCGTATCGTTACTGATGCGAGGACGGTTACCAGAGAGCGAATGGAGACGTGGCTCAAGAAGCATGGCTTTGATGGACACGTCGATATCATCTTTTCGCGCAAGCGAGGCTCGAAAGAGCCTTATCAATCTTGCTGCGACATTGTTGTCGACAATGAACTGGAGCAGCTTCTGCCACTTGTTGGCAAGATGGGTCCGAAGCTCATACATTTTCTCCCCATTAAGGACGAAGGAATATCGAGTCTTGACGGAAACATCCTCTCTCTAAAGGGGTGGACTGAGGTTATTGGATCTCTTTTCGGACCCGATATAGAACTTGCTGCCTGAAGACAAAAAGGCCCCGCGCGGATTCCGTGCGGGGCTTTTCCTGTTGGACTAGAACGATGGAAAGAATAATCGCCGTCTCGTGAGAGACGGCGATTTCTTCAGGGGACCTCTTCGATGAGTTGTGAGAGAATTGCAGAGAGAACCCTGCCTCTCTCTTGAGCGTCATCTTCCATGTACCAGGCGTCAATCTCGATCTGCAGTGCCGAAACCTTTTCGGATGCGTGACGTGCGACAGTGTACCCGCCAGAGAATCGTTCGCCGACACGCGCAATGTGCGCGTAAACGCCACGGTCCTCATAGTTCTCCAAGAACTCGAGAGCCCTCCGATCATAGCCGTCTCGACAGGTGCTACTGTTTCGGGAACCGAGGACGAGACCTGCGGTTGGTCCGGTATAGCCGCGCAGGTCTATAAGGCGTGCTTTACCATACTGCGCGCACGCTCTCTGCAGGAGGGAACTGATTCGCTCATGGTAAGCACGGTAATATATCCCGACTCCCTCATCCGCATATGCCACATCTTCGACTCCTTCTTCAGGTCGGTTGTAATCGCATACGACACGAGGGAGAAGTCCACGGACGATTGACGCAACCGGCGCGTATCGGTTTACATCGTTAGCGATCGTAGAGACGTGCCGCTCTCGGCCCATAACGCCCCTAGTTCTCTGCCTGAAAGCGGAGAAAAGGCTTTCTTTCTGTAGGCCGTCGTGCGGTATCGATATAACAACGGGCGATGTTGCTTCAACTGAAAGAACAAAGTTTTCTCGCGTGATTTTCACGGGGGTTCTCCGAAAGGTTTACGCGACAGGATTGTCGCAGACGCAACCCCCCTAGGGTCATAGTAGTGCTAGGTAAAGCTTGACCAGGTAAATCGAGTGCCAGTGAGTAACATGATGTGGGGACTATAGTATCCCAATACCTCTAAGGTCAAGCGGGAGTAGTTAGACCCAGTTGCTTGAGAAGTGAGGCGAACAGTTCGTCTCCATACGTCTCGTCGCGCATCTTCTCAGGATGGAACTGAAATCCATACTGGGGCTTCGTACGGTGTCGGATGATCTCAGGACCCATACAAGACGACGCGAGTAACTCAATTTCCGCGGGGATTGTATCAATAACCCAGCGATGTGCTTCATATACCTCGAAAACCTCTCTGTCGAGAAAGAGTGGATCCTTGCTAACTGCAGTTATTTCATAAATACCTTTCTCTTTGTGTTTGGTGTCGCGTAAGGTTCCCCCATAGGCAACTGCGAGAAGCTCAGCACCGAAGCAGATACCTAAAAGTGGGGATGGACACTCTCGGATGAGTTTTATCTCCGGCTCGAGTACCTCAAGGTTGTAGAGGATTGGGAACCGGCTACTCCCAGAAAGAATCACCAGATCATAGGTCTCACACAAAGCTTTGTTTGTCTGTTCAAGCGGAAACTGGTCGACGGTATCGTTTGCGAGCAGGGCGAGCAACTTCTCGGGTTCCCTCGTACCATTGTTTATAAGTGCAACGTTCATAGCCGTATTACGAGCGCTCGAGATCGAGCCAGGTATATCTGAGTCCGTCCTGTTCCTGTTCTTCTCGTGCAGTCTCTTTCGCGAACTGATCCTCATATGCAGGAAAGAACGCGTCGCCGTCTTTTTCTTCGTCAACAAGGGTGAGATAGAGGTTTGTGGCGAAGGGAAGTGCACACTCGTACACCTGCTGGCCGCCGATAGCAAAGATTTCTTCGCTACCCTCTGCGTCTCGTGCGAGCGAGAGCGCTTCGGGGAAAGACTGCGCGAGTGAGGCGCCTGGCGCATCGTACGAAGAGTCACGCGTAATAACGATGTTCGTGCGGCCTGGTAGCGGGCGAAACTTCTCAGGAATGGATTCCCAGGTTCGACGGCCCATGATAGCCGGGTGTCCTAAGGTTAGGCTTTTAAATCGGGGAAGATCGCCCGGAATCTGCCACAACAACTGGTTATCCTTACCGATTGCGCGGTTCTTGCCGATTGCAGCGATAACGCTTATTTTTTCGGCTTCTTGTGCCATGTCTGTACTTTCTTAATGTCACGGTCTCCCCAGAGCTTCGGCAACATCATCTCAGGCTTCCAGGTCTTCTTCAGTTCAGAAAGATTTGTAGACGAGGCGTACTTGCCAGACTTGGTGTAGTCACGCTCGCGGATAGGTCCGGTCTCGAAGAAGATGATCTGCGCAATGCGACGCCCAACAACGAGCGGGATGATGTAGTTCTTCGAGTTGTTCGTGATCTCCATGGTCCAACGGTTCACATAGCCAACATCACCCCAGCCTGCACACTTACAGACCTCAATGAACTGGCGACCAGTTGAGGAGCGCGCCTTCATCATGGTAGTGATGTGATCCTTTCCGCCAATGAATTCCTGCGTGTGCGCGAGGATTGTCTCGCCAGGGCGGAGCACAATAACCTTGTCGTCCGGACGGATGCCGCCGCTCCAATCAAAGTTGTACTTCTTGAAAGCTTCTTTTGCGACAACGGCGCGCTGCACATCGTCCGCACCCCAGACATGTCGGGTATGCTCCTCGCTCCAGATGTTGTAGAGGCTGTGGTTGTACTTGGGTGGCTGCTCGCGGTAGAACCATTCGCCAAGCGTCACGTCGTAGCTTGAGGTAGCAAGCTGGTCGTCATTAAAAGGAGAGATAACAATGTCGCCCTTCTTCATTTCCTCGAGGATTCTGCGGTCGGATAGTGCCATGATTGAATGAGTGTACTAAGACGAGGACTAAACCGCCATCGGCGCCTTGATGGTCTCATGAGACTCGTAGTTCTCAAGCTTGATGTCGTCCATAGTGAAAGAGTCGATACTCGTTACGTCCGGATTGAGCCAGAGTGTCGGGGAAGGGAGCGGCGCGCGGGTAAGTTGCTCGCTAACGGCATCAAAATGGTTCTTGTAGATGTGCGCGTCGCCCAAGGAGTGCACGAACTCGTGCGCTTCTAATCCTGTTGCCCGAGCAACCATGTGCAGAAGGAGGGAATAGGATGCGATGTTAAACGGCACGCCGAGGAACATGTCGCAGGAGCGCTGGTGCATGAGGAGGGAGAGCTTCCCATCAGCCACGAAGAACTGGAAGAACATGTGGCATGGGGGAAGTGCCATTTGGTCGAGCTCGCCTGGGTTCCAAGCGGTAACGATAAGACGTCTGCTGTTCGGGTCCTTCTTGATTTGTTCAATGACGTCTGCAATTTGGTCGACGGTAGTGCCGTCGGGCTTCAGCCACTTCCGCCACTGCACGCCATACACGCGGCCAAGGTCGCCAGGGAAGGCTGCCTTGGGTGTCCAGTAGTCCGCTGTTGCGTTGGCGGTCCATATCGTCTTCTCGGAGCCATTCAGCTCCTTGAGGCGATTGTCGTCCCCCGAGCCCTCGAGAATCCACAGGAGCTCGCTCTTTACGGCCTTGAACGCGAGTTTCTTGGTTGTAATAGCAGGGAAGCCGTCCTTCATGTTGAAACGCATCTGGAGGCCAAAAAGGGCCCTTGTACCGGTGCCTGTACGGTCGTCCCG
>JAUPKX010000016.1 GCA_030837225.1 Patescibacteria group bacterium | reverse complement strand
TATCGCGCCTCTGGAACACTTCCCAAGCTCACGGCACAGCAGCGTACACGCGTAACAAAAGAAACTAATCAATCAACCTGATGACACTAAACTGAAAGCCGCTCCCTAGGGAGCGGTTTATTCTATCTATCCGAGATGCGCATGATCATTCCATGTCAAAAGTTTCCATGGCTTTGTTAGTGTTGGATCGAATCGAAGAACAGTGATCCCTGTGTTGCTGGCAATGAACGCGTTTAGAACATGCCCGCAGTCCTCGCCTTTTAGATCTTGTCCGAAAATAACCTGCGCGACGATGTTGCGAAGAAATACCCCGTGCGTCACAACTAAAATCTTATCCTTCGGGTGAGTCTCCAGAAACGCTAAAGCCGCTCGCGATCGCGCATTTAGATCGTCAAAGTTCTCCTCGTCTGAAAAGCGCATGCCAGGTACGCTCGAGCTCTGCATAATTGCTTCCTCGGCTGCCATAATACTCGGATCGTCCTTGCGTTGGTCGATCTGTTCCGTCGGCCTGCGCCGCTCAACGAAGAGCTCCGAGGAGCTTATTGGTAGTCCAATCCTTTCAGATATTATCGATGCAGTCTCCTGAGCTCGCACCACGGTGCTGGCAATTAGTGCCTCCAGGGGCAGCTTAGTAGCGCGCTGTGCAACGAACGCTGCTTGCTCCCTACCCAGTTCAGTTAGCCGAGTATTCTCGTTCTGATAGTGCGTACCTGCATTACCCTCGCTCTCTCCATGGCGTACCAGGTATATCTCTTTCATGAGGCTACACGGGAAGCTCCACGATAAACCGGGATCCTTTACCCTCTCCGTCAGATTCAGCCCATACCTTCCCGTTGTGTGCCTCAATAATGTTCTTAACGATGTAGAGTCCGAAACCAGTAGACTCAACATTGATCTTGGCAGAGTTTGCGCCATGCCCACCTTCTGTGAAAAGGTTCTTCATATCATCAGGTGTAATGCCAACTCCTGTGTCTTCTACGATAAAGCGGATTGCCTTGCCTTCCTGCGCAAGCTTCACCCGTACTTCTCCCTTCAGTGTGTACTTAATTGAGTTGTCTATCAGGTTCTTGAGTGCATTAACGAGCTGCCCCTTGTCTCCAGGGTACATAAGGGATTCTGTGCCGGTCTCAAGCTTGAGTGCAAGACCTTTTGCCTCTGCACCTGCTTTAAGATCAAGACCCACTTCGTCAACAAGCGCCTTGAGATCGAACGGCTCTTTACTGTATGCAACTTTCCCACTCTTTATATTTGCTGCGTTAAGAATCTCCTGAATGGTATTTACACCCTTCGTGTCTGATCGGAGACCTTCCTCAACCATTGGCTTCATGGCCTCCGGTATAGGGCCGAAGTCCCCATCGTGCATCATTGAGAAGATATTGCGAGACTTCGACACAAATCCCTTAATCTGATGGGTAATGAAGTGAATAAGGATAATTTGTTGCTTATTTGATTTCTCAAGATCTTTCGCCAATATCTCTACATGTTTACGAAGCTCAACTTCGCGTTTAACGCTTCTAATCAGAATGATGCCAACAACACCGGTAAGCACAAGAGTTATAGATGTTAAAACTATGTTCGTAACCGAGCGCACGAATGTTAGCTGAGAACCAATCAGTATCACAAGCGCAACGACGAGTGCTTGGGCAGCAATGAGGCCCACATTGAACGTTTTAAACCTAACGATCATAAATGCGAGGACGCTCATAAACACCACCATGCCGAAGAGTCCATACTGCTCAAGCTCGTAGCCAGTCAAGAGACCAATATCATTCAGATAGCTGGTAAGGAAACCTGCAATGAAGAATGTGAGCAAGAAAAGTTCGATCCCGACTCCAATTGTAAGAATCTGCTTTTTAAAGTTTTGATTTGCAGCACGATAGTGACGAATCAAGAGCACAAAAATCCATCCCATCGCTGCAAGACCAAGCAAGGTGTAGTACCCGATGTATAGGATGCCTTCGTGGCCGGAACTATCGCAAAGTGAAAGATTAAAACCGCTCAGGTTCAACCAAGACGGCGCTACGATCAGTGAAGGAAGTAACAGACCCACGAAGATAAGCTTTAGGCCATGTCCCACATCCTTTTTTGTCAGGAAAACGTAGACAAAATAAATCGAGAACACAGCAATAAGACTTTGAAGGATGCCGAATAAGGACCAGACAAAAAGAATTACCTCGCTATGAGTGTTGGTCCAGGTAATAAGACTGAAAAGAGTCCACAGTGAGAAAGACGCGGCGATGACCAACAATAGACGATTTAGAAGAAGCTTCGGACCGTTCAGGAAGACGAACAGAGCAATGAGCATCGATATGATCGTGACCGGTATGTGTGAGTAGTACAGCAAACCAGGTAAGTCTGCTGAAAAAAAGAAGTACGCTGGTTTTTCAAATAGGTGGCAAAGCATAGGTTAAGAATTGAGCTTCTCTATCTTGTCGGCGATATACAGCTGGAAATAGCCCAGATACCTCGCCTGTATCTCGGGAAGGCGCCAGTCGGAATCAGTCACAACTTTCCTGCAGCTCGGCGTCAAGCACTCGCAGGCGAGCTCGTACAGCTTAATCCCCGGTGCTTCTGCGAGTGTCATGGCGTAATCAAATGTCACCTGCTCATTTGCGGCGATATCGCGCATGGCCTCAAGAACAATCTGACCCCGGAAACCGGCGTTTGGTTCGCAGCTGTGGTTGTAGTGGTCGACAGGTTGAACGTCCTCTTCCCGATTGATGCCAATCGCGTGTGTATCCGAGATCTGATGTGCATAATCCACAATCTGGCCTGGAAGTCGCTCCTCGTCTTTAAGGCTCATGACGTAACCTCCAAATATGGTCAGGCATTCACCCTTGGGTACGTTACTCACAGCATAAATACCCTTCCCGAACGTGCCGTTCTCTCTAACCTCGAGTGATGGGTGCATCCAGGAATACATAGCGCTATTCTTGCTCAATGTCTTCAGTAATTTTGTCCACACAGGACTCCCCTTCATCAAGTTTGTCTTCACTGCAGTACTCTATAACGCAATGACGATCACTTGGTACGCACGCGTTTGCGGATTCACAATCCGTAATATCTTCACCACACTGTGCATACAGGTCTGCAGCATACTTTGAAATCCGCGCGTAAGGCTCAGGTTCCTCGCATCCTTCTTCCTCGCATAGCACGAAACAGTTTTCGTTAGCTGGATCACAAGTAGCTTTGTAGTCGACAATATAATCCTTCGAAATGAAAAACCGGTAATAAGATGCAACGACAACTAGAATAATTAGCGGGACACAGATTATGACGAGTGTTCGCGACCTGATGTCCATGCTCTTTACGATAGCACGAGTAGCAAGTCCTAACCGACAAGGTAAATGCTACCTATGAGGATAATGGCCATCGCGAAAAGCTTCTGCGCCACGTGGCCCGGTGATATCCGTTCAGATATGATGTGTGGCAGGAACAAGGTAAACAAAAGCCCGATCACGAATACGATAACCGGCTGGTATACGTTTACGGTGGCAACTATAGCTATAGGAGCAAGGAGGAGCGCGAAGCTGTAGAATCCGACGCCAATGCTGTATAGAAACTCGTTTAAAACGTTGAGACTAAAGACTTTCTTTCCATTGGCACGCATGTTTTCGATAAAGCCATGCCGTCGTTTTCGGTTGAGGAAAAATATGGTTAAGCCAAGCAGCCCCATACCTGTATGCTGCCAGAAGACCGATGTCCAGAAACTCTCCTGGATGGCAGCGAATTTAAAGAGCGTATCGTAAAGCGCAAAGGAGAAGGACGCAGCAAGCATAAACAGGAGTGGCGCGAGTCGTATTGTGAAGATACGCTCTCTTGAGAACTCAACAGTAAGCAACACGCCACCAAATATGATAACGAGTCCCGCCGTCATCTGTGCATTGGTTAAGGTCTCGCCGAGCACGAGAAATCCTAGAATAAAGGCAAAGAACGGAATCGACTGGAACACGGGCACCACGGTGGAGGTGTCCTCGTCCCGAAGTGCATTAAGGTATAGGAATACGCTTAGTATTTCGATCATACCGGCCAGCATCAGCACGAGCGCATTTTCCCACTCTATGCTGAAAATATGTGGATTAAATATCCAGAGCAGCGGAATTACAAGCAAACTAAAGAGCGAAGAATAGAGCGAAAGGACCCATATTGACGCCTCTTTCGAGATGAATTTCTCGGTCAGTGCCTTATCAATAAAGTTCCCGAAGCTGGTCAGGATTGGGGACACAAGGGCGATAAAGAACCAGTGCATAGACTAAGAGGAATTTGTAGCACTCCGCTCTCGTATAATATCGAGCACCTGTCTTGGATAACTTAACCAAAACGCCTCGCTTTCAACCGATGTAGGCGTGAGTTGCGTAATGAGAGGGCGAACACCAAAATGTGCCTCAACAAACCTGAACGCAGGCCGCAGTACCTCTTCAACGAATACCCCCTCAAGCTTGTCTTCAATAAGATAGTCTTCAAACAGGACTCCATGCACTACGAATAAGGCGAGAAACATCTTGTAGTGCTCAAGCAAGTTTCCCCGACCATGTCTATCAATCCATGGCGCATCATCAACTATCTGTGGAGGCTGCGTAGTAAAGGAGTTAAATAATTCATTATGAAAGTCGACAAGCGACTCCCCCCATCGCGTGGTAATGGTATTAAAAGGCTTACCGCTCGTCTCATTGAAATCGATGATTGACTCATTCTGAAACTGTTCATGGAATCTACCCTCTTTATGGCTCATACCCGTACATACGGACAGTTTTCCAAGAGCTTTTTTTAGAGTGTTGTGCGGAACGAACTTATCGCTGGTGTCTTGGCCGATAACGGTCTGCATGTCGAGAGACTCGGTGAGGTGAAGGAATCGTAGGGTCTCAAAATTAGGAGTCGCTACGTGTCGCGCCATGTAAAGTAGGGGCGCTTGTGAGAAGTAGGAGGGCAAATCGTCTCCCAGATAAGACAGTACAGCCGCTCGGAGGACAGTATCCTCCTGGCGCCGCTGAAGCTCCTCTATAACGTCAGGAAAAGGGGTTAGTAGTTCACTAACACCTACATCAATAAATGGCTCGTCTGAGAGCTCTTTAGGGGATGCCATAGACTTCCTTTGAGTACTCATAATAGCACCTTGAATAAAGTGAAAGTACGTAGCCTGCCGAGCTCAGTAAGTAAAATGAACAGCGTAACAAACTACTGAGCCACCAAACTCGCCCCAAACGCCAACAACAACAGCGTACAAATAGAAGGAATAATAACGAGAAAGAGTATGGATTTAATCTTAGTTGTACCCGCTATGTTTCTAGCTGCCTTATAGCAAAACATAAGCTACATACAGAAGAAGACTACATAAAGTAATAGACCAATATAGACAGAAGGAGTTAGTGTGGTAGTTAATCCTCTGCTCTGCTAAAGATCAAGTCTTGCACAGTTTAGCTTCACAAAGCCTCCATTATCTGTGCTCTAAGCGAACTCAATTTTAAGTAAGAAACCAGAGGCGCTTCTTTGGGTTATGAGGTTCAACACATCAAGAAGGGTTGGACCTTCACAGTTACTTGCTAGTCAAAGTTCACTCTCCAGCTGATTGTGAGTGGCAGCATCATTTGGATACGCCTGCTTTTGTCTGTAAAGTCGTTCGTTAATTATCGAAACTAATGCTTCGTACCCGAATGTCTCTATAAGATTATTAGAGTTAGTTATCAGTAAGAATGCATCATCATGTTCCGCTAATTGTCCGAGCCAGTCGTTTATACGGTCAAGATGCCCATAATATGCATAGTCATCAGTTTGACTCAAGTTAAGGTAATCTTCGTAATCTTGCTTTGTAACGAGATACTCGTCCTTTCTTCAGTTTCCGAATCAGAAGCCAGTCCAGAAAGTTGAATACCGAAGTCTTCTAGGCTTTTAATTTTATTACCGTCTAGAATAAATTTTTTCATAAGACTGCTTACTGAGCTAAAGATCAAGCCTACTACAAGTTAGATTAACAAAGTCTCCATCAGCTATGTCTGCAGGCAAACAGTTACGAGCCAGAATCTCAATGTCTCCAAGGAGTAGTGTCGAGGTCGAAGAGTCCTTTACTTTAAGGGTGAGACTGTAGGCAAAATGATCATCAAGTTTTTGTGTCTTCATTTCAACTGCATCTACCTTCTCTACCCTGTCGCAATCAAGAACAAGTATAGGGCCTTGAACCACATCACCTAGTGCTCCTGTAAAGGGCTGAGCAAAACACTCCAACTCGTGCTTACCGTCCGTTATTAGCACACGAGCCTCACGAGCGTCTTTCGATAACCACGCAACTCTCTTAATGGTTACTGAACTAGCTGTGGTGTGTCCCATATGTACCTAGCTAGTCACCCGTTAACCTTACATACTGATGTGTTTCAGTATCCGCAATGAAGTTCTTAAATAAACCAATTGCATCCTGGGCTTGGACAGCTTCCATAGCAAAAGCAAGCCGTGAAAGCTCTTCCAGATATAACTGCTTTTGAGGACTATTAATATAAGTTAGCCCACAGGGGTCAATAGTGGATAGCCAGGGGTAAGTTACTTTAAAATCCTGAAGATTCCAAAGTACGTTTACGATCTCTGCTGCATTGCATGGTGCAGCACAAAGAACTTCATTGCTTTCAGAAATCCTTTCTACACTAATATTTTGCGCCATTGATATAGTTTAACAGAAAGCACCCGTTTGGAATCTGAACCAATAAAACTTTTGTTTACCTTTAAGACCTAACGTTACCCCTTAGTCGATAGTAATGTAGTGGAGTGATCATTCTCTGGCGTAATTAAAACCTCTTTGTGCAATACTCTTGCTGCACTTTCAATAAAACTCATAACTTTTGCATCGTCACTAGGCGATTTTATTTCCTTTGGATCTAGGTCAAACTCAATTTCTTTGTCAGAAAAGAAATGTGCATTTAGTCGGATCGTATCTACATAGACACTTATTCCAAGTCTATTATCTTTGCCGTTATTGTAGCAACTATCCCAGCGACTCTTTACAAGGTTAAAGTCAATTTTCTCATCTTCAGTACCGGTACTATCAAATATAACTTTATAACTTTCACTTTGTTCTAAAAAGCTAATGACTTCCTCCCAATCCTTAGTAGTCGTATCAAGTACTACGATATCTCTATACGACCCATCTATGTAGTACAGATTACTTTTCTTTTCTTCCCAGTTCATAGTTAGTATTGTTCTGTTTTGTGCCATAGCTTTTTTAATACTTGTAACACTTCGTCTGTCTCGTCGGAAGGAAGCAAAGATTTAATAAAGTTTTCATACTCGCGCGAACTATTCTCATCGGTATCTATATACTTGTTCCAAACATTACTTTTTTCTTGTGTTTTGGCGAGAAACTTCTCAATTTCATTTTTACACTGTGTTAAAGAAAAGTACGTATTAATAGGAACATCGGTTGGTGTAGGATCTGCAGTCCTGCCAATTATACTGGGTATTTGACCCAACTCAGCAGTCTCTACAGTCTCTACATCAAAAGAATTGAGGTTATAAATCAAATGCCATTCATTATCAAAATCGTGCCAGCTTTTTTCACCGGTTAGTAACTTGGTAAGAAGAATTAATATCGCATTTTGAATTTTCATATTTTATTTTTATAATCGCTTATCTCCAGACAGTTTTCTCCAAGTTGAAACTTGAGGTGAAGATTCAATTGTTTCTTGCATAGCCTCGAATGTAAGTGGGACTACAGTAAGATTCTCACTTAAAGCAGTTAGACTCATTTCTTTAAGCAGATCAATAAGCTTCGATAGGATATTTTCGTACTCACTTCGGAAATCAATTCTGAATGACATTGAACTTACGTTGTCTCCATTCAAGTAAATCTCAATACAGTTCTTCTCAAGTTCTCCGTAGACCATTAAATCTGTATTCCACGATTTACCTAACGGCAGTATTTTTTCAAGTCCTGCAAGCTCACTTAATGCCACTTTCTTTGCGTCCCAGAGCTCGTCGTCAGTATTAATTTTATTACCTTCAGTATTGTGAATCACTGCATCCAATGCAAGTGAATCAATGCTAGGAATAACTCTGAATGTGTATTGCCAAAGTGCCATGATTATCTTATGTCGACGTCGTTACATAAAATGAAAACCGTCGATTGTTCCATCCCAGGCTTCGTTTCCATTTGTTACTAATTCAATGTGATATATCTTCCCTTTAGATACACAGACTACGTATGTTAAGGGATATTTTAAATTATCCATTTGGATATAATCGTAATCACCACCTGATAATTCTGTATTACCCGGTTCTATGGTATCTAACAAAACATCTCTTAGTCAATTTCAAGCTGGCGCTACGCCTTGAGTAAATGGTGGCGGCCGCCATTTACTGCACACGGATGAACTTTGGTAAGGGAGGACCAAACTTGTTTCCCGCCTGACTGCCTTTTTTGGCAAATAGAAATATTGCAAAAAAAACGTTAATAAATGGCAGAAATAACAATAACGTCCATCTTCCGTTTAGTCCGATATCATGACAGCGGCGGATACTTGCTGTCACTAAAATAAAAAGCGTAACAGGCAGAACTCCTGCAACGAGAAAGACTTCCGGTATCTTCCCGGCTTGGTTGGTTGGGCTAGATATGAGTAGCTCTAAGAGAGAAAAGATGCTGCTCAGTACAAAGTAAACAACTACACATGCTATTTGTGCAATGAGAGTAACTAGTAGAAAGCTAAACCTCCCTGACCGACCGCTCGAATCAAATAATCCATCTTTGCGAAAGAAATCTTTATACATAATGATTTAGGAGTTATTGAGGGCTGCTCCGAGACTGGCCAAGGTCTGCGAATTAATAGAAACTATTTCCAAAGTTGAATATTCTTTTCTTTTAATTCCTTCAACCATTCCCTAAGGTCTTCTTCGTCTATTATTCCAAATTTTCTATCTGGATCATTTTTAGGCAAGCCTTCACCTGAATACGTGGATTTTTCATAAACTTCGTAAACAAAATTTTGTTCATCTCCACTCATGCCTTTCCATTCAGGATTGTCACTACCGTAAAGAAGGTTAATTTGTTCACAGAAATGATCAAAACTAACGCTGTTTTCAATGTAAGAATCAACTAAATTCAATACTTTTTTCATATTACTTTGAAATTAATTTCGATAGTACATTTGGCAGTTCAGAAATACTCGATTTAAGGCTCTGCATATTTCCAGAGTTTATAAGTTTCGTTACTTGCGATGTTTCCATTCTTCCTGCAGAGATAATTCGAGAGATCGTTGGATCAGTTGTTATTCGAATCATGCTGTCGGAACCCATTTTGCTAAGTATGTTGATATTTCCTCCATTTCGGAAGTCTATATACGGTTTCCCATTTTTCACTGCGTCTTGCAAGATTTGACTTGCAGGCTTACCTAGCTGCTCAGATAGCTGGCCTAATTTAGCCGGTACCAGGCTCTTCTGTGGAAGAGCATCTAATCTAGACAGGTTACTTGTTGATCTTGCTCCAATTCCCGAAAGACTGTTTACGCTAAGCGATGTAAGTGCTGCCGACGCTCCATAAGCTACCAATCCAGCGCCCACACCAACCGCTGCCCCTGTAACAACGGGATTGTTCATTGCATATCTCCATGCTGGGCTTTGGTCATATAGAGCGCTTGCACCTTCCTGAACCCATTTCTCAATTGAGGAGGGATTTAAGCTAACACCAAGGAAGGCAATCTTTGAGCCTTGGGTAGGTGCTGTCGACTTATCAACAATACCTGGCTTAGACGCCGGCTTCGAAGGAGTTGTTGCCGTAGCTAGTACTTCTTTCTTCGTCGCTTGCGAGGTAATCGCAGTTGAAGGTAGCGGCGCAGACCCCTTCTTTTGCGTTGTCGCTAACGAAGCCTCTGCGGCGTGGGCCTTCTTCGTGGTAATAAGGTTTTTAAGTGCTTTTGCCACCTTCTCCACCTTTTCTTGCTCTCTTTGCTCAGCCTTACTAAGTTTCTTGGGTGCTTTCTCCTTAGCTTTCTTTTTAGGCGGTGGAGGACTCTTCTTACTCTTTGACTTCTTCTTTTTTGCCTCAACCTTCGGCACCAGCTTATACAAGCTCTCAGATACGAAGCCTGAGCCATTCTTGAAGAAACCAACCGGTCCCGTACTCTCAATAACAGGAGGTTCAACACTCTCAATAGGCACCTCTGCAGGCGCTGTCTCCACAGTCGGCACAATCTCAGGGGTTGTAGTTGCTTCTAATACAGGAGCAGCAACACTCTGAAGCGAAGCCTGCCATGCGGCGTCTGCCAAGGCTTCTTCAATCTCGCGTGCCTCGCGGCGAGCCACATCCTCCTCGTTATTCTTTGCAAGCTCAAGCATCGCCTCTTTTGATTCAAGAGCAGCAGCTAGCGCACCGCGAGCTGCAAGGAGATCATCAGGAGACGAGAGAGGGTCTGCCTCAAGATCTGCAATCTCTTTCTTCTTCTCGGCTACAACAACACCCATCTGGCGCGCTGCAGCGCGAGCGCTTGCGGCTATAGCTTTCGCAGACTGCCCAACACTAGCTATTTCAGCGCGATGTCCTGTTGGATCTATCTTGTTTACCGGATCGTTGTTTGCATAGACATACTCATTCTGGCTAACCAGATCAAGCAAGCTTCCTGCAAGCGGGTCCTTCTGAAGGAATCGGCCGAGAGAAGGATCGTATGTACGGGGTCCAAGGATATAGAGTCCTGCTTCTGCCTCATAGTATCCAGAAGCGAAGTAGAAGTCGGTAAGACCGGTGTCCGTAGACTCAGGGGTGCCCCATGCGTCATAGCTGAAGCGCGCAACAACTTCTGAACGGCTGTCTGTGAGCGCAACAACGCTTCCCTTTGCGTCGAGAATAACCGAATAGACGGCCTGATCCCGAATAATGGCAATGAGTGCTCCCTTCGGATCATAGACATACTGCCTGAGCACTGTTCCGCTCTCGTTCAATACACGGGTGAGGTTCTTGCCCTCGTACTGATAGCGCTCAATACGGTTCCCTACAGACTTCTCAACGCGGCGGTTAAGTGCGTCATAGGTATAGCGGATCTGCGTACCGTCTGAGAGTTTGATACCAGCAATAGCACCGCGCGAGGTGTAGCTCAGGGTAGTTGCACCCTTTTTAGAGTCGCGGATAGCTACAACATTTCCATTGTCGTCATACTCGTAAGACTTGGTCGCGTCGCCACGCACAAGGGCAAGGAGGCGGTTGCCTTCGTAGGTGTAGGAGCCCTCACCTCTTGAATCCTTGCTACTTACACGGTTGCCATGCTCGTCATAGGCATAGCTGCCTGTGCCGCTTATAAGCTGGCCACGAGAGTCGTACTCATAGGACTCTGACTTCCCGTTCTCAGTCCTGCTGGTCCAGCGTGAATTGGTGCTATCAAATCCGTAGTTAATATCAGAGAGTACCGATCCCTGGGCGCTCGTAACCGTCTTTCCGATCAAGGCATCAGCCTTAGAGTCGTAGCGATACTTCGTAACCTCACCCCTCTGGTTCTCAGTCTCAGTTAGGTTGTCGAGGGCGTCACGGGTATTCCACACCACAATGCTTTCGCCTGTTGTAGCTGGAGCTGCCTCTGGAAGCACTTCAACTACTTCCTGGGCCACTGCACGCGCCATGAACGGCGCTGCCCACGCGAATACCGTTCGAAACGGAGCAGAGAGGAAGGATACGACTTCCTGAATAACGTTAACCGGTACCTCAACACTCGCTTCAGGTGTTACGGGAGCAGGAACCACTTCAACAACAGGCACTGGAACAGGCTCAACAACAGGCACCTCAACCGTAGAGCTGGCCTGAGGGGCTAGAGGCACCGCTTCTTGAATAACGGGTGTGCTTGGCACTGCAACAGGCGCAGGCTCTGGAGCCGTGAATGCAGGTGCAATACCAGTAACCCCTACGGCAAACGCCTCAAGGTTGTTCCGATCGTCGTAGCCGAACGACTCCTCCTGTGCAACTTTCTCCTCGTCAGCATAAGCTCGAGCAATAAATCGAGAGAGTCCCTCCAGGTGTACGAATGCAAGGAATTTCGTACCTGTAAGAACTTTCAAGGACTTCGAATCTGTTGTGAAGGGTCAGGTTATAGGTACTGACGGAGGTACTGAGGTTGCTGCGCTAACTGATGGCGTAGTCATATTTGTACGCAAACGTGAGGGGTCAGGAGAAGAAGCTTTTATTTTCGGAAAGGAAGACTAATCGATTTAATCTCTAGGTCGCATTAACGGGAACAACTGAGTCTCCCGGACATCTTTGTTCATGAGGAAACTAAAGAGCCTCTCAGAGAGTCCAAACCCAAATGAAGGAGGCATGCCGTACTCAAGAGCCTCAACGAAATCCATATCCGCCATCTGTGCCTCGTCGTCTCCAGCATCCCGGAGTGCTTGCTGCGCAAGGAAGCGATCTTTCTGGTCTATCGGATTGTTGAGCTCAGAGAATCCTTTACCCATCTCGCTTCCGGCAAGGATAATCTGGAAGCGCTCTACAACTTCCCCGTTCTTCTCGCTCCTCTTCGCGAGCGGCTCAAGGTACACAGGAACACCGATAAGGAATCCAGGGCCGCTAATTCCCTTTCGAATACGCTTCCACAGGAGATCAACGCCTCGCCCTATGCTCATAGACTCTGCATCCTTCTCAATACCAGCCTTCTTAAGTGCAGCCTTAACTTCCTCGAGCGTAACCGTAAGTGGATCAATGCCGTATTCCTTCTGTATAACCTCACAGAAGTCATACACCTCCCAGTCTTTCGCAAGATCAACCTGGTGTTCGCCAATAGTGAACTCAAGGGTACCGAAGGTCTCCTGCGCAACGAACCGGTACATATCCGTAACCATGCGCATACCCTCTTCGTAGTCTGAATAGGCCTGATAGAACTCAAGCTGTGTGTAGTCCTGGAGATGCTCGCGGGACATACCCTCGTTCCTGAAGATACGGCCTATCTCAAACGTCTTTGGAAGTCCTCCAACAAGGAGCATCTTCTGCCAGAGCTCCCCTGCAGAGATACGAAGATATACGTCAATGTTGAGGGCGTTGTGATGCGTTACAAAAGGACGCGCCTCTGCGCCTCCGGTAGTGTTCTCAAGCACGGGTGTCTCAACCTCAACGAACTCGCGGGATAGGAGATAGGTTCTGAATGCATTCCAGAACACTGAACGCTTTTTCGCGTTCTCGAGTACTTCCTTGTTAAGGAGCATGTCGAGGTACCGGCGACGGAATCGCTCGTCCTCGTCTGAGAATCCATACCATTCGTCTGGAATAGGACGAAGGGTTTTTGAAAGAATTCGCCAATCAGAAACGAGAAGGCTCTCCTGCCCACTCTTGGTGCGCATAGGTACGCCTGTTGCCTCAACAAAGTCTCCAATATCGATAGTGTCGATAAAGAGGGAAAACGCCTCCTCGCCAACCTCATCTTTCTTCAAGAAAAGCTGCATCTTTCCGGTCCCGTCATCAATATCGATGAACGAGGAGCCGCCATGGGTGCGAATGGAACGAATCCTTCCGTCTGCAACAATGCTCCCGCCTTCAGTCTCAAGCACATTGAATCCGCCTAAGATCTGTCCGATCTCATGCGTACGCCTGGCATTGTTTGGGTAGGGGTTCTTTCCTGCAGCTTCAAGGAGCTTCAGTTTCCGAAGCTTCTCAGCGCGTATCTCATCGAGTGCTGACATGTTGTAAATATCGTATCACGTGGAGCCTCAGCCTATAAGCGCGTCTACGAGCTCTGTGCGGCGCTTCGAATCGTTTAATCCTTTCCTTATTTTGAAAGTCTGAAGATTTGTAGGCATGACCGGAGTACTTAATTCCTTCCTGTAATAAGCCGCTCCGCCTCCTCAAGGATAGCGAGGTCTCGTATGACGATGTACTGGCTTTCGTAATCGTCAGAGCGCTCTTCGTTCAGGAGCCTCTTCGCTTCTGTGATCGGCATCCAGCGGATTTCGAAGCCGCGGCTCAGTTCCGACTCGGTGAAATCAGGTGTGCCCTTCTCGCCTTCGAGTTTTGCTAACCATGCATGTGAATCCTGTACGAGACAGAAATTCTTTCGTATCTCCAGTACTGTCCCTATCTCTTCGAGCACCCGTATCTCGCAGCCGACCTCTTCCATGCATTCCCGAGCAAGTGCGGTAGATAGGTCTTCTCCTTCATCGACACCTCCCCCTGGAAGCTTATGATACCCGTCCTTTGTGACGGCGAGCATGGCGATATTTCCTTCGCTATCGAGGATTACCGCACGAGCTGCTGTCCGGGTCTTGAATGTCGCAGCGACGTCGCTAGGAACGTTCTCGAGATTAATGGTGACGAGGTTTTTCATATGAATATGATTACTGCTCCTTCGTATCATTCACGAATCCTCCCGCCTGAATGCTCCAGAGCTTCTGATACAGACCACCTGTGTGCGTAACGAGCTCGTCATGAGTACCCTCAGCTGCAATCTTTCCGCCTTCTATAACGATAATGCGGTCCATAGTCATGATGGTAGAGAGGCGGTGTGCAATAACGATAACCGTCTTTCCTTCCATAAGCACTCGTAGGGCATCCTGGATAAGTGCCTCGGACTCGGAATCAAGCGCAGACGTCGCCTCATCAAGAATGAGAATCGGTGCATTCTTTAGAATGGCTCGTGCGATAGCTACACGCTGACGCTCGCCACCAGAAAGCTTCACACCTCGTTCGCCGACGTGTGTCTCGTACCCCTCAGCAAGAGAGACAATGAATTCGTGGCAGTGTGCCTTCTTGGCTGCCTCAATAACCTCCTCATCAGTAGCGTCAGGACGCCCATAGCGGATATTGTCCTTAAGCGAGCGATGGAAGAGAATTGGCTCCTGCGGAACGAAGGAAATAGTCGCGCGCAAGCTCTCCTGGGTTACCTGGCTGATATCCTGCCCGTCGACACGAATAGAACCGCCCGTAACGTCATACATTCGCAGCAAGAGCTTTGTAACCGTTGATTTGCCGGCACCAGACGGCCCAACGAGCGCAACCTTCTCTCCGGCCTGTACCTGAAGGTTGAAATCTGACAGGATGGTCCGCTCTTCGCTAAACGCGAACGATACTCCTTCCATCTGTATCTCACCTTTATCAACAAGAAGCGGACGTGCGCCCTTAACGTCTTCAACAGAGTGCTTTGTATTGAAGATCTCTATCATCTCGTTTGCATCTGCAAACGCACTAAAGAGACGACGCATACTATTACCAATACCCCACACTCGATCAATCAAAGTGAGAATATAGACCTGGATAAGGACGAAATCTCCCACCGTGAGGAGTCCTTCGCGCCACAAAAGGACTGAGCCTGCGAGTATGGCTATCTCGATAGCAATGGCGAGGAGACCCTGGACACCCATAATCCATGCATCAGCATTCCAGGACCGCATGGTTGCGCGGTACCACTTATCAAGCGCGCTACCCAAGATACCTCGTTCGTGTGTATTGGCAGCAAAAAGACTTATGGTTGATTGATTGCTGACTGAATCAGAAAGTACCCCGGTTACATTGCTCTCTTCAGCTGATCGTGCGACACGAAGAGGCTGCCGCCATCGTGTCATCATGGTTTGAATCCAGATAAACACTACGGTCCACACAAGAAGACCGAGACCAAGGAATAGGTTGCGCTGCGTAAGGACCACAATCACACCAATAGCGAACACACCGGTTGAAAAGAAGCCGAACGTAAAGATGTCGAGCACAGACTCGAAAGACTGCGCATACCTGCTTACCCTGCGCTGCAGAGAGCCAGCAAAATTCTTCGTGAAGAAGTCATGGGAGTGACCAATGAGGTATGCAAACGCTTTGTTGTAGAGATCAACCATAACCCTCGCCTCAAGGTTCATGAGCGATATCATTTGAATCCTGCGGCCAATCCACCCAATGAACACGATGCCTGAATAGCTCAAAAGAACGAGCAGCAAACTAGTTATCGCAGCGTCAGAAATGTCGCCCGTAGCAATCCGATCAATAAACTGCTTAATAAAAAGCGGGGCTACAACGCCTGAAAGCTCGATAACAAGACTCCCGATGAATATAAGCGAAAAGACCAACGGATATTTCTTTGCCGCAGTAAAGTAGTCGCATATAACAGGCATCGAACGAGTCGACTTCTTTTTCTTTTCTATAGACTCCATAGAGTTTGTGATTATACCACGAACTTCATAAACCCGCACGTGGTGTAATTAACGGGCCGTAAGGTAGACGCCAGCAAGGGGTGCCAAAAACCACCAGAAGAAGTACTTGTCTGGAGCGAACAGAGCATCGAGAGACGGAGTGAGCGGGATAACCGCAGCAATATCAAGCACATGATACCCAAGCGCGAGTACGAATCCTCCTGTTACAAGGGCAAGGAGCGAGAGCACAATGGGATTAATCCGCATCGAACCGGACGTCGCTACACGGCGGAGAAGTATGTACGGAAAGAACGTGAACACCGCAAAGAGTGCGATACCAGCAACGGCACGAACGAGTGCTGAGTCCCCAACGATAAACATCTCCTTGTACGGGAATACGGTGAAGAGTGCGAACCCAACATAGAGCGCGAGAATAAGAGAAATGAGCATTGCTCGCCCGGCACGGAGCGCGAAGAAGAAGAGGAGCGCTGCAATAACCACAAGAACGAGGAAGTTCCCGAAGAACGTAACGATTGATCCAAACCCTCCTGTTGCAAACTGATTTACTATATCCATACCGCTAGCATAACAGACACTTGCAGTGCCCATCGAAGCTGCTGTGTACTCTAGAGTCCCTCGCTCTTCAACTCTTCGATCGCCTTCTTTGCTTTACCCGAGATTTTCTTCGGCAAGGTCGCGGTGAGGCGAATAAGGAGGTCTCCTTCGTGTCCATCAATAACAACTCCCTTTCCTTTAAGACGGAGCGTCTGCTGCGCTTCGGCCATTGGTGGGATCTTAACCTCAAGCTTCTTCTCGTCGACCGTGGTGATGGATGCGATAGTTCCAAGAAGCGCGTCAGTGAGCTTCATTGGCATGTTCATTACTAGATTCATACCTTCCTTCTTAAATACCGGATGCGGCTTCACGTGCACTTTCACGTACAGGTCCCCGGAGACGCCGCCCTTGATAGCCTCGCCCTGTCCTGGCATGCGAATCATCTCCCCACCATCAATACCCTTAGGAATCTGAATCTTGATTTCCTCCTCTCGGCGCTCTACGCCATGTCCCGAGCAGGTTGAGCACTTCTCCTTCGGAAGCTTTCCGGATCCTTCGCAGACCGCGCAGGTCCTAACACTTGTAAACGCACCGAGTGGTGAGTTCCGTGTCTCATGCATCTTGCCCTGCCCGTTACAGGTCTTACAAGTTTCAAGCTCAGTGCCTGGCTTTGCACCGGAACCTTCACACGTGTTGCAGGTACCAATCTTGGTTAAGAGTACGGAACGGCTGCCTCCAAGGATAGACTCCTTAAAGGTTGCTTCGATATCAATTGAAATGTCTCGCCCACGCTTCACGCGAGAGCGTCCGCCTCGGCCGCCGAAAATGTCCCCAAACCCCTCAAAGAGATCATTTAGATCAAACTCAACGCCGCCCTGACCAAAGCCACCAAACTGTGACGGATCGAATCCTCCGTACTGGCCTCCTCCTCCCTGGAACGTCTGGCCATAGGAATCATACTCGCGACGCTTCTTCTCGTCTGAGAGGGTGCTATACGCTTCCGTTATCTCCTTGAACTTAGACTCGTCCCCACCCTTATCGGGATGGTGCTTTTGCGCGAGCTTGCGGAACGCCTTTTTAACGTCGTCTTGTGTGGCCTTCTTGTCGACACCGAGGATGTCGTAATAGTTCTTCGCCATATGTTCCCACTATACTCTTCCTCGTATTGAGAGGCAAAATATAAGGAAAAGGGCGCCCAACAAAAGAAAGTTGGACGCCCCATTTCATTCGTATGCGCTTGCACGGCACGGATCCTGGTAGGAACCTCTGCCGCTCTCGTTGCGGAGAGCATAGCGAACTTGGCGTGTGTGCTGGCTCTCATAGTCCCGGTGCGAGCGGCCTTCCCCAGGACGGTAGATGAGGATACGCCGTTCGTTTGGCATATCCGACACATGGACGTCGAAGGGACCGGGCGCCCAGCCGTCAGGCACCACCCGATAGGTGCAGCGATTGCCTTCGCGCTTGAAGTAGGCGCCGCGACAAGCGAAGCCATTCTCGCCGCACATGCGCGCGGCAGCAGACAGCCGCTGCAGTTCCCAGTACCGCGGATGATTCTCCGGGCACAGGATGGTTACCGTCCCACCGTTGTCGCGGTAGGTACGGCAGTCAGGACTCGCCCGGTCGCCGATGACGCCTGGATTGAAGTTACACACTTCAGGTCTGGTCCGGTCGATTTGGACGCAGGAGGGGTAACGAGAGCCGCGCGCAGGATCGGGTTGAACAGGCGGGTACGATTGCGCCCGGACTGTCTCTGCCGAAGCTGCAAGCGCCATGAAGACGCAAGCAAACAGAATGATTCGCATGGAAAGATCTCCGTTGTTTTTGTCCCGAAGGACTGACATTGACGCTGTATCAATAATATACCATAACTATACAAAAGTCAATGGCCGCAGCGTGAGCTACGGCCATTGAGCACTAATTTTTTATTACTCCTTCGGCTTCTCTTCCGAGAACTCAGCATCGGTAGCAGCACTTTCTGGGCCGGCTGCTTCTCCTTCCGTTGCTGGCTGCGGCTGGTCCTTCATCATGGCCTCCCCGATCTTTGAGAGCGACGTAGAGAGTGCTTCCGATGCGGTCTTAATTGTCTCGATATCGTCTCCGTCACGCGCGGTACGAAGAAGAGCAACCTTCTCGTTAACTTCCGTAACAACGTCAGCAGGTGCCTTGTCCCCTGTATCCTTCACTGCTTTCTCAGCAGTGTAGATCATTTGCTCAGCAAGGTTCTTTGTTTCAACAAGTTCCTTACGCTTTGCGTCCTCTCCCGCGTGCGTTTCAGCGTCTGCCTTCATCTTCTCGATGTCAGCTTCAGAGAGTCCTGTGGAGCCTTCGATACGAATAGACTGCTCCTTGCCAGTCGTCTTCTCAACAGCCTTTACGGTGAGGATACCGTTGGTATCAAGATCGAACGAAACCTCAACCTGCGGAAGCCCGCGAGGAGCTGGTGGGATGCCGTCGAGCATAAAGCGCCCGAGAGACTTGTTGTCTGCAGCCATAGCGCGCTCGCCCTGCGTGATGTGAATCTCTACGCCTGTCTGGTTGTCTGACGCCGTTGAGAACGTCTGACTGCGCGAGGTTGGTACCGCGGTGTTGCGCTCAATGAGCTTCGTTGCAACGCCACCCATAGTCTCAATCGAAAGCGAAAGTGGAATAACATCAACGAGAAGAATATCCTTCACATCTCCCTGGAGAATACCCGCTTGAATAGCAGCACCAATCGCTACCACCTCGTCTGGGTTCACGTCGCGATGTGGCTTCTTTCCGAAGAGTTTCTCAACCTCTTCCTGGATCTTTGGCATGCGGGTCTGGCCGCCCACGAGGATAACCTCGTTGACGTCAGCAGCCTTAATACCAGAAGCTTCAAGTGCGCGCTTTGTTATATCAATGGATCGAGCGATGTACTCGTCTGAAAGAGACTCCAGATTCGCACGCGTGAGCTTAACGAGAAGGTGCTGCGGGTTTCCGTCTGAGCCAACCGTGATGAACGGAATGTTTACTTCAGTCTCTGCAGACGTTGAAAGCTCGTGCTTTGCCTTCTCAGCTCCTTCGTCGAGGCGCTGGAGTGCGAGCGGATCCTTCGTTACATCAATGCCTGACTCTTTCTTAAACTCGTCAGCAAGGTAGCGAACGATCTTCTGGTCGATATCGCGGCCTCCCATGTGGCTGTCGCCATCGGTAGACTTCACTTCGATAACATCGTCGCCAACCTCAAGTACCGAAACATCGAATGTTCCTCCACCGAAGTCGTAGACTACGATCTTCTCTTCCTTCTTCTTGTTGAAGCCGTATGCAAGCGCTGCTGCCGTTGGCTCGTTGATGATGCGAAGCACCTCAAGACCGGCCACCTGTCCTGCAGCCTTTGTTGCTGCACGCTGTGCGTCATCAAAGTACGCAGGTACGGTGATAACGGCCTGGGTGATAGTCTCACCAAGCTTCTTCTCAGCATCTGCCTTCATCTTGGAAAGAATCATGGCGGACACCTCCTCAGGACGGTAGTCCTTGTCGCTAAGACGTACCTCAACGCCGCCGTTTGGTCCTGCCTTTATCTCGTACGGCACTACATCCTTATCCTTCTGAACCACATCGTCCTTAAAGGCATGGCCCATGAAGCGCTTGATGCCGTAGATAGTGTTCTTTGGATTCGTAACCGCCTGACGCTTCGCAAGTGTTCCCACAAGGCGCTCTCCATTCTTTGCGATGGCAACAACCGAAGGGGTTGTGCGCGTACCCTCTGCGTTCTCAAGAACACGCGGCTCGCCACCCTCCATGATAGCCATGGCGGAGTTGGTTGTGCCGAGATCGATACCAAGAATCTTTCCCATAGTGAAATTAGTTAGGTTGTTAGAGAAACCCTTACAAAAACGCCCATGCGCCCAGGTCCCTTCATTTTACGCTTCCTACGGTGGGGTTCAAGTCCCTAGTCTTCGAAGCTTCCCACGCGCACTTTGGCTGGACGAACTACAAGGTCTCCTGCCTTCCAGCCTGGCTCAAGGACAGCCGTTATTACATCATCCTTCTCTTTGGAATCAACCGAGTCCTGTCCGAGTGCCTCGTGCAGCATTGGGTCGAACACCTCTCCAACAGATCCAAACGTTTCAAGTCCAAGCGAGTTCGCCGCGTCATGAAGCTGCTTTGCAATAGCCTGGAAGGATGCGGGGATCTCTCCTGCAGATTCTGCACGCGCGAGTGAGTCCATGGCAGTAATGAATGCGTGTGATGCTTTCACAGTCCCAAGCTTCACAGCCTCCATACGCTCCTCCTCAAAGCGCTTCAGTGCATTCACATAATCTGCTTTAGCACGCTGCCAGCCATCAAGGTGTTCCTGGCGCTCCTTCTTGCACGCATCAAGCTCTTTTGTAAGCTTCGAAAGTTTCGTATCAACACGCGATTCGCGCTCCTCAAGCTCAACCTCGCTCATGCCGTCTTCTTCAGAGCCGTCTCGCTCAATTGTTAGGTCCTCGTTCTCATCCATATACAAAGACTATGCCCGAAACAGAGAAGACCGTCAAAGAGACTGGAAGAACGCTCGAAACCACGCAGCAATTGCTCTCCAGATGCCAAAGAGGAATCCTGGATCAGCCTCAGCGGTTGTTGTAGCTTCGATAACTACCTCAGCCTCTACAGGCTCAATACTCCCACCTCCAACAGTCTCCTGAGGGGGTGGAGGTGTCTCAGGCTCAGTTTCTGCGTACACCCTGCAGTACCCAGCTTTCGGCTCCCCCATGCATGCCATAAGCGTACACATGCTCTGGCCGCTCGCGTTCCTGCTGCAGCTGTTACAGCCATCAAACCATGCGGTGCAGTGTGCTGGAGGCGTATAGTTCCCTTCCTGCTTTCCACTTAGTTCGGTTGCCGTACACTCGCCCTCGTGCTGGTACACCGCACCTTCAGCGCCAAGTACACAGCCGTTCCCGTAGGTCTTATAGACACCATTTTCCGTGCCGCAAACCGGGTCGTACTGCATGGTACACATCGTAGGACTCTCTGCCTTTGTTAGGGCAGGAATAACTAAAACAAACAATGCGACAAGAACTACCGCTGAGTTTTTCATAGGTATAAGTATAGACGTTATTTCGAGGTAGTACTTACTAAAGTAAGCTGTGTGCTCTCTGAAGGTCCTCGTACTCGTGAATAAATTCCATGATCTGCTTCTCGGTAGCATTTTGATATCCGTATTTCCTAAGGAAATCTAGACCATGACCAGCCCCGAGATTGTACTGAAGACTCCATACTGCCGCCCGTAGGTCTATCTCTACAGGTCCTAGAGCTGACTCTCCTAAATCAACATATCCACTAAAATTCTCTTCCGTAAAAATGAAGTTTGGCAGGCAGGCATCGCTATGGACAAGCACCATTCCATCCTCGTGCTCTTCAAACGGCCAGTTTGCTGGATCTGCAGCATGGAAATGCTTGAGTGCTTGTACTAATTGATCAATGACTTTCTCAGCAGACCACTCCTTACAAAGTGCTGCCAGGTTCCTTCCTTCAATCGCTGTGAGCAGTAACGCACCGACTCCATTTTTCTGAGTAGATGCAACAACTTTTGGAACAGGCAGCTTGTTCTGTAGCCAATCAAGTCGCTGTCTCTCGCTAGAAAAATCTGAACCTTTTTTGAGCTTAAGATAATAGTTTCCACTAGGTGTCTGCAACTTGTATACAACACCCTCATCTCCATGCGGTTCCTTCTCTAAAACAGAGTCCTCTCCAACAACTCCCTTGGCCCAGGAAATAAAATATTCCTGTTCCTCGTCCAAAATAGTCATAAGAAGAGTATATAGGAGCTAGTGGGGTTACTGACTGAAAAACCCCTTACTCCGTCGTATCCCCAAGAAACTCCTCCTCGTCTCTCTCTGCATCAGCTTTCGTTGCATGTACCACATCATCCTTGTGGTGTGGCATCGCATAGATGGAATAGAGCTTCAAATCCCCTTCGCCTCCGTTCACGATGTTGTGCTTAGTACCTGCCGGTATAACGATAACCGAGCCGTCCGCAATATCATGCAACACATCATCAAGTATCGCTTTGCCATTTCCTGCTTCAATACGTATAAACTGATCTTGCCCGTGTACCTCTTCACCAATATCCTCGCCTGCGGGAATACTCATGAGTACGAGCTGCAGATACGAAGCGGTATACAGCACCTTCCTGAAGTTAGTGTTCTCAAGTGTCTCTGACTCGATGTTTTGTATGTATCCTTTCATACAGGAAGTATACGACGAGCAGGTGAAGAATACGTAAAGCGGGCCCCAGAATCTCTTCCAGGGCCCGAGCCTTAATGTAATTGCCGATACGCGTTCCCCACACGAAGACCGTCTTTCCATGCCTGAAGCAGGAGTTCGGTGCTCTCCGTGTAAGACTCGAAGAACGGCTGCACGATCGCCGAGGACGGATTGCTCGCCGCAAGGAGCTGCACGCGTGCTGCACTTAACTCAGCACTGCGTGAGACACGGAGCGACAGGGTGCCGTCACCGTTCTCGGTAACAACGTGTTGAACTGCTGCGTCTTGGTTGTGACGCTGAACAGTGTATTCAAGCCACCTTCGAGCGCTTTTGGGTAGTGCGATGCACGCGTACGCGCAGAGGGTCAATACGAGATCCTCGTTGCAAGGCTCCCACATAACATAGACCCTGAACTTCCAGGGCGGTGTAGCGCCCGAAGGAATATCACGAGGGATGAATTGCATCATCCACGCTCGTACAGCATCGTCTGAGATGCAGCATGCTTCAGTAAGTCGTAGCGATCCAACTTCTCGTGGCAGGCCCTGAACCAGGAACCTGCCGAGATTCCAGGTCTCCATAGCGATTCCTCCCAAACATCAAGTTCCTCAAAAACTATAGAGTATCCGCAGAAAAGAACAAACACCGCAGAGTGCGGTGTTGTTCGAGGGGATTAACGCTTAGACCACTGTGGGCTCTTGCGGGCCTTTCGAAGTCCTGGCTTCTTTCGCTCAACCGCACGAGGATCGCGCTTAAGGAAACCTGCAGCCTTAAGAGCTGGGCGGCTTCCCTCCTCGATAAGCGTAAGAGCACGAGAGATCGCATGGCGAACCGCTACAGCCTGTGCGCTCTTGCCGCCACCCTGGACGCGCGCCATAACCTCGTAGTTGTTCTTGTGCTCCTCAACGCGGAACGCGTCTCCGGTAACTGACTCGCGCTCTGCAGTATTGAAATACGCGCGCGCATCCATGCCGTTAACCGTAACTGAGTTCTTGTCCGCTGGAGTCAGCTTCACGCGCGCAGAAGCCGTTTTGCGGCGTCCAACGGCGGTGACGTAGTTCTGTGTGTTCTCGGGCATATTAATCAGTTATGGTAAGACGCTTCATGCGCTCCTTGCGAAGCTTGTTGCGAGGAATCATGCCGTCAACCGCCTTCCAGAGTGCCTCGCCGACGCCCTTCTTCTGAAGAAGGTTTGCGAGAGACGTAATACGAAGACCGCCTGGGTATCCCGTGTAGCGGGTGTACTCCTTGCCAGCAATTCGCTTCTCCGTCATGACGAGCTTCGACGCATTTATGATCTCAACCTCAACCGGCATAACTTCGTTCTGCATGTAGTTTGCAGACTTCTTGCCGAGAAGCACGGAAGCCGCTTCAGACGCGACGCGTCCAAGAGCGCCGCCAGCGGCGTCGATGGTGTAGAGCGTGCGCTCTCCTTTCTGAGTCTTAGTGGTAGTCATGATGTTATACGAATGCGATGTAGGCCTGCTTGCGTCCGTCGGTTGCGGTTGCAGCACGCTTTACGATACGGGTGTAACCCCCAGGGCGCTCGGTGTAGCGAGGAGCGATCGTTGCGAAGAGCTTCGCAGTAGACTCGTCATCGTTACCAAGGCGTGCAGCCACGAGGCGACGGTTAGCCACCGAATCCACGCGAGCGTGGGATACAAGCTTCTCGATGATCGGGCGGAGCTCTTTAGCCTTTGCCTCGGTCGTCGAAATGCGCTCGTGGATGATCAAGGAACGCATCAGGGAACGCATCAACGCTACGCGCTGGTCATGCGGTCGTCCGAACGTCCTTCCTTTGTGATGATGGCGCATATATCTTTTTTAACACGAATTCCTAACTACGTCCAAATTACTCGCCTTTGAGCTCGAGTCCGAGCTTGTCGAGGGCCTCAGAGATATCAACCACTGCCTTCTCGCCGACACCGTCGAGCTCGAGGAGCTGAGTGGACGTCTTCTTAACGAGACCTGCAACAGACTTGATACCTGCATCCTGAAGAGCGGTTGTTACGCGAGCGCCAAGCTCAAGTTCCTCAACCTTCACCTTTGCAGGGTCCTTGCCGACAGACTTGTCGTCAGCGATACCCTTTGAGGAGTCAGGAGACTCTCCCTCACGTGAGTCCTGGAAGCCAATAACAGCGGAGAGCTGCTGGATCATGGTCTCGATAGAACGCTCGAGTGCCTCGCGAGGAGAAATCGTACCGTTCGTCTCGATAAGCATCCGGAGGCGGTTGAAGTCCGTACGGTCTCCAACGCGCATATTCTCAACCTCGTAGTTAACGCGGCGAATCGGGGTGAAGGTAGCATCAAGAGCGATGGTGCCGATATCAACCTTCTCCTTGGTAAGAACTTCGCGAGCAACGTACCCAAGACCGCGCTCGATAGTAGCCTCAAGTTCAAACGAAACCTTGCCCGAAATGTCAGCAATGTGCATGTCAGGGTTTGAGATCTCAACCTGGCTTGGAAGCTTGAAATCAGCTGCTGTAACCTGCTTTGGTCCCTTAACTGAAAGAGAGATGGTCTGCGCCTCGTCGCCATGCAGTGTGAAGTGAATGCGCTTGAGGTTAAGAAGAACCTCCATAACGGACTCGCGAACGCCTTCCATAGTAGCGAACTCATGGGAAACGCCTTCGATCTTAACGGAGGTAACCGCAGCACCAGGAAGTGATGCGTGAATAATACGGCGTAGTGAGTTGCCGAGAGTGTGGCCGTAGCCTGGGTAGAGAGAATCGATCTCATAAACACCCTGAACGCCTTCTTCTGAGACGACACGGGGCTTCGACGGGAGCGTGATGTGGTATTCCATAACTCAATCAGATTAAACCAACAATAAAGCTAACAAACGTATAACAACTAGCGGCTGTAGAACGAGAGCACGGCAACAAGATCACCCGCAGGAGACGCTGCCTCCTCGGTTGGTACCTCATTAACACCACCCTCCATCTTCTTGGCATCCCATGAGAGCCAAGGAGAAAGCGTTGGGCGCTCGAGGAACTTCTCAGCGAAATTCTCGAACAGCACCGCACTTTTCGAGCCCTCGCGCACACCGATCTTGTCACCAATTTTCATTGCACGTGACGGGATTGTTGTCTTCACGCCGTTCACGGTGAGGTGTCCGTGCGAGACCATCTGGCGGCTAGCCCTACGCGTCGGTGCTAGCCCGATGCGGTACGCAATGTTGTCTAGGCGTAGCTCGAGGAGGCGGTGGAGGGTCTGTGCTGGGGGCTTGCCGTGTGTTGAGGTTGCCGTTGCAACGTAGTTTGAGAACTGCTTCTCAGAAAGACCGTAGGTCATACGAACTTTCTGCTTCTCAAGAAGCTGCTTGCCGAACTCAGTCTGGTTCTGGCGACGTCCCTTCTTGTTACGTGCTGCACGCTCTTCAGCGATAGCAAACTTCTGAGTCTGGGTCTTCTCGAAGACGGATGCGCCGAGGCGCTTCGCGATCTTGTACTTAGGTCCGATTTTCATAGGTAGAGAGAATGAGAAAGACTATACGCGGCGAGCCTTCTTAGGGCGTGGGCCGTTATGTGGGACCGGCGTTGCGTCCTTGATAGAACGAATCGCGATGCCCTTGGTTGAGAAACCGCGGAGTGCGGACTCACGTCCAGCGCCAATGCCGCGGATAACCACCGATGCTTCCTTAAGGCCAATGAGGATAGCCTTGTCGCCGATAAGCTCGCCGACCTTGGTTGCAGCGTAGGGAGTGGACTTACGAGCACCCGAGAAGCCAAGAGCACCTGCTGAAGAAGACATGATTGCGTTGCCTGCCTCGTCCGTGAGCACAACCTTCGTGTTGTTGAAAGTGGCCTCAACGTGAAGCACACCACGCTCAAGACGCTTCTTAACAGCCTTGGACATTGCACGGTCCTTGCGGCCCTGGTCCATGCCCTTGCCTGACTTCTTGATGATTCGTTTCTTTCCCATAGTGAATTAAAAGTGTATGTCCGCGGATTATGTCTTCTCGAGCGTACGGCGACCAGAACCCATCGTCTTACGAGTGTTTCCACGAACGGTGCGGGAGTTTGTCTTGGTGCGCTGTGCGCGAACTGGAAGACGGCGCTCGTGACGGATGCCACGTGCAGAACGAATGTCCTTCAAGCGCTTCACGTTCTGTCCCTCCTCGCGGCGAAGCTCTCCCTCGATGGTGTAGGCCTCAGCGAGTGTACGGATAGTCTGCTCCTCGTCTGCGGAGAGATCGCTTCCCTTGCGAGTAGGCTCAACTTTCGCTGTCTTAAGAATCTCAAGAGCACGCGTCGGTCCGATACCAAAGATAAGAGGCAGCGCGTATGCGAGCTGCTTGTCGTCTGGAAGGGTTACACCGGCGATACGCATGGGATACGAGGATTAAGTAAGGTAAATGAAATAAGACGGCTTTAGCCCTGACGTGCCTTGCGGCGAGGATTGCGCTTGTTGATACGGTACAAGCGTCCGCGACGGCGGACGATGATATCTCCAGGCTGCTGGACTTTAATGGATGCGCGTACCTTCATCGTTAGGATATTTAGCTAAGCCGCCTCACGATGCGTGCCCGGCCGCCATACGGGTCGATAACCAGTTCTACCTGGTCACCTACCAGAACGCGTATCCGGTGCAGGCGCATCTTTCCTGCAAGGTAAGCGAGTTGGAGCTCTCCCGTCGGCATCCTAACCCTAAAAAGGGAATTAGGAAGCACCTCCTCTACGGAGCCGGTAGCTGCGCCTTCTTTACTTACCTCCATGTGAAGCTTCATCATCCTACCAAGGACTGGTAAGAGCGTCAACCGCGTTATCCCTCATTTACTTGGCTTTCGGGGCGTTCTCGACCTTAACATCGATCTTGGCCGGGTCCGCTGGGAAGGAACGGTTCCAGAACGGACGAAGGACGAGGGCTGCGCGCTCAACTTCTGGGTATCCAGCGAGGACAGTCTCAGCCTGAGCGGATGTCTTTCCTGCTACGGCACTCGCAATCTTTGCGGGGTCTACGCTCCACAAAACCTTGGTATTTCCAGCCAAGGAGAACGCAAATTCCTCGGTTCCAGGGACTGGAAGGTCTCCTACAGGCGTTAGGGTTAGGCCTGAGGCGTCCTCGATAGTGATTGGCTGGCCACTATAGGAGCCAACAACCTGGTACGCGATGGAGCGAGCAAGTGCCTCTTTCGGGAACACTACAATGCTTGCGATGGCCTTCTCAGAAATCTGTACTGAGTTCCCTGCTGCTGCCTGGTCTGGCTGCGGTTCATACGTCACACGACTTCCTCCCGGAACGAGAATGTACCCTTCTGGAACTGCTTCAGTGATTGCTGCCTCGATGTCAGAGCCGAGCTTTGTGCGAATCTCCTGTGCCTTCGCGTCTCGCGTTGCCGCCTTAATACTTGGACGGGGTCCCGCAAAGCCGCCCTTCATAGCCTCGGCAGACCGTGCCGTAACTAAGGTAAAGGTTGCGCCGCCCTTAAGGCCCGGAAGGGTGAAGGTTGTAGCAGCTACGTTATAGCTTTCTCCGGTTGCATCCGCGTAGACGGTTGTAACGAGAGTGCCTGGAGCACCACCCTTTGCTGCCGGAACTGTTACCGAGTCACGAATACGGAATATGAGCCCGTCTGGTGTCTCAAAACGAGTGTTCTTGATGAGTTGCTGTGGCACTGTCTGCTTGTTCTCGATAGTGAGAGTGCCCTGGGCAGACTGATTAACGGTTTCAGTGCCTTCGCTCTCAACCTCGACACTCGCTACCTTCTCAACCGTAAGAATTTCAAACGGTAGGTCGCCAGAGGAACCAGTTGCAAGGAATTCGCCTGCAACGGCAGTCTGATTCTCTGTTGCGGTTACCTTAACCTCAGCACCTGAGAACGCGAACAGGGCTCCTATTGAGCCTAGGATAACAATTGCTGCAACGACGGCAGTTCCAACTGGAAACGAGCGCTTCGGGCGCGATGCTATAGGACGTGCGTATGCAGGTCGCTCAAAAGAAACAGGGGGTGGCGGAACCGCAGATGAGGTGTACGCCGGAGCATTCTCACTGCCTTCCATAGCACGGCGACGCGATGGGGGGATGATGTCATTCAGATTCTTTTGCATATCTACGTAGAAAAGCCTCGATATGAGTAGTACCGAGTAAGTATACACCCGGACAGGTGGCACTGGACTTGAGACGGGTATAACAATCTACAGCGATTCAGCAGGTGCTTCGGGAAGATTCGTACCCCGTGCGACGTAGAGCGCGAGCAACGCCAGGAACAAGTCCCCGTCTCCAAGTCCCCTTGTCTTTACCCTCGCCGCCAGGTGCGAAGGTGTTATTGGTATAACGGATAATGGCTCGTCTGAAAGCCACAACGAACGGAGCCTGCTCTTCTCCAAGGCACGCTTCAAATAGTCGCGGGCTTCGGTATCTGCAAGAAGGAGCAAGGTGCGCGGAAGTGCCTGGACCCCCGCGACGCTCGAGAACGCTCCATGCAACCCATCGAGCCATATACGCTCTGCTTCCTCCGATTCCTTTGCAAAGGATTCGTTCGCAACCGGATCAATCATATCAACGGTCGATAGGTGTGCCCGTTGCCCTGCCTTCTTAGCGGCAATTAGGAGGTCTTGGGTGCCATACGCAACGCTCCGGACCTCAACGAGGAGTCCTCGCTTCACGAATGCGGCGTCTGTACCAGTCCCGGACACATCAAGCACTACGAAATCCTTCTGGTGTGGGTAGAGGTCTCTGAACACGGTGTACGCAACGGGCGCAAAGGCCGTTAGTTCAATCTCATTTGTATGAAATGCCCTTCTAAGCGAGGCCTCAACGGCATGGGCCGCCTCTTTTTCAAGCGTTGATGCGAGGATAACGAGTTCTGCACGGGATACGCGCTTTCCAAAAGGATTGGGCGTCTCATATCCGTTCAGGATGGTTGCTATAACAGTGTGGCCAGAACTCACACGGTCCTTTGGTACTATGGCCGTCTTCCTAACGGCATCAGCAAGGTGGAGGTGCGAAAAGATGAACGCGTTCTTCTGCTGAATGTTTGTTGTTGTAACAAGGGTTTCTTGCCAGGGAGCGGCTACTGATACGAGTACTTTCTCAATAACCGCGCTCCCGGTCTCACGCCTGAGCGCCGGAGCCCCTTCCTCTATAAGGAGGCGCTCGAGAAAGGAGAGTGAACGAAGCATGCCTTCCAAAATGGTCTCGCCTTCGCGGACCTCAACGTCAACACGGGCAGTGTAGTAGATAATTGGCGGCTTCCCTTCCTCATAATGCGCGTAGGCGCCGCCCACTGAAGCTGAACCAATATCAATGAGCGCGACTGAGCGCGTTTTCTTCTTTCCGAAGGGAAAAAGAGCCATGCAGGCTAGTATACCAGGATGACTGAGAGTACCCGGTACGGTACTCTAGGGACATGGATAGGGATAAGAAGATTTTGCTCGTATCGCTCCTGATTGGTGCGCTTGCGGCAGCGTGCCTAACATTCTTTGCATATAACGGAAAGATTGTTTCACTTGAGGAAACAACGAGTGCGGTTTCTGAGCTTATATTTGCCGAGGAACCAAAAACGGAAGTACCATCCTTTATCGAAGTGCTCGACGGGTGCGGCGCTGACTTCTCTGGAAGCTGCGTAAACATACGCATGGAAGCAACGACGTCGGCTCCCGCTATTGGAAAACTACGTACCGGAACGGTACTTCCTATATCAAAAGACACCGAGACGGATGCGTCTGGACGCGTTTGGTACAAGGTGGAGTTCAACGAGTGGATACGCTATCCAGATCGAGTAGCGAAGGATTGGTATGTAGCGAGCGACCAGGTGCGCGCGTTCTATGACCCAGGGGCTACATTACCAATGACTGGAGACGAGCCAACAGATAAGCGTATCGTTGTCGATCGTTCTGAGCAGATGCTTTATGCGTATGATGGCAAGGAACTCGTTTTAAAGACTACAATCTCAACCGGACACGATTTAACTCCAACGCCACGCGGGAACTTCAAAGTGTTTAAGAAGACTCCAAGTCGGTATATGCAAGGACCTCTCCCGGGCATATCTGAGGATTATTACGACCTACCAGGTGTTCCCTGGAATATGTACTTCACGGCTGAAGGGGGCGCTATACACGGCGCGTACTGGCACACCAACTTCGGACAGCAGTGGTCTCATGGGTGTGTGAATGTACCCCTTGATATAGCCAGAGAGTTGTATGGGTGGGCGCCGGTTGGCACTGAGGTTACGGTTCAAGATTAGGTTGCTGGGGGTGTGGGACGATGTTGGAACCTTAGTAAATCAGAAAATCTAGTTGCTCCTCGGGAACACCAGTCGACTTCCCATAGGCAACCGCTTCTTCCCATGTAGATTTGTCTGAATACTTTATGTCAAAAGTTTTGTCTTTAAAAACAACGAGTACATCTTCAGTACCCGGCTCCCAGAAATGCATATACCAAGGCCCGTCAGCTAGAAAGGTTGCTAGCTCAATTGCCTGCTCTCTATCAAGTTGCACTTGATGAAGCTTCCAAGACCCTTCAGGCCAACTCTTAAGAATAGACAAGTCTCCTAAGACAGTAGGGTCAGTTAGACTATTCTCAACGATAGTTCCTTGCAACATACGTCCATTGTATATCGGGCTGGCAGTCTGGGACGATGTTGGAACTTATTTCTGTGCTTCAAGAATGAGTCCTTGAATTCGATCCAGTTCCGAATCATCCATTTTTGGACCTTCTGCAGTAGTAAGGTAACCAAGATATTGCTCATTGAATTCAGTATGAGGACTCCATACTCCTGTCTGCTCGGCTAATTCTCCATGGAGTGGGACGAGCTTTGCGTGAACATGAGCCACACCAGTACCTTCAAATATTAATGATACGCGAGGAGTATTGAATGCCTTTTCCAGAATCTTGGCTACGGTCTTCGCCGTCTTCAATAACTCTTCGTACTCTGACTCTTGCAGGTTAAAAACATAGTCTCCAATATTCTGCTTGGGTATTACAACCGTTAGTCCCGGCGTGTTGGGAAATGGCGTTAGAAAAGCTAGAAACTTCTCATCTTCCCAGACTTTCCATGACGGAATGTTTCCTTTGAGGAGTTTGTCGAAAATTGTATCTGCCATAGCTTGAGTATAGCAATTATTGCTCGCAGTCTGAGTATCGAACCTACTCCAACACCCCCTTAATCCTGCGAACACCGCTCGCTACCGCTTCTTCCTTCTGAATACGGAACTTCCTTCCGTCTGCATGTATCTCGCTTGTATTAGATACGTGCGGCCCTCCGCAGAACTCAAGAGAAAACGCGTTAGGGATATCCGGGGTCTCTTCTGTTGCGTGTATTGGGCCAACAGAATATACCGACACCATATCCGGATACTTAACACCGAACTCCATCTCAGCTCCAAGTTTCTCTGCCTCTTCGCGTGGCATAACAGTACGCGTAACCGGAAGATCCTGGTATATAACCTCGTTCACAATCTTCTCAACCTCAGCTTTCTGTTCGTCCGTCATCTTGCCTGGAGATGCAAAGTCTATACGAAGACGCTCAGAGGTTATGTTTGAACCGCGCTGCTTAACCTCTGAACCAAGCACCATCTGAAGCGCCTTTAGAAGGATATGGTGTGCGGTGTGATACCGTACCGTCTGCTCTGCGTGGTCTGCAAGTCCGCCCGCAAAGCGCTGGGCTCCTCCTGCCCTTGAGGTCTCTTGATGCTTCTTCATAAGCTCGAGTACGCCAGCGAGGTCTATCTCTATCTCACGCTCGTTCGCAATCTCTTCAGTTAATTCAACAGGGAAGCCATAGGACGTAAACAGGGTAAACACATCCTCTGGAGTAACAGAGCCCTTTGCTACTAACTTCTCTAGCTCGCGCATGCCGCCCGTAAGGGTTTTGCGGAATTTCTCCTCCTCTTTTGCAATCTCCTCTGCTATCTTCGGAGCGTTTGCAAGTACGTGTGGGTACTGGTCGGCATACGCCTGCCCATACCCCCTCGCAACGTCAGCGAGTACGGCGTCCTTGATACCAAGACGATCTGATTCGCGTATCGCACGACGAAGCAACCGGCGTAGTACATAGCCTGCCTCGGTGTTAGACGGGAGGATTCCTTCGGCTAGCATGAACGCGCTCGCGCGCATGTGGTCGAGAATGATGCGGAATGCGCGAGCAGCAGCCTCATCTTCCCCATACTTCTTTCCAGAGCGTTCTTCAATAACCGCGCGAGCAGCGTCAAAGATATCAAGACTAAAGATATCTGGTCCAACGGTTGCCATCGTTATACGCTCGAGGCCTCCGCCAAAATCGATATTCTTCTTCGGAAGCTCCTCAAAGGAACCATCTTCATTCTTAACAAACTGCATAAACACCGAGTTCCCTATCTCAACAAACCGCCCACAGTCACAGTTCGGATGGCAGTGAGTGCCCCATTTTGTATCGTGCGTCGTCCCGAAGTCATAAAAAATCTCTGAGTCAGGACCCCCTGGTTCGCCTGCTGGCATATTACTTGGCACCCCTGAGCGGCTCCACCAGTTCTTCTTGGCGTCATACGCAAATATGCGATCGCTTGTTCCCATGCCTTTCTCGTATCCATCAGCTTCGCTGCCTATGTTAGAGAACTCCGCAGCAACTCCCTTTTCCTTAAACAGTCGTTTCCAGAGCTCTACGGCTTCTGTATCAAGCGGGATGCCCGCCTCCTTGTCCTCTGCAAGCACGGTTACATACAGCTTACTTGGATCAATACCAAAGCCCGTCTCGGTACTCGTAAGGAACTCAAATATCCACGGCAGCTGTTCCTGCTTGAAATAGTCACCAAAGGACCAGTTCCCGAGCATCTCGAAGAATGTCGTGTGACGATTGTCTCCTACTTCCTCAATGTCTCCTGCACGGAAGGCGAGCTGAGAGTTCACCACGCGCTTTCCTTCCGGATGATCCTTTCCAAGGAAGTATGGGAGCAAGGGCTGCATGCCACTTGAGGTGAAGAGCGTTGTTGGATCGTTCCCGGGCACAATAGGAGCTGATGGGATAATCACATGGCCACGGGCCTCGTAGAATGCCAGGAATCGCTTACGGACTTCAGATACAGTCATAGTGGTATGACGATAGCATGGCGGCTATACTGTGCGCTATATGGCTATGAAAAAGAACTCCTGGGGTTTCGATGTTAAAGAGCTTGATTCAGGTATACGACCTCAGGACGATTTCTATCATCATGTCCACAAAACGTGGATGGATAAGAACCCAATTCCAAAGACCGAGTCTCGCTGGGGTTCCTTTAATATACTCAGGTTCGAAACAGAGAAGCAGATACGGGTCCTTGTAGAGGAGCTCAGAAGTAAGAAGAACCTTCCGAGCAAGGGAGCTGAGCGTATGGTTCGCGATCTCTATAGCTCAGGTATGGATATGGAGCGACGAAACAAGCTCGGACTCTCTCCACTCTCTCCTACCCTCGAATCCATTAATCGCATTAAGGACCTAGCGGGTCTTCAGAAGGTACTCGCTGTACTCCACAGGATGGACGTAAATGCGGTATGGGGATTCGATATCGATCAGGACATGAAGAACAGCGAGGCGTATGCCTTCTATCTTGGACAAGGAGGCTTGAGCTTGCCAGATCGCGAGTACTACCTAAAAGATGACACTGAGTCGAAGCGTGTTCGAGAAGCTTTTGCTATTCATGCTCAGAAAGTATTCCGTCTCATGGGCCTCACACAGCTGAACGCAACGAAGAGTGCGGACATCCTCCTGCGAATCGAGACAGATCTGGCGAAGTTGTCCATGCGAAAGGAAGACATGCGGGATCCAGAGAAGATTTATCACAAATTCTCCCTATCGAAGCTGAACAAGCTCGCACCAGGTATAGATTGGGACGCATACCTTACACGTATCGGCGCAACGAAGGCTGAGTATTACCTCGTTATGCAGCCAGACTTCTTTGAGGGGGTTAATACTCTTCTCGAGTCTGTCTCCCTTGAAGACTGGAAGACGTACCTTTCTTTCCACGTCGTGAACGAGTTCTCAGGGGCCCTGTCTGATGCATTTATAAAGCAGAGCTTCTCGTTCTATGGAAAGACCCTTATGGGTACTAAGGCTCTGAAGCCTCTGTGGAGACGTGCGCTCTCAACGGTTAACGGAACGCTTGGCGAGGTTCTTGGGAAGCTCTATGTAGAGCGACATTTCCCTCCTGAAGCTAAGAAGAAGATGGACCATCTTGTTGATGACCTATTTACTGCATACGAAACACGTCTACGTTCACTCGATTGGATGTCTCAAGCCACCAAGAAGAAGGCACTTCTAAAGCTCTCTACTTTCAATAGAAAGATTGGGTACCCAAAGAAGTGGCGATCCTATGCAGGTCTCGTTATTCGCCATGACGATTATGTGGGCAATATCATGCGCGCAACCGAGTATGAGCACAAAAGGGATATGCGGAGACTTGGAAAGCCTGTTGATCGCGCTGAGTGGCTCATGTACCCACAGACCGTTAATGCCTACTACCAGCCAACGATGAACGACATTGTCTTCCCTGCGGCCATTCTCCAGCCCCCTTTCTTCAATTTCGGCGCTGACGATGCACTTAACTACGGAGCTATCGGCACCGTTATTGGGCATGAGATCACACACGGCTTTGACGATGAGGGTTCAAAGTTCGATGCAAAGGGAAATCTAAAAAGCTGGTGGACACCGGAGGACAGGAAGCGCTTCATGGCAAAAGCCAAGAAAGTTGAGAAGCAATTCGATACCTATGAGGTTGCTGACGGTATCAAGGTGAACGGCAAGCTTACGCTTGGCGAGAATATTGCAGATCTTGGAGGGCTTTCTATAGCGTATGACGCGTATCAGCTTCAGCTCGCCCGAACAGGGAGAAAAGATATCGACGGCCTTTCGCCAGAGGAGCGCTTCTTTATCGGTTTCTCCCTTTTTGAGCGTGAGAACTGCCGTCCTGAGTTCACTAAGATGCAAGTTCTTACGGACCCGCATTCTCCGGGAGTGTTCCGTATCAATGGTCCGGTCTCGAACTTTGAGAAGTTCTACGCTGCGTATGCCGTAAAGAAAGGAGACAGGCATTTCCGCGCAGCTAAGGACCGCGAGATGGTTTGGTAAAAACGACTCTTTATGGAAAATGGAAAGCCCTCGGAATGAATCCGAGAGCTAGCTCCAAGGTACTACAGCCTTCATGCAAGGCTTGCCTTTCTTCCGCACCTTTAAGTGAAGGTTTATGCAGGGAGTGCTTCCGAGTCGCTTCGCAGCGTGTCTATGAATTATCTCCCGTACTTCTTCAAACGCTGACCAATACAAGAGATTGCGAGGTCTTACTGAAGAGGAAATGTTTCCAAGATACACTAATTGCATTGCAGACCCGCATGAACCACTACCTGCACCGACTTCTGCATGAATGATTACATCTGGTAACGCACGATTCTTCGCGTCATTCAATTGTTCATTGGTTATTCCTTTTGTGTACATTGAGCGCGTAAGGACTGTAATGATTGCACCGTTGCTACTGTCTACAATCAACACAAGCCAATCACTGTCCTCTACGCTGTAGAAAAGTAAGTGCGCTATGCGCTTACGTTCCCGACGAAGTTCAATACACTCATCATTCTCAATGATTTCGAGTATGTCCTGCTCGATCAAAACAGTCCGGTCTTCATATACTCTTTGGTGCGCGTGGCGCGTAAAGCCAAGTCTCGCAACCATTTCATGTTCCTTTCAAACCAAGGTTTCAATTCCACAATCCTTATACCATGGTCTTTTGATCTAGCGCCACTCAATTGCTGACTTCCCTTTTTCGAATAGATAAGTATTTGCCACACTAAAAGGTCTTGATCCAAAGAATCCATTCCTGGCTGAGAATGGAGACGGGTGTGCAGACTCAATAACCAAATGCTTTGTACGATCTATATGAGCGCCCTTCGTTCTTGCGTAGTTTCCCCACAGAATGAAAACAAGGTGCTCACGTTCTTCAGAAAGAACTCGTATAACCGCATCAGTGAATTCTTCCCAACCTTTTCCGTGATGCGAACCAGGCGAGGCAGCTCGAACCGTAAGTGTTGCATTCAAAAGCAGTACTCCTTGCGCTGCCCAACGGGAGAGATCGCCTGAAGCCAGTGGTTTCTTCCCTGTATCGCTCTCAATCTCTTTGTAGATATTGCGAAGGGAAGGCGGAAGCGTAATTCCCTCCTCAACCGCAAATGACAGTCCTATCGCTTGGTTAGGTCCGTGATACGGGTCCTGTCCTAGAATAACAACCTTCACCTCTTCAAAAGGCGCGAGTTCGAATGCACGGAATATATTTTTCGAGTCTGGATAGACTACACCGCTTGCATACTCCTCCTCTACAAACTTCGTAAGCTCTTGAAAGTATGGCTTTTCAAACTCCCCTTCGAGTCTTTTCCTCCAGGACTCTCCAATCCGAACCTCCATAGGCTACTTCTTATTCGCTTGATGCATTGCAAGGAGTTTCTTTCCTGCTGCCTCGCGGTATGGGCAGAATTCGCAGGCCTCTCCTATAGCCGGTATAGCATCGCTCTCGAGTGTTTCCTTGATGCGCGGCAGAATCTCATCAATCCACTCTGACTGCCCTTCGCATTCAACAACTGTTACTTCAAACTCAAGCTTCGCATCGAATGCTTCCTTGTCGTCATGCGCGTTTGCGTAGACCAGGTACCCCATTGAAGACACTTCGAATCCGTTATGTCGTAGGAGCCACTGATACACACCCATTTGGCGCTTGTATTGCTCATTCCAGCTTGAGTCGCCAAGTGTTTCTATAGTGCCGGGCTTTGAGGTTGCCTTGTAATCGACAACGATGAGTTCTCCTGCTTTGTTAACCCATATATCGTCTACGGCGCCTGAGATAACGAATCCCGTTGGTGCATGCTTAAACTCAACGCCCTCAAAGTTCTCTCGCCACGTATCCATCTTTGCGTGCACGAACGGGACGGCATCGATGCCGTACTTCTGCATTAAAGGATGTGCTGTTGCAGCCTTACGGTGTATATCAAACTCCTTCTTAAACAGCGCATCAACTGCCTTGTTAAGCGTGAACTCAGGGTAGCCAGGACGCTTCGTGCCGAGCTTGTTGTCTACGTAAAAACAGCGTGGGCACTCAACAAAGAACTCAATCTTTGAACGTGAAAGACGCCATTTCTTCCCGCCGTAGTTCCAGTCTGCTCCTCGATTGGGGTTGTATCGTTTGAAGTCAGCCATTGAGATAAGTGTAGCATTCGCACATCTCTGTACCCAGAAACCTACTCTGGAGCTATACACACAGGATTGCTCTTTCTTGAAATCTTCATGCAATATGCGTATACTAGTCATATGAAAAGGGTGTCCCAGGAGTGGGCGCCCCCTTTTCTTTTTATAGAACCCGCACAAGTAGATTGCTGTGTATGACCTGTACGAGATCGGGGTTTCTGCCCGTGAACCCTTCTTTTATGGCTCCGCAGATCAAATCAGACATCTGCATGACATGCACGTACTGAGAACAGACGTGTGTTACATGACCGATTCTCTTTATCGTTTTCGTATTAACCTTAGACTTCAGGTAGTCATTGAAATTATCGAACTTTCCATCGAGAAGCCGTCTTTCCGCCCTATCAATAACTACTTCGACATTCGTCATCCCGCATTCTTTGATTGCGGCGCTTACCACCTTCTGTAGATTGAACTCATCAAAGACATTGTGAAGATGCTTCTTTCCCGGGACTGCAAATACTCCCTGATACGTGGTCTTATCGACAAGACGGTAATAAGTGGTTATCTCTAGTTCATTAAGGATTTCCAGCAAGGCCTTGTAGAGACTCAAGGAAACGGTGTTCGTTTTTATCTCCTTCATGTATCCGAACGCTGTTTTCGTCTGCATTATGCGATGCTCGAGTGCGTGCATCTTTTCCGGAGTGAGGCACACAGCAGCGAGAATATAGTAGAAACTCGCGCCAGTAGGTTTCTTATTACCTTGCTCGTCAACCGTAAACGGCTTCCCAGGATCACCGGATTCGTCAACAAATACATAGTGCGCAGCCATTCACATAAGCCTACTCCTTCACGGAGGTAGGTCAATGACACAAGTTCTACACGAAGAATCTTATGTACTAGTGCAAAGCGTGTTAACTTCCGCCACAACTGTGCCTATACGCTCTGGTGTGAGACCAACGCTTCGGAGCACATCCCGGTTCTGCCGCACCTGGTCACAGGTAACGATGCCCTTGTCGATTAAGAGTCGCTTCTCGGCTTTTTTGAGGGTTGTAAGGGCAGTAACAGGGAAAAGGCTGTTCGCGAGAATACGATCGTAGAGATTCCCCTCGTGCGGATAGCTCCAGCCAAGGAGGCCCATACCAGAACAGGTCGCGTAATCAATAGCCTGTCGTGTGAATTTGGTGTTCGTAATAAGAAAACCAAGATCAACGGGGCAGGTCTTTGAACCATCCTCCTTGCACTGCCAGATGTCGTCAAAGCGCGCCTTCACGTAGAGCGCCACCTTCACATCAGTCTTGTATCCAGGGCTATTGTGGTACTTAAGTTCGGCAGCAAGATGCTCGTCTCCGCGCTTGGCGTATACATCGACTTCGTGGGGAACGCACTTCCCAGGAATCATTCTTCTCCCTTCTACGGTCCACCCTTCTTTCTTAAAAAGTTCTGCAACGAAGTCTTCAAATGGATGTCCTGACGGTCCGAGATCAAAGAGTGCTCGTCTCAGACTGTATCGTGCAGCAACCGGGCGCGCCTCCTGACGAAGCATCTGGAATGCGCGGCGATATATCTCAGCACTTTCGGCAGAAGTGCCCATGGAGGATTCGATAGTTTGTCGTATACGACCAGCAGTAGGTTCGCTTGCTCCTGCAAGGACAAGTGATCTCTCGAGTTTCTCGCCACTGAACAATTCAACGGTCCCGTCTGCTTTGATGATCTCAGGCTTCATTTGCCCTATCATACCATCCTGCTTTACTTCTCAGATTGTGAGTATCCCGCCCCCAAGAAGCTCTTCTCCTCGATACAAGACAAGAGACTGTCCTGAAGCGAGCGGCTCTGGAAACGGAAGACTTGGCCTGAACTCCCCTCGGTCTTCTGAGAGCATGCCCTCGATAAGGGGACCATGGTAGCGAAACTGCGCAGAGGGTATGCCACTCGTGTCTTCGGTAAACCAATTAGTATCTGTAAGCTGTAGGCTACCTGTACTTGATTCAACATTTCGTTCCTTAGACACAATCAATTGATTTCTCTCAATATCTTTCCGCACCACATACCACGGGCCGGGTTGTGCATTCTCAAGCGGGACGCGCGAGCCGAGTGTATGAAGCAGTGCTCCACTATGCATGCCTACAACAGCTCCACTTACATCTATCGCCTCACCCTGCTCACTTCCAAACTCTGAACGCAGAAAATCTTCTACAGAGATAGACCCGAGAAAGCAGATGCCCTGACTATCCCTCTTAGCAGCGTTCGGAAGTCCATACTTTCGGGCCAGAGTACGCGTTATATCCTTCTTCAGTCCTCCTAATGGGAAAAGGGTTTTACTGAGTGCCTCCTGCGGCACTGCCCAGAGGAAGTAACTCTGGTCTTTCCCTGCATCTACTCCACGAAATAACTTTCCACCATTCGTGCGTGCATAATGTCCAGTTGCAATGAAATCTGCGCCTTTCTCTTTTGCAAATCTATAGAACGCACCAAACTTAACCTCGCGGTTGCACATCACATCAGGATTCGGTGTGCGGCCAGCTTTGTATTCCGCAAGGAGATAGTCGATAACGCCACACTTGTATTCTTCTGACGCGTCGAGCGTAACGAATGGTATCGAAAGCCTTGCCGCAACACGCATCGCGTCTTTACGATCTTCGCTCCAGGTACAGGGCATACCGTGCGGGTACCACCCCTTGATGAATACACCAACAACGTTAGCGCCTTGTCCCTTCAGCAGTGCTGCCGTCACGGCAGAATCAACACCTCCAGAAAGGCCCACAAATATACGTTTTCCCTTCACATCCATGTACTGAAGGTATACCACGTTGCTCGCTACTCGGGTGATATTTGAATATCCAGAGTTGAGTATTGTCTGAATGACAAAAGGTCTCCACTGCTGTATTACATATATGGCCTTTGTTCCCGGTCCAGCAACCTTGAAAGGGGTACTGCGCTATGAAAAACCATAACCAATTGGGCCTTGCAGCCCTTGGAACTCTCGCGTACAGCAGTTTGTTTCTGCTGCTTCCTGAAACTGCCCTGAATCTCAGTAACGGGTCATGGGCTTTGTTTCTGAACGTCTTTGGTTTCTTCTGCTTCCTCGGCGGTTGGTCAATTTTTCTGAGACTGTTCTCGAGCAATCAGAAACGCTTCTTCAGTTCGGCACAGAGTGCCTTACTGTTCGAGGTACTGGTGCTAGCAGGAAGCCCAGCTGCCTATGAGTTCGTTCAAATTAACCTCAACCAGTATCTGATGTTTTGTGCTGGTTTCTTCGGACCTATCGCCAGCAGCATCTACATTCTCTGGATGGCTGTGAAGGTTCAGCAAGGGACCGCACCCGCGTAAGCGTAGGACCGACTCCATTGTGAGTCGGTCTTTGCTTTGTTACGTCGGGAGATTGCTCGGCGCCTCGCTCGTTGTGGACTGGATACGCGGCAACGATGGTGTCGTAACTGAGCTTGATGGTACGTGATACATTGTCGCAAGCTCCTCAATACTCATAACGTTGTACTCGCCAATATAGGGAGGATGGAAGAATGCACGCATACGATAGAACTCAAGGACCCCGTGATTTGCGTGTGCAGCATGGTGGCCATGCTTATCCTCCCAAGGATAGTCATTGAAATGGTTAGACCAGCGTCCGGCGGACGGCATGAGTGAGTTGAATTGCTCCGAGTTATACGGCTTGAAGAGGTTCACGAGTATGCCTCCCATAGTGCCGTATGCCGAATCCTTGGGCGCACAGTAGATACCACGGACACCAACGTCATAGGCCTGCTTGCCGGTATTCTTCTCGATTGCTTCGATACGACTTGCCATGGCACGGGTTGGGTTTGGGTAACTAACACTTGTCTTCTTCACACCATTTGCATCCACATACTCATTCGTAACAGCATCCTCCTCTTTAAGCTGTGCAAGTACTTCTTTGGCTTCGTCTTTCCAGGTACGTTTCTGATCCGCACCATACTTCTCACCCTTATGAATACGTACTACAAATTGCACCCAGAGCTGCTCTTTCGGTCCAAGAGACCCCATGACCTCAATCACCTGCGCCATAGGATCTACTTGCTCCTCCGGCTTCTGCACTTTGTCGAGACCATACTCCACATAGGTCTTTATTGGATACGGGGCAGGCTTCGTTTTCATGAACTCAAACGCCGTCATGGTGTACGGCTCATGGGACGGATCGATAAGTCTCGAATAGTCCAGAGCCTCAATAACCTCAACACCAGGATACTGCGCATAGATATAGCTCTCGAACGGGCGACGCCAGCCTGAACGCATCCAGACGAAGTAATGGACCCGTCCGCCAATCGACGCTATCTCGTAGGAGTACCAAGGACGCGATCGTCCTTCAATAATGCGCTTGTACCACGTCGTCTCGCCTCCACCGATGTGCATACTTGAGAACACGGTCTCCATGGCGAGTGGCGTACGGCGTGTATCGCGAGGCATCTTAATCTCAAGCAGCACATGATCCTGCTTTGCAATGTAGGCCATCTTATTAGCGTCGATATACCGCTTTAACGTAAATGGATACAGAACAAACGGTATCCAGAGCGGCGCGGCAAACAATAGAAACTGAAAGTTCGTAACGGACTGTGCGGGCGCTACGAAGAAGAACGCAATGATTTCAGCCGCAAACGCAATCAAGAGCGGCTTAAGCTGAATCGCTGTGCCGCCTTCTTCGTGTACGCCATGTACCCAATGCTCAATAATATCGAGGAATGGGAGTCCTCCACCGTGTCCGCCTGATGACATGCTCGAAGTATAGCAACAAAACAAGAACGCCTCGCAGTGTGCGAGGCGTTCTGTGTGTACGGAATGTGATTACACCGCAGTGTAGGTGCCGTCCTTTGCGCGCTTGAAGTAGCGGGTGTCGCCAAGGTTCACGAGAATCGTGTTGTCCTTAACGTAACGAACCTTCTTTACTTCCGTGATGATCTGATCGCGATTAAGGGGACCCTTAACAAGGGCATCCTTGATGACATCGCGCACAACACCTGGAGAGAAGCCCCATTCAGCGAGTGCATAAAGGCCACGGCCAACGAGCACGAAGCGGGAATCCTTGATGAGCTCGTTATGGGTCGTTGCAACGTGTGCCTTCTTGTTGAAGACCTCTACGATAGACTTTGCAACGTCGCCGAAGTGCATAGGCTCGCCCTTCTGCTTAATAACGAGGTACGCGTAGTCGCGAATACCCTTGGTACGAATAGCAGGTGCGTGTGCCTTACCCCACTCAGAAAGAGGATTCTTCGCGATAGTCTTTGAAATGGTGAGCCAACGCTTCAAGATCTCTTCGTTACGGTAGGCGCTGTTCACATCCTTCAATTCCTCGAGAAAGCGGTTGATGATGTCGCCTTCAGCGAGCACCTCGGCGTCGTCGAGTGTCTCGTAAAGACGGGAGAGTGCACCATGCACTGCTTCAGCGGTCTTCTGATCGACGTGCCATCGTGCATAGAAATCGTCGGTCTCGCGCTCGCGGAAGAAGGAGCTCCCGACAACGAGAAGGAAACGGAAACGGTTGCGGGACTTCTCGTCCGTTGCAAGACCCTCAAGAAGCTCGTCCTCGGGGATAATGCCGCCAAGAGCAGTGATGTACTGGCAAAGCTCGTCAAAGGAGTCCTGGGAGTCCTTAAAGGCCTTGCTGTTGCGGATAGACTCGATGCCTGCAGCCTCGATCTGGCGTACGCGCTCACGCGTAATGCTCCAGCGCTCGCCGATTGCCTCAAGAGTGTCGCGACTTACCTTAGTACCAAGGCCAAAACGGAAAATGAGTACCTCGCGAGCACGCTCAGGCACTTCAGAAAGAAGACGCTTTACGAGCGTAGTTGTATCAAACGAAATAGAAGCGCTGGCCTTCTTCTTTGCCCCTGGAGCCTTCTTTGGGGCCGCAGCCGCCTTCTTTAATGATTTTGCCATACGATTAGTGTGGTATTCTTATACCAGATTGGGCTTTTAAAGTCAACTTCGTGTTATCACCAGGTTCAGAATACGGCCTGGTACATAGACCACTTTCTCCACCTTTCCTTCATGAAGAAGGCGACCTATGGTCTCGTTAGCCTTTGCAGCCTCCATTGCCTCCTCTTCTGAGGCATCTGGGGCCAGGACAATCTCTCCCCTCCTTTTCCCGTTTACCTGCACCCCTATAACAACCGTGTCTTCCTCAACTGCGATCTCCTCCGGCCACGAGGCCGTATGTACGCTACCCTCGCCCCCCATCCGCTCCCAGAGATGCTCGGCAAGGTGCGGGGCAAATGGAGCCATAAGCGTTAGGAGTGCGAGGTATACCTCTTTCGATACAGTCTCAGCACTCTCGAGCTCACGAACGAAGACCATGTGTCCTGAGATAGCAGTATTGAACTTGAAGCGCTCTGTATCGCCCGTTATCTTCTTCGCGGCCTTCGCGAGCGACGTTCGCTCGTTCTCTGACAGCTCGCCCTCTGATACCTTTTCTGACAGCTGGTACACGCGATCGAGGAACTTGCGCATTGCAACTGCGCCATCAAGCTTCCACGGATAACTTCCTGGCTCGTTGTATGGACCGATGAACGCGAGATACATACGCACCGCGTCTGAACCAAATTTTGCAACGACCTCGTCCGGATTAACAACATTGCCCCAGCGCTTACTCATTTTCTGTCCGTCGGTGCCAAGTATGAGTCCGCGATTAAAACGCTCGTTGAATGGCTCCGGTGTAGGCACCAGAGCAAGATCGTAGAGCGCCTTATGGAAGAAGCGCGAATACAAGAGGTGCATGGTTGTGTGCTCGCTGCCTCCCGAATACCGATTAACCGGTAGCCACTTCTTTAATAGTGACTGGTCTGAGAAATCATTCTCGTCCTTTGAGTCGAGATACCGAAGGAAATACCATGAAGAATCAACGAAGGTATCGAGCGTATCGTACTCAGGAGTCCATCCCTCGCCAAAAATACGCTCAACGCGCTCCTTAAGTTCCTTTGAGGTTGCGAGTGGAGACTCAGAGGACAGCGAGAAGTCGACGTCTGTTGGGAGAGTCCACGGGAGATGCTCGGACGGGATGAGGTGCAGTGCACCTTCAGGGTCGTACACAACAGGGATTGGGCAGCCCCAGTACCGCTGGCGAGAGACGAGCCAGTCGCGAAGGCGATAGTTCGTTACGTGCTCGCCACCCACGAAGTCGATGATCTCGCTCATGGCTTCACGGTTGTCTTTGCCATCGAACTGACCAGAATTCATTAGAAGGCCGTCGTACGAATAACAGTACTCTGCAGCATCGAGGTGCTTAGCTATAAACCATCCTTCAGGAACAGTAAAGAAATCGTCTAACTCCTCTGCAGACTTCCACACTATTTCGTGAAGCGCTGATTCTTCGTCCGTTACAGGTAGGCAATCCTCATTCTCAAGCTCAAAAAATACAAACGTAAAGTGAGACCAACGATTTACACCCTTCATGCGATGGAAGAAGAATGTGTTTACGTGCAACTCAGGACGTTCAATATGACGCAAATTTGTATAGCCGGTTTCCTCCAAGATCTCTCGTCTAGCTGCCTCAACAACATCCTCGTTTTCATCTATTCCGCCAGTAAACAAACCACGCATGAGAGCAGTTTTCCAGTTGTTACATAGATAAGTCTTATCCTTTGGGTTATAGACTACGATGCACGCTGATTCTCGACGTTCAAAATCCTGTCCTGATATTGGTGCTTGATCTCCATCCGCCACAAACTTTGGCTCAATAACATGCCGGATTGGAAGTTTAAACTTCTGTGCGAAATCAAAATCACGCTCGTCATGAGCGGGAACCGCCATAACCGCACCTGTTCCGTATGAGGCGAGTACGTAGTCAGCGATATAGACCGGGACTTCTCCTTTTGTGGCTGGATTAACGGCACGAATACCCTCAAGCTTCACACCAGTCTTCTCCTTGTTCTCAAGTCGCTCTCGCTCAGTCTTCTTTGCGGTCTCCTGTATATACGCACGAACCTCTTTCTCGTTTGAAAATACGTCAGTACCGTGCTCAAGCGCCCCTGTTACCCACGGATGCTCGGGTGCGAGCACTACATAGGTAGCACCGAAGACCGTATCTGGTCTGGTTGTGAACACAGCTACCTGTGCCGGGTTTCCTTCCTCGTCTCGCCACTCGTTCTTCGCTTCGTCAGCAAAAAGGATAGGGAAGGTAAGCTTTGCGCCCTCTGACTTTCCTATCCATGCGCGCTGCGCATCTTTCATCTCTTCGCGCCATGGAAGCGGATCAAGATCCGTGAGGAGACGTTCTGCGTACTTCGTAATACCCATGAACCACTGTGTTAGGAACTTCTCCTCTACTTCAGAGTCGCAGCGCTCACACTTCCCGTCTATTACCTGCTCGTTGGCGAGCACCGTCTGATCCTTCGGACACCACTTCACCGCCGCTTCCTTGCGGTACGCAAGTCCATGGTCATAAAGCTTCGAGAAGAGCCACTGAGTCCACTTGTAGTACTCAGGACTCGAGGTAACGACTTCCTTAGACCAGTCAACCGAGGTTCCCATGGTCTTCACCTGCGCACGCATGCGCTCCATGTTCGCGTTAGTCCATACCGCCGGATCCGCGCCGTTCTTAATAGCGGCATTCTCCGCAGGAAGACCAAACGAATCGAATCCCATTGGGAACAATACGTTCTTTCCTTGCATACGCTTGAAGCGCGCGAATATGTCCGTAAGGGCAAACGCAAACCAGTGACCGATATGAAGGTCTCCCGAAGGATACGGGAACTCGAACAGAAGATAGTACGGTTCCTTTTCAGAATCAGTTAGATCAGTGGTGTAGATATCAAGCGCCTCCCATTTCTCCTGGGCGGACTTCTCAATCGCTACATGATCGAACCGTTCTTTCGCCATACAGTCTTCTTACTGTAGAGGCTTCTCGAAAGCCGGGTAGCGCTCAGGGTCGATGGTGCGTGTAAAGCAGATATCGCCCGCTTCGTGCTGCCAATTCTCATCAACGCCCATACCTGGCGATGGATAGCTCATATCACGGGCTGGATACCCTCCTTGGCCACGCGTATCAGGCGTTGGCTTATTGAACACGGCACAAAGCTCAAACGAGAGCGGACCGGTAACAGTGTAGCGATATGCAGCACTACCCGGCTGTAGATCAACAGGGAGAACAAACCCTGAGATTGGGTCACTAAGCTCTGCAAGAGACTCAGGAAGCTCCTCCTTCTGCTGGTAGTAGTTAACTACCTGGTACTGGATGTTCTGAAGATCAGATACTTTCTGCTCGTCGAAGCGCATCATGCGGATGTCTCCCGGTGTACCAATGATAAAGAAGCCGGCAACAACCGAGACGAGTGCCATGGCGAGTATCGAAGAGGACACGAGACCTGCCTTCTTCACGTGCTCAAGCCAGTATCCCTTAAGGTCTGCGAGGAAGTGAAGGAACATGAACGCTGCAATGAGGAGCACCACCGCTACCTTAAGACCAAAGCGAATTGATAGCTCGCCCCCAAGGAACGTCATGATGAGCGTTATGAGGTCTATGAGGATAGTTAGGGTCGAAACGAAGAGTATGAGACCGAGTGCCCAACGACGGACCCAGATGTTCGCCTTTCCGGCCTCGTTTATGATTGTCTTTCTAATCAGGTGCACGAGTACGAGCGCGGTTGGGATGAATACAATCACGCACGCCATCGCGATGCGCACATCACTGCCGTACGGATCGCCGTAGTACGCAAGCGGATCAGGGAACGCGAAGTTTATATAGGAGAAGAGGAGCGTCGTAAGCGAGATGACGCTTCCAATAAGTGCTACAAGGAGCCCAGCCCAGAAAAAGAAGTCGCGCGGTGTTGTCTTCGATGCGGAGGGTGCTGCAGCGGGGGTGTTTTCCATATACGTGGATTATACCACGACTCTGCAATTTTATTCAGGGCACTTTACGCACTTCTCGTTATGCAAGCTTGGGATACGCGGAACAAGAGTAATAACGAGTGCAGCGAGAATCGCAACAATGTAGAAACCGAATCCAAGTGCCATACCTATAGCAGCTGCGAACCATACACTTGCTGCGGTTGTGAGATTCTTAACACTAGCTCCTTCTTTAAGGATGAGTCCGGCACCGAGGAATCCGATACCAACCACAATCTGTGACGCAATGCGCGAGGTTGAAAGAGGGTCAACAATGCTCGAGAGGAGTGTGAAAAGCATTGAGCCGGCGATAACCATGATGTGCGTGCTGATACCTGCATCCTTATGGCGCATCTCACGCTCGACTCCAACAAAGTATCCAAGGATAAGGGAGAGCCCAAGACCAATAACAAACTGCATTTCCACTGGCCCCAGAAGGTTGCTTATTTCCATATGCGAGAAGTATAGCAGGCAGTTTGGGACGCTGTTGGAACTTTTTGAAAATAAAAGCCGCCGTTCCCTTTCGGTACTAGGCGGCCAGTTAAGCACTTGAACTTGATATCACAGATCCAGAAGGCCTCGTCCCAACTCTGCGAAGGTTTTTTCCTTCTCGAGAGGTGGTGCAATGGACAAAGCAAGTTGCCGAACGCGGTCACGATATTCAGCGAAGCCTGCGTGCAGGATCCTGACCGTGTACTTCTGCTCAGAATCATCTCGCCTGCCTCTAGGCATTCTGGAAGTAACGATGAGGTCTCCCTTCCCCTCCTCCAAGAGGGCTCGGGCCTGGGCCAGCGACCACTCCCAAGTACGGAAGAGTCGTCGAGGTCCGTAGAAGGTCTTCGACAGGCCATCCTGACTCCAGAAGTCCAGTTCTTCCTCAGCTGACGCAAACGATAGCTTCGAAGGGTCGTGGTAGAGGTAGTAGCTGTGGCCACGTTCGAGGAGCACGAGATTCGTGCCCTCACACGTTTCCGTTTCCGGCCTGTCGTGCGAACAAAATCCAGAAAGGAGAGGCAGGTTGTCAGGGCTTGCCTCCCTTCTCGCCTCTCGCTCAGCATGATCGGCCGCCTTGTCAGCCATACGCCGCTCAGTGGCTTCCGAGGTTTCGCTCAACACATAGAGCGGAATACCGGCAGTGCCGAATTTTACTTCTTGAACGACACGACGGACCTGCAACAGGTCATCCTGCTTGTACACCGTATCCCCTGGATAGAAGAGGATTGGGTGCGGAAGGTCGCCGCTGCGTTGAGCCTCGTCGAACTCTTCATCGGTTACGGTGGTGGTCGGATCCAGCAGAACGAAATGATGGAGATTAAGGCTTTGATGAAACTCTTCCTCACCCTCAAATCGAACATGCATGTACCCGGGCGTAAGGTACGAACCCGGAAGGCGACCTTTGGAATCGAACGGGCCAACGAGGGTGATTGGGAACCCTGCGATGATTCCCGTCTTGCCCTTGTACTTCCTGAAGAAATTGTCAGACTCGAAACTTTCGCCGCTCATACTCGGGCAATCGTAGAAGAGACGCATCCCTTCCCGAAGCACCACGAGCGCTTGCATCCTATAGGTAGCTTCGGCCATGGCGGCCTCCTTGTGATTGGGTTAATCCGTGAGGACTATACCACAAACTTACCAACTTGCAGCCTAAGAGAAATGACTACAATTCAGACTATTGCTGGCAGCCTGGGACGATGTTGGAACCTTTACAGTATCCTCTTTGCCGAAATTGGCTTGTAATAGTATACAAAGGTTTCTAGCGGCCACGTGATCGTAGCTCCAACAATACTTGTCGCATTCCAAATGTAATGCGTGCCGCTAATCTTTCCAACGTAAATGGCACTATGTAGATGATATAACCATTCGTCTTTGTCCTTAAAGTTCTCTATGCCCTTGAGCAGTTCCTGACCTCTCTTTCCTCGGAAGTTCTGGGCATACAAGACATCTCCTGGTTGGAGCTTCTCAAAATCTATTGGTTCCTCTTTAAAGATAAATTCTCCCCATGCTTTGTATCCACCGGGGAGATAAATATCGTTCTGCTGAAAAAATATGCCGTGTACGCGAAAATAATAGAGCTGTAGTGCCAGCCTACAATTTCCTTCTGTCACAGGCTGGTTAAGCGCCTCGGCAGATTCTACCGGGCCGAGAAGATACTTATAGACGTAGTCTTCTACGGGTACTTCTGGAGGAAGTGACATACGCATACAGTAGCAAATATACTAGAGCTGGCGGTCTGGGACGATGTTGGAACTTTTAGGTTTTAAAAAGACGCCTCCTTCCCTTTCCGGACTCTAGATTTGTGTACTTGCGAAACTCGCAACCAACTCCCTCCCAGTTTTCAGCAGATAGTGTAAGGGGCACTCGCTCATATGTTAGTTTTGTTTCGAATCCGAGAAGCCCTAACTGCGCTGCAAGCTCAGAAGGTTCCGTATGAAGATCGATTCTCTTGAAGGTCGGAGAGGAGCCTGGACCCACTGGAAATGGCTTGTATAGATCTATATGTTCTGGAAACTGATACGCCACATCAATAAGTACTTCGGTCCAGAGGAACGTCTGATTGAATCCGAATAAGGGGATCACCCGTCTTACCCCCTCCACTACTGACAGTTTTCGCCAGCTGGATATTTCTTCTGCAATTCCTCCAATTACACCTGGCAAATGTCGTACAACGAATTCTTCTCTCGTCGGTGTTGCGCTTCGCAAGATAGTACTTATAGGAAATACGTACGGTGTGCCGTATCGGGGACGAGGATACTTACTCAATCGTTCGTATAGTGCTTCATTATTTGCGCGATCGAAGGAAAGAAGACCAACGGCACGTACGGTCTCTGGCCGAGCGACCAGACGACAATAAAACATATTCAGAAGCCACAGCTGGAAATCGCTTCGCAGCGGATTCAGGAGTGTGTGGTATTCGATTGTTTGTCGATCAAGTTCCCTAAGGATGTTACAAAAGCGATATGTGGAGAGAATTGGATCATCGCTATATGGAGGAGGCATCCCAACATATTTCTTCTCCCAGATAGACATCCGTGTATGGATGAAAGCTGAAATCTCTTTAAAAAGTTTTTCGTCTTCAAATACGTCGCATAGATTAGGTTGTTTGGCTTGCTGTGCAGTATGTTCTGGCCAATGCCTATACAAAGCCTTTAGTTCCGTTGGAAGTTCCATGGGTCTAATTATACTTGCAGTCTCCTGTCTCTGATTGCTGGCAGTCTGGGACGATGTTGGAACTTTTATAAAGCAAATGGCCGCCGTTCCCTTTCGGTACTAGGCGGCCACAACTACTCTTTTCGCATCCTTGCCGCATCTATGAACGGCTTAGTTGCGGTATTTAGCCCAAACTCCTGAAGCATTCCGTCGACAAACACATCCAGGGTTTCTCGAGCTTTCTGGATCCCAGCGACCCCGAGATCGCCATATGTTGGGTGGAAGTCGCGATGCACACTCTGCATTCGGGTCCGATATGCGCAACGGCAATCGTCCTGAGAAGACGTCTGGAGTAGACATTGGGTACGGAATTTGTCTTCTCCACTAAACCACCAGACTTCCCATACCACCCCTACTGTCTCGAAGTCGCCGAAACTAATTGAGAAATCTATCAGACCGTGGTGGTGCTTTGGCCGGATTTCTTCCCATCGTCTGGAATTTCGCGGAACTTTTGCGAGCCCAAAGAGCATTTGAGTAACGAGATCAATCTCGCTTCTCATGCGATTTATTTCAGCGGATCCGCATATAAGCGTGTCTGCAATCGAGTCCATTTCATCTTCCTTTTTCAAGGTCCCGTTAGGGGTTCATGAACAGGTATTTCTACCCTGGCGTTAGCCATACGCACCCTATACCCACGGAGGGCTTAATACAAGTATTGCTGGCAGTCTGGGACGATGTTGGAACCCTATTTAACGATTCCACTCTCTTCGAGCTCAATTCCAAGCTGCACTAAGAACCTCTTCGTAAAATCAGCGCGCCGTTTTGCTGCTTCTCTCGCATAGTCTGTGTGCATCCGATCTGCTACAACCAAGAGTCTTTTATAGAAAAGCCTCACGCTAGTGCTTGGCGGATTTTCTCCTTTACAGAAAGGATCTTCAGGATCATAGAGAGGACGATTCATCTGTCCTCCCGAAGAGAATGTTCGCATTATGGAAATTGCTCCTACTGAATCCATGCGGTCCGCATCTTGAAGCACTGAAGATTCAAGAGAGCTAGGGAGAGTTCCTTTAGAGAACGAGCATTCGCGTATACAGGCCTTTACTGCTTCTATCTTCTCAGAAGGATATCCCTCTACCGAGGAGAGTATCTCTCCTGCAAGTTCCGCACTCTCTTCATTCTCAAACTGAGATTCAGGAGAATTCTTCGCATAGACAACGATATCGTGGAAGAGCGCAGCAGGTATAACAATCTCTGGATCAGCATTCACCGTATCTGCTATCTTCTCAGCCACGTTGCAGACACGTAACACATGCTGAAAATCATGAGATACGTCGGTCTTCGTTTGACGCTCTTTTGCTATATCTACCAGCTGCTTCCTGAGTTCAGCTTTTATCATTAGTACCAGTTTATCATTGCTGGGAGACTGGGGATCGAACCTTTGGGACTCAGTACGCGACCACCTCTTCTATGGGAGAGATCTAACTATGCAAAAACACCATCACATCCCCATCGTTCACGATATACGTCTTCCCTTCAGTCCGTATGTCTCCCTTGTCTCTGGCAGCGCTCCACGAGCCGTCTTGAACGAGCGTATCGCACCCAACAACCTCAGCTCTAATAAACTTGTCCTTAAAGTCGTTATGGATAGCCGCACCTGCTTCAGGCGCTGACGCCCCACGTGTAATGGTCCAGGCACGAGTCTCCTTCGGACCGGTCGTGAAGAAGGTGATGAGGCCAAGTGTCTCGTATGCACCGCGAATGAGCGCCTCGAGTCCGTCTACCTGAACCCCAAGCTCAGAACGGAACATATCCTTATCCTCTGAAGCCACATCGTTCAGCTCATGCTCAGTACGTGCATCAACCTCTACGTAGCGTCCGCCAAGAGACTCAACAAGATCGTATGCAGCCTGCGCACGTCCGTCGTTAAGCTCTGAGAGATTGTGTCCTCCTGCCTTTCCGTTGAAGGAGTAGAGAATTGGCTTTCGGGTAAGGAGGTTCAGGGACTTAATGCGCTTTGCATCTTCGTCAGAAAGCTCCACCGTTCGTGCGAGCTTTCCAGAGAGTAGCGCTTGTTCAATTAAAGTAAGCACTCCGTCCTCAGCAACCGCATCCTTGTTGCCAGACTTCACGTCGCGCACCAAGCGCTCGCGACGTCCAGACACGGACTGCTGATCCGCGAGGATGAGCTCGAGGTTGATAATCTCGATATCTCGAACCGGATCAACATCTCCATGCACGTGGATAACGTCAGGATCGTCAAAGAAGCGCACCATCTGAAGGATGGCATCAACTTCGCGGATATGAGAAAGGAACTGGTTCCCAAGACCCTCACCCTCAGAGGCGCCCTTAACGAGTCCTGCGATATCAACGAATTCGATAGCGGCAGGCAGCGTCTTCTCGGACTTCGATAGCTCTGCGAGACGGGTAAGTCGCTCGTCCGGAACACCAACCACACCCACAGACGGGTCTATGGTGCAGAACGGATAATTCTCCGCAGGGACTGCGGCCTTAGTAAGTGCATTAAAGAGAGTGGACTTCCCAACGTTCGGAAGTCCTACGATGCCGATTTTCATAGGTTCACCTTACGCGGTTATGCATAAAAATAAAAGTCCCGGGGTCGCAGCTGCTGCGCCTCACCGGGACTTGGGTCTACAGAGGAGTCTCTTTCCGTTCCCAATTACTGGGTTTCTTTCGGTGAAAAGTTCCTTGGCTTATTTTTTGCCGCCTGCTTTCCTATAGAAAGTATAGCGCTTCAGTGTTAAATGTCAAGACACAGTTTGACATAGTTTCATCAAGGTGGTATCACTTACTCATACCTTAGCGAAAGGAGTTTTCAATGCTCAAGGTTACGAATAAGTACATTCTCGTCGGACTGGTAAGCCTCGCTAGCGGCCTCATTCTTTGGCCACTCGCAGGGATGCATATCTTCACGACCTTTGCCTGGTGGCAAATACTCGTGTTCTATATGATCTCGAACATACCGGCCCTCATAGGCCTCTTGATACTCGTTAACGTCTGGGGAACGTTCGAAATCAAGGAGGTCACTAAGGAGTAACAACTTCTTCAGAGCCTCATATCAATTTGCACAACAATGCGCCCATCGATGTGGGGCTCTGTTTATTTCTATACAGCTCCCTAGCGTCCCTTTCGTCCCAGAGAACGAACTTCTCTCTTCCATCGCTCCTGTGTCCGTTCTGGCGCATGCTCGCTATGTCCGAACGCCGAGACAGAAGTCCTGAATCCTGCAAACTGGAGGATGGAGCGCTTAATGGTGTCTGAGAAATCCCCGAACGCGAGATGGTCAAGGATTGCGGGGTTCCCACACGTAATCATGACGCGTGCAGTCCTGCCCTTAAGGAGCGCATCCCAGCCGAAGCGGTTCTTCCACATACGAAACGCGAAGCGCGGCAAGAACATGCGGTCCCACATGCCCTTAAGCAGGGCCGGCATTGCGCCCCACCAGTTTGGATAGATCAGCACAAAGTGCTCACACCAGGAAAGGTTCTCCTGTACTGCCTTTAGATCAGGTTCAAGTTCTTGAATTGCACGGTATCCCTTATGGAGTATTGGATCGAAGGAGAGATCAAAGATGTTCATCCGACGCACCTCATGCCCTGCCTCCTTTGCCGCTAGCTCATAGGTATCGGCAAGAGTACGAGACATGGGCTCCATGCCGGAATCCGGATGGCCGAGAAGAATGAATATGCGCTTCGCTTTCATAGAGGCTACTGCTGAGGTCCCACAAGTCCCGACAGCTCTGTGCGGTACTTCTTCATAACCTCCATAGAGGCTTTCATCTGGTTCTCGCCACCCTTAACGCGGCGATCTACTTCCTCGCCGATCTTCTTAAAGAGTTCAGGGTCTTTTTCAACGAGCGCAAGGATTTGCTCCCGCTGTGCTTCGGGCATATCCTTCATCTTCATTTTAAGAGCCTGGCGTACGAGGAATTTCTGAATCATATGTTCCTTATTTTATCACAACCAGAAAAAGTAGGACCTGGACAAGGTCTAGTCTTCGGACGGCATCTCTATGTGTGGAGTCGACAAGCCGCGTACGGTACGCGTTGCGTAGTAGAGGACCGCAAGGAAGACCAGAGCAATCAAAACAACGAGTCCTTCTCCTGAGAGTAGTTCTTCAGTGGTCTCTATACGAGAAAACGCGAGACCGCTAAACGTAAGAACGCCCGCAATAGAAACGAGCATATTCGCGTAATGAATCATCTTCTGTGCCGGGTTGGTAAGTCCTGCCGCTATAACAAGCGTAAGTATAAGGAGCATCTGAGCACCCGTTGAGAACGGAAGTTCAGTTCCAATAAACCGTGTTGCAAAGACGAGCACTGCTGCAGTAAGGAATAATGCACGCACCGTGTCGCCGTGATAATGGGAGGGTGCCTTGGGCACTGGCTCGAATTCGCCGTCTTCATTCATATGCGGGTAAGTATGGTGTGTGCCTGCATAAAGTAAAGCACCGCCCGGGGAGAACCCGGACGGTGCTTTACGTGTTTCTTAAAGCAGAACCGTCGCCTGCCCTCCTGAGACTTCCGCAATACCTCCAGGGTGAAGCGTGTACGAGGTCTCCGCCCCATCAGTCGTCTTCACAAGCGCAACGCCAGCCTTGAGAGGCGTCACGAACGCTTCGTGTCCAGCCATAACCGTGAACATACCCTCAGCACCGGGAAGCGTAACCGACAGCGCCTCACCATCGAAGAGATTCTCTCCAACGTTTGCAATAGTGAGGTGGAAGGTCTTGGCCATAAAGTATTAGCCTACCTGATCGATCGTACCCTTCATGTAGAAGGCGCTCTCAGGCTTGTCATCGTGCTTGCCCTCAACAATCTCCTTGAAGCCACGCACGGTCTCTTCGCGAGATACGTACTGTCCCGGAGTACCCGTGAATGCCTCTCCAACGAAGAATGGCTGTGAGAGGAAGCGCTCAAGCTTTCGAGCACGCGCAACCGTAAGGCGATCCTCGTCAGAGAGTTCCTCGATACCGAGAATCGCGATGATGTCCTGAAGATCCTTGTAGCGCTGGAGAACCTGCTTTACCTGGTTCGCTACCTTGTAGTGCTCGTCTCCGACGATCTCCGGTGCAAGTGCGATAGAGGAAGACGCGAGAGGGTCAATAGCCGGGTAGATACCAAGGGATGCGAGCTGGCGAGAAAGCACAACCGTACCGTCGAGGTGCGCGAAGGTTGTCGCAGGCGCTGGATCGGTGAAGTCGTCTGCTGGCACGTACACCGCCTGAATAGACGTGATGGATCCCTTCTTGGTTGAGGTGATGCGCTCCTGGAGCTTGCCCATCTCCTCAGCGAGGGTCGGCTGGTATCCCACGGCGGACGGCACGCGTCCGAGAAGCGAGGACACCTCGGATCCCGCCTGGATGAAGCGGAAGATGTTGTCCATGAAGAAGAGGACGTCCTTTCCTCCCTCGTCGCGGAAGTACTCAGCCTGCGTAAGACCGGTGAGCGCAACGCGAGCGCGTGCTCCTGGCACCTCGTTCATCTGGCCGAACACGAGTGCGGTCTTGTCGAGCACGCCTGACTCTGCCATTTCGTGGTAGAGATCGTTACCCTCACGCACACGCTCTCCCACACCCGCGAACACCGAGTAGCCTCCGTGCTCCTGTGCAACGTTGCGGATGAGCTCCTGAATGGTAACGGTCTTTCCCACACCGGCCCCTCCGAAGAGACCGATCTTTCCTCCCTTGATGAACGGAATCATGAGGTCGATTGCCTTGATACCGGTCTCAAAGATTTCTGCCTTTGTTGTCTGCTCGTCAAACGCTGGCGGCTGGCGATGGATTGGGAGACGCTCAACGGACGCAGGGATATCACCCTTGCCGTCGATAGGCTCACCAAGCACATTGAATAGGCGGCCGAGAGCGGCCTGCCCCACAGGAACGGAAATCGCCGCACCAGTGGCCGTTGCCGTCTCGCCACGCGAGAGACCTGCCGTCTCGTTCATGGAGATGGTGCGTACGCGGTCGAGACCGAGGTGGCTTGCTACCTCAAGCACGATCTTGCCGTGCGTGTCGTTTGCCGCAATAACGAGTGCCTCCTCGATAGCCGGACGATTCTTCTCGAAGTAGACGTCTACGACTGGCCCGATGATTTCTTTGATGATTCCTGTGTTCATAATGGTTTGGTTATAAGTGTCTTTAGCCCAGTACGCAAATCTATACGGATAATGCCTCGCGTCCGGAGACGATCTCCGAGACCTCTCGGGTAATCGCTGCCTGACGCACCTTGTTAAACTGCCTCGTCAGGTCGCGCACCACGTCCTTTGACTTGTCCGACGCGTTCTTCATCGCCACCATACGAGCCGAATGCTCGGAAGCCTTCGACTCGAGCAGCATGTGATAGAGCGCGATCGCGACGAGCTTCGGGATAAGTATCCCGAGCACTTCGCCGTCTGATGGCTCTACCTCATAACTTGCAGGCGCTGCAATCGGCTCCTCGCTCGACCACTTGCCCTTGGCCGGAACGATTCCGCCCACGATGTCTGCAAGTGCAGGAAGCGAGAGAGGCAAAAGACGGCGCATGGTTGGAATCTGCTCGAAGGTGGACTTGAAGTTGCTGTAGACCGCGACAACCTTGTCGTGCT
>JAUPKX010000015.1 GCA_030837225.1 Patescibacteria group bacterium | reverse complement strand
AGCTCGCTGCAACAATTAGCGACTTCGCCTCAACCGCACAAGGCCTCTTCTCCAGTTCAGCAACCGGCCTAACGTACACAAGCGGTACGGGAGCATTCAGTCTTACCTCTGGCTACAACATTCCGCTCACCGCCTCAACGACCGAATGGAGCACGGCATACCTAAATCGCATAACCTCCGCAACCTCTCCTCTCTCTATTGCAAACAACGTTATCTCTCTCTCAACCGCAGGAGACTGGACCGGTACGCTCGACGGACAGGAGGGAAGTTATTACTTGGCCCGCGCAAACCACACGGGCACCCAACTCGCGTCTACAATCTCAGACTTCAGTACAACCGCGCGCGGTCTCTTCTCCAGTTCAGCAACGGGACTCACGTACACAAGCGGCACTGGCGCCTTTTCCTTAACGAGCGGGTATGAGATCCCTCTCACAGCATCGACCACCAACTGGAACACCTTCTACGACACCCCTTCCTCTCGTATCACAGCCGGCAATGCACTTACCTGGACTGGCAACACGCTCGCCGTCTCAACTACGTCCCTTGCTTCAGGCTTCTTCCAACAGGGAGGGAACTCGTTTGGTGCAACAGCGGTACTCGGTACCAACGACAGCAACAATCTTGCGTTTGAAACAGGAGGATCAACGCGCATGACATTCGACACTTCAGGGAACGCGGGACTCGGTATAACGGTACCGAACCGCACTCTGTCCATAAACGGCACGCTTGGCTTTGCGGAGAGCGACGGAAACTCCATCTGGCACGTATCAAGTGTTAGCAGTGCGCTTACCTTCACGAAGAGCGGCAGCTTCGATGCTCTAACCATTAGCAATGGAGGGAATGTTGGTATTGGTACAACAACTCCAGGTTCGCTCCTCTCTGTAGCAGGCTCCGCATACGCTTCAGGATTTTTTAACACATCTGGAATCACCGGAGGGTACAAGCAGAACGGTACAACTATCCTCATGGCTTCTTCCACCAACTTCTCCATTCTCGTAGGAGATGGGGCAGGGCGGCTTCTTGATGCAACAGGGCTTCGCTCTACGGCTGTGGGACACAACGCGCTGTATACCGCTACATCTTCCGACAACAACACTGCCGTTGGGTATTACGCACTGAGGGTAACCACCAGTGGTCAAAGTAATACCGTAGTGGGTGCTCAATCGCTTCAGGCCAATACGACGGGATCCTATAATGTGGCCCTGGGAGACGAGGTATTGCTCGCCAACACTACGGGTAGCTTTAATACGGCGATTGGTAGTAACACGATGCGTAACGCCAACACAGGAAGTCGGAACTTCGCTCTCGGGTATGGCGCCCTTAGCTCCAACACCGGAAGCGACAACGCAGGCATTGGTTACTTGGCACTTTCGACCAATACCTCCGGCACTGATAACACCGGAATTGGCTATAACGCCTTTGGCCAGAACACTACAGGCTCCAGCAACATCGGTATTGGCTACACCGTGGCGCTTACGAACAAGACAGGAACCAACAACGTAGCTATCGGTACCGCTGCACTCTATAGCAACACGTCTGCAACCTCTACTGTTTCAATTGGGTACCTTGCTGCGTACGGTTCCGCCTCCTACTACAATCAGGGAAGTGTCGCCATCGGCTATCAGGCCGGACGTAACTTCGCGACCGGCTCCGACTACAATACGCTTGTCGGATACAAGTCTGGCGACGGGCTCACTACAGGAGCACGCAACGTATTGTTGGGCAATTCCACTATCGCCGCCTCATACAACCAAGTAACTACCGGAAGCAATAACATTGCTATTGGAAACGATGTGGCAGTACCAAGCGCAACTGCCAGCAATCAGCTGGTGATTGGAAACCTTATCTATGGAACAGGGCTTTCTGGTACGGGAGCAACGCTGTCTACAGGCAACGTCGGTATCGGCACCACAAGTCCAAACAACAAACTCCACGTATATAGTGGGGCACTTGAAGTGAGTGGTGCCTACGCATCTCCGCTCGGCAGTTCTGTAGTCTTGAGTCAGGAATCTACGTTCGCGCAGCTGCAAAGCTTCGCGTCTAAACCGCTCTCGCTCAACCCGCTTGGGAACAATGTCGGTATTGGTACCACCACCCCGAACCGTGCACTAACTGTATACAGCGGTTCATCACAGGGTGCATTTCAAGTCGAGAACACTTCTGGCGCGTTTGTATTCGGGGTGGATAGTCTTGGAGGTTTTGCTCAGCCCGTTACTGCCAATAAGGGTATGTGGTTCTATGACGCGTCTGGAACTGGCTATATGGGAATAAACGGTGCGACACATAATGTCGGTATTGGTAATGCGGCCCCTCTTTCTCAACTTTCCAATACTGCAACAGGAGATAGTATTGCAGGCGCTAATGCCACAGGATTCCTTTGGAAGTCCACTGCAAATGAATGGGCAGCGGTAGTGAGCAGTCGCCCATCATCTGGTAATAGTTACGGGTTGCGTACGCACGCATCAGGAACTACCGCATCCGACTATCCATTTATGGTTAGCTCAGGAGCCGGTGCTGGAACCGTACATCTAGTAGTAACAGGAGCAGGCAACGTTGGCGTTGGTGCTACGGCCCCCGGCTACAAGTTAGAGGTAGGTGGTACGGGATACTTTGGCGGGAAAGTGGCCATCAACAGCGCGGCACTGGGTAGCAACTCACTCGATGTCTTCACCAACTCGCCAGGAAGCGTCGCAGTATTTCAGAATAATGCTGCCGCGGCAGACAATGTCTTGGTCGGCATTAATAGTAGCAGCGTAACGGGAGCAGTGGAGTACCTTCGAGGATCGGGGTCTGCGACCGGTAATGCGGATATTGCCGTATATAACGGCGGTACTGGCGCTGCTCGATTCCGTGCACTCGCAATATCCACGGGAGATGCGTTGGCGACGTTCGATGTAAACGGTGGACAGGCATGGAGCCTGGGACTCGATAACTCCGATAGCGATAGTTTCAAGATCTCAGGCTATAACCAGCTCGGAATCAACGACTATGTGACCGTAAAAACATCCGGCAATGTTGGTATTGGTACTACCTCACCTGACGCACTTCTCACATTGAGCAAAGCCGAAGGCAATACACTCATTAATATAACTAATCAAAGCGTAGCGGCGACACCTTCACAATTTAAACTTCGTTTCGATACTTCGGGTAATACCATTATGGAGAACATGCGCACCGCAGGCGGTGCCAACCAGCTTGTACTCGGGGTGACAGGCAACGTCGGTATTGGTACGACGGAGCCAACCGGGAAGTTAACTATTTACGATACAACTGTCGGATACCCCAACCCTCAAATAAAACTCGGTTATTCTGCGGGTCTTGATTATGTAATTGGCAGAAATAATAGTACCGGGTTTCTGCAATTTGTTGGAAATGAATCTACATATTCTGGCTTCAGTTTTTCAACAGCAGCTGTGGCAAATGCGGTCAATATAATAAATAACGGTAACGTCGGTATAGGCAATTCTTCTCCTACATACAAGCTCGACATCGCTACTTCAAGCGCCGGTACGAGCAACTCACTTATCAGACTCAAGAACACCCCAACCGATGCGCTCTCAGGTGCTGGTATCGAGTTTAATGGATACTACAACGGTGGTCGTATTCGTGGATATTCAGTTAGCCCCGGTACTGTATACACAGGGGGTATGCAGTTTGATGTGAACAACGTCTCAAACGCATGGGCTACCGCCATGACCATACAGGGGGATGGCAACGTGGGTATTGGTACGACAACCCCCGCTAGTACGAGCTACGACATCGACCAGAATCTAAGCATCACTACTAAACTCCATGTTTCAAACGCAATACGTGCCGAAGCCGGAGGCTTCTTTATCGGTCATGAGGAGAATTACGCGTCCAACCAGGGAGGAGCACACTTTACTTATGACCCGGTAGGAAATAAAGCATACATTGGTGGCTTCAAGCAGGGAGTGGGAGCAAATGCACTTATTCTGCAGGGAAACGGAGGCAACGTCGGTATTGGTACGACGGGTCCTGGGGTGAAGTTGGATATTCAAACGACAGGGGCAAATGATGCGATAACCAGAATTGGAACGACGCTTAGTGCTGCCAATGGCAGTACGGCCGAGTTACATCTTTCTCCTGCCAGTGACTACTCAATTAGTAATGACCCAAGAATATACTCTTATGTTGATAACTCAGGGACATTTTCTGCAGGTCTTAGATTCGATACATTCAAGAGTGGAGTTGGTAGATACAATGCGCTTACTATTTTAGGAGATGGCAACGTCGGTATTGGTACTACCTCCCCTCAAAGCTTGCTCCACCTGGCTGAGACCAGTACCGCAGGCAGCACCCTTATCATAGAGTCCAACGGCGCCTCCGCGGTCGGCGCCGGAATCCGGTTGCGGCATGCGCGAGGAACCGTTGCAGCTCCAACGAATACCGTAGCAGGTGACACAACCGGACTCATCGCGGGACAGGCATACTCGGGAACTGGCTTCCTCTCTACGGCAGAGATTGACTTCCTCACGGAATCAACCGCGTTTACGTCAGGACTCCGTCCTGCGTCTGCCATATCGTTCTATACGAATCCGGCAAACGGCTCGCAAACTGAGCAGTTACGTATAACATCCGCAGGCAACGTCGGTATCGGCACAACCACTCCTTCAAGCTTGATGCATGTAGCAGGCTCAACTGGCTCAGCACTTAATTACATCCTTGAACCAACTGGCTGGTCTGGATTGAAGCACCGTCTCGGCGTCCAGTATTCAGGAGACACGCCAGTGTTCTCTAACAACACACTCCTAACCTCAGCTACGGCAGGAACACTTGATAACACAGCACAGACAGGATCGGCCCTTATCCTTGGGGGAAGTGGTTCCCTTAATTATGTACAAGCATCAGCAGGTTCGGGGTCCCGTACTTTCACATCGAGAGTGTATATAGATAGTGCGGGAAGTGTCGGTATCAGTACTACTGACCCCGGTGCAAAACTAGACGTTGTTACGGGTATAAACAGCGCGATTCAGCAGTGGCAAGGTGCTGGAACTAACTTTAAACTAAAACTCACCTCAGGTGATGGGTCCGTTCAAGATAGTGTTGCGTATAGACTAGCACTTGATTACTTGAATGGATCGTACACCAACGGGTTTATTGATTTTTATCGTGGTGGTGATGGTGCCTCGGGCTTCTTAACGCTTGGTACGGCTAATACTGAACGTATGCGTATCGATGCCAGCGGCAAGGTCGGTGTTGGTACTACTTTACCGCTCAGCAAACAACATCTTGCTGGTTCTGCTCAGACCGCGACGGCAGGTGCAAGCGACATACTTACACTGGAAAGGCCTTTCAATAACGGTGTATCGTTCGGGCGATTTGGTACGATTGCGCTCGGTAGTGCGGACGCGACTTCTAACGGCGCAGGTAGGATGGATTTCCGGCTCAACCCCACTTCTTCAGGAATTGCAGCCAACCCGACTGTGATGCCAACTCTTACTACGGTACTGACCCTGCTTGGTGATGGCAACGTCGGTATTGGTACTGCGGCACCTGACTACACCTTACATGTCCGCAAGGATGGAGACGACAGCAACCCACGGCTAGCTATCACAAATACTAGTACCGGAACCAGTGCACGCACTTCAGTCCAGTTCATCAACGATACGACAGGTACTGCTTTCGTTGGAGTAAACGGAAACGGAACCGGCCCCGGTATCGGTTATCCTGACGCGCTTCTGGCTCAAACGGATAAATCAGCCGGGCTGGTGTTCATATCCGGCCATGCGAGCGGCATCATCAGGATGGTGACTGGGGGTACTGCAGGTACCAATGAGCGACTACGTATAGATGCCTCTGGTAATGTGGGTATTGGTACTACAACGCCAGCATCTACGTCTGGTGTGAACCTGACCATCGGAGGAATCGAACCATCCATCGTCCTCGGGTCTTCGGCTGGTGCAAAGACATTCAGCATCGCGTCTGGAGGAAACTATCAGTACACACCAAGCAGCCTTGTCTTCCATGACAACACTGCAGGAGCGACGCGAATGATTATTAATTCCACCGGTAACGTCGGTATCGGCACCACAAACCCCGCGAACTTCAATCTTCAGGTAAGCGCCAGTGGCTCTAGTTGGGGAGGCGCAAGGATAGGTCTCGCTACCATTGGTAGTTCGGGATCAGGCTATCCACTGATTGGAGACGGCATCCGCTTCACTTCCACAGGTGATAGTTACCTGTATGACAGGAATGACACAGCTGCAGCCATAGACTTTGCTAGCGGAAATATAAAATTCAGGACTGCTGTATCAGGAACCGCAGGAAATGCAATTACGTTCTCAAATAGGATGACAATCCTTAACTCAAACGGCAACGTCGGTATCGGTACAACTGCTCCAGATAATCCTTTGACAATTGAGAGCAATACCAACCAGCTCAGACTAAACTCGGCGTCTGATTCATCGAACTACTATGCAACAATCGGCGCGCAGTATAACTATAGTGAGGCTTTCGTTCTTAAAGCCTTCGGTGGTGGTTCGCTCCGTACGTTGATGTCGTGGAGTGAGCCGAACGGCATGGCTCTTCATTCGGGCAACGCCCCGTTAATCCTTAAGACAAATGATGTCGAAAGAATGCGGGTAAGTGCTGACGGTAACGTCGGTATTGGTACCACCACTCCTGCAGTAGCAAAACTCTCGGTTACCACTTCCGGTACCAAGGCTATTCATTTAGAAGGCGCGTATGGGTCTGCAACCCCGCTGACCATTAGTACGAATTACGTCGGAACTCCACACGTTAAGACTGAAATTCAGTTCCTGAATCCTTCTAATGGATATGGTGGCGGTATAGCGTTCGCAACCCAGCCGGAGACCCTTAATGCAGCAGTGGTAGAGCGAATGAGAGTTGGTGCTGACGGCAACATTTTTGTCGGCACAACCACTACCGGGCAATATACGTCTCGACTCGACATCGCTTTTGGTGGCGGCGGACAAGAATACGGTATCGAGCTGCGCCCAGCCGTTGAGAGTACCGTTGCCATTGCATTCCAGAACGCTGCAGGCAGCAATGTTGGTTCTATCAGTACAGGCAACTCTACGACTGCATATAACACCTCATCTGACCGCCGCCTCAAGGAAAACATCGTACTTTCGACTCGGGGCATTGAGACTCTTCGTCGGGTCGGGGTACAGGAATACAACTTTATAAGCGATCCAGGCAATCGAACGCAGGGCTACATCGCGCAGGATCTCTATGAGGTCTATCCAGAGGCGGTACATGTTGGAAGCGATATCACTCGTCCATGGGCAGTGGACTACGGACGCATGACGCCGCTCATAGTGAAGTCTATTCAGGATCTTGATTTACGCACCATCGCACTTGCCCCTGCCGCACAAAACACACAAGCACTTTCTCTCATTGTATCGACAGACGCATCCATTGCAGGCAAACTCACCGTTTCAGGCACCAGTACGTTCAACGACGCGCTTACGACAGTAGGGTCAGTAACCGCAACCGCATTCCTTACAGAAACAACCGAGACCTTGCCGGAAGAAGTCTACACAGGCGGAAAAGCTGATCTCTACAAGATGGGAAGCTACGCACTATCGAGCGCACAGGAATCACTCCGCCGCACGGACCTTATTCTTGATCGTCTTGCAAGTATTGATATCGCTATCGAAGAACTTGCAAGATTTAACGACGAAAATATTCGGATTGCTACAAGCACAACCCCTGCCAGTGCTATCAGTGCGATAGAAGACGAGCCTCTACGGAGAGCGGTTAGTTACATAACGGACCTTCTCACAAGCGGACACCGTCCACTAGCTGATTTCGTTGCTGCGCGAGTGACAGCCGTACAGGGGTATTTCGGAAAGGTTCATGCCGACGAGATCTGCCTCATGACGACAGAAGGTGTCGAGGTATGTATTACCGGGAATGAGCTTCGGGACGTATTAGAGACAAAAGGTATCGAAGTACCACAGGACACTGGTACGCCGCCTATAGCGCCGCCAGAAGAGACACCGATTCCAGAGGGAGAAAGTGAGGAAGAAACGATTGGAGTACCTTTGGCGCCCGTCGTTGAAGAGGAGCCAGAGCCAGAACCTACGCCTGTTCCAGAACCAACATCCGCTCCAGTCCCTGAACCAGCTCCCGCTCCTTGAGTATCGCTGTATCGTATCAAAACCTATCTAAAATAGTATCTCGATGATGCGACTTACACGTAGTAATGATACGAAAAGACCAAACATACTCAATTACTTGCTATATTGGGTATATTCGTGTACTATTGTGTATAGTTGATTTATAACCAATTACGTATGGAAGAAAATCGCCTCAGCAAAAGAATACCGCTATCGCAGGACATTCTTACGCGAATCTCTCAGATAGACCAATTCCAAGGTCTATGGCAAGGAAGTCTTCGCCTCAGTCCGCAGATTCTAGGACGTCTTAAGGCGTTCGTGATCATAACCTCAACTGGTGCCTCGACTCGTATAGAAGGAGCAACAATGACGGACGAAGAAATTGCCCGCTTTTTGCGTGGTCTTAACGCAAGTGCACCAAAAGGTCGCGATGAAGAAGAAGTAGCAGGGTACGCTGATCTCATTGGTCGCGTCTTCGATAATTGGAAAACCATTACTCTCACTGAAGGCTGGATACTGCAATTCCATAACATCCTCCTCAACTACTCACAGAAGGACAAGACACACAAAGGAAAATACAAGGACGGCGACAATGCCGTCATTATGGAGAACGAAAAAAAAGAAGAGATCGTGCTCTTTAACCCTACCCACTCGTATCTCGTAAAAGGGGAGATGTCGGCAGTGATTGAATGGACAAATGAGAAACTTAAAAGCCGCGAGATTCACCCGCTTCTTGTTATCGCTAACTTTATTTTTGAGTTCCTCGCAATCCACCCATTCTCAGATGGTAATGGTCGAATAAGTCGAGCGCTCACCAATCTCCTGCTTCTTAAGGCGGGATATAGTTACGTGCCATATGTATCGCTGGATGAGATCATTGAGCAGACTAAAGTCGAGTATTACCTTGCCCTCCGTAGAGTGCAGAAGAACCATGGCACAGACCACGAGGACATTAGTCCTTGGGTTGAGTACTTCCTCATGGCACTTCTTGAGCAAACGAAACGAGCGCAAGCAATCATGGAAGAGGATCGGCCAGAAAAGCTTCTCTCTGAAAAACAGAAAGAGGTGTATCAGCTCTTTACCGAGGGCAGGGAAATAGGCGTGGCTGAAGTCGTCACTCTTCTTGAAGGCAGAATAGAAAGAGAAACCGTCAAGCAAGCACTGTCTCGCTTGGTTACGTTAAAGCTTCTTACGCGGTTAGGACAAGGTCGAGGAACGAGATATGTGAAAGTATAGTTATCAACCTAGGACACCAGAGTTGATTGCGCAAACGACCCTCTTGACATTAGTATATTATTAGAATAAGATTCAGATAATGATACAGAAAGTACTGAAAGTAGGTAGCTCTGCGGCTGTAACGATTCCAAAGAAGTCTCTTGAGGAGCTCGGTCTTAAGATCGGGGACTCCGTCTCCGTGTCGGTACATGATAAGAAGGTCACTATTGAGGCGCGTACCATATCTCCGAGTGTTGTTGATACCGACACTGTTACGTGGGCTAAGGCATTCATTGAGAACTATCGTCCTGCACTCGAGGCGTTAAAGGATAAGTAGGTATGAACTACGTATCGGCGGAGGACTTGTTGGTGCTCCATGCGATGATCATTGACGCCTCCGGCGGCAGTAATGGCGTCCGGGATCCTCATCTTCTTGCATCTATCGCAGAAAAGCCTGCGGCTTGTTTTGGAGGTGCTGATCTCTATCCGACACTATGGAATAAAGCAGCCATTCTATTTGAAGGTTTGGTAAATTATCACGTGTTCGTCGATGGGAATAAACGAACTGGCTTCGTCGCTACGGCTCGGTTTCTTTCAATGAACGGGTATACGTTTATAGCCTCAAACGAGGATGTAGTAACGACAACACTCAACGTTGCTACCAAGAACATCTCACAAGAAGAGCTTGCGAATTGGCTCGAAACAAATTCCGAAGCCTCTTAATCAGTTGTATACTTTTTGTATATGGCCACGACACGTATTTCATTCACTACTACTACGAAGATAAAGAAAGGAGCAATGAAGCGCGCCCGCGCTGAAGGTACAACCCTGACGGCAGTCCTTAATCAGGCAATGATTCTCTACGCACAGGGCATATTCAATCCGAGTCGTTTTACCAAATAGAGCCTAGAGGAATGGGGGATCTCTAGCCCCTTGGAGATGCTAAACTTATACCTATATAGGTAGCGCACTACATTCATGGCCATTCGGGTAGCAATTAACGGGTTCGGGAGAATAGGGAGAGCGTTTGTACGGCAGACCTGGGACAGGTCTGACATAGAGGTTGTCGCTATAAATGACCTAGGTTCTGCGGAGAATCTCGCATACCTCCTTCAGTTCGATACGGTATACGGCCGTGCGCCATTTCCGGTTGCCTGGAAAGAAGGCGCTCTTTCAATAAACGGGAAGGAAGTGAGGTTCGTTTCTGAGAAAGATCCCGCACTCCTTCCGTGGAAGGATTTAGCGGTTGATGTGGTTGTTGAATCAACGGGATTCTTCACTAACTACGAGAAAGCGAACGCGCACATAATAGCAGGCGCAAAGCGTGTGGTTATAACGGGCCCCGTTAAGGACGAGCATCCGCTCGGCGCAACGGTGCTTATGGGACTCGACGAATCAAAGCTCCAGACCTGCCCTATAACGAGTAACGCATCGTGCACCACGAACTCAGCGTCTCCCGTTATTGCGATTCTCGACGAAGTACTTGGTATCGAGAAGGCAATCCTCTCAACAACGCATGCCTACACCGGTACGCAGTCCATTGTGGACGGCCCGTCCAAGGACATGAAAGAAGGACGAGCCGCAGCGCAGAACATCATCCCGACGTCTACAGGCTCGGCTATAGCCGTAACGAAGGCGTACCCCTCACTTGCAGGCAAGTTTGATGGCATCTCGCTTCGAGTTCCCGTACCTGCCGGATCTATTGCCGACATAACCTTTATCGCAAAGCGCGCAACAACGGTTGAAGAAGTGAACGAGGCACTCAGGAAGGCCGCAGCTCTTCCGCGCTGGCAGGGAATCTTTGAAGCGTCTGATATGGAATATGTATCAAGCGATATTGTGGGGCAGCGCGCGGCGAGTATCGCAGACCTTGGTATGACGCGCGTTGTTGATGGGAACCTCGTTAAGGTGCTCGCCTGGTATGACAACGAGGCCGGATACACCGCAACTCTTGTGCAACACGTACTTAAGGCAGGGAATACGCCTGTTACCCTGGCAACTCCAGAGCCTGAACTAACTATCTAATCGCTTATGAAGATATTCATCGTCGCAGACCATACTGGATTCATTCTGAAGAGTGTACTCGTTGAGTATTTGCGTGATGCGCTTATGTACGAGGTAGAGGACCTTGGTGCTAGTTCGCTCGACGACGACGACGATTATCCCGACTACGTCACACCCTGCGCGAAGAAAGTTGTAGAGAACCCGGGTACGCTCGGTATTGTTATTGGCGGCTCAGGACAAGGAGAGGCAATCGCTGCGAATCGCGTACAAGGTGCACGCTGCGCCCTCTACTACGGACAGGCACAGGCAACGGGTGCCATTGACGCGGCAGGAGCACCATCCTTGGATGGGTACGACATTGTACGCCTCGCGCGTGAGCATAACGATGCGAACGTGCTCTCTCTTGCGGCTCGCTTCCTAACGGAAGACGATGCGAAAGAAGCGGTACGCATCTTCATCGAGTCCCCGTTCACGGGCGAGGAACGGCATGTACGGCGCATCACGAAGCTTGGATAAGGTATGGCAAACGTTTCCTTCGAAGAAGAACCATACCAAGCACCAAAGATCGTTTCGACGAAGGGGAGCGGACTCCTCGGTGTTGTTATAGCCATGGGACTCGCTAAAGATGAGAAGGGAGCGAGCGCGTTTCTGTTGTGGAGCGCGATCGCTGGGTGCGTACTGGCCGCTGGACTCTTTACCTGGATGTATGTGGACCGACCACAAGGCCTCGACAGCACGGATATAGACCGGATCATACAGCTCCAGCAGTAGCAGTTATGGCACGACCTACTAACAAAGGATTCACCCTGGTGGAAACTTTTCGTACTATCGCTACCCCGCGGGCTACGCAGGATGTGACGTGTCTCGTGGTGCGTTCTACGTCCTTGGATTCAGAACAAGCGATACTGCGGGTGGCGCGCGGCATGCGACAAGTCCAGGGTGGTCCTGTTCAGGTCGTGATTGGCAGGGCGAGTTCAGTTGGGTAATGGGGCGTTTCGAGAACTAACACCAATCCTCAGGCGGTATACTGCATTCATGGGAATCATTGTTCCGGCAATCATACCGACATCGCGCAAGGATCTTGAGGACAAACTCTCTCAGCTCTCCGGACTCTGTGAGGAAGTGCAGATTGATATTGTGGACGGCGTATTTGCAGGTCCCGCGAGCTGGCCCTACATAACGGACGCCAAGGAACCGGAGCGCATGCTGAATGACGGCGAGCTTCTGCCGTACGCAGGGGAGTTTAAATTTGAGATTGATCTTATGAGCGCGGATCCGGAATCGGTTGCGGGCTCATGGATAGGACTTGGGGCCTCGAGACTTACCGTGCACAGCGAGAGCACACGGTTCATCCCCCGGTTTCTCTCAAGCACACACGGAATCTATGGGCATGATGCGGATTTCACGCCAGGTCTCCTCGCACTCGGTCTTTCTATTGGCATGGAGACTGACCTGGCACTTATCGAGCCGCATCTAAAGAAGATCGACTATGTTCAGTTCATGGGCATCAGGAAGATTGGGCATCAAGGCGAGCCCTTTGATACAAGAGTGTTCGCTAAGATTGCGACGTTCCGCAAGCGCTACCCAACCATTGAAATTCAGGTGGATGGGGGAGTAACGCTTGAGAATGCACCAAAACTGCTTCAGGCTGGTGTGAAGAGACTTGTTGTTGGATCGGCACTCTGGAAGGCACCGGATCTCGCTACCCGCTACCGAGAGTTCGACGAGCTTACACAGCGGCACGGTATATACGGATAAGATATAAGCTATTATTTAAGTATGGCAGGCGTATCTTTTGACGAAGAACCGGTAGTTTCAGCCCCAGTACTCACGCAGTCACCCGCACTGGTGCGGCTCGTTATACGCTGGGGATTCGCGAAAGATGAGAAGAGCGCAGAGCTCTTTCTCCTTTGTATAGTTATTGCAGGATTCATAACTATGTTCGTGCTGCTGTTTCTCCAGTTCGGGAAGGGGTCCGGCGAGTACCGAACGCCGGATCAAATACGCATGGATCGGGGCTTCACTGCACCAATTCCTTCGCCATGAAAACGCGCGGCTTCACCCTGATTGAGCTCCTCGTTGTCATCGCTATCATCGGCGTGCTCTCGTCGGTAGTGCTCGCATCCCTAAATACGGCGCGAAGCCGAGCCCGTGACGCAAGCCGGAGAGCCGCAATGAATCAAATTGTTGTCGCGCTCGCGCTTTACTATGATGCCAACGGCTCCTATCCATTAAGCGGAGGTTGCCGGTCGGACAGCTGGTGCGTGGATAATCAGCAAACGAACTGGATACCGGGACTACAGACCTACCTCAATCCGCAGCCGCACGATCTGACCCCGTACGGCGCAAATCTCGCCCCGTTTCATTACCACTCAAACGGTACAGGATACTTCCTGGGAACGTCTATGGAGAATCCGCAGGGTACGTGCACCACAGGAGTTATCGCACCATGGTACTACGGTGATTACAACACCTGTACCTGGTGGGGAGGGAACTTATACTCAAAGTCTTCGACGAACTAGCATGATATCGTAAGAAGCATGGCGCTCACGGACATTGAGATTAAGAATATCGAGACATGCGCGGAAGCAATCCGCGAGACCATTCTCGACATGCTTGTACAGGCCGGGAGCGGACACACCGCAGGCCCGCTCGGCATGAGCGATCTCTTTGCCGCATTCTATTTCCATATACTCAAACACGACCCTAAGAACCCGGACTGGGAAGAGCGTGACCGACTAATACTAAGTAACGGACACACAGTACCGGTTCGTTATTCCGCCATGGCGCACGCAGGCTACTTCCCGGTTGAGGAATGTCTAACGCTTCGTAAATTCGGTTCCCGTCTCCAGGGACACCCGGAACGAGACCGCCTTCCAGGACTTGAGACAACCTCAGGGCCTTTAGGAAGCGGACTGTCGCAAGCGGCAGGCATCGCTCTCGCTTTAAAGATGGACGGGAAGAAGAATCGCACCTTCGTTATGATGTCGGACGGCGAGCAGCAGGAAGGAAACACCTGGGAAGCCGTTATGTTTGCAAGCAAATACGAGCTCGGCAATTTAACTGCCGTTATGGACCGCAACAACATACAGATAGACGGCATGACCGAGGATGTGATGCCGCTCAACTCTCTCAAGGAAAAGTACGAGGCTTTCGGATGGCACGTGATGGAGGTGGACGGGCACAACATAGAAGCCTTCATTGATGCCGTTGATCACGCGAAAGCGATTCCAGAGAAGCCAACCCTCATCATTGCCCATACGATTCCTGGGAAGGGTGTGCCGGAGATTGAATATGATTACAAATGGCACGGGAAGCCACCAACAAAAGAAGAAGCGGCACGATTCATGAAAGAACTGCGTAACGGTGCTGGAAGGGTACCGAACGAGTATGCCTAAGATAGGGAAGTACTATTCGCACATACGATCGCAGGATGCACTTGAAATAATGGACTGGAAGGGTATCATTTGCAAAATACATTGGCTTGCTGAATCACTGCAACAGTCGAGTATCACTGGTGCAAGGGTGTAAAATCTCAGAACGATGCGCTCTTACGCTTTTATCGATGCCTCAAACCTCTCGTATGGCGGCAAGAAGTCGCTCGGCTGGAGTATTGATCACGCCAAACTGCTCCACTACCTCAAAGAAAAGTATGGAGTTGAGAAAGCCTACTACTTTGGCGGGGTCGAAGTACATCGTTTTCCATTCGACTATCTCGAGCACGATACGGTACCCATCAAAGAACTTGAGATCTATCTTTCAGGCCTCGTTCGTACACGCAGCAAGGAAATGACGGAAGCTCAATTAGTCCTGATGGACAGGCATCTGAGACGTGTGCGCTTTTACTGCAAACTCGCGAAGTTCGGTTATAACCTCGTACTCAAGCCAGTGAAGACATATGAGGATAATGATGGGGTACCGCGTCGCAAGGCAAACTGCGACGTCGATCTGTCTTTCTTCCTTATGCGAGACAAAGAAGAATTTGACCGTGCGGTCATCCTTTCCGGCGATGGCGACTTCCTGCCGGTGCTTAAACACCTTCGGAAAGAGGGCAAGGAAGTACTCTTGCTTGCTCGTAGTGACCGAACCGCTCGGGAAATTAAACAGTTTGCGGGCAGTGAATTCAGGGATTTTCAATACTTACGGGAACGCTTGAGGCAAGACGAAAGGGAGGGAGCATAAACAGCGAGCGGCACCCGTATAGGATGCCGCTCAAGTCTGGTGTGGCTATTATACCTGACTTTGGTGAAGGGGCAATGAGAATGGATAGCTCTATTTTATGTTTTCAAGAGACAATACGATTCTTTTCTATGTCTTCGTAAAGAAAAAGTTCCCTAAAGACGTGGCCTGCATGCCTCGCGTGCATAAAGAAATACGTTGTACAGGTATACCGTATACGGTATATTTTCAGTATATGAAACTTACCTCGCACAAAGAACTTCAGAAGGAGTTAATGTGTAAGCCCAGCTTTAAGAAAGCCTATGACGATCTCGGTCTCGAATTCGCGCTTGTCGACGCGCTTGTCTGTGCTCGCGCAAAAGGAGGTGTCACGCAAGCTGAGCTTGCACGAAAGATCGGCACGAAGCAGTCAGCAATTGCTCGCTTCGAATCAGGGAACTCGAACCCTACTCTGGCATTCGTTCAGAAGCTGTCCGACGCTCTCGGACTCGAGCTCCACGTGTCCGTACGACAGTAATGTCTATGATGCATAAAGAAGCAAAACTCACAGAGAATCTTTTCTCAAAAGACATCGAGAAGAAGGCGACACGTGACGGCTTCACCCTCATAGAGCTCCTCGTTGTCATCGCTATCATCGGCCTCCTGTCGTCAGTGGTACTTGTTTCCCTTAATACTGCGCGAGAGAAGGGAAATATAGCCAATGCAGTATCGCAACTCAGAGAGCTGCGAAGTGTTGTGGCACTCTATGTCACCGATACAGGATCGTTCCCGCCGGACTGCGGCCTTACGTGCACTATAAGCACTGACCCGTACCGCAATGCGCTCGGTGTCCCTAGGTGGGGTGGCCCGTACTTCGCGGGTGTTTGGAACCTTGAGCACCCATGGGGAGGTCATTTCACGATTGGAAGCGGGGACCTAACATCTGACGGTGTGAGCGAAGTCTACTTTTTCCTTGATGAGGATGCGCCAGGTACAACGTATAACGACAATACTGGTGTTATCCCAACAAGCGCACTCATCGCAATTGATAGGATACTAGACGACGGCAACCTCGCCACGGGAGAAGTGCGCGGCGACGGTTTGGGCTACTCAACCGCTCCCGGGGAACTCGTGGTACTGCTTGATTTCTAAGAACCTTATGCGTGCCTAATGCTACAGTAGACTCATGATTGCAACATCCTCAAAACTCTCCCCGCAGATCTTCACGAAAGACATCGAGAAGAAAGCGACACGAGACGGCTTCGGCTTGGGTGCCGTTGAGGCTGGCAAGAAGGATCCAAACGTTGTAGTGCTCTGTGCGGATCTTAAAGAGAGTACACGCGCTGAGTGGTTCGAGAAAGAATTCCCCGATCGTTTTATTGAAGTCGGAGTCGCCGAACAAAACATGGCCACGGTTGCGGCTGGTATGGCAGCGGTTGGGAAGCGTCCTTTCATAGCGAGCTACGCGGCGTTTAGTCCTGGACGTAACTACGAGCAGATCCGTACAACTATCGCCCTTAACCAGCAGCCCGTTGTTGTCTGCGGTATGCATGCGGGTGTATCGGTGGGTCCTGATGGCGCTACGCATCAAATGCTTGAGGACATTGGCATGATGCGCATGATGCCGGGTATGAACGTAATAGTCCCAGGAGACGCCGAGGAGGCAAGAAAGGCAACGGTGGCAGCTGCAGAATCAAAGACTCCAACGTACTTGCGCTTTGGGCGCGCACCGACTCCGGTCTTCACAACCACTGATACGCCGTTTGAGGTAGGGAAAGCACTCGTACTCTGGGAGAGCGCGAAGCCCAAGGTTGCCCTTATGAGTATCGGGGCACTTTCATACGAGGCTCTTCTTGCGGCACGCTCCCTAGCGTCCGACAACATTGAAGTAACGGTGCTGCACGTGCCCTCGGTTAAGCCACTCGACGAGGAGAAAATAGAAGAAGCCGCACGTCGCGCAGGCCGCGTGATAACGATAGAAGAACATCAGGTAGCGGGCGGCTTTGGAAGTGCGATAGCGGAATTCCTTTCGGAACGGTACCCGGTTCCGATTACGCGGCTTGGGATGAAAGACGTGTTCGGACAGTCCGGAGAACCGGAGGAGCTCCTTGCGCACTACGGTCTCACCGCCCCGGGAATAACGGCAGCGGTACGCAAGTCCTTGGGTATATACTGATACGTATATGAAGGGGAAGAAACTCACCTCCTACGCGGCCATAACGCTCATTGTGCTGCTCGCACTTGGTGCCATTGCACTTATTGTTGACGCCGTTAACTCAAGCAATGCTGCGTACAACGAACCGCCGTTCAATCCATTTGCCGAAGACGCGGACTTTGAACGTGGAAGAAGCGCAGCTACGTCAACTGAATAGGAAATCCCCGGCAGAGGCCGGGGATTTCTGCTAGAGATTGCTAACCCTATATTCGGGAGGTGCTTTGACGAGATAGTCCTCAAGTACTTCGCGCGTAAGAAGTCCTTTCTGTGCACCAACTTCCTGTACAACTGACATCGAGTTGATCGGTCCCCACAGAAGCGCCTCCTCGAGCGGTTTGCCGAGTGAGAGTGCGGCGGTTATGGTCGAGGCGAACGCATCCCCAGCACCCGTGCGTTCGAACGGCGGGCGGTTGTCTGGGTACATGGGAATCAATAGGGTCTTCTCACCATCGAATGCATGGGCATCGAGGCGACCATCGGTAATGATCACGGTCTTTGGTCCAAGTGCCATAAGCTTTTCAAGAAGGACCGTTATAGATTCTGTGGATTCAAGATTGAGAATCCGCGCTGCTTCTTCCTTATTAACGACGAGCAGGTTCGTGCGTGCGTAGATAGGCTTTAGTGCTTCGGAACCCATTTTCATTTGGAAGGTCCCTGGCTGGAAGGTGAGGAAGATATCAGGATGCTCGTGTAGGTAGCGAGCCATATCCTCGTAGTAGGTGACGCTGGCATTGCCAAGCGACGAGAGGTAGATCGTCTTCGGCGGCTCAAGATCCTTCGGGAACACATACTCGTATGGTTCCGGCTTAACCAAGATGGTCCGCTCGCTCTCGTACCAGAGGACGTAATGATGATTGGTGAACTTGTCGTCGGCTCTCGTAATCAACGAGGTGTTGAGTCCTTCGCGTGCGAATGATTCTAGGATGAGTTCACCATCATGATCGTTGCCAATGGTTGCGAGAAGCGCTGAGGAAAGTCCAAGGCGCGATGCGGAGACGGCTGCGTTTGCAGAGTTCCCAACACCTGCAAGGATGGTTGAGGACTCAAAGGGGATCTTGTCACCCCAGCGCATGGTAATGGTGCAGGCGTTTGTATCAACGTCACAATTAACGGCTGCGTCCTTTAATCGAATAAAATCATCTACCACGGTGTCGCCAACGGCGAGGAAATCTATGCTCATACTCGAGAGTTTAGCACGAGGCCTAATATGGATTACAGAGACAATAGTAGGTGCTACTCTCATCGCTCCTGCACCAATTGCCTCCTGAGAAAGGACGACAGGAACCAGCATATCCGGTTGAAGGAGCGGTGCCTAAAAATTGACTCACAACGAGGGCTCCGGTCGTACCTCCGTAGTCATAGTAGTAATACGGATACGCGGGATTCGGAGAGGTTGGTAGCGTAGCGATGAATCCCTCGGTCACAAGAGGTGTAAGAGCAGAAGGGAAACTTGACCCGCAACATGATTGAGGATTTGTTGGGTACCTGCCGTACTTATCGAAATAGAATTGCAGTGCTGTTGATATTTGGCGTAGATCAGTACGTATCTTTGCATCGTTCGCCTTCGAGCGTGCGGTATTAAGGGATACTAGTACGACACTCGAGAGGACGCCGATGATGGCGATGACAACTAAAAAGCTCAATGAGGGTGAATCCGCGCTTCATAGGCTATCGGGGTGCCGTATCTTGCGATCGCGCTCGCTCGGCGTACTCGTCAGGAGGTACGGTGGTGCTGCCTTTCCCGCTGAATAGCGCGAAACCAGCGAGTACGACGCAGGCAGCAGCTACCACTAACAATACCGTGACGGCTTGCTTCTCATTCTTTGCGAATCCCCATCGGATAACAAGCGCATAGAGACCCGAGACACCAGTCTGCGGTACTCTCGTAATCTGCTGTTCTTCGTCGAAGGTTACATTCATAGGTTACGGCCGAAGACAGTACCAGGTAGGCGGCTGGTTGCAGCCGGTTGCGGGAGGTGTTGCCCCCGCCTCAACACGATAGAAGACGCGATAGGAGGTATTGCTGTCACGGACATACTGCATACCGCAGTTAAGATTCCCTGGATCGACTGGAGAGGAAGCAAGATAGCCCAAAGAGACCAAGGAACTCATAAAGTTGTTTCCGGTTGTTGTAAATCCTTCAGTGCCACCGCATTCATCCTGCGCAATGGGAGGATAGTCGTTTCGATCAACGTAATAAAGTGCGAGCGCATTCTGCACTTGCTTTATCGCGGTAATTCGTCCAGCGTCTCTTGATTTAGCGCGCGGTATTGAGGGACGCCACAACAACAGAGCTTAATAAGCTGATAATAGCGACCACAACCAAGAGCTCGATTAAGGTAAATCCCTTCTGTGCATTCATGAATATATTCTACCGCACAGGAGCCCGCATGCTACACTTTTTACATGATGAACCTTTCGGATATTGCGCGCGCGCTGGTTGCACCAGGTAAGGGCATACTCGCCGCAGACGAAAGCGAGAAGACAGCGGACGAGAAGCGACTCGCCGCGTTTGGTATTGCAACAGGTCCCGAGATGCATCGGAAGTTCCGGGACATGCTCCTTGCAACGCCTGGTATCGAGGCCTATCTCTCGGGCGTGATTCTCTATAAGGAGACGCTCTCGCAGTCCGATACCAAGGACGGTATTCCGTCCAAAGAAATCGACGCACTCCCGTTCCCTGAATTGCTTGCGGCACGCGGCATACTTCCGGGCATCAAGGTTGATGAGGGACTTGAGCCACTCAGTGAGAGTCCGGAGGAGAGTATTACCAAGGGGCTTCTCGGTCTGCCTGAGCGCCTTAATGAGTACCACGGAGAAAGTAAGACGTGCTTCACGAAGTGGCGCGCGGCCATAACCATAGAAGGGGACCGCCTTCCAACGGCACGGGCGCTCGTTGAGAATGCGAAACGGCTTGCTACCTATGCCTGCGAAGTTCAGAAGGCAGGCATGGTGCCTATGCTTGAGCCTGAGGTACTTCTTGATGGTGCCCATAGCAGGCTACGCTCTCGGGCGGTGATTGAGTCAGCGATGCGAGTGCTATTTGATACGTTGAACGAGCAGTGCGCTGATCTCTCCGGCATCATCATTAAGACGTCCATGGCACTTTCAGGAGACAAGAGCGGAAGGACCGACACACCCGAAGAGGTAGCCGAGGATACGGTGGGGGCGCTCATGGACACGGTGCCCGCTGAAGTTGCAGGCATCGTATTCCTTTCCGGAGGACAGACGCCGGATCAGGCAACCGCGAACCTTGCTGCCATAACGAAGCTCGCACGAGAACGCAACGCCCCTTGGCCCCTCACCTTTAGCTATGGCCGAGCACTCCAGGAAGAGGCAATTATGGTGTGGAAGGGAGAGGACGAGAACGTGCCCGCAGCGCGGAAGGTGTTTCTCGAGAGACTCGAGAAAGTAGCAGCAGCGATTCGTTAATCGTAGAGTGCGTGGTCGCCAATCGCGAGCATGATTGCCGACTCGTTGGCTACTTCCCACATAAAAATGATGCGGTAGCGGTAGTTAACCGAAAAGCTCAGACGACTGTTCAACCTTCCGTGCAATTTATGAACCTTTAGTGCGAGGTGATTTTTCGTATCACGAAAGAGTTCCATCTTCTCTACAGCTTCCTCTTGAAGTGCTCTTGGAAGCTTCTTAAACTGCCGCCTGAATTGCGGCGCGAGAGCTATCTTCATGAGCTAGTTTTCCAACAGTAGGGTACGGAGATCACCCCGCAAGATTTTTCCGTCGCCAACCTCACGTTCAGCATTGAGTACCGCGTTAATCGCCTCTTCCTCAGCGAGTCTTTCAAGCGCACGACGCATTACGTCCGCACGGTTGGAGCCAACACCGTCAGAGACGAGAGCATCCAAGCGATTCTCTAGCTCAGCGGAAAGGGGAACGGAGATAGTAGCCATAGAAGTACTATAAGTTAATATGATTATATAATATAGTAGACGCTCGAAGGAGTCAATTGGTACGAGCCTACTTGTGCATCAAGCCCTTTTCAGGCATACTCCCTGCACTATGCAGCACACATTAAGCGTTTCCCCCCGCACCATTCTTGGTAAGAGCTCTTTGAAGCTCGCTAAGGACGGCGCACTCCCAGCCGTTGTCTACGGACCAAAGCAGGAGGCTATTTCCATAACCGTTCCTCGCCAGGAGTTCGAGGCGCTTCTTCGCCACGGTGGCGAGTCCGCACTCATCACCCTCGAGGGTCTTGAGAAGCCAATGCAGGTTCTTATTCACGATCTTGATCGCGACCCCGTTACGCACATCCCACGTCACGCAGACTTCTACGCAGTTCAGAAGGGTGCAAAGGTTACGGTTTCCGTACCGCTCTCCTTTATCGGCGAGTCTATGGCGGTTAAGACCGGCTCGAACCTTGTGAAGGTGCTTCACGAAGTTGAGATTGAATCCGATCCTTCGAAGCTTCCATCTGAGATCGAGGTTGATATTTCTTCTCTCGCCGCAGACGGCGACCAGATCCGTGTTTCCGACCTCACCGCGCCAGCAGGCGTAGAGATCCTCACCCCTGAGGACGAGATTGTTGCGCTTGCACAGGCCGTTGAAGAAGAGAAGGAGGAAGACTCCGCAGCGCCTGATATGGACGCTATTGAGGTTGAGAAGAAGGGCAAGGACGGCGAAGAAGAGGAAGCCGCATAACGTATTTGTTACTCAAGACCGCCTGCATGTAAGTGCAGGCGGTCTCGTTTCGTCTTCTGCTATACTGAACCTTTGTCATGAAGCGCTTTATACTCGTCCTTTCCCTCTTTGCCGTGCTTTTCGTTGCCCCTGTGGCAATCATTGCGCAAGAACTCTCTGGCGAGGAGCGCGCGCAGCTTGAGCGACAGCTTGCAGACCTTGAGCGGGAAATGAGGAAGACCCAAGCCACCATCGATTCCTTGTCTGCCGAAGGTGCGTCCTTGCAGCGCGACATCGCTATTCTTGATGGGGAAATCAAGAAGGCGAAACTTCAGGTTCGTAGCACGGAGACTGAGATCAAGGCACTCTCTGCTGGTATAACCATTCATAGTCGCACCATAGGCACCCTTTCACAGAAGATGACCCGCGAGCAGGAGTCGCTCGCGCAGATCCTGCGCCAGACCGATGCTATAGACGATGTCTCCATTGTTGAAGCAGTCCTCTCAACCGGCGACCTCTCAGATGTGTTTGGGGATCTTGATACCTTTGCGTCTATAAAGCAGGCGATGCGGGTGTCTTTCGAGGAACTTCGCGATACGCGCCTTGCAACGGAAGTAGAGAAGACGGGGCTCGAAGACCAACGCACCGATCAGGAGATCCTCCGCTCCGCCCTTATCCTGGACCAGAAAAAGGTGCAGGCGAAGGAAGCTGAGAAACGGTCGCTCCTGGCGCAGACCAAGGGACAGGAGAGTCAGTATCGACAAATCAAAACATCGCAGGAGCAAACGGCCGCACAAATCCGTGCGAAGCTCTTCCCGCTTCGAGACACGGGAGGCATCCAATTTGGACAGGCGGTTGAATATGCAAAGACCGCTTCGAGAATAACCGGAGTTCGTCCGGCGATGATCCTCGCGATTCTCTCGCAGGAGTCTGATCTCGGGAAGAATGTCGGACAGTGCCTCATAACCGATCTTAGTACCGGGGACGGGAAGGGAAAGAATACTGGTACGCCGTTCCCGGGCACTATGAAGGCACCGCGCGACACGGTGCCGTTTGAGCGCCTTATGAAAGCGGCCGGCCGCGATCCTTTGAATACACCAATCTCGTGTCCGCTTCCGGGGGGGTATGGCGGCGCCATGGGTCCTACGCAGTTTATTCCGAGTACCTGGGAGATGTATGAAGGCAGAATCAAATCTTCACTCGGTGTCGGTGCCGCCGATCCTTGGAATGCGCTTCACGCTATTACGGCAACCGGTCTCTACCTTGCCGACGGAGGCGCGGCAGGAGGATCGTACATTGCTGAGCACACGGCAGCCGCCAAATACTACGCAGGAGGGAACTGGGCTACGTCAGGACAAGGGTATGGCAACAGTGTTATGGCTAAGGCGGCTGCGTTTCAGAAGGACATTGATTTCTTGAGTGCAAATTAGTGTGCATAAGCGTGCACAGAATCTCAAAAAAGGGGCATAATTCCTTTATAGTCCCTCGATCCCCGTATCAACTCTTACCGACCTAATTTATACGTATGCGCAAGATTTCAATAGTAGTGCCCGTGTTCCTTGCTGCACTCTTCATAGGTGTGTATGTGTCACCTTCGCCTCAGGTTGTATACGCGCAATGCTTCGGCAGCATTGTTGTTACCTGTGGTGCAAGTGGGCCTGGAGAGACTAATGGAAATGGAGATACCAGTGTCTCGACAAACGCTTGTTTCGGCGGGTACGGCTTCGTTAGTCAAGAGGAAATCCCTTGTGGCGGTGATGAGGGAGGAGGACCTGGCGAAGGAGGCGGCGGCGAAGATCCTACACCACCTACACCAACCCCTTCTAGCTCGGTATCCTTAACGGTTAGTCCCGAAACAGTAGCAGCAGGCTCTGCAGCAACACTTTCCTGGAGCTCAAGTGGGGTTAATTCCTGTTCGATCAATCAGAGTGTTGGTAGCGTTACGGCGAATGGTTCTGGCTCGCGCAGCGTGTCACCGACGCAATCAGCGACCTATGTTATTACCTGTACTACCGGTCAGCCTAGTCCGGGTCCAACCTGGCAGTATACTTCGAGCGATGTATCGGACCTTGCTTGCCCGGTCTCCCAGAATGCGAGTGTGTATACAAATGTTCCAGACTGCCCTTTCAGTCCCCAAGGCAAATCGTGCACCTCTGGCTCTTGTAAAATAAATCGCGCAAATCAATCGACCTGTAGCATAGAAACAGACGTGTATGAGTGTGTGTCATCAGGTTCCTCAACCGAAAGTTCGGTTAGTTCGGCAGCAACGGTAACGGTCACACAGGTACCTGACCTCGTGGGACAGGTGGGTGGTGCGGTAACCGCTATGACAAACCAAGCAGTAACACTGTATGGGGGTGTTGCGAACCAAGGCATGGGAGACGCAGGGTACTTCCCAAATATTGTTCAGGTATGTGATACCAATTGCGCGACGGTTAACCAGGTACTGGCCGCAACTGCAATTGATCCGCTTGATGCAGGGGGCTGGCAGCAAGTCTCTGCTTCGTACACGCCGACGTCTCAAGCTCAGCAGTTCTATCGTGTCTGTGCAAACAACAATACAAGCTGGGTGAATGTGCACACAGAGAGCAACTATGCGAACAACTGTAGCGGCTGGCAGTACTTGACTGTTGGTGCACTTACACCGGACCTCACCGCTGGAGCGATTAGCCCGACTACTGCTACGCGAGGACAGGCTCAGACAGTCTCTGGAACAATCTCAAATATTGGTAGTGCTGCTGCGGGAGCAACTACCGGATACTTCCAGCTTACGGCTCCTGCCGCAAAGAACTCAACGACGGCATCGGTCTCTATTCCGGTACTGTCTGCGGGTGTATCAGGTTCAGGCGGTTTCAGCTACAGCTTCCCGACCTCTGGCACCTATTCTGTTCGGCTTTGTGCAGACTGGCTTGGACAAGTTACAGAATCGAATGAGGGCAACAACTGTGGTCCATGGACCGATATTTCGGTGACAGGACAGGTGGTTCCAGCAAGCGTGTCCTGTACGGTTAATACCCAGTCAGCGGTTGTTGGAGGCAGTGTGACCTATGACACAAGCACCGTGGGAGCGGCAACGTCGCCGTACGGATGGACTGGGTCTGATGGCACGACTGGCTACGGTACTGGTGCAAGCGCCACAAGGACATTCACTGCGCCGGGAACGTATGGCATGCAGGTAACAGCAACAAACGCAGCGTCCGCTGCTCAGTGTCCACTTGTTACGGTGGCCGCTAACTGGTGCACGGCAGGTACGCCAGCGCTTACCATTACAGCGAGTCCAGCACGAGTGCGTGCTGGCCAAACCTCAACCGTTCGATGGAGTGCCGCTGGCGTGAATGGCCAGAATGCAGACTGTACTGTTACGGGCCCGGGAATCTCCTGGTCCTCTGCAGTCTCTGCTGCTCCGGTCTGTAGCGCCGCAGGAGAGGATACCGTTACCATCAACACCCAGAGCACCTACACGCTCACTTGCGACGGTGCGCCGCCAAAGACCGCAACGGTTAACGTTATTCCGAGTTTCCAGGAGTTCTAGCATGATACGCTTAACGGACTAATAGATAGTACAGACTCGTATGGATGAACTCAGTACGCAGCCAATCCCGCAGCCAAAAAGAAAGCTCATTCTCGTGATCCTCGCAATCGCTATACTTGTTGCGATTGCCGCCGCTGTTGCAATTTGGTTCTACCACCCCTACTTCAAGACACAGCGCATGGTGCAAGAAGGGGAAGAGAGGCGGGCCATCCTCAACACACTCCCTGAGAATCCCAGAGCAAAAGATCTTACGTTCGAAGAGCGCCAATCGCTCCTTTCTGGTCTTGAGGCAAATTAGCGGTTTTCCCCTCTATAGACCTTTCGTCTCAGGACGGAGGGTCTTTGAGGTTATACTGAACGCATTACTCCTCGAACCATTCCCGCATGCGTACTATTAGGAAATTATTAGGTACCGTACAGAAGCCTTTACTTACGGTGTTTATCGCAGTGTTCGCCGTAAGCGGCGTCGCGCTTGCACAGTCAACCTTTACGCAGCCGGCGTCAGCGCCTCCTGGCGGAAATGTTTCCGCTCCCGTGAATGTCGGTACGACATTCCAACAGAAGCTCGGGCAGTTCTGGGCCAAGTCCATGGGTACGGACGACGGCTACTGCATCGGAGACAGCTGTATCACCGAATGGCCAACAGCGGGTGATGCGCTCGCTGCCTGCCGGATGTGTGTATCGGTCGTGCCGGACGTAGGAAGTGATAACAGCAAGGCGCGCCAGTGCGGTACCGGAGCAGCGTCTCAAGTTTCTTGCGTGCCAGTAGACCAGTGGACTGCTCCGTATCGCGATGATACCGATGACCGTAAGGGTGGTTGTCAGATGCAGTGGAAGCTCGACTGTACGGCTCCATACGGCGATACACCAGCACCACCACCACCAACCTATACAGGCGACGGGAATGACGAAGTGACTTCTGGCGGTGGTGGGACAGCCCCACGATACGATGATCCAAGAGATGTTCAGACCTACTAAGAAATAGTAATCCTCGCGAAATCATGCGCCCCCTCTTCATCCTGTGGCTCCTGGCATTCCTCGTCGTCCCACAGGTAACGAATGCTGGCTCCTCCGATAACCTGTCCGGATGGGCATGGTCTTCAACGATCGGCTGGGTGAGCTTCAACAGCACGACGGGTGGTGGCGTGAATCATGGGGTGAACGTGGCCGCGAACGGTCTCATGGGCGGGTATGCATGGTCCCCGAACGTCGGGTGGATATCCTTCAACAGCAGCCAGCTTGGCGGCTGTCCTTCAGGCACGTGCCAGGCGCGCTTCGATAAGCAGACAGGTGCGGTAACCGGGTGGGCTCGCGCGCTCGCGGGTTCTGGTTCTTCCATCCAGACCGGAGGCTGGGGAGGCTGGATACAGCTTTCCGGAGGTGGGGGTACGGTTGATACGGCTCGCTGGAAGCTCCTTACTTCCGTTAATACAAAGATATGTAGTGATGACACACTACTTCAAAAGCCACTCTGCCCGCAGGGTATAGTGGATGGTTCATCAAGCGATGGGTATGCAAATGGATATCGCTGCAAAGTACATGCCTACCCAGGCAACGCGTGCGTTGGACAGGGAAGTGTGTACGGAATAGTTGAAGATTACGAGTCTGTTGTAACCACAGGTCCTGCGGCAGCGTACGCCGTGACTGCCAATGGGTGCGAATGGCAAGGGAACGCCTGGGGTGGAGGACCAAGCCTACAGAATGGTGTCATAGGGTGGCTTTCATTCCGCGGAAGCGGGTACGGTGTGACGGGAAGCGGTGTGGCATGCGCAGGCGGTACATTGAACTTGACTGCGAGCGGTATTACCCCTACGACCGCGACACCCGGCGTTGCACGGGCGTTCACGAGTACTATTGCAAACAGCGGACCCGCTGCGACGGGTGGATCTTTCTCGGCGCTCTTCCAGCGTGCTACGGACGCCGCTGGCTCGAATGCGGTTGATCTCGGTACAGTATCACTCGGTACGTTGACGCCTGGCGGCACTGTCCCGGCATCTTTGAACGCAACGCTCTCTGCTGGCACCTGGTATCTCCGAACATGCGCAGACAAGGCATCGAGTAGTGACGCCGGTCTCATTACGGAATCCAGCGAGATCGATAACTGCGGCCCTTGGACTGCCGTTACCGTATCTTCTGTCGGTGCAGGCGTGTCCTGCAACGTGAGCAGCACCAGCGTTATTGTCGGAAGCACCGTGACATATACTGCCTCGCCAAGCGGCACTGCGAGCTCCCCGTATCGGTGGGTCTCTCCCGATGGTGCTGGAGGATTTGGTTCTGGAAGCACCGCATCACGAACATTCTCTAGTACGGGTATGTATGGCATGACGGTAGAAGCAACTCCATCGAGTGCGTCAGCAACCTGTCCGTACGTTAGGGTGACATCACCAGCGGCATGCACCAGTTCGCTTACTGCAACTCTGACCGCGACCCCAAGTCGTGTGAGATCCGGTACTTCGACCACACTTACCTGGACCGCGAGCGGAGTGAACACGTCGTGCACTGTAACAGGCACAGATGGCTTTACGCAGACAACGAGCGCTACGGCCTGCAACGTCCCGATCACAAACGTGACCCGATCAATTAATACACAGAGCACCTACTCAATATCCTGCGATGGCGGACCGGTACTCGATACGATAACAGTGAATGTTATCCCGAATTTCATAGAGTTCTAAAAGAAGGAAGCGAGCAGTCTCTTAAAAGGGGCGGTTGCTCGCTTTGGTAGGCTCTGGTATAGTTTCGAAGCTATGAAGAAAGACATCCACCCCGCCGATTACCGCCAGGTCCTCTTTGAGGATATGTCGTCCGGTGCCCAGTTCCTCGTTGGATCAACCATCCGTACCACGGAGACTGGTACTTTTGAGGGAAAGGAATACCCGAAGTACGTCATCGAGATCTCCTCGAAGTCTCACCCGTTCTACACTGGTGAGGATCGTTCCCTCGACAAGACCGGCCGCGTCGAGCGCTTCAAGCAGCGCGCAGCGTCCGCGAAAGCAGGCAAGTAACGATTTGTAACGAGCGCCCCGCCAGTCTGGCGGGGCGCTCGTGCGTTATCATATACATCCATGGAGTACTCCTCAGAATTCAAAACAAACCATCAGACTGCATACCTTGCGGAGGAGTTTGAGCGTCTCGAACGGGAACGCGTGGACTCAACAGAAGCTGCCGGAGACGATGCCGTGCTTCTTGAAATGCTCGCTGAGGACTTGGAGCGTATCGATAGTAGACAGAAGGAGATTCTCGAAGAGATTGAGCGTATCCTCGACAAGGATAGGGAGGAGGCAGTACGCCCAAAGGCTATCGTGCTTGAGTTTAGGGCCGGCGCCGGCGGGGACGAAGCCACTTTGTTCGCCCAGGAACTGAAGGAGATGTACCAGAAGTATGCTGAGGGGAAGCACTGGAGGTTGCGCGTTATAGACGAGCTTACGCTTGAGATTGACGGCGTAGCTGCATATGACGCACTTCGCTACGAGACGGGCGTACATCGTGTACAGCGTGTTCCTATAACCGAGAAGTCAGGACGCATACACACCTCAACCGCGTCCGTAGCGGCACTGCCGATTCGCGCGAAGCCTAAGTTCGAGGTTGATATGGCAGATATTGATATGGAGTTCTCCCGTTCGGGGGGTGCTGGCGGCCAGAACGTGAACAAAGTGGAGAGCGCGGTACGTCTCATTCATAGACCGACCGGAATCGACGTCCGCTCGACGAGCGAGCGCTCGCAGCTGAATAACCGCATCAAGGCGCTGGAGATCCTCTCAGCAAAGCTTGAAGCGCTTCATGACGAGGAGGAAGCCAAGAAGCATGCAGATATGCGCTCGGGCCAGATTGGCACGGGAGACCGCTCGGAGAAGATTAGGACCTACAATTTCCTTCAGGATAGGGTTACGGACCATCGTCTAAAGGAGAGCTGGCACAATCTGCCTAAGATAATGCTGGGCGGGATCGACCCGCTTGTTGAGGCTCTCCAGCTAGCGGCTGAAGCGGGTGGGGTAGGGCCGGCTGAGGGTGACGATTGATGCCTAGAATAGACTGTGTTATCCTAGGCCAATCATGACTGAAGCAACAGAGAACCGCGAGAGCGGCCCCGGCGTCGAGCGTCTTTTTGGCGCTGGCGCTCATTTCGCACAGGTAAAGAGCCGCCGTCACCCAACCATGCGCCCATTCGTGCTCGGCGCTAAATCAAACCTTGAGATCTTTGATCTTAAGAAGACTGATGAGCAGCTCGCAAAGGCAAAGGCTGTCATGGCAGCCCTCGCACGTGATGGCAAGGTTGTTCTATTCGTTGGAGGCAAGCGTGAGGCACAGGACTCGGTTAAGGCTGTTGGAAAGCGCCTCGGTGTCCCGTTTGTCGCTGGTCGCTGGCTCGGCGGTACGCTCACAAACTTCACGGAGATCAAGAAGCGTATCGACCGTCTCGCTGACCTCTCCGCAAAGCGTGAGAGTGGGGAGCTCGCGAAGCTCTACACCAAGCTTGAGCGCGTAAAGATTGATCGCGAGATCGATAAGCTTACGCTTCGTCTTTCGGGTGCAACCGGACTTACTCGCCGTCCTGACGTCATGGTTATCGTGGACACTCGTCACGAGGCACATGCTTCTCGCGAGGCTCGCGCACTCGGTATTCCGGTTATCGGCATCATGAGTTCGGACTGCGATCTCAAGGACGCGGCATACCCGATTGTGGTGAACGACGCATCACGTGATGTCATCACACTCGTGCTTGGTGAGCTCGCTACCGCCTACGAGGCTGGTTTGAAGGGCTAATTGTTTCTAAGGGCTGCTCGCCCTTCTCATACTTACCGTAGTAACTTCATAACACCCATGGAAATCTCTCTCGACACCGTCAAGATACTTCGCGACAAGACTGGCGTCTCTATCATGCAGTGCCGCAAGGCCCTTGAAGAGGCAGAGGGAGATATGGATAAGGCAGAGGTTATTCTCAAAAAGCGCTCAGGTGCTGCTGCTGACAAGAAGTCAGATCGCGAGCTTGGAGCCGGTGCCATCGGTTCATACGTTCATGACGGTGTTGTTGGCGCTATGGTCCTCCTCTCCTCAGAGACTGACTTCGTTGCAAAGAACGCAGAGTTCGCAGACCTTGCTCGCGCAATCGCGATGCACGTCGCCGCATCAAATCCTTCCGTACTTACAAGCGAGGAGATCTCTGAGAACGCAAAGAACGCAGCAATGTCTATCTTTAAGGAAGAAGTTAAGGACAAGCCGGCTGAAATGCAGGAGAAGATCCTCGAGGGCAAGATGGCCTCGTACTTCAAGGACCAGGTGCTTCTCGAGCAGTCTTATATTCGTGACGAATCAAAGACTATCCGCGACCTCTTGAACGAGGCAGCGCAGAAGTTTGGCGAGCGCGTCGAGATCTCGAAGTTCGCGCGCTTTTCAGCTCGTTAGTCCTGAAGGCCGGGTATCCGGCCTTCTCCAGTATCTATGTTGTATCTCATCCTCATTGGCCTCTCCCTCATCCTCTTTGGCGGATTCATAGCGCTTACCGCGTTTGAACACCGAAGAGGACTTCGTATCGCGGGTGAGTACCGCAACAAGCTCGATGCGAAAGTAGCACGCGTTGCGTTCATAGCCACACACGTAGATTGGGGAGCATTTACCAGGCACCTCCTCGGGACCGTACTCGAGCGCGCATTGCACGACGTGGCACACTTCGTGCTGCGCATTGTACGCACAACTGAGCGTCTCCTTACGCGTACCGTGAAGGCCTTGCGGGAGCGCCGCGGCATAACCGTGCCGCTTGAGAGTGAAGGGAACGAGAAGCCGGGGATTCTTCAGGAGAGCGCACATCGCATACGGCTTGCCCTTAAGAGCGCGAGGACGGCCGCACGCAAGCCCTCGCGTCGCAAGCTGCCAGAAGGAGAGTAGAACTTGCTCGCTTCCCGTTAGCCCGTATACTCAGAATATTCGCCGGGGTAGCTCAGTTGGTAGAGCGCTCGACTTGTAATCGAGAGGTTTCGCGAGTTCGATCCTCGCCCCCGGCTCCTGTTTTTCAACTAGTAGGGTATGAGTAACTCTATGCACATACACATCTTTTATGGTCTAGTTAGTCCCATACTATAGATAGATGAGACATGCGTTCTACGACTCAGAAGAGTATCGAACGAAGCAGAGCGAGATAACGTCTCGGAATCAGAAGAATAGAGTATATGAACACCTAAAGAAAGAAGATGCTCGAGTATGTGTTCGTGAGGGGTGCGACAAATCGTTTGTAACACAACCCACAAGTCCAAAGCGGTACTGTGGGAATCGGTGTGCGGCAACGGTTAATAACTCGAAGCGACGTTGGTCTAACGAGGTCAAACAGAAGATATCTCAAGCTAATAAAGGGAGAAAGAGTCCGCTCAAGGGAAGCGTTCTCGTTCCTCGCACGATATTCGTATGCTGCAACCCCAACTGCAGGAAAGAATTCTATGCAGAAAGATATAAGAAGAGAAAATTCTGCACCGTACTTTGTTCGATACAGTTCAATGGAAGCCAACCAACATCGGCGAAGGCATCCAGAGGAAAGTCAGGAGTCCGCCTTGATGTAGATCCAATGCTTAGTTTTCATAGCAGATGGGAAGCTAATGTTGCTCGCCTGTACACCCTCCAAGGAAAGGTTTGGTTGTATGAGCCAGAAACATTTGATATTGGGAACCAGACATACACACCAGATTTCTATCTCCCTGCGGACAATCTATACATAGAGGTTAAAAATTTCTGGAGCGAATACTCCCGCCTTCGCGATGAGAAATTCAGAAAGCATTTTCCGCACCACACACTGAAAGTAATTCTAAAGAAAGAATATCTCGAACTAGAGAAACAATACGCTAGCAAAATTCCAGAATGGGAGTTTAAGAATAGTCCGTGTAACTTTCCCACAAGCACATAAAGGGACCCAATGTTATTGGGTCCCTTTATGTAGAGTATGTGTTCCTTACCTCTTAGCTTTCGTGCTCGTTGCGGTTGTTGTCGCGAATAGGCCTTTCGGGAACAGTTCCTGGAAGGTCTCGACGTCCGTAAAGCCGTAGGAACGCTCGCCCTCGATAACAAAGGCCGGGAAGCGTTCCTCAACCTTCTCAACTGCGATAAGGGTCTTAAGAGCCCCCAGGTCGAGATTGTAGTCGAAGGTGTACACCCGAAGCTGCGGGTACGTCTGGCGGAGATACGAGAGAGCGTAACTCGCACGGTCGCAGCTCTCGCAGGCACCTGCCTCGTTCGAGTAGAAGTAGAGCGCCGTAACAGGCTCGATGTCACAGGTGTCTGCAATCCTTTGGGTAAGGATGTAGTCGCGAATCTGGAGCAGGGTGTACTGCTTCTTTAGGCGAAGTACCTCTGGGTTGTCGCTCCCGAGACGCGACTCAGCGATACCAAGGCGATCTCCGAGCGAGGAGACCTCGCTCGTGAGGTCAGTGCCTGCCGTAAGGTCGGCGCACGGCGCGTTCTCAAGGAGTGCGAACTGCGTCTCAACCGAGAGGGTGTCCGTAGCAAGTTGGCTCTGGATAGCATCGAGCTCCGCGATCCTTTGACGGTCGAGGTGGTTTATGGCAGCTACGATTGTGCCGATTATGGCGACAGTTATCGCGAGAGCGAGGAGAGCGTTACGGGTTCCGAGCGACATAGGATAAGAAAGCTAAGGATAAATGATGCTACCGCCATGCACGGCGCTTGCCGGTTAGCACATCATACATGGCACGAATGAGCCAGAAGGGTGCGATGAAGGCGTAGATGAAGGTGTAACCAATGATACCGAGGATGACCTTCGCGGGGGTGTTTGAGACGTGGCGGCCGATGAGTACGAGGGACACCGAGAGAATGCCAACGACGATGCTTGTGAGGAGGAGGAACGTCATTGGCAGATAGAACCATTCGACAGAGAAGCGCGGGAGCAGCGTATAGGAAAGGGGAATGCCTTCGGTAAGCGAGTACCTCTGCATGAGGGTTAGAACAAAAGAAGCGAGAGCCACAATGAAGAGGAACGCTCCGCCGACGATGGCAACGAAGCCAAGCGGAAGCACCATGAGTCCGAGGATGCCGTACTTCGGATTCCCCACAAGATCGCGGTAGTCGGTCATCACGTTCCGAAGGAATCCCGTGGTCCAGCGTGTACGCTGTTTTATGAGTTTTGGCACCGAGCGCGGCACCTTGGTGTAGACCCTGGAACGAGGTGCATTCTCAATCTCGTAACCTGCACGCTGAATACGGAGTGCCATCTCCATATCCTCAGCCTGATGCGCATGGCGGAAACCGCCCAGTTCCTCAATAACTGAGCGGCGATAGAAGGAGAATGGTCCCGGAGTCACATAGATACCATTCACCGCAGAGAGTGCATGACGCGCTGCGATACCGACGATGTATTCGGTGTTTTGCATTTGTTCGAGAAGATTCTTTGGTTGGAACACCGACATGGCGGGTGTAGCTGCTGCAACTTTTGGGTCCTCGAAGCAGGAGATCATCTCTCGCAACGCGTCGGGCGCTACGAAGGAATCGGCATCAAGGCAGCCAACGAACTCAGCATCCGTTGCAATCTCGATGCCTCTATTAATCGCCGTGTGCTTGCCACCGTTCTCTTTGTGCACGATCGTTATCTGCAGGTTTCCCTGATATGAGCCCATCACGGTCTTCGTGTTGTCGGTGGATCCGTCGTTAACGAGAATGATCTGAAGTTTCTCCTGTGGGTAGTCGAGTGCGAGTAGGGACTGCACGGTGCCGTCAATGGTGTTCTCCTCGTTCCAGCAGGGCACAATAATAGCCACCTTAGGGGTGTTTAGTCCGGGTACCCTGAGCCTTCTGTCCTTGGCGGGTCCTGAGAGGAAGGTCAGGAGCATAAACACCTCGAAATAGAGACCGAGGAACAAGAACGGATACGCAAGTATCTCGAGTGACATATATGGCCGTAGTTCGCTGAAGTATAGCAAATACGCCTGTTTTTTCTAGGATGCGCCGTGTATACTCGATTCTATATGCCTCCTGGCCGCCTACACCCGATCTCGGCTTCTATACGCGCTATCGCTAGCTCGTTCGCGCGCATGGGCTTCTCTATTGCATATGGGCCCGAACTGGAAGAGGAACACTACAACTTCAACGTGCTTAACATACCTGCGGACCATCCGGCACGAGACATGCAGGACACCTTCTGGACGAAGGAGGAGCCAAAAAGGGTTCCGCGCACCCAGACTAGTCCTGTGCAGGTTCGGTATATCGAGGAGCAGCTTGCGCTCGGGAATCTGCCTCCGTATCGCGTCATTGTGCCAGGCAAGGTATTCCGGAATGAGGCGACCGATGCCACGCATGAAGCGCAGTTCTATCAGAATGAGGGACTCTGCATTGGCGAAGGCATCACACTCGCACACTTGAAGGGTACGCTCGAGCAGTTCTTCAAGGACTATCTCGCGGAAGACGCGAAGGTGCGATTCCGTCCAAGTTTCTTTCCGTTTACCGAGCCTTCGGTTGAAGTAGATGTTTGGTTCGAAGCTCCTGGGAAGGAAGGTCGCTGGCTTGAGGTTATGGGCGCTGGTATGGTGCACCCGTCTGTTTTAAAGAATGCGGGCCTCGATCCGGATAAGTACCAAGGCTTTGCGTTCGGCGGCGGCATTGAACGCCTCATTATGGTGAAGCACGCAGTGAACGATATACGTGGATTCCATGGCGGCGACATTCGGTTCGTGTACGGATTCGATCAAACAACACAGTAGGTATGAAAGTCTCAATCACCTGGCTCCAGAAGTACTTCGCTACACCGCTTCCCGCGGTAGACACGCTCGCACACGAACTTACATTCCATGTGGCTGAAGTTGAGGAAGCAGAAGGGGACCTACTCGACGTAAATGTCCTTCCGGACCGCGCTGCATACATGCTGAGTCATCGGGGTGTCGCTAAAGAACTCTCCGCGGTGCTTAATATTCCGCTCGCCACGGATCCCTTGAAAGAAGAACTCGCTTCGTTCCCAGAAACCAATCAGCTATCGGTATCGCTCGACGAGGAAGGGAAGTGCGCACGCTACATTGGTGCGCTTATAACCGGCGTTACGATAGGGCCGTCTCCTGAGTGGCTCAAGACTGCACTCGAGTCGGTAGGGCAGCGATCGATAAACAATGTCGTCGATGCAACTAACTACGTGATGCTCGATATCGGGCAGCCCCTGCATGCGTTTGATGCGAGCAAGCTTACGAAGCGTGAGAACGCGTATGCGATTACGGTTCGTGCCTCAAGTGAGGGAGAGTCTATTACAACACTCACTGGCGAGGACTACGAACTTCCTGAGGGCACACTTCTTATTGCGGACGCAAACGCCGCCGGCCTTGCTCTTGGGATCGCGGGCGTGAAAGGGGGGATACACGCAGCAGTAACTGATAGCACAACCAACCTTATTATTGAAGCTGCAAGCTTCGACGGAACTCAGGTCAGGAAGGCCGCGCAGGCTCTGAAGCTCTTTACTGACGCCTCGACGAGGTTCCAGAACAAGCCATCCCCGGCGCTCGCTGGATACGGCATGGCGCAATGTATCGAACTCATACAGAAGGTTGCGGGCGGCGAAATCGTTGGCGTAACGGATGTGTATCCTCATTCTCCGGAACCGCAGACTGCGTCCGTGTCGCTTGGGAAAATAAACGGGATACTTGGTAGCACGTTCTCGATTGAAGACGTACGCGGCGCGTTTGATCGTCTCGGATTTTCATACACCGAAGTAGAGGACACCTTCACGGTCCTCGCCCCGTTTGAACGCGGCGATATCACAATCGCTGAGGATCTCGTTGAAGAGGTCGGCCGTATCCTTGGATACGATCGCATTGACTCTACCGAGCTGCCGCTTCTTGACGGTGTTCCGTCACAGGAACGCTTCCGGGGTATTGAGGCGGTTCGCGACTTTCTTGTTGAGCGGGGATTCAGCGAGATTTCAACGCCGTCGTTTGCAGCTGAAGGAGAGATCGAACTTGCGAACCCACTCCAGTCCGACAGGCCATATTTGCGGGCGTCCCTTATAGCTACCCTTAAGGATGCGCTTGTACGCGCGACGGGCGTTGCTCCAAGGGTTCTTGGTCCGGCGCCATTCGTAAAGCTGTTCGAGATTGGTACCGTCTTCACGAAGCATGGAGAAGCACTGCTCCTTTCTATGGGTGTAGTTGCTGTTGGTGGAAAGCCCGCACTCGCGGCTGAGGCTCTTAAAGAAAACGTTGCCGCACTCGAGCAGGACCTGCTCGGGATTCGTGCTGCCGCGCACTTCACGCTTGATGGGCAGATGATGGAACTTAATCTCGGGAGGCTAAACCTCGAGAAGCTTGGCGAGAACTACGCACCGGTGACTGTTCAGCAAGGAACCTATAAACCCTACTCGCTGTATCCGTCCGCACTTCGCGATATTGCGGTCTGGACTCCCGAGGGAACACAAGAGAGCGAGGTCGCAAGCGCGATTATCGCTCAGGCTGGAGAGTATCTTGCTCGCATTGATCTTTTCGATCAGTTCAAGAAGGATGGACGTACCTCGTACGCGTTCCGTCTTGTCTTTGAATCGAACGAGCGAACACTTGCAGACACTGACCTCGATCCGGCAATGGAGCGCGTAACCGACTTACTGAATAAGAAGGAAGGATGGGAAGTACGGTAGACATGGATTATCTTCATATCGATTCGCTCACGATTGATGCGACGCATGGTCACTACGAGCATGAGTGGAGCAGGGAGCAGAGTTTCGATGTTGCTCTTAAGGTTGGATTCGAATCCAAGAAGTCTGGAGACACCGATACGCTAGCCGATACTATAGATTACGACGATCTTAAGAAGATCGTTCTTGAGACGCTGTCTGGGAAGCGGCGGTTTCTCGTGGAGAAAATAGCTGAAGAAATAGCAGAGAAAATCCTCATGGATGCCCGTGCAAAGGAGGTGACCATTACGATACGGAAGCTTGAGGCGTGGGACAACGGGGTACCAGGGGTGACTATCACCAGGACCAGATAGTAGGCCGTACCTAGGCCGCATTAACACCCTTGTAAGACGGGATTTCGTTGCGTGTGCGTGGTATACTTAAGGGAACATATGGCAAAGGATGGGGAGGAAAAACCGAAGAAAGCGGCCGCACCAGCGGCCGTTAAAGCTGCAAAGGCGAAGGAGTACGATGCGTCATCGATCTCAGTCCTTGAGGGCCTTGAACCAGTACGTAAGCGTCCGGGTATGTACATCGGTACAACCGGTCCTGACGGTCTGCATCACCTTATCTGGGAGATCTTCGACAACTCGCGTGACGAGGCTATGGGCGGGTTCGCGAACGATATTGAGGTAGCGCTGTTGCCAGGCGGGTACGTGCGCGTTGTTGATAACGGGCGCGGTATTCCGGTTGGCATCCATCCGAAGACGAAAGTCTCAGCGCTCGAGACGATCATGACAACGCTGCATGCCGGCGGAAAGTTCGGCGGCGAAGACTCAGGCTACAAGGTCTCGGGCGGTCTCCATGGTGTAGGAGCTTCGGTGGTTAACGCGCTTTCAACGCATACGAAAGTTATTGTGCATAAGGACGGTGCGATGCACATGCAGGAGTATGAGATCGGTAAGGCAAAAGCGAAGGTTAAACAGATTGGCAAGACGACCCACAATGGCACCATCGTGATGTTCCGTCCGGACGAATCTATCTTCAAGGACGGTATCGCTTGGAACTGGGACAAGATCGTCGCGCATCTGCGTCAGCAGGCATATCTCGTAAAGGGAACGCGCATTTCAGTACTCGATGCTCGCGAGGAGACAACGGTTGATAGCGAAGGGTCGGTGTACCTACGCAGTACCGGTGTCGACTGCCCAAGCATGTCCTTCTACTTTGAGGGCGGACTTCGCTCCCTCATTGGGTTCTATAACAAGCACCAAACACCAGTGCACAAGAACGTATTTTATGTCGACTCAGCAGAGGGAGATGTTGCGGTAGAAGTTGCGTTCCAGTATGCGGATGACATTTCGCCACGACTCATGGCGTTCGCAAACAATATTTATAATCCAGAGCACGGTACGCACGTTACCGGTTTCAAGACCGCGCTCACGCGTACCCTGAACTCCTACGCACGTTCCTCAGGTGTGCTTAAGGAGAGCGAGGAGAACTTCACGGGAGACGATGTACTCGAGGGCATAACGGCTGTGGTGTCGGTGAAGATGCCTGAGATTCAATTCGAGGGCCAGACCAAGGGCAAGCTCGGATCGGTTGAGGCTCAGGGTGCGGTCGCTACAATTTTTGGTCAGGCACTCGCATCCTTCTTTGAAGAGAATCCGGACGACGGCAAGGCAATTGCAAACAAGGTATTGCTTGCCTTGAAGGCACGAAAGGCCGCCAAGGCTGCGAAAGACTCGGTGATGCGCAAGGGTGCGCTCGAAGGCATGACCCTTCCGGGCAAGCTCGCAGACTGCCAGAGCAAGAGTCCTGAGGATTCGGAACTCTTCATTGTAGAGGGAGACTCAGCCGGTGGCTCATCCAAGATGGGTCGAGATCGCAGGACTCAAGCAATCCTTCCACTTCGTGGAAAGATCCTTAACATTGAGCGTGCGCGCCTCGATAAGATGCTCGCCTCTGAACAGATCCGCAACTTGGTTGTAGCTATGGGTACGGCTATCGGTGACATCTTCGATCTTTCAAAGCTTCGCTATCACAAGATCATTATCGCAACGGACGCCGACGTGGACGGTGCCCACATTCGTACTCTTTTGCTCACACTCCTCTACCGCCATTTCCGTCCTATTATCGATGGCGGGTTTATCTATATTGCTCAGCCGCCTTTGTATAAGATCAAGCGCGGAAAAGAAGTGATGTATGCGTACTCAGACGAAGAGAAGTTCCGCTTCCTTGGAGACGATGCCAATACTGCCGTTGAAGAAGCTGACGAAGAGCAGGGAACTGATGAAGATGCCGACGGCGCTCCCGAAGAGGAGGTTGCAGCAAAGAAAGCTGGCAAGATAACTATCCAGCGCTACAAGGGTCTCGGCGAGATGAATCCGTCTGAGCTTTGGGAGACAACGATGGACCCCGCTAACCGCATCCTGAAGCGCGTTACGGTTGAGGACGGTGTCGAAGCTGATAGAATCTTCGATGTTCTCATGGGTACTGACGTACCAAGTCGAAAGGCGTTCATTCAAAGTAACGCAAAGCTCGCAAACCTCGACGTGTAAAACAAGAAAATCCCCCGATCAGTGATCGAGGGATTTTCGTTAGACGCTGTTAGCGCTCTATGTCGACTGTTACGGAACGGTCGTTGTTGCTTTCGTTTGACTCGTTGATGTCGCGCTCTGCGTCAACCGTGATGGTGATGGTGCGGTCGTTACCCTCGCGCGTCTGGTCGAAACCAAGGATATACTCGATGCGCTCGCCAGGACGGAGTGTCTGCTGGGACTTGGACTTATAGGTGTAGCTGCGGCTTGTCGGAAGCTCTACTTCAAAGTCGAAGCGTGGAGAGACGTTTGTACCGCGGTTTGCGATTGTAAACTTCACGGCGCCACGCTTGTCATCCGGGACGTCGTTGGAAGAACGGAAGGTGCTGGTATCAGCAGAGGTAAGGTAACCGGTCGTTACGTTCTCTATAACGAGGTCAGGAAGACCGTAGTAATTGGCAGGGCCTGTTCCAACCTGAACGATTGTGGTGACGGGGGTGCCAGGCTGCGGAGTAGCTGGAGTGGTAGGAGTAACGGTAGGTACCGTCGTCGTTGCGGTTGTTGTTGCGACAACATCGTCTCCGAACGGTACGGTTTCCGTAGGAGGGACAACAACGAGGTCGGTGGCACCTTCGTCAGAGAACACCTGAGACGAAAGGTAGACTGCTGCCGAACCAATGTTCGAGATAGCCTTTGGTACGAAGCGTGCAGCATATACCGCAAGCGCCATGCCGATAATAACGAGCACGATGAAGCCCACGATAGCGAGCCCGTTCACCGCTGCGCGGCGGCCGGTTCCACTGGTTGTCCGTATTGTTGTCGTTTCCATATGCATGCTGTTTACCACATTGATTATTCTCTGTCAAGTACCCCTTAGCATGACGGCTTGTACCTTCAGCATACCTTCAGGTACCTGTAGGTATGCTGAAGGAAGAGGAGATGGTAGAGGCCAAGCACTACAAGGATGCCTTGACAATTCTGGTCTATAGTGTAATGATATGTAAGATCCTATGACCGCAATTAACCAGACCGTACAGCTTATCCGCGCTTTCGGGCGCGCCTGGGCTTCGAAATGGAGCTTCCTAGCCACCTTCCTGGTTGTCTTTTTCGTATCGTTTGCGACTCTCGCGGCGCTCGACATCGTACCGGAAGCTCCTGAGAAGACGGTTGCGAGCGCGGTCCCGGGTAACTCGCTTGCTGCGTCAGTCATTCTTAGTGCGCCTGAGAATCCGGTTCGTGTAGAAATTCCAGAGGTGGGTATCAATGTCACGATTAAGAATCCTGAGTCGACAAGCGTCGCGGTGCTCGACGAGGCGCTCCTAACTGGTGCGGTTCGTTATCCAACCTCGGCGAAGCTCGGCGAGGAAGGGAACACGATTCTCTTCGGACACTCAAGCTACCTGCCAATCGTAAACAACGAAGCGTTCAAGGCATTCAACGAGATCCAGAACCTTAAGAAGGGAGACACAATCATGGTGTATAGCGAGACCATGACGTACGTATATGTTGTGACGCAGGTTGCAGAAGCGGATGCTGAGTCTGCTGCGATTCCTCTTACTGCGGAGGGCCACACACTTACGCTTGCAACGTGTGACTCGTTCGGAAAGAAGACCAGCCGCTTCATCGTCGTCGCAGACCTTGTGGAGAGCTATCCGCTCGCGAACTAGTTTCGCTGTCGGATAGGTCGCTGCAATTGCAGACTAGACCAGACGTTCCTTTAACCAAGTCGCCCCCCATCGGGGCGGCGCAATAGGGGAGATACCTAAAATGAGAAACGTTCTCATCGCCCTCGCGCTGCTCTTCTTCGGATGGGCAGTGGCTGGACCAGCTTCGGCTGGTCAGTACAAGGGCTACTACTACGGCGCTCAGTCGCCGACGGAAATCGCTGTGCTGGTGGAGCGGTCGCTCGCGACCGATCCCACTGGCAGGACCATGCTCGACGCGGCCAAGTGCCGCAGAGACGGTTCGTGTGCTGCGCCGATAAACTACGTCGAGTCCTTCCGAGCGCACGACCCGAGAGGGAACGTGACGCTCCAGAACCTCGGTGCATATCTGCGCAGCCTCCGCATTGACTGTACGATCTCGGGAAGGTACCAGATGGATCGGATCATTTTTCGGTCCGGCACTCTGGGACAAACCGACGTAAACGGCATGTCGCGCTCGTTCCTCCGGAATGAATGTGCATGGGTGAACCCGGAAACGGGCCGCCCGGTGCTCGCGCAAAACTGCGCGAATCCCGTCGGGATGGAAGTGAACCTGGAATGCGTCTATGAGAATATCGAGGTCCGCAACCCAGCGGAATCCTCGGTCATCTGGTCGCGCTACAACCGGGAAAACGATCCTTGCTTCGCCTACCGTCGCGTGTCGCGGCTCTACGAGCCCGATTCGCCTCGTGCGGTGTGGCAAGAAGTGCCGAACGGCTGCGTTGGCCGTCCGTGCGACTTCACAGCAGTCAATCGATCGCTTGGTCGTCAGCAGGTCGCGCAAGGAGAAATCCAGCTCGACTCGCCCGGCTTCTACCAAATCCGCCTGTCTCCGGACGAGCTGCTTGTCCTGTGCCTCAAACTCAGGGTGAATGGCCAAGTCGTTGGGAGTTCCTTCGCTTCCGGCACTCGCTGGCAGCAGGACTATCAGCGGATCGGGCGTGAATGGCACGCGCGGGTCTATTACGAAAGCGACGAAGTTGTCGCTGACGGGCTCACGTTGAACGGTCCCAGAGGCCTGACGTTCTGGGCATCCGATCGCGAGGACGAAGCCGTGATGAACGGTCTCGCTCGACCACGCTAAGGGTAATGGGTGGGTCGCCTGCAAGCGACCCACCCGGAACCTCCCCTATTTTTTGTACGCCACGAAAGTGGTAGAGGAGTCTATTTGACAAGAATTATCAAACGTGTTATATATTAGGTATGGAATCAATCAACAAGCAGATCACGTACGTGAAGTCGCGCCCCATTGCTGTGGGCCTTTTCGCCGTGCTTGCGACCCTTTCGGTTGGTATGGCACTCGCAGTTGCGACCGGTATGACGTCTCCTGACCGCATCATGGCTCAGGTGCTTCCTCCGTGCTGCACGCCGCCAGCGCCACCACCACCCCCTCCTCCTCCACCCCCTCCTCCTCCGCCCCCAGTACCACCAACTCCACCGGTGCCTCCTCCGCCTCCTGTGCCCCCAGTACCTCCTCCTCCTGAGGAGCCACCAGTCGTGGAGCAGAACGCTGAATGTGTATTCCTTACAGCAACCCCGGGTACTATCACCTCTGGTCAGGCAGTTACGCTCGCGTGGGAAACCCGCAGCGCTACCTCGATTTCGATCGATAATGGTGTTGGTTCGGTAACACCCGTAGCGGCAGGTACGTTCGTCGTCAATCCGACACAGAACACTACCTACACTGCGACTGTTACTGGCGCTACCGGCTCAGTTAACTGCCAGGCATCGGTCGTAGTCTCTTCGACTCCGCCACCACCTGCGCAGTGTGTGTTCCTTACTGGTACTCCGAGTGTCATCAACAGTGGCGACCCGGTAAACCTCACATGGAAGACCCTGAACGCTACTTCGATTTCAATCAATAACGGCATTGGTATCGTTACGCCAACCGCGGAAGGATCACGTATCGTGAATCCAACGCAGACGACCACGTATATAGCGACCGTTACTGGTGCTACGGGAAGCGTCAACTGCCAGACGACCGTCACCGTTACGCCTATTCAGCAGGGACCTATGTGTGTCAGCCTTACGGCAGATAAGACACGTATCACCTCTGGCGAAGCGGTTACGCTCTCATGGGTAATCTCGAACGCCACAGGTATCGACATCAATAATGGCGTCGGTGCGAAGACTGGCACGACGGGTTCCGTCGTCGTTAATCCGACATCGGACACTACCTACATTGGTACCGTTCCTGGCGCACCATCGAATGCAAACTGTCAGGTAGCGGTGGTTATCGAGTCGCCTACCTGTACTTCTAATTGTGGAGGTGGAGGTGGTGGTGGAGGAGGCGGTCGCCGCACTCCACGTGTTGTCCTTGACTCATTCACGCAGCCACTTGAAGAGCCACTTTCCTTCGTGTACCTCTCTGAGGTCCCGTACACGGGTCTCGAGCTTGGTCCCATGGGAACTGCGATCTACTGGATCATGCTCATCGGTTGGAGTGCAGCACTCGCATACCTCGTTCTCTTCAATGCCGTGCCATTCGCCTTCGGACGCGCAAAGCGCTTCGGTGGCAACGTGAAGCAGGCGCTTAATAGCGAGCCAGCTACACCTACGGACCATGGACATAGCGAACCTGTTGCTCATGCACTAGCGCACAGCGCACACGCAGCACCAGCAGCACCGACAAAGCCTACGGGCTACAGCGCACATGACGGATTCCGTTCGTTCGCTGCCGGCGAAGGTCTCACCATAGACGACATCGTTAAGGGTCTCTCCCGTGAGATCGAGCAGAAGCACGTACATGAGGCACCTGTCTCAGCACCAACACATCAGGAGGTTATGCAGTCTGTTCGCGAGGAAGCTCCAGTAGCGCCAGCTCCTGCACGCTACGTTCCAGCAGCAGCCCCTGTGGCCGCTCCTATGAACGCAGACGTTCGTGACTTTGTCGCCGCACTCCTTAACGGAGATCGCGATACGGTCTTCGGTATGATCCGCTCCATGGCTCGCCAGGGTGAGGACACTGAAGCGTTCGTCTCGCATGCAGCGTGTGCACTCGACGACGCATACCGTGCATGCATTGATGGCACCACCTGCCATCCTGACATCGCGGAGTTGACCAACGGATGCCACTCATCCTACTTGGAGCGCCTCGTTGCTTCACTCACCACGGCCGTTGATGGCAGCTACTCAGCTGGCATGACCGGTGTGAAGATGGCGCTTACGCGCGCCCTCGGTATAGTTGCAGGATAATCATCAGTAAAGAAGAGAAAAGGCGCCGAGCAATCGGCGCCTTTTCTCTATGTAGCACTATATGCGGTCTTTGATTTCTTGAGACACACGCTGTACGAATTCACTGAGCGCAACAGCTCCTTCCTGGCCGCGATCCCGGCTTTCAACGGATACTTGATTCGATTCCACTTCCTTGTCTCCAACAACGAGCACGTACGGAAGCTTCTCTTGCTTCGCGGCGCGTATGCGCTTGCCAAGTGATTCGTTCGCATCAACATCAACACGGACGCCGGCGTCTTTGAGAGTGGTTCGGAGCGAGGCTGCGTAGTCAGCGTGTTTCTCTGAAACCGGAAGGACACGGACCTGGACCGGTGAGAGCCAGGTAGGGAAGGCGCCAGCGAAATGCTCGATTAAGAAGCCGATGAAGCGCTCATGGGTGCCGAGCGGTGCGCGGTGGATGATTGCGGGCGTCTTCTTTGTACCGTCCTTATCGGTGTACTCAAGACCGAAGCGCTTGCCCATGAAGAGGTCGAGCTGGTTCGTGGATGCGGTGAAAGACCTGCCAATCGAGGAGTAGATTTGGAAGTCCATCTTCGGTCCATAGAATGCTGCACCTTCGTTTACAATCTTGAAGGGTACGCCGGACTTCTCCATGGCCTCGATTGTCATGCGCTCTGCATCAATCCAGTCCTCCTCGTCGCCATGGTACTTATCCATCTTCGCAGGATCGCGAAGTGCGAGCTCCATCTCGTAGTTCTCGATGCCGAGTGCTTTGTAGTAGTACTCGTGCAGCTTAATGACGCGGACAAACTCCTCAACCGCATCCTCTTTCTGGATATAGATGTGCGCATCGTTCATCTGCATGCCGCGTACGCGCATGAGGCCGAAAAGACTTCCTGAGTCCTCGTACCTATGGCACCAGCCGTATTCTGCATAACGAACCGGGAGGTCGCGATAGCTTTTCGGACGCGCGGCGAATGCACGATGATGGAACGGGCAGTTCATCGGCTTTATGTAGTAGTTCGCATCCTCGATCTGTATCGGTGCGTACATGCTGTCCTTGTAGAGGGGTAGGTGTCCGGAGGTGTAGAAGAGGTCTTCCTTCGTGATGATGGGTGTCGTCACGCGCTCGTAGTCCCACTGTCGCTCAGTCTCCTTTGCCCATGCCTCAAGCTCCTCCTTTATGATGTTGCCTTTTGGGAGCCAGATTGGGAGACCCTTTCCGATCGATTCGTCGAAATGAAATAGGTCGAGACGCTCGCCAATCTCGCGGTGGTCGCGCTTCTTGGCTTCTTCAAGCATTAGAAGATGTGCATCGAGTACTTCTTTGGTCTCAAAGGCGAGTCCGTAGACACGAGTGAGCATGATGTTCTTCTCGTCTCCACGCCAGTATGCGCCAGCAATACGCGAGAGGGTAAAGGAATCAGGGGCAATATCCTTTGCTGGATTGTCGCTATGGCCGCCACGGCAGAGATCGGAATAGGTTCCTGATTTGTAGAAGGAAACTTTCTGTCCGTCCTTCGTGAACTCGTCGATGAGTTCCTGCTTGTAGGGGTTGTCCTTGTACTCTGCCTTTGCGTCTTCTGCAGAGAGTTCAGAACGGGTGAACTCGGTCCAGGCTGGGAGGATGTCCCGCATGGTTTCCTCAATGCGTTCGAGGTCTGCTTCGGTAGGCTTGTGGGTTGGGAATTCAAAATCGAAATAGAAGCCGTCATCAATAGCCGGTCCGATAGTGCGCTTGGCGTCCGGATAGAGTTCAAGCACGCTAGCGGCGAGTAAATGGGCGAGGGTGTGACGCTTATCTTCGAGGGATGCCATATGCGTACGAGGATAACATATATAAGGAAAACGGCGGCTCTGGGGAGCCGCCGCCTTTCAGGTCCATGTATAGCAGGGACAAGGGTCGGGAGGGTTTCCCCCGTACTGTCGCTGCATAAGAAAACTCATGCAATCGCGTCCTGCCCGTACTCCTGGAGTGCCGCGTTCGATAGTCTCGACGAAACGCTGGAAATCCTGCGACAGCTGTCTGGCAAGGTGATAGCCTCGCCGGTAGCTGGGATTACCCGAGAGACGGGGTTTACGTGCACGGAAATCGCGTATCCCGTACTCCCGCATCAGGGTTGGTGGGGCTCCACTGAACCTCATCTGAAGCGCGAGCGCGCGTGCAGTGGGGGTAGTTTCTTCTTCGGTAGCCATGTCGTCTCCCTTCTAGACAGTGCTTCTGGCTGCTTTATACCATAAAGCGGAAATGGCGACTCGTGTGAGTCGCCATTCTAGGTACCTTTCCCGAATTCAGGAGGGGAGAAGTCCGTTAGCTCTGCATTTGCGGCTGGGTCAGGATCCAAGTGAACCTCTCCGCTCTGAAGCTTCTCGCGCTGCATTGCCTCAACCCGTGCTTTGAGCTGACGTTCAAGTCCTTGTTTGTGTTCCATAGTATTTCCTCCTGAGTGACCCTATCATAGGCGCTTCAAGTTCTCTATGGAAAGGGAGGTCTCGCCGTTGCGGCCTGAGACGTTCGCCTTAACAAGTAGGCATGTGCCCGGCACCACAATGTCAGATTTCTCTGCGAAGGTCTTCGGGAAGATAACCCCTTCAATGCTGTCTGATTTGTCAGATACTTTTAGAAACGCCATTTTCTCTCCTTTCTTTGTAAGCAGGGTGCGCACCTCGTCTACAAGTACAGGCAGGATAACCGTAAGACCAGCTTTGGGGTCGTGCTTAATTTCGGCAATGGACAGCCCGGCTTTCGCAGTCTTGTCGGTATGTGCATCAAGTGGATGGCCCGACACATAGATGCCGAGAAGTTCTTTCTCCCACAGAAGCTTGTCGGTAAGCGATGTCTCTCCTGTAACTTGGGGAAGGTTCAGTGTTGGTGTAGCGAATGCGAACAGGGAATCCTGCGAGGGCGTTGTGGTTGCTTCGCGATGGAAGGTGAGCATAGTCTCGATGTGTGCGAGGAGATGCGCACGGTTCTCTCCGGCAAGCGTATCGAGTGCACCAGACTTAATAAGACTTTCCAGAGACTTCTTGTTTAGGTTCCTCGATTCAATGCGAGAAAGGAATTCAGACAGCGATGCGAATGGTCCGTTCTTCTCGCGCTCACTGATGAGCGCCTGCGAAATACCCTCGCCAAAGTTCTTTATTGAAGTGAGTCCAAAGCGAATGGTGTCTTTGTTCTCTCCTGCAACCGTGAAGTCTGCACCGGACTCATTTACGTCCGGTGGAAGGACCGGGATGCTGAGACGGTCTGCTTCTGCAACCAGGATCGCGATCTGTTCCGTGTCTCCAGCGTCCGCCGTGAGGAGTGCGGCCATGTACTCAACCGGATAGTTCGCCTTCATGTAGGCGGTCTGGTACGCGACTTTTCCGTAGCAGGCAGCGTGTGCTTTGTTGAATCCGTAGGCAGCGAACGGTTCGATCAGGGTCCAGATCTTTGCAGCCTTCGCGGGAGTTAACTTTCCGTATTCCTGGAAGCCCTTCATAAGCTTCTCTTTCTGCGCCTCCATCTCTGCGGGGATCTTCTTTCCCATAGCTTTGCGAAGTGTATCGGCCTCAAGCCAGGAATAGCCGCCAAGTGTAATGGCGGTTAAGAGCACGTCGTCCTGGTACACGAGAAGTCCGTAGGACATGTCGAGATAGTCCTTCATACGTTCATCGATAAAGGATATGAGACGAGGATTCTTCTTGCGCTCGATGTACTGGGGAATCGTTTCCATTGGGCCCGGACGATACAAGGCCACCATCGCGTTGATGTCGTGAATGGTTGTCGGTTGGAGTTCCTTCAAGTAGCGCGTCATACCGGAACCGTTTAGCTGGAAGGTGCCTTCCGTTTCGCCGCGCGCAAGCATCGCGAACGTCTTTGGATCGTCTATGGAAATGTTCTCAATATCAATCCATATGTCGCGGGATACCCGCACCCGCTCCACGGCGTCTGAGAGGATGGCAAGGTTCTTAATACCGAGGAAGTCGAACTTAAGAAGTCCTGCGTCCTCAACGGCATGCATATCAAATTGCGTGATGCGCTTTTCCGGATTCTTCGGATCGAACTGGATCGGGGTCCATTCCCATAAAGGAGTTGGTGCTATAACCACACCGGCTGCGTGCACGCCCGTATGCCTGACACAGCCTTCAATTCGTTGGGCCAGGTCTATGATCTCCTTCACATCGTCGTCTTCCTCGTAGAGCTGCTTAAGTTCCGGCTCAAGCTCGAGTGCGCGCTTGATGGTCATCGGGAATCCCTGGCTTCCAAGAGGAATGAGTTTTGCAATGCGGTCGCCGGTACGATACGCGTGGCCAAGGGCTCGCGAGACGTCGCGCACGGCGGCACGCGCCATGAGGGTACCGAACGTTCCGATCTGCGCTACTTTGTCTTCGCCATACTTCCGTCTGGCATACGCGATCATTTCGTCGCGACGGTTGTCGGCAAAGTCCATGTCGATATCTGGTGCCTTCGGACGTTCTGGATTAAGGAAGCGCTCGAAGGGAAGTTTGTAGAAAAGGGGATCGACGTTCGTGATGCCGCAGAGGTAGGAGACGAGGGACCCTGCAGCCGAGCCACGTGTTGTTGACATGATGCCTGCAGATTTCGCGAAGGTAAGGAGGTCTGACACCGCAAGGAAGTAGGGCGCGAATCCTTTCGAAATAATGACATCGAGCTCGTACTCCATACGCGTCTCAACCTCTTCAGTACGTTCCATGCCGCGCATAGACAAACCGTCGTAGGTTTTCTTCCGAAGCTCTTCGGCGTGAGTAACACCTTCCGGGAGAATAACTTCAGGGAAGTTCCAGCTCCCAAGTTCCATGGATACCTCACAGCGGTCAGCAATCTCGCCCGATGCATCTACGGCGTCCTTAGGAAACCACTCACGCATTTGTGTTTCTGTAACAAAGGAGAAGTCCTCTTCTTGGTTTGCGTCCCCTTTGTTGCCGTGCGCGATTCGGCGCATCACTTCAGTTGCCTCGCGATCTTCTGGCTTCAGGTAGTACACATCGTGTTGTGCAACAACGGGCACCCCAGCGGCCGCGGCGAGTTCCTGGATTGCCCGCATGCGCCCGGGGTGTCCCTCAACTTTCGGGTGGTGTGATATCTCGAGGTAGAGATTGTCTGCGCCGAAGATACTCACATACTCGGCAAGGGATGCAGCTGCACCGTTTCGGTCTCCAGCTTTCAGTGCCTGTGCAACGTCGCCCGCGAATGAGGGGATAATGGCAATTAAGCCGTCCTTGTGTTCGCGCAGGATCTCTTTGTCCATGCGCGGCTTCTCATAGAAGCCTTCAAGAAAAGAACGCGTTACAAGTTTCATCAGGTTCTTGTACCCCGCATTGTCTTTTGCAAGGAGGACGAGGCGCGAGCGCTTCACATCGTTCATGTCAGTTCGGGACCGCGAGGCGACGTATGCATCGACACCAAAGATAGGTTTTAGTCCTGCCTTACGTGCTTTCTGATAGAACTCAATGGCGCCGTGCATGTTGCCAGCGTCAGTGAGTCCAAGTGCGTCCATGCCCTGATCTTTCGCCGCCTTCACGAGTTCGGGTATCTTAGGTAAGGCTTCGAGGAAGCTGTAGTGGCTGTGGGTATGGAGATGAATGAAGCGTCCCATACCTACAGTATATCGGCTTGGGATGCCCAACGACAGCACCCCTCTATACAGTCCTATTTGGTTATCGTACCCGGGCACAGGGTAGAATAGAGTCATATGGCTAACATTCAATTTAGTGAAGAAGCAGGACTGTCGTCCCGCGTCCCGCAAGGGACGAAGGGAGGTATGGTCGGATGGCTCGTGCGATCGAAATGGGCGAAAGATGAGAAGCAGGCAGAGTACCTTCTTATTGGTATAGCGGTTGTTGCGTTCGCAACCATGATATTCGTGCTCATATTTGGCTCGCTGCGTCCTAAAGCAGTACCACCTAATCCGCTCGAGCAGACGGCTATACCAGGGCCGACCAGTTAGGCGCAGTAACACTATGAGACAACGCGGGTTCACCCTGATCGAGCTCCTCGTCGTGATCGCTATCATCGGCGTTCTGTCGTCGGTGGTGCTCGCGTCATTGAACACGGCGCGTACGAAAGCAAAGAATGCTGGTATTCAAACATACGGAAGCTCACTTCTGAGTGCGATTGTTGGATGCGACCTTGATGGAGGGAAGTTGGTCGCGCCGAATTCTGCGACGGCCCCGACGAATGCGATTTGCACAATTGGGTCCTATGCATCCGTTACCTGGCCAAGACCGCCTGAGGGATGGGTACTGTATCAATACGCATGGGTGAGTGGAGCTGAGAACTTGATGTATCTCACGAGTACGTATAACGGAAACCTTATGCACTGCGGGTATTACCCAGGCTGGTCTGGGAGCTGCGGTACATCAAATGTCGGTCTCTGTCGCGGTTCGCAAGGATTTACCTGCACTATGTATGATTCAACAACCGGTATATGGAAGTAGCCAATGCTATAGTTTCCTTATATGAGTGAAGTCTCGTTTGACGAGGAGAGTACGCTCGCACCGATACCACAGGTTCGCAGCTCGCAGGCGGCCCTTGTAGGTCTTGTGATGAGGTGGGGATTTGCCAAGGATGCGAAGGGGGCACAGACAGTCCTTGTCGGTGTTGTCGTTGCTGCAGTTATTTTGGCGATTGCCGTACCGCTTCTCATGCGGGAGAAAGAAATCCCGCTTGTGGCACCCGCTGCACCACTCCCAACCGGATCCTATGCACCGTAAACGCGGTTTTACCCTCATAGAGCTTCTTGTGGTGATTGCCATCATCGGCGTTCTGTCGTCGGTGGTGCTCGTTTCGCTTAACACCGCACGTGCGAAAGCGCGAGACGCGAACCGTGCCGCAGCGATAAATCAACTGAGGAACGCACTCGAGCTCTACTATCTCGACTACGGGCAGTACCCAGCCTCGGGAGGTGCCTCTGAACCTAATTCGGGTTGGACCACAAGCACCGACAGTAGTTGGGCCACTTTCCAGACCGCACTCGCACCCTATATGGCGCAGCTGCCGCGTGACCCGAATCAAAGTACCGGTGGTTGGCCCTATACTGCCGGCGTATATGCCTTCTCCTATTATTCTCGAAGCTATGGGTGTGATCTTGGGTGGTACATGATCGTATGGCGTCCGGAAGGTGTAAAGACAAGTCCAGGGAGTACTGCATGCGACGGTACGGTCTTTAACTACGGAAACGGCACTGTAACGGTGGGGAATCGATCACGGTAGGTATGATTCTTGTCGGTGTTGATGAGGCGGGGCGCGGGCCCTTAGCGGGCCCTGTTGCGGTTGGGGTTGTTGCGGTTAGGGAGGGGTACGACATCCTCGCGGCATTCCCAGGGCTTAATGATTCGAAGAAACTTTCCGAGAAGAAGCGGGAGTTGCTTTTTAAGATTCTGCAGCAAGAGATGAAGGCAGGGAACGTAAGTGCCGTTGTGTGTCTTTCGAGTGCGCGCATGATAGACGACAAAGGTATCGCGTATGCGGTGCGCCATGCGCTTGATCGTGGGGTACGGAAGCTCCTCCCAAATCCCGAAGAAGGGAAGGTATGGCTCGACGGGTCTCTTAAGGCTCCAAGCGAATACACTCAAGAGACCGTAATCGGGGGAGACGGACTCATTCCTTCCATCATGCTCGCGTCTGTAGCTGCAAAGGTAACCAGAGACCGGGTGATGCTAAAAGCAGACGCCGCATATCCTCTCTATGGATTTAGGTCACACAAAGGATACGGTACGAAAGCGCACATGGAAGCGATCCGGGAGTATGGCATGATCGAGGAGCACCGGCGATCGTTCATACATATATAAAGGGAGGGCGCATCGGCAGTTGCCAACGCGCCCTCGTTTTGTCCGAACGGATGGTCTCGCTCAAGGACGGTGGTGCTTAGAAAGGTGCACCGGGGCAGTCAGCACCACGACTACCCCGGATCGTGCATGCGCGGAGAATACCGCGACGTTAAAATGAGCAGTTCCTCCTCACCGACGCCCCGAACGACTGAAGTGACTGTATTCTGCATCGCCAGATCCTCTGTTTTGGCGACTAACCTTTACCCTGTAGTAGGGTGGGCTGCTGTGCTGCCGATCGCAGGATGGGCTCCTGTGGAGAAGGGCAAGGCACCTCTTCTTAGTACCACCAGAACCCCCTAAAACAAAGGCCCTTCAGTGCGCTTCCGTTTATAGAGCCCCTATGATAAGGTATTCCCACTATGACCGTACGAATGCGCCACACTAGTTCGCATACCAAGAACCGCCGCAGCCATCACGCGCTTGTGGACGGGGCTATTGTTACTGACAAGGTGTCGGGCAACCTTAGGCTCCCACACCGTATTGACGAGGCAACCGGTATGTATAGGGGCAAGCAGATTGCAGCACCTATCGTAAAGGTTACGAAGAACAAGAAGGAAGGTCGCGGCGAACGCTCTCAGGTAGAAGTCGCAGACACCAGCCCTGAAGTACAGAAGAACGATATGCAGGCCATGGAGGCGAAGAAGGAAGTGAAGAAGGGTTCGATCCTAGACAAGAGCACGAAGGGTCGTTCAACAACACGTTCTGGATTCGGAGGTACCGCGTAAGCTTTTCAAAAAGATATACACAGGACCCGCCTATGGCGGGTCCTGTGCTTTTGTCTGTATACTGTACTGAAGCTCTTTCCATACATGGCCAACCGACATCTCGCCCGTTCCGTCGTCCTCCAGACTCTCTTCGAGTGGGATACGTCTTACCGTAGTGATGCGGAAGCAACTGCCGCACTCCAGCGCAACGTCGAAGAGTTCGGTGGAGACGATACCGACCGGCCATTCATGGAAGCTCTCCTTCAAGGTGTCCTCGCCAAGCGCGCGGACCTCGATCTCGTTATAACAAAAGCAGCGCCGGATTGGCCTCTTGAGCGCATTGCGCCGGTAGATAGAAACATTCTGCGCATTGGTCTTTACGAACTTCTGTTTGCAGACCGTTCTCAGGTCCCTGCAAAGGTTGCCATCAACGAAGCTATTGAGCTTGCGAAAGTATTTGGTGGCGACTCCTCGGGTCGTTTTGTGAACGGTGTCCTTGGTGCCGTCTATAAGGAACTCGGCGAGCCAGGAAAAGAAGAGACGGGGAAGAAGGAACGCGTACGGCGTGAGGATCTTCCCGTAGAGGAGCTTGGCGGCGCGATTGTCTATGCGTATCACGAGGGACAGTACTATCTTGCGCTCGTCCATGATGTGTTTGGACACTGGACCTTGTCTAAGGGAAAGATCCCGACCGGTATGAGTGTTGAGGAGGGAACTATCGAGGGACTCAAGGACGAGCTAGGTCTTCCGGCAGTCATCAAAGATAAGATCGGGGAGAACGAATATATTGCCTCGCATCCCGAGAAGGGAAAGATGCGCAAGCACGTCACGTATTTCCTCGCTGAGTCTCCGTACATGGAGCTCACGCTCGAGAAGAAGGGCGGTCTCGACGACGCGCGCTGGTTCCGGCTTACGGACATTCTCGAACTTAACTTCTATGACGACATGCTTCCTATTGTTACTGAGGCAGTACAGAAGCTTTTGGATAAAGGACGCTAGGTTCACATTACACAATATTCTGGTATAATGCGGCTATGTCTGATTTTATCGCGCATAGCGAAAAACTCGGTGTAGCTTTCAAGAACCTCGACCTTCTTATCGAGGCGTTGACGCATCGTTCGTACCTGAACGAGAATCGCACCTCGTCAGGAAGCCATAACGAGCGACTTGAGTTCCTTGGCGACGCCGTTCTTGAGCTCGCGGTTACGCATTTTCTCTTTACGAAGTTCCCGAACAAGCCTGAGGGCGACCTCACGGCGTACCGTGCAGCACTCGTGAACACGTACTCGCTTGCGGAGACCGCAGAAGGTCTCGGCGTTAACGATATGCTTCTTTTGTCCAAGGGCGAGAAGAAAGACACCGGCCGCGCACGCCAGATCATCCTTGCGAATGCGTTTGAGGCAATACTGGGTGCCGTCTACCTCGACCAGGGATACGAGGCTGCAGAGAAGTTTGTGGCTGCGAATCTCTATCCGAAGATAGATCTCGTTTTGAAGAATCGAACGTGGCAGGATGCGAAGAGTCAATTCCAGGAGGTTGCACAGGACAAGAAGAGTACGACGCCAACCTACAAGACCCTGTCCGAGACCGGACCGGACCACGACAAGCAGTTCACGGTTGGAGTATTCCTTGCCGATACGGAAGTTGCGCGTGGAGACGGGAAGAGCAAGCAGGAGGCAGAACAAGCTGCAGCTCAAGCAGCACTAGACCGAATCGATTAGATACGGTATAATACATTGTAGATATTGGCCGCGGCCCCACGTAGCGGGACGCTTTTTAGGGAAGGATACCTCATGGAAGAGGAAGATAGAGCCACAGAAAGAAGGGGCCTTTTGCAACTTGCAGGCACCGTGCTGGCCATCGTGCTCGTGTACTACATCGGGAAGCAGACTGCTGAAAACGCAGTATTCTTTATGTTCGCCGGTGCGGCGCTGCTGCTCGGTATCCCGCTCGGCTGCATGACGTGGCCGCCGCAAGAGGACGGTCGTCACTTCACGCTGGTTCGTGCAGCATTCGCTGCCCTCTCTTCGGTGGCTGTCGTGGTAATCACGGCCGTCATCGGGTACTTCTATCCCGACCACACCTTTGTGGCGCCGGCCTTAACGGGCGCCGGGTTGCTCATGGTCATATTCGTGCAGGCGCCCTAAGCGCCTCCTCGGACTAAGCCGCTCCATCCGAAAGGATGGGGCGGCTTTTCATGCGCTATACTATTTCTAAATGCTTAAGCGGCTCGAGATCGCTGGGTTCAAGTCCTTTGCGCGGAAAACCGTGCTTGATTTCTCGTCGTCGGTGACGAGCGTCGTCGGACCGAACGGATCCGGAAAGAGTAATGTCGCAGAAGCCTTCCGTTTCGCACTTGGAGAGCAGTCCATGAAGTCGATGCGCGGGAAGCGCAGTGAAGACCTTATCTGGTCCGGCTCAAACATGGCGCCACGCGCTAACCGCGCTGCCGTAACCATCGT
>JAUPKX010000014.1 GCA_030837225.1 Patescibacteria group bacterium | reverse complement strand
GCTTCGCGGATACGAGACATAGAGTATGCTTTAAACAATCGTCCGAGGAAGCGGCTTGGGTACAAGACACCGGAGGAGGTATTTAATAGTTAGGTGTTGCGTTTAGAGGTTGAATGTACCACCATGCAAGCCGAGGGACGTACTACGAGTTAACTGGATGGAATGATGTTGGAACCTATATAGAATCCAGATCTCCTTTAAGCTCTGTTGGATTAAGCCCCAGCAATTCATCACGATTAGGCTGCTGAGGAACAGAATTCAACAAGAGAATTGGCTTTTCGAGCGCGAATGCGATACCCATTTCGAGGAATGAATTTGCACCAATATAGTTCTCGACTCCTTTAGCAGTCTCATTCACCACAAGAATCGCATCGGACGTCTTAATCCGCTCTAGATGACGTCTGATCATTTCGGTTTTTATGGGTGCACGATCCTCTTCAGAGAGCGTCGAGTAGTCGCTCGGCTCATCAAGACTAGGAGTTTCTACAATCATTCCTTTTAATTCGAGAGTGTTCTTAATCTCGAGAATACGTGGAAGAACGGACATAGAGCCACAAAGGCATATGTGTTTGATTTCACTCATATATTGAGTATAGCTTAGCTGGCAGTCTGGGACGATGTTGGAACCTTTTGTGGCAGTATGCTCTAATGCGCCCAGGTTCTTTTGGAGGTTGAGATGAACTCTGTACGAAATCACTACGATAGTCGGTACCTGATGTTCACGGGCATGGCCGCGCTATTCACCTTTGTGCTCGGGACCGGTCCGATTCAGAGTCCCGTCAGGATTGCAATCTATCTCGGAATGATCGCGCTGTTCCTACTCAAGCGAAAGCAGCTTTCGCGGGAAGTGTGGGCCGGCTCAATTCTGCTCTGGGTCCTGCTTACCCTATTCCAGATCTACATGCTCGTAAAGGCGTGAGGTCACCAGTCAAGCCGCGCTCTCTTAGGAGGGAGCGCGGTTTCGTATTGCTGGGAGACTAGGGATCGAACCTAGATTCATTGCTTCAAAGGCAATTGTCCGACCATTAGACGATCTCCCAATGCGCACACCATTAATCCTGCCTGCAAATCACTTCTCCCGCAAGCTACTCAATCTCGCAAACCTCCTTCAGTGCCGCCATGTCCTCTGCCGTTAGGATAAGCTCGTTTCCGATGTTGTAGGAATACATAATGGCACCCGCGTCCTCAAGATGCCCGATACCGAGCGCATGTCCGAACTCATGCGCAAGCACGCGCTTCAGCTCCATACGATCTTCAAACGTAAAGATCGTAATGCGCTTGCCGGCCTCGTCCTCAACATAGTTTCCTTGATCGAAATCGTGGCCGAGAGCTTTGTTATACGTATTCACCTTTTCGTTCGTTTGCTCAGCAAGCACGTTTAGTCCCGACACCTGCGCCTGAATCGAAGCAATTAGAGCGTTAAGAGCCGCTACACCAGCATCAAGTGTCTTCTTTCGACGCTCAAGCTCTCGCTTCTTTGCTTCGAGCTCCTCATAGGCAGCTGGCGGTGCACCTCCCTTAGCATTCCACATCTGAACCTCTTCTTCGTACGTACGCACGTCCCGTTCAAAAGAAGCGCTCTTCGCCTCATGAGATGTGCGAAGTGTAACGAACTGATCATTCAGTCTTTCGACTTCCATCTTCATGGTGTCGTATGCGCCCTGCTCTCCGCCGATAGTCTCACCGAGTGCAACTGCTCTCTGACGCTCGTCATAGAGCATGCCTACAGATACGGAAGGTTCGCTACTCAAAGCCAAGACCTGAATTCCTGCCGCATCATTCCAGAGCGCGGCAGCTTCAGCAACGGCCACTGCAAACTCTTCGCGAGAAATACCGAAGCGCTCGTCATAGCCATCAATAGCGTACGCAAGAGGTTCTGCACATGGCTTGTAGAACGGATTAATGGAAGAGAGCTCTTCCGTTCGGAATGCAACATGCGCCAGGACCGCAACCGCGAGAACCGGTACAAGATAGATAAAGACTGGTTTTAGATATTTCAGCATTATGAGCGCGCGAGCTCAAGAACAGCGAGCTCGAGAGGTAGCGACGGTACCGGAGAGAAACGCATACGTCCTGCCGCATCAAGGAACGTACGGAGCGTTTCGTGCGACAAGCGTGAATCCTTAGATGCTGCGAGATTTGAAGCTTCGGTATATGCATCCTCGCCGAGCTCCTCTTGAATCTCTTTCACGAGCTCTGGCGCGTAACGGAGCAGGAGCACCTGCCGTACGTACTCGAGCACTAGAGTTAGATAGAGCGGCATATCAATACCCTGCTCTGAGACCGTGCGGATTGTACTAAGCGCATTCGCTTCATTCCCCTCAGAAAGGGCCGACACTAGTCCGTGCACAAGTGCGTGGCGGGGGGCACCCGTTGCTTTCTCTGCGTCCTCGCGCGTAAGTTTCTTGTCCGTGCTTGAGGCAAGTGCCTTCTCAAGCACCGAGAGCGCGTCGCGATACGAGCCGTCCCCGAGCATACCAATAAGATCAGCTGCCGCGGGTTCAATAACGTAGCCTTCCTTCTTCCCTACACCAAGCACAAGCTTCGCAAGCCCAGCACGCGTTGGCTTCTTGAACTGAAATACCTGGCAGCGAGAGCGAACGGTTTCTGGCACTTTCTCAAGTTCGGTAGTTGCAAGAATAATAACGACATGCGCAGGCGGCTCCTCAAGTGTCTTCAGAAATGCATTCCAAGCACTCTTCGAGAGCATGTGGGCCTCGTCCAGGATATAGACCTTTCGTTCAGAGTTATAGGGAAGCGTATGCACGCTCTCATTTAACGCACGCACTTCGTCTACACCATTATTAGATGCGGCATCAAGCTCAACGATGTCTCGTTCGTCTGTTTTAAGCGCACGCGCGAATATGCGCGCGATAGACGTCTTGCCGAGACCCCGTGAGCCTGCAAAGAGATATGCATGCCCCACCTTCCCACTTGCGATCTGTTCCTCAAGTGGTGCCACTACCTGGTCCTGCCCAATAACATCCTTGAATGTAGCGGGGCGATATGCGCGATAGAGGGACTGATGTGCCATAGTACCGATTATACCAGGAGCACATGCTCGCGGAGCACCTCCTCCATAGCGGCTGCAGAACTGGTTTCCATAAGCTTCGCACGGAGATCAGCAGCGCCCTCAAAGCCAGTCGCAAACGCTTTCACGTGCTTGCGGACCAGGTGGAAGGATTTAGCTGGCCGCATCGCTTCAAAAGCATATGCAAACTCTATGAGAGCCTCAAGACGCTCCTTGGGGGTGGTGTCATCAATTGAGCGTCCCGCAAATACCCACGGGTTACCGAAGATACCGCGTCCAATCATAGCCGCGTCGCAGCCGCTGGCACTAACCTTCTCTTCTGCGTCCTTAAGATCAACGACGTCGCCGTTCCCGACAGTGCGGGTTTGAGGCGCGATGCTGTCGCGCAGTGCCACAATCCTCGGCATAAGATCCCAGTGTGCTGGTACGTTCGACATCTCCTTCCGAGTTCGTAAATGAACCGTTAACGCCGGAAGATTCTCTCCAAGGAGTATCGCGATCCACTCGTCGATACTTTCCGTGTTGTAGCCGATGCGGGTCTTAACGGAGACCGGCAGTCCCGCTTCGCGTGCAGCAGCGATTATCTCGCGCGCCTTCTCAGGATTCTTTATCATCGCCGCACCACATCCCTGCTTCTCAATAGATTTGTCAGGACACCCCATGTTTATGTCGATACCATCGAACCCAAGTTCTTTGCAGAGCTTCGAGGCATAGCTCATGGTCTCGGGGTTCGAGGAAAAGAGCTGCGCAACGATAGGGCGCTCTGCATCCGTAAACTGAAGATCACGCATCAGTGGGTTCTCCTGGTCCGGGATGCCCTTCTTTTCGCGGGTGTAGTACAGACCATCAGCTGAGACAAACTCCGTCCACGTTACATGCGGCTTCCCCTTGTTGGCGATAAGTTTCCGGTAGGCAGCGTCCGTCACATCCGCCATAGGCGCAAGTACAAAAAAAGGCTTCGAGAGCCCGGTCCAGAACGATTCCATACGCGCTATCCTACCGTTCCTAGCTTTATTCGACAATATAGAACGGCAGGAGTAAAGTTTCATCAGATGTTCCACTTCGGGACAGCATAGTGAAGGAGTGCGTCGTGACCGAACCGTTCGACTGGTCAGTCGCCATCTTCATGAGAATTGGAGGTGGCCTCGTTGCTGTACGTAAACGGAGAAAAGACGGCACGCTGGGACCTTGGCACAATCCCGGGGGAAAGCGGGAACCATACGAGCTTTCTGTAGAAGAGACCGCATCGCGCGAGCTCTGGGAAGAGACAGGAATCAAGCTACCTCCGGGTGCCTTCAAAGTGCAGGACCGTATCTCTCGGTCAACACTCAAGTACCAGAAGGAACAACGGATAAAGCAGAAGCATTTCTACGAGCTCTATTATTTCGTCATTGAGCTCGAAGACTACGACATCTCAACGCTACGCTCGCTTGATCGGATGGAGGAAGTTCGCCTCTTCAAATTCTCCGAGTACCACCAGATGAAAAACTTTTTGGGTCTGCATCGCAGATTCATACAAAAACACGGACTCGTCCCCAGCCCTGCAAAGAAAACCTAACCGGCGCATGAGACTTACCTCTCTGCGCCGGAATTTTTATTGCTCTACAGGCACTTCATTCGCTCTCTTGAAATACGCTTTCCCGGAGAACCGTAGATCCAGATAGGAGACAGATCCATCATTTAGGGATAACTGCGGGAATACGCTCGCCGCTATACCTGCCGCTTCTTGCTCGCGACCGAGAACGTACGTTATGCGTGTACCAGCCTCTGTAAAGAGATCTGCCTCATCTGCACGGAACGATACTGATACAACGTTCGCTCCCAGTGTCTGTATAGCTTTGATAAACCGGAGCGCCTCAGGTATTCGAGACGCATAACTTATGCGCGCTGTAACAGGTGTCTCACCCTTCTGGCCTTCTATGGCTGCATATATGCGAAGTGCTTCAGAGGTTGAGGAGACTTCGAGCGGTACGGGCGCAAAGATGAGTCCCTCAGCGTTGGCGCTATAACACTGTCCGTCAGTAACGTCCGAAGACGTACCGCACCAGACGAATGCTTCTGCACGCGGCAGTGTAGTTATAGAAAGCTCATGCAAGCTGGTGGCAGAAATAGATACCGCTTCGATATCCGGATACTCAGCGAGTATGCGTGCACGAACATCACTCTCTGGGATAAAGAACAGCGAGTTGCGCGGGAGGACAAACGCATGAGTGCCCTCGAGCGTGCGCTCTACAAAAAGCTTCGCTTCCTCGGCATGCGGACCGCTCATCGTTACACTACTAATACGAAACGCAGGGAGCCATGCGACATAGAAGAAGGCAGCAATGAGGGCGAATACCAGAACACCCACAACGACGAAAAAAGCCTTCTGCGTCTTCTTACGACGCTTCTTGAGTGGCTCGCGTGATTCAGTACGGGGTTTCTTGCCTCGTGTAATCGTCACGTTGCGTTTCGATACCGGAATAGACGTAGCTGGCGTCTTAGCGCGCGGCCGCTGCATGTCCATAGAACGAGCCACCTGCGAAGAGGATGTCTTCGCAGGTTCGCTTGGCTTTGTGCGCGCTCTAGGCGCTATGTCCCAGGATTTCTTTGCCGACATACGGAACAAGTACTTCAGGAACGCGAATCGTGCCGTCCTCCTGCTGATAGTTCTCAACGATAGAGACGAGGATACGCGGTGTTGGTATGGCGGTTGAGTTCAATGAGTGCGGGAACTTCATGGTGCCATCCTCAGCACGGTAGCGGATGTTGAGACGCCTGGTTTGGAAATCATGGAAATACGAAGCAGAACTAATCTCGCGATACTTGCCTTCGCCCGGTACCCAGAGCTCAATGTCGTACTTCTTCACCTGCCCGAGACCGAGATCTCCGCCGCAGTTAACCACCGTGTGGTACGGAATATTAAGTAACTCGATGAACTCCTCGGTATTGCGATTCAACCACTCATGCGTCTTTACGGATTCCTCATGTGATGCCTCACACAGAACAACCTGCTCCCACTTATAAAACTCGTGCACACGGATGAGACCACGCACATCCTTCCCGTGCGCCCCTGCCTCACGCCTAAAGCACGGAGAGAACGAGAGGAACTTTGCTGGGAGCACACTCTTGTCCAAGGTCTCATCCATGTAGTACCCCATGGTTGCAACCTCAGCAGTGCCGGCAAGATACTCACCATCCTGTGTCTTATAGAGATCCTCTTCCCCTTGTGGCAAGTACCCCGTTCCCATGAACGCTTCGCGGCGAACCAAGGACGGCACAATCATGGGTTCAAGACCTTTCGCTGCAAAGTGCTTTAGTGCAAGCTGCCAGATTGCGTTACTGAGAAGGACGCCGTCTCCCTTGAGGAAATATCCACGGAATCCGGCGACCTTGGTACCACGTTCAAAGTCCGCCATACCCGCTTTCGTCATTAGCTCAACATGGTCCTTGGGTGTGAATGAGAACTCCTTTGGTTCACCCCACGTCTTCACTTCCTGATTGTCCGCATCACTCTCGCCTTCCGGCACGGTCATGTCCGGAATGTTCGGGACCATGAGCATGAGCTTCTGCCACTCCTCCATGACAGTCTTGTGCTTCTCATCAAGTTCTTGCATCCCTTCCTTAACGAAGCGCATGGCCTCTAGGAGCTTGTCTTTTTCCTCCCCACTTGAAAGCGCTATGGTACGGCTCGCAAGGTTCTGTTCCGCGCGCTTAGCGTCAAGCTGCTGCCGAAGCGACTTGCGCTCATCGTCAACCGCAAGGAGACGGTCGATGTCTATATCGAGGTGCTTCTTAGCGGCGCCCATCTTAATTACGTCCGCATTCTCCCGGATGAAATGGATATCTAGCATTCCTTGCACTATACGGCAGGATGCCCTGAGCGAAAAGTCGGTACATGGTATCTTTTCCTCAGAAGCTTGCTCGGAAAGGATAGCTGATGGGTAGCAAGAGAATGACGCTCATAGAGAACAAGGATCCCGCCTTCGACCGGTTACTGAGTCAAAGTGCTGCCGGATTCATGGCACTGCCTCCTGAAGAGAAAGAACTGGTTCTCTGTTCGCAGAGACTCTCTGCAGGGAGAAGTGCGTTTCCACGCAGCGCGCGGCGTTGAACGCAAGGGGCGTGTCGGTTATACCGCCGCGCCCCTTTTCAGCTGTATACGTGCCGCATACTAATAGGTATGGACATCCGCACAATCGTGCAGGGCGCATACGGTAAAGAAGGCATCGGCGCACTTACTGAGATACCTCAGCCACCAGAAGCGTTATGGATACGAGGAACGCTTCCTTCAAAGGACATAAAGAAGCTCGTGGTTGTCGGCTCACGTGCACTCACCCCGTATGGAGAGGAGATATGTGAAAAACTCATTCAAGGACTAACTGGCTTCCCTATCTCGATTGTCTCTGGACTCGCGCTTGGCACTGATGCCTGTGCACATCGCGCAGCACTCAAAGCTGGACTTCACACCATAGCTATTCCGGGATCCGGACTTAGCGATAAGGTCATAGCGCCACAGACAAACCTCGGACTCGCCAAGGAGATTCTTCTCGCTGGCGGAGCACTTCTCTCGGAACACGAGCCGGGTACCACAGCGCGCCCACAGTACTTCCCTTCAAGGAATCGCATTATGGTTGGCTTGGCTGACGCGGTCTTAGTTATCGAAGCCGGCGAACGCTCAGGTACACTTATAACCGCCCGTCTCGCGAGCGAGTACAGTCGGGACCTTATGTGCGTACCGCACCGCATTGGCGACGTTAATAGCGAAGGCCCGCACCTGTTCATACGACTAGGTGCAGAGCTCATAACGGGCCCCGACGATATCCTTGAGACGCTCGGTTTCGAGCCTTCACACACTCTGGGTGCTTGACCATATATAGGTATGCGCGGTATGTGTTGAGATACGCATGACAAAGAGACTCCTCATCGTTGAGTCGCCTGCGAAGGCGCGAACCATACAGCAGTACCTCGGAAAGGATTACGAGGTGCTTGCCTCTGTGGGCCATGTTCGCGACCTACCAAAGAGCAATAAGGACGCGGTCGACATTGAGGATGGCTTCGTTCCTCGCTACGTTATCTCTCCAGACAAGCGTGAGGTTATCGAGAAAATACAGAAAGCAGCCGCTCGCGCAGACGAGGTATTTCTTGCAACTGACCCGGACCGCGAAGGTGAGGCTATTGCCTGGCACGTAAAGGAGGCGGTTGGATTAAAGAAGCCGCAGCGCGTGGTCTTCCATGAAATCACCAAAGCGGCAGTTGAAGAGGCACTTCTCCATCCACGCGCCATTGACGAACACCTTCGTCGCGCGCAAGAAGCACGTCGCGTGCTCGATCGCCTCGTAGGGTATGACCTCTCCGGTCTCATCTGGAAGAAAGTGCGATACGGTCTATCCGCAGGCCGTGTGCAGTCCCCGGCACTTCGTATCCTTGCTGAGCGTGAGCGTGAGATCAAAGCATTCATTCCGGAAACCTACTTCACCCTTGATGCAGTCTTTAAGGCTGATACTAAACAAGCTAAGACAGAGTTCCCTGCCAGTTGTGTTGAGGAACCGAAGACCACAGAAGAAGCAGAGCGCATTGTAACGCTTGGTCGTACCGCGTCCTGGACCGTTGCGGAAGTGAAGGAACGCGCCGAAGAGCGTCAGCCTCGCCCTCCGTTTACGACGTCAACACTGCAGCAGGCAGGCTCTACTCGTCTTGGACTTTCTCCAAGCCGCACGATGCGTGCAGCACAAAAACTTTACGAGGCCGGACACATTACCTACATGCGTACTGACTCGGTGAATCTTTCTAAAGATGCAATTTCCGTTCTCGTGCAAACTGTCGAAAAAGAATTCGGCAAAGACTATGCTGAAAGACATGAATATAAGACTAAGAGCAAGAACGCACAGGAGGCACACGAGGCCGTGCGTCCAACCGACCCAGCACGTCAAACAGCCGGTGCTACCGGAGACGAGCAGAACCTCTATGCACTCATTCGCACCCGCGCACTCGCAAGCCAGATGAAGCCCGCGCAAATGCTCCGCACGAGCGTTAAGGCAAGGGCAGATGCTGATATCCCGCTCTTCTCCGGAAACGGATCGCGCGTCGTGTTCCCCGGATGGCTCGCATGTGACACTCGCGCGCGTGGCGAAGATGTTGAGCTACCGAAACTAAACGAAGGAGAGCCTCTTACCCTTATCTCGCTCGGCTCGCTTGAGAAGCAGACAGAGCCGCCAAACCGCTATACCGAGGCAGGTCTTGTTAAAGAACTTGAGAAGCGAGGCATCGGCAGGCCGTCTACCTACGCGAGCATCATGAAGACCATTCAAGATCGTGGCTACGTGGAGAAGACGGGACGCACCCTTACCCCAACTGCAACGGGTATGGTTGTTTCGGGATGGCTTGAGGAACATTTTGCTGAATACATTTCTGATTCGTTTACCGCCGAGATGGAGGATGAACTCGACGAGATCGCACGCGGCGAGCGTGGGTACGAAGCAACACTTACCGACTTCTACGGACCGTTCTCAAAAGCAGTTGCTTCTAAAGACAAGCTTCCAAAAGCAACCTCACTTGGTCCCGTACCAGAAGAGTTTCCATGCCCTACGTGTGGCGCCGCTATGGAGTTCAAGCTCGGACGCGGCGGTGTGTTCATGAGCTGTACGCGCTACCCCGAATGCGAAGGCGCACGCCAGGAAGACGGCCTTGAGCTCAAGGGCGACGAGCCAATCGGAACAGATCCTGTTACCGGCGCTCCTATATATGTAAAGACGGGACGGTACGGACCGTATGTCGAAATGGAGCTTCCAGAAGTTGAAGCACCGGTTGAGCTCACAAAAACAGGCAAGCCAAAGAAAGTGCGTGGGCGCCCAAAGAAGGCGATGAAGCGCGCAAGTATCCCGCCAGGAACGGATCTCTCTTCCGTTACACTTGCTGATGCACTCCACTTCCTTTCCCTTCCTCGCGACCTCGGAAACCATCCAGGAACCGGAAAGCCGGTTATTGCGAACGTAGGCAGGTTCGGTCCGTACATCGGGCATGATGGCGAGTTCCGTTCGCTCAAAGGCGCAGACGAGCCCTACACCGTTACGCTTGATAGAGCGATAGAAATTCTTGCAGAGCCAAAGCGTCCTCCAAAAGGAGTCGACCTCGTGCGCGAGATCGGCAAGCACCCGAAGACCGGAAAGACACTGACGCTTTACAAGTCGAAGGCGGGTCTCTTCTTAAAGAAAGGGCTTCGTCGCATCTACTTGCCCGAGAGTCAGGACGCGGATGCACTAACGCCGCTTGAGGCAGCTGAGTATTTGAAATAGTTTGCTGCATCTCCGTTACAGCAGTATCCTAAGCCAGTGACTACTGCTAAGGAGATACTCGCGCAAATGAGCGTCCTCACTCCTGAGGACGAGACACTAATCGAGAAGGCGTATGCATTTGGCCAGAGCGCTCACAAAGACCATACCCGCTATTCGGGCGAGCCTTTTTTTATACATCCTGCGGCAGTTGCGAAGCACCTTGCAGAACTCGGTATGGACGCTCCCACCGTTGCTGCCGCCCTTCTTCATGACGCGATTGAGGATGTCGGAATAACTCCTGAGGAGGTTGAAAAAGAACTGGGTGCCGAGGTTCTTTTTCTCGTGGAAGGCGTAACGAAACTTGGCCAACACAAGTATCAAGGTGGCGAGCGGCACGCAGAGTCCCTAAGACGACTTCTTGTTGCAACGTCTGCTGACGTGCGCGTCCTCATCATTAAGCTCGCAGACCGCTACCACAACATGACAACCCTCGAGCACGTGCCCGAGGAAAAACGGAAACGCATTGCACTTGAGACACTCGAAATATTTGCCCCAATCGCCGACCGTCTTGGTATGGGATCCCTTAAGAAGGAACTTGAGGATCTCGCGTTCCCCGCCATCGACCCTGATGCATACCAGCACGCGCTTGAAGTACGAAAGCTTAACAACAAGGAGACCGAGGCCGGACTCATACGCGTTCAAAAGGACTTGCGTCATGCGCTCGCACGAAAGGAGGTGAAGGACTTCTCAACCTCTATACGCACAAAGGGGCTTTGGAGTCTGCACCAGAAGCTGAAGCGTAAAGGAGACGACATAACCCGTATTCACGACATCGCGGCACTACGTGTGCTCGTACCTACCGTTGACGACTGCTACACCGCACTCGGGGTTATACACGCCCTCTGGAAGCCTCTCCCGGGCGAATTCAAGGATTACATATCCTTTCCAAAACCTAACGGGTACCAGTCCCTGCACACCACTGTTGTAACGGGCGACGCGGGTATCGTTGAGATGCAGGTGCGTACCAAGGATATGCATCAGCGAGCGCAGTTTGGTATCGCCTCACACATGTCATACAAGTCACTCGCGAAGGGCGCAAACAAGAATGCGTTCCAGAGACTTTCCTTCCCGTGGATCAAGGACCTTGTCCCGGCTCTTCTTAACCTAAAGCGCCCGGTTGCAACTAACCAGAAAGCGGCACTTGCTGCAGGGGACGTACCTCGATGGCTTACGGACCTAAAGGAGGCGCACGCAGAGGTTGAGTCGGACGAATTCGTTGAGGGACTTAAGAGTGATTTCTTCTCGCATCGCATTTTCGTTTTCACACCAATTGGAGATGTTATCGATCTCCCAACCGAATCAACACCGATTGATTTTGCCTATGCCATACACAGCGACCTTGGAGACCATATGCAAGGAGCAAAAGTAAATAGCAAACTCGTCTCCTTTGATACAAAACTCAGAAATGGAGACATTATAGAAATACTCAAATCAAAGTCTGCACATCCAACCGCAAAGTGGATGGATTATGCGCGCACAAGCATGGCACGGCGGCACATACGCGCAACGCTCGATGCAGGAGACCGTGCACGTCCGCACCCAGAGAGTGCGAAGCCAAAAAAAGAAAAGCGTGTAAAGAAGTCTAAGTAGCTAGACCGTAAAGTTGCGGACCGAGTAGAGGTCTTCTTCAACAACAGGCGTTATGGGAGCGGCAGCTGTTTCCAGAGGTGGGAGCGGTGTCGTATTAGGAGCCACATCAGGTTCAGTAGCATCTGCTGCAGGCTGATCAGCCTCCTGCATAACCGTCTCTTCCTGTGTCGCGAGAATCGCGGCAATGTGTGACAGATCTTCAGGAGAGAAGAACTCAATAAGGAGGCGGCCTCCTTGCGGACGGCTCTCGATAAGCACACGTGTGCCGAGCGTCTCGGTTAGAGACTTCTCAAGTGCCATCATCTCCGGCGTCTTGTCGTGCTTGCGAATCTTGTCCTGTGCAAGTCGACGTGCCATCTGCTCAACCATACGTACCGACGTCTTCTTGAGCACAATCTCTTTGAACAAGGTGTCGCGCTCCTGCGGCTTGTCGTTAAGCATCAAAAGTGCGCGGGCGTGACCCTCGGATAATTCCTTTCCAACAACGGCCATCTGAATAGCTTCAGGAAGCATAAGGAGACGGATTGAGTTCGAGACATACTCGCGAGAGCGTCCGATCTTTGCACCAATCTCTGAGTGCGAGATAGCGAAGGTCTCAGCAAGTTGCGCCAGAGCCTTTGCCCGATCTATGGCATTCAAATCCTCACGCTGAAGATTCTCGATTATAGCGAGCTCAAGCTTCATCTTGTCGGACTGCTCGCCTGCACGAATAACAACCGGCACTTCGCGAAGCCCAATGAGCTTCGAGGCGCGGAGTCTGCGCTCTCCAGCAATGAGCTGGTAGGACGCCTGGAGGCCGCCTCCTGCCTTCTCAACCTCGTTACGGGTCACCACGAGCGGTTGGAGCACACCGTACTGGCGAATCGACTCAGCGAGCGCTTTGAGGCGCTCCTCATCGAACTCGATGCGAGGCTGGTACGGATTCGGCTCGATACGACTCACCTCCACCCAGTACACGGAGTCGTACTTGGTAGGCTGCGCGAATGATTCCGCTTCCGGTGGCTTATTCCCAAACATGAGTGCATTGTATCATCGCCCATTCACTTTGCAGGACCGCAGACTGTGAAGTACGATACTCTTCGTACTGATACGTTGGTACACCCAGCTCTATGGAGCTTCGTTCGGGCATCCGGAGGTGCGCCTTCAGATGCTCCGGCATGCCGGGGTGGCGGAGTTGGTATACGCGGCGGATTCAAAACCCGCTCCTGCAAAGGTCGAGGGTTCGAGTCCCTCCCCCGGCACAAAGAAAATCGCCCGGACTTAGGTGTCCGGGCGATTTTCTCCTTTTAGATCTTCCCTACAAGATCCATCCCTGGCTCGAGCGTGTCGTCTCCTGGCTCCCAGGACGCAGGGCACACTTGCCCCTGATGACTCTCAACATACTGAGCGGCCTGAAGCTTGCGATACGTTTCCTTCGCTGCGCGGCCGATACTGTTATCGTTCACCTCCATAGCACGGAGTGTGCCTGAGGGATCAATAATAAAGGTCCCGCGAAGGGCGAGTCCTTCGTCTGGAACAAGCGGAAGATCGCCGCCTTCAATAAGAACGCCGAACGCATCTGCAATCTTACCGGTTGGATCAGCACCCATTGGGAAGGTTATTTTTTTGATTGCGTCCGAGGTGTCGTGCCATGCCTTATGTACGAAGACGGTATCAGTTGAGAACGAAACCACCTCTGCATTAATAGCCTGAAGCTTTGGGTACTGTAGCGCCATCTCCTCAAGTTCCGTGGGGCACACGAAGGTGAAGTCTGCTGGATAGAACATCACGATCAACCACTTCCCGCGGAAGTCCGAGAACTTCATAGACTTCACATCGCCTTTGTAGAAGGTCTCAAACTCGTAGTCCGGTACCGTCTCGCCTACGCGCACGCTCGAACGATACTCGTTGAACGGATCGTGGAAATCTCCGCACTCGCCGCAATAGTTACTCTTCTGTTCCTTATTCATGGTGCTGTTTCGTTACGTAGAGGCATGATACCATTCTGGCCACAGTGAGCTACGTGGACGACCCTTCCCCCATACTATGCGTCGCCGGCCCGACCGCCTCGGGCAAGTCTGCGCGTGCCGTGGCACTAGCGAAAGAGCTTGATGGTGAAGTTATTTCTGTCGATTCGCGTCAAGTATACCGAATGCTCGACATCGGTACGGAAAAGACCTCCACGAAAGAGATGGACGGCATTCCACACCACCTCATAGATATCCGCGACCCCAAGGAAACCTATAGCGCAGGAGATTTTGTTAAAGACGCTGAACGTCTTATCGAGGAGATTAGAGGCCGAGGCAAGCGCCCTATTCTTGCAGGAGGTACCCACTTCTACTTCGACGCACTTCTCTATGGCCTGCCGGAGGAAACAGAACCAAATGCACTGCTTCGGGAGAATCTCGAGAAGCGCAGTATAGACTCGCTCATGGAAGAGATTCGTATACGAGACCCGCGTCGTGCAGAACGAATTGATCCCATGAATAAGCGCCGGCTCGTGCGAGCACTCGAGATAATCGAGACGCACGGCAAAGTGCCTGAGCGTAACGCAACTGACGCAAGGTTTCCAGTAGAGTGGATTATTCTTAATCCAGAGCGTGATGAACTGAGGTCTCGTATCAAAACACGTCTAACAAAAGCTCTGGACTCTGGCCTTTTGGAAGAAGTACGCTGTGTTCGAGAGTACGTTGGAGACGTACGCTTAAATGAGCTTGGACTCGAGTACAAAATTGTTGGCGAGTATCTTCGAGGCGAACGTAGCGAAGATACACTTCTTGATTCTCTCTCGACAAAGGTCTGGCACTACGCAAGGCACCAGAAAGCGTGGCTCCGGAAGCTTTCTTCTTAATTGCAGTTGCAGCCGTTTGCTTGGCCGACACTGACATGGAGGTGACTGCCTTCAGGGTTTACGAAATCGGCACCGCATGCGCGCGCCGCAGCCGACAGGACGCCAGTATTTTGTTCATCTCCAAAATCGACGGCAAACGAGCTTCCGGTGCACCGGCTACCGCCATAGTGGCAAGAGTTCTTACCATGATTACAAGTTCCACCTTGTCTTGAATTACCTTCAACAACACACTGACTAAATGTCTTTGCTCCTGAAGTAATTCTGCTGTCTGAAATACCCGATATCTGTCCGACATTTGCTGGAACCCTTTGTGCCATGCAGGTCAACAACGTATTCAATGGCTGAGATGCGTGGCGTGCTTGGGCTGAAATCCCTTCTTGATAGTCAAATATTCCATCAGCTCCTTCTAGTGGTGGTGTAGTCGCACCGTCACTACCACCCTGTCCAGGAACCGCAAAGATATCTCCGCTGAAGAGCGGCGAGGTTGGCTTCGCAATCACACAACTGTCACCAGAGTCACCCATAAGTATGGAGTTCCAGGGCCCGAACTGTCCTCCGTAGAGCGTCTTCATAACGAAGTCAACGATCAGCCACGCAGAAAGAACAATAACGAGACCAACTGCTGCATTGATGAGCATCTTATTTGCCGTACTACGACTCTCAGGGTTCGTTGCTGAAAGCATGTACAGGCCACCCGCCCACGCAATGATGATAGTTGCGACGATAATCGAAAGTCCGATAATGAAATTAATAGCGTTCTGTATGATTGCGAGCACGCCACCGAATCCACAGGCGCAGGTACGACACACCTCAGGCACAATAGGACCAAACTGTGCCTCAACCGCAGATGGTAGGAGTAGCGCGAAGGAAAGGAAAAATAGGTAAAATCTTTTCATAACTACGGAAGTGGTATTGCTCCCTCACAAAAGCTAAATCCCAGGTTTGTTATTGATCCATACGCCTCATTTACAGAAACCGTAGTTCCTAGCGTGTACTCAAGCTCGCACATTTGCTGCTCTGATATACCGAGCGCAGCCATGAGATAGCGCTCTGCAGCGATTCGAGAACTCTTAAGTGGTTCACTATTCAGACTTATTGAGAAGTTCTGACCTTCTTCGAGGTACAGAATGCTAAATGCAGGCGTATTGGTATCTGGACATGTTCCGTCTTCAAGACAGTAATCAAGTTTACCCGCAAGATAGTATGCTCCTTGATTTGCGGGATCCTTGAATGTCACACCATTTGCCAAAAAATCCTTCACAGCAATGCGCTTGCCGGTAGAAAGTGCGAGCGAGCGTGTCTGCGACTCTGACGTTCCCTCAGAGATTCCTCCGTTCGTTGGGAAGTAGGTTCCGGTAGGAGTTGGTTCCGTGTCTGGTTGCTGACGCTGCTCGACCAGGAAGAAATAGGCACCAACAATGATAATCCCCGTCAGAATGAAGAGTGCAGAACCAGCGATCCAAAGGGTGGAATTTTTCATACGTCGTAACTAAGTATAGCCCCTAGCGCAGTTCCTGAGCACACCGTCTATGAGCAGGCTTGCTGTCATGATTTCCTATCCATGGTGTCGCTCCTGACTCACGCACGAGTGCTGTTGCAGCTGCTGTACTGCACGCAAGGTTCGCTGCTGCACGCATGCAACGATTCGCAATAGCACTTCCAGGAATTTGATTCCCGTTTCTAAATCCATCCTGGCAATTAAGACGTCCCGTAACATTAGCTGCCACCCTGCACGCCTCATTCTCGAAGTAACGCGCATTACCGTCGAGTAGAATCATAAACGGCCCATAAGCACTTGATCCTCTTCCCCATGCATAGTTTGTAAGATCACTGCCGCACTGGCTTTCTGGTCGAGCAATGCAGGCGAGGAATTTAGCCTCCTTTGCTGTTATGTTTACGCTTTGCCCTGCCTGCTGGACGCTGTTTGGAGAGCACACGCCGCTTGTTGTGTAGCGAGGATCATACGACTCGCTCGTAACGCCAGGCACAGCTACCAGCGATCCAGTGAAGAGCGCTTGTAATTCTCCAGGCTTAATACAAAGATCTCCTCCGGTGAGAATCTCATTCCATGGCCCGAAGTTATTAGCATTTGGGTTGTAAAGGATTTTCATAACGAAATCGACAATGAGCCACGCTGAAAGAATGATGAGCAGACCTATAACTCCATTCGTGAGAATCTTCTTTGCTTGTGAATGATTCTCTGGGTTGGTTGGTGTGAGCATCCAGAGAATGCCAGCGCCAGCTATTACAAGTACCGAAATAATAACGCCAAAGGATATCGCTGCGTTCATCACGTTCTGGATGAGTTGCAGCACACCGCCAAAACCAAGCGGGTATCCCTCCGGGCAGTTCGCAGGATCTATCTCATGCGCATCAGGCACAAGCTGCCAGTCAGGATCGAAGAGTGGAAGATTTGACTGTGCACTAACAACAAACGGCACGAACAACACAACCAAAAGGAGCAGCGGGGCCCAGAGCCTTTTCATAGAGTGATTGTATCCCGCGGATGCAGGAATCATGGCTTCTTTTCCCCTACCCGTGTATCTGGTATCGTGAGCAATACCGGGTCCATAGTTAAATGGTATAACTTCGGTCTCCAAAACCGACGTCCTAGGTTCGATTCCTAGTGGGCCCGCCAGGTATTGACAGCTAAAACCGCTTAGGATAAAGTACTCGAACGTTCGCAAGTTCGCCGACTCCGGTCAGCAGGCTCGCGAACGTACTGGAAAAACCGTCTCCGGACGGTTTTTCCATTTCCCCACACCCCTTTTCAGTACGTACTAGAAAAAACCGCCCACATGGGCGGTTTTTTCTTGCTATTACTTCTTTACTTCCTTGTAGATTTCGCGAGTGCGAGTGTTCGGATCAAACTTCTTAAGCTCAATCTTTCGCTCAACCTTCTTCTTGTTCTTGCGAGTACGGCGAACGTGCCCGGAAGCAGAGCGCAGTAGAATTAGACGATCCTGTGACATAGATAGGAGGACTATACCAGCCCTAGCGTGTCTGTGCAACGGCCTTAGTCCTTGCCTTCGTTCGTCCTGGAACCTTCTTAACCTCAAAGTGCGGTTCCCCATTCTTGAGGCTCACATTAACCGTTCCTCCTTCCATAACACCCTGTCCAACCATAAGAGTGGCTATAGGGGTGAGGATATGGTCCTGGACGGCACGTTTAAGCGGGCGAGCACCGTACTGTGGGTTGTAGCCCTTCTCAGCAAGCCACGCGCGAACCTCGGGAGTGAGGGTGAGGGTGATGCGCTTATTTGAGAGACGCTCCACAATCTCAGCCACCTGCACCTCAACAATATCCATGAGCGCTTCCTTTGCGAGGGAGTCGAACATAACAATGTCGTCGAGGCGATTCAGGAACTCTGGACGGAAATGATCCTTCAGTGCCCCCATAACCTTCTCTTTCATCTGGGCAGCTTCAGCTGATGCCGATCCATCTCCAGGTGCAAAGCCAATGTTTGCGGCACGATCCATGAACTCGGCACCAATGTTTGAGGTGAGGACAATGATGGTGTTCTTGAAGTTCACCTTTCTTCCCTTTCCGTCAGTTAAGTGCCCTGAATCAAGAACTTGCAGAAGAATATTGAACACCTCGCTATGAGCCTTCTCAATTTCATCGAAAAGAATCACGGCGTACGGACGATGGCGAATGCGCTCAGTGAGCGATCCTGCCTCCTCGTACCCTACGTAGCCTGGAGGCGCACCAATCAATTTCGCAATCGAGTGCTTCTCCATAAACTCGGACATATCAACACGGACCAAAGACTCCCTGTCGTTGAACATGAATTCCGCAAGGCGCCGCGAGAGCTCCGTCTTTCCAACACCTGTAGGTCCCAAGAATAGGAACGAGCCTATAGGACGGTTCGGATCACTAATACCTACACGGGAACGCTTCACGGCGTTGGTGATTATCTTTACGGCGTTGTCCTGACCAATAACAGCGCCCATGAGAGCCTCTTCCATACGTGCGAGCTTTGCTGCCTCTTCTTCGAGCATCTTCGCAACAGGGATACCGGTCCAGCGTGCAACAACACCAGCGATTTCTCCTTCCGTTACTTCCTCATGAAGAATGCGGCGCGACTTCTGAAGCGTCTTCAAGCGCTTCGTCTTTGTATCGAGTTCCTTCTGGAGAGCCGGCATGCGTCCGTAGCGAATCTCGGCTGCAGTACCGAGGTCTGCCATGGCTTCTGCGTTATCAGCCTCAACACGCGCCTTATCAAGCTCGGTCTTAAGCGTGCGGATTGATTCGAGAACCTCCTTCTCATTCTTCCACTTAAGCTCAAGTTCTGATGTCTTCTCACGAAGGTCAGCGATCTCAGTATCAATAGCGGAAAGACGCACCTTCATATCTTTCGCGTGTTCTCCTTCTTCATCTTTCTTAAGCGCCTCGCGCTCTATCTCAAGTCTACGAATCTTGCGGTCCGTCTCTTCAAGAGCCGGCGGCTTGTTCTCAAGGGCAATGCGAAGACCTGACGCAGCCTCGTCTATAAGGTCAACCGCTTTGTCTGGAAGGTACCGGTCCGTTATGTAACGACTTGAGAGTTCAACGGCCGACACAACTGCGCCATCTGTAATGCGCACACCATGGAAAAGTTCGTACTTGTCACGGAGTCCACGAAGAATCGCCGTTGCATCTTCAATGGATGGCTCCTCGACATAGACCGGCTGGAAACGACGCGTAAGTGCACCGTCCTTCTCTATGTGCTGCTGGTACTCCTTAATGGTTGTTGCACCAATCATGCGGATCTCGCCACGCGAGAGCGCAGGCTTCAGCATGTTCGATGCGTCGAGCGCTCCTTCAGCAGCGCCCGCACCAACGATAGTATGGAGCTCATCAACGAAGAGGATGACCTTTCCGTCAGACCTCTCTACTTCCTTCATAACCGCCTTCATGCGCTCCTCGAACTCTCCACGGTATTTGGTTCCCGCAATCATGAGCCCGAGATCGAGCGATAGGAGCTCTTTGCCCTTAAGAGACTCTGGCACGTCGCCGGTTGCGATGCGTGTTGCAAGGCCTTCAGCGATTGTTGTCTTTCCGGTTCCTGGTTCGCCGATAAGGACCGGATTGTTCTTGGTGCGGCGCGAGAGTATCTGCACGACACGTCCAATTTCCTGGTCGCGACCAATAACCGGGTCCAGCGCATTCTCGGCGGCCATCTTCGTTAGGTTGCGTGTGTACTTTGCGAGTGCGCGGAACTTTTTTGGCTCCTTCACTTCCCCGTCTTTGGCAGACTTCAAATCTTTCAAAAGCTGTAGCACGGTATCTGAATCGATGCGGAAGCGTGTGAGAATCTCCTCAGCAGGCCCTGGGTGCTCAAGCACTGTTACGAATAAGTGCTCGGTGCCAACAAACGCGTCTCCCATGCGTGCTGCGACCTTATCAACCGCCTCAAGCGCCTGCGCGAGGTCCGGGGTGAGGTAGAGATTATAGGACGGCGAGAGGGTCGACGATGTCTCCGGGATCTCGAGCGTCTCAAGCAGCGTATCTGCGAACATTATGGTGTCGACGTCCATACGATCGAGCACTGAAAAAACAAGACTCTCCTCCTGATGTATGAGGGCTGTAAGGAGATGCAACGAGCTCACGTGGTTCTGTCCACGCTCAATAGCGAGCTCGTGCGCTTTCCTGATGGCTTCCTTAGCCTTTGCGGTGAAATTCTTGAATGGGGGCATGGGATAGAGTTTTACACTAGTAATGACGTACCAGAAAGCGTCTGGTTACGGTGCCTCAGAGAGGAGCGTGTTGATGCGATCTGCGGGTGCGAAAACACCAGGAATTGCCGTTGCGATACCAATGATGTCGCCTGAGATATTAACGGCTGCTGCGCCAGGCGGGACGCCCGTAACGTTTGCACGAATGCCCATCTCATCGACAATCGAGATGATGCCCGAGACTGCGGCGAGCTCACGCGTGAGCGATACGAGCGTCTGTCCCTGGTTAAGGCTCGCGGCTGCAATGAGATCTGGTGTCGTTGCGGCAGGTAGGGCCGCCGTGTCCGAGAAACCAAAGATGGTGAGGGTTGCGCCAGCACGAGAGAGCGAGGCCTCGGCGGTTGCGCCGTTAGCGAACACAATGGTCGCCTCTTTAGGAAGCGCCGCGCCGGTTGCCGTTACCACTGCACGCTTGTCGGGGAGGTAGGTACCGACAGCAAGGACCGGTGTCGTGGTTGCGCCCTTATGAATTGCGACGCGTCTTCCCGCGTCCGCACGAATAGCAGCTGAAAGGAGGTCCTCGTCACGGATAATGATGGTCTCCTTTGCCGGAGCAGCAATGCCCGGAATTGTCGGGAGTGGCGCCTGAGCGGCTGTCTCTACTGTTCGCTCGACGATACGGTTCACCGTCTGCGTAACCGTAGGAGGTGCCTGATCAAGCAAGGACACCGTCATGATGCCGGTCGCGATAGCCGTCACGAAGTTCACTAGAATGGTGAGAAGTAGAAGCTGTGTTTTGTTGAGGTCCTCGATATTCATATAGGGAAATTATACCGTGTTCGTGTCTACGAATCGAACTGCGCTAACAAGAGCGTCTACGGAGCGGTCGAGTTCCCTCTCTGTGGTCGTTGGTCCCCACGAAATACGAAGTGTCGACGACGCTCTGTCGGAGTCCTCGGTATACGCGAGTACCGCAACAGAACCTTCCTCGTCAGTTGCGCATGCACTTCGAGTCGATACAGCGAAGCCTGCCTCGTCAAGAAGTGCGGAGACGTAGTCAGTGTCCCTGCCAATTAACGACACATTAAGTATGTGCGGCACCGTGTTCTTCCCGCTGTTTATCTCAGTATTAGAAATAGCATCCTGAAGACGTGCCGTGAGACGTTCTTTCAGACCACGTGCCTTCAATGCGAACGACGCATGCGCATCGTGTGCCTCCTCGAGTGCGCACGCAAAGGCGCTCGCTAGTCCGGCAGACTCCGTACCCGGGCGCAGTCCCCGTTCCTGTCCTCCCCCACGTATCAACGGCTCAATCGGGATGTGCCTTGGTGCAAGCAAGACGCCTATACCACGAACGCCTCCAACCTTTTGCGCGTCTAGCGTGAGTGTATCGGACGCAATACGGGTTAACTCGAATGATTCAACTAACGGCAGCTGACTCGCGTCTGTGTGCATACGGATTCGTGATCCGCCTTCCTTTCGAGCCAGGTCTAGTACCTGGCGTACGCCGCGTGTATCAAAGCGCGTTCCTGTCTCCCCACAGACAACCTCAAGCGCTACAAGTACGGTCTCGGGACGAATCTGCCGCTTTAGTGCCGTTAGATCGATAGCTCCACCCATAACAATTAACGGCTCAGTCTGAACCCCTTCCTTCTTTAGTTCAGAAACACAGCCTCGTGTAGATGCGTGCGCACTCGGTAGATACAGCACATGGAGTGCTCCTGGCTGTACTCCCTTAGTAAGGAGCGCGCGAATCTGTCCCTGGATGGCGATGGCATTTGCTTCAGTAGCACCTCCGGTGAAAATGACCGCGTCCTGCTTCACGCCCGCAAGGCGTGCGATACGCACACGTGCGTCAGTAAGAAGCATGTGCGCCTCGCGACCCTCTGTATGAGGCGACGAGGGGTTCCCGAACACGGAAAGCGCCTTCGAGAACGCACGATGTGCCTTTGGCAATACCGGTGCTGCCGCTGCCCAATCCAGATAGACTCGCTTCTTATTCATAAGCGTATTGTACGCCCATCCACCGTAGAAACAGGTGGAGAGTTGTAAAAGCCTTATTTTATGAGATAATCAGTCGCATTATGGCATCGAGCACCCGACCACCAATTGTGGCCGTTATGGGACACATTGATCACGGCAAGTCTTCCTTGCTGGACTATATTCGTAAGGCAAACGTAACCGCTGGCGAGGCGGGTGGTATCACCCAGCACGTATCCGCCTACGAGGCAGAGCATGAGCATGAGGGAACGAGCCGCCGTATTACCTTCCTTGATACTCCTGGACATGAAGCGTTCCGTGCACTTCGCGCTCGTGGAGCCGCTGCTGCGGATATCGCAATTCTTGTTATCGCCGCTGAAGAAGGCGTAAAGCCACAGACCCTCGAGGCGTTTGAGGCAATCACCGAGGCAAACATTCCGTTCGTCGTTGCGTTCACAAAGATCGACAAAGCCGGTGCAGACATTGAGAAGGCACGTATTTCGGCACTCGAGAACGGTATTTATCTTGAAGGCCTCGGCGGTTCGATTCCCTTCACGGGCGTCTCCTCGAAGTCTGGTGACGGCGTGCCTGAGCTTCTTGATCTCGTACTCCTTACGGCAGACCTTGCGGAACTCTCCGCTGATCCCGATGCTCCTGCCGAAGGTTTCGTCCTTGAGTCCTCGCAAGACCCGAAGCGCGGCCTTTCTGCGACTCTCATCATGAAGAACGGCACGCTTCCTATTGGTTCGTTTGCAATTGCCGGTGCCGCACTCGCCCCCGTGCGTTTTATCGAGGACTTCACGGGCGCACGCATTAAGGAGGCACTTCCTTCTCAGCCAATCCGTATTAGCGGCTGGACGAGTCTTCCTCCGGCAGGCACGCCATTCTCCTCAACCACCAACAAGAAGGACGCGGAGAAGCTTGCGCTTATGGGCGTTGAAGCAAATCCTGCGCACACCCAGGAGCGCCCTGAAGCTGACGGAAAGACACTTCTTCCTTTGATCCTCAAGGCGGACGTAACCGGCAGTATCCTCGCCATCAAGCATGAGCTCGCCAAGATCGAGCATGAGCGCGTCACCATCAAGATCGTCATGGAAGGTATCGGCGCGGTCTCTGAGAACGATGTGAAGGCTGCAGCAGCCGGCAACGGCTACGTGATTGCCTTCAATGTTGGCACCGACTCCGCAGCACGTGATTCTGCAGAGCGTATGCACGTCTCTATCGATACGTTCTCGATTATCTACAACCTGAAGGAGCGCATCGAGGAGCTCGTTGCCGAGCGCGCACCCCGCATAACGGTTGAGGAGATCCTCGGCGAAGCGAAGATCCTCAAGGCCTTTAGTACGGCCGGCGTGAAGCAGGTACTTGGTGCACGCTGGAACTCGGGCGTCCTTAGCGTTGGCGATCAGGTGAAGATAGATCGTCGTGGACTACATATTGGGAACGCCAAGCTCACGAACCTCCAGGTTGCGCGTGCCGACGTACAGGAGATAAAAATGGAGGGCGAGTTTGGCCTTCAGATCGAGAGCAAGCACGAGACCGTAGCTGGAGACACGCTTATTGCATTCCGTATGACTGAATCAAAATAATATGAGCGCACGAGACGAACGAGCAGTTTCAATACTTCTAGAAAACATCGGACGCTACATCGCCCGTGAGGCGGGTCGCGGCACTTTAATCACGCCTATGCGCGCCACCTTCTCAAAGGACCGCAAGAACGCAACCATTTATGTGAGTGTGTATCCAGAGAGCCAGGAAGGCAACGCTATCGACTTCTTAATGCGCCATAAGGATCTCTTCCGCAACGAACTGAAGAAGACCACGCGTTTCGCTCGACTTCCCTTCATCTGGTTCGAGATCGACAAGGGCGAGCGCGCTCGCCAGGCATTTGAGGACGCGACGCGCGGTTTAGAGATTCCTAAAGAGGACATCCCAGACTAAGTCTTAGTCTGGGAGTAGCATGCCAGCGCCTTGCGCTAGTGCTTTTATTTGTCTGTCGTGACGTGCTAGGTGCACCGCACCTGCTCCATGCTCCTCTAGACTTGCATGAATGAGGCCAGCTAGTCCATCAATTTTGTTATCAATAGAATCAATCTTGTCGTGCAGTTCTCCGACCTCTATCTTAAGGTCCCCGAGTTCTTCCTGAATCCCGTCAACTTTCTGTTCGAGGCGATTCAACGAGTCTTGCGTTGCATAGGTCTTGAGATCCTCTTTAGTTGCATAGATCTTCAAGTCCTCTTTAGTTGCGAAGGCTTTCTTGAGTTTCTCTATGTCCTGATCCAAAATCATGAATGATATGATAGCATGCCCATACCGGCCCAGTGGTGAAGTAGAAACACGGCGGATTGCAAACCCGCTATGCACGGATGCGATTTCCGTCTGGGCCTCCAAGGTATACTCCTACATACGCCAGGGTGATGGAATGGTAGACATAGAGGTCTTAAACACCTCAGACAGCAATGTCGTGCGGGTTCGAGTCCCGCCCCTGGTACCATGAATCTTCGTCCTTTAGCAAGAAGGCTGCGTCGCATGCTGCGGCGTCATGAACCGCTTATAACGGTATCAATCTCGAAAGAGAACCTTTTACATAACCTGCGCACGTATAAGGAGGCGTACCCGGAGCAAATGATTGCCCCTGTCCTTAAAAGCAATGCCTACGGACACGGGCTCGTGGTTATCGCCGAGCTCCTCGACAAAGAGGACATTGCCTTCTTTATGGTTGATTCCCTCTACGAGGCAGAAGTCCTCAGGAGAGCGGGCATACACTCCAGGATCGTCGTTATGGGGTTCGTGCGTCCCGAAGCCATAGTCTCAAGCAGGCTACGCAATACAGACTTCGCGATTGTTGATATTGAACAGCTTCGATCTGTTGCGAAGGACGCTCATGCTCCTGTACGTCTGCACCTGAAATTTGATACCGGCATGCATCGGCAGGGCCTTCTTCCGAACGAACTAACTGAAGCCACAGAACTAATCAAACAGAACCCTCGTCTTTCGGTTGTGGGTGTGGGAACACATCTCGCCGACGCAGATAATACTGACGCTATGTTTACCAATAGGCAGCTTGCTCTGTGGGATTCATTACTTGAAACCGTTCAAGATTCGTTCCCTTCAATTGAATGTCGCCATGCAGCTGCAACCAAAGGTGTACGAACGAGTAGCACTCATCCTATGAACGTACTCCGTATCGGTATGGGCTTATACGGATGCGATACCGCTCCAGGCGATACGCTCCCCTTGAAACCAGTTCTCTCGATGCGCTCGTTCGTTACGTCCATACGGACCGTTCCTGAAGGCGACACCGTTGGGTATAACGCGACGTTCCGTGCGACGCGACCTTCGCGTATTGCTACCGTCCCTGCCGGTTACTACGAAGGCATTGACCGCGGTCTCTCCAACGTCGGAAGTCTTCAAGTGAACGGAATGGCCTGCCCAATCGCAGGACGCGTATCGATGAACATGACGTCACTTGATGTAACGGGTGTAGAGGTTAAGCGGGGCGACGTCGTTACACTTATTAGCACCAACCCCGTGGACTCAAACTCTGTTCTCTCCATGGCTCGCCTGGCCGGCACCACGCCGTACGTCATCCTGGCGCATATCCCTACCCACCTATACCGGACGGTTGTGTAGTTGAATTAGAGAGGCTTATCTATTAGTATCTAGGGACGCACCTGTAGCTCAGTTGGTAGAGCAACTCCCTCTTAAGGAGATGGTCCCTGGTTCGAGCCCAGGCAGGTGCACAAGGGGAAAGGGCGGGATCCTCGGGATTCCCGCCCTTTCCTATTTCCTGGTAGGATAGAGGGACGCTGGAGTGGTGAAATGGTAGACACGCCTGCCTTAGGAGCAGGTCCCTTCGGGGGTGGAGGTTCGAGTCCTCTCTCCAGCACAACAACTAAGCCACTACTTGACTTTCTGTCAACTTTAGTGGTATACTATATACAGACTCCGTTCCTTGTCAGCAAGGTATTCGGAATCATTCCAACAACCCGCGAACCCTAGAAGGATTGCGAACATGTTCGGCCTTAAACACTTTCTCCTGAGTGAGACCCGTCTTCGGATGGGAATCTTCGTAGGAAGCATGGCTGCCCTTCTCGAGTTCTTACTCCTGACGATCAGCTGCGCTTTCATAGGATTATCTTTCGGCAACATGGGGTTGGGCGCCTTTGTCGGCGCTCTCATTGGCCTCGCGGCCGCTCCAGCTGTCGGTTACTTTGTCTTCCGTCACGGGAAGATGACTATCCGTCCCAACTATCGCGGGATCCCAACCTGGTTCAGCGAGCGTATGGACGATCCACAGTACGAGATGAAGGAAGGCGACCACTGGGTCCTCAAATTCTTCGGCGTTATGGGTTCCCATATCACCGAAGTCTTTACGAAGGAAAAGACTGAGACGCTGGAGAACATCCCCATCGAAGTCGCAAACGGCAACCGTATTCCAACCACGGTCGTCGTTCAGTGGAGACCCGAGTCAGGCAAGCTGGTCCACTTCGACAATGTGGACGATATCGTGAAAGCCTTCAGGGCAGAAGCGACCCAAGCAGCACGCACGTTCGGCATGGCGCACCAAGATCTCGATGATCTTGTGCACGAAAAATATGCCGAACATCTGGCACCCATCATCCTGGAGGCACTGCAGAGGCGAGCACGAGGAGAAATCGTCGAGCTCGACATCTTGGTGGACGCAACGTGTCACGATGTCGTCCATTACTTCTGCAAGGTCCCGGGAATGCCTAACGCAACACCTTGGGGCATTCGAATTGAAAGCGTGAGCGTGAGCGATTTCGCCCTCCCGGATGAAATCTCAACCGCCGCCGACCAAATCGATGAAGCTGAACGGAACGTCCAAACTTCCAAGACGCTGACTCAAGGTATCGTTGAGAACATGGACGCCCTTATAGCACGGGGCGTGAATCCAACGGCAGCGATGGGCGAATCCCATGCGGTGCTGATGCCAGACCGGGCGCAGTCCATGATGACGCACAACGTGGTCGGCTTCGAGCCGCTCATGCGCACCATTATGGAAGGCCTCCTCGTGATGATGGGAAAGGGACCTCTTCCACGCCCCACTAACGAGACCGAGACAGCTATGAGACAACCCGCTAGCGACACCGAAGCAGCTACACCACAACCAGCTCAAGAAAAGGAGTAATGCCATGACTTCAAGTGCCTCAACAGCATCTGGAGGAAAGGGTGGCCTTCTGATCCCGGCAGCAATCGGTATCGGACTGGCTATCCTGGTCTTGACTATCGCCGTCGGCAACATGGCGATGAGGGGTGGAAACAAACCCCCATCGGGCGAATCTGTCCTTTCGGGCGAATCGTCATCAGTTGTCCCTGTTGCTCAAGCGCAGCAGCCGACCGGTGTGGTCTGCCTTCCGTTCAGCGTCGCCGGTGCCACCTGCGAAGTTGGTACGGAAGGGTCCGCTTGGATTCGTCCCGACAGTTCAAGCAGCACTCTGAACGCTGCGAAATACTGCTGGGACAACAAGCCGGACGAGTTCACGAAGATCGAGTATCTGATCGGCGGAAAGACACACACGTTCGATCCTTCCGGTCCAGAGCCTCAGGGCGCCGTCGCGTACCGGTTCTTTCCCAAAGAGCCGACCACGCTGTCCTACAACCTGGCCGAAGAATGTCGTCCTTAGGCCTGATCGAGAATACCTTCTGACGAAACTTCAGCCGCCCCCTTACCCGGGGCGGCTTTTTATATAGCGCTATTCGCTTCCTACGGTAGCCTTGATAAGCGAGACAATGGCATTCGCTCCAAAGATGATAACCAAGCCGATAAGGCCCCAGACCATGTGCTGCTGCCCGGTCTGTCGCTTCTCCTCGTTCTCGGAGCCTGCGATGAACTCAACGATGCCCCAGATGAATAGAAGGAACGCGCCGAGGGACAGTAGCGTGATTATAGGAGTAAGAATCGCACCTTGAACTTTCTCAAGAAACTCGTGGAAGGTCATGTCCTCATAATACCAAGAGCCCGCGCAATTGCGCGGGCTCTTGTGTGGAGAGAATCCTTACGGACGGCGATCAGGGAGCTCCTGGCCGTAATCGATATCATTATCGAATTGGAACGTACCGCGGAGAATATTCACGAGACCCCAAACCGAGACCATGATGAAGAACCCGATGATACCCCAGAGCATGAGGCTCTTTCCGGTCTCACGCTTCTCTTCGTCGTGTCCTCCAGCAATGAAATACTGGAATACGCCCCAGATGAAGACGATGAACGCAATCGCGAAGAGGAGAGGAACCGCGACATTGTTGATAAGGCCGATGATACCTTCTCCAAGACCCTGAACGTTTCTCGCGTCCACCTGCTGCGCGAACGCAAAGAATGGTGTGAGGAATGCAGCACTGATATAACCTAGTTTCTTCATAATGTTTGATTAGGGGTTACGCGTGGGCGTATAGCTATAGGATAGACGGTAATAAGGGTGCGTCAATAGAGTTAGGAAATACGTGTGGAGAACGGAAATCTCTCTGTTAGTTTCCTTGAGGGGTCACCTGGAACGTCGGCAATGGTGGTGTATTGCCGTCCTCACCGAAGTTGAGCGTATTCCGTATGAGATTCACGAGCCCCCAGAGCGACACCATAACCACAAATCCGATGATGCCCCACATGACGAGCTGTTTTCCTTTGTCGCGCTGCTCCTCGTTCGCTCCTCCAGCAATGAAGTACTGGAACACGCCCCAGATGAAGACGATGAACGCTATCGCGAAGAGAAAAGGAACGAGGATATTACTTATAAAACCGACAATGCTTGGGAGGTAGACATCGAGAGTCTTTCCCTCGATTTTACCGGATGGCTCACTGGCTTGAGCAAGAGCGATATTCGATAGAGTGAAGAAACCTAGCAAGAGTGTAGCAGCGAATGTTTTCATATACTGAAGCGTAGCAGGATACTGGTTGCGAGCAAGCTGTTATGCACTAGCCGGGTAATGCCGTCAAAAGAAGGCGAACAATACCCCAGACCGAGAACATAACGACGAAGCCGATAATGCCCCAGAGCATGAAGGTTTTTCCTTTCGCACGATTCTCTTCTCCCCCAAAGAAGAAGAACCGTACCATACCAAAGATAAATAATAGGAACGCGAGCGCATAGATAAGCGGCACCACTGACCCGTTAACTAGATCTACGATATCATCTGTAACTGCAGCAAAACTTTTAGCGGCATGTGCCCACGTTGGAGTTATGAGCACAAGTAGGAGCAGAGCGTATCTCATACTAACTTAGTGTTTTAACCGTCTCCGTAATTACCATCTGGATGGATTTGGCACCAAGAAGTATCAGTCCTCCGATAACCGTCCAGACAAGGGCGCTCTTGGCACTCTGTATCTTCTCAGCATTTCCACGTGCCGCTACGAATAGGAAGCCGACATACACGAGCATCATGATGAGGATGATAGTTCCTATATCTATAATTCCTCCAAGTATCGCTTTCAAAAAATCATCGAGGGAACACACTTCTTTAAGTGGGTTTACCAGGCCGCCTGATTCTGAGCCACAACCAGGATTTGTACTGCCATCGGTACCTCCACCCGTCTGTCCACCAACTGTACCGCCACCCGTCTGTCCTCCGGCTGATCCCCCGCCCGTCTGTTGAGCAAATACGGTTAATGTGAAAGGGGTACTAAGGAACACAACCACTACTGCAGTAGCGACAATACGGGTTAGTACATTCATAGATAGATATTATTTTAGCGCAGCAGAAAGCGATTCGGCAGCGGTATTGATAGCGCTTCCAACTGCTTCTCTTCCACTCAACACATTATTCACCATGGTACCAAAGATGCGATCGGTATCTTCAGGCGATGGGGAGAGCCAGCCGCGTGCGATTAATGCTTCCGGATAATAGATTGGTTCGAACAGGTCGCCTGCGCGCGGGGAAAGCGCAGCGCGGTGTGCAGGAGCCATCCCAAGAGCTCTGGCAAATAGAGATGAGGCATCCTTTTCAGAGAACGTGAGCGCTACTTCAAGCGCTCCCTCCTTGTTGCCTGACGCGCGCGGTATAGCGAACGCATAAGCCTGGCCGTAGCTAACGCGTGTTGCGGACAAAGAAGGAACTGGTGCAGGTGCCATATCGAAGTCGAGGTTCGGATTAGCAGCCGCGAGCCCTGCGCGCTCAGACGCGAAACCGAAATAGAGTGCGAGGTCGCCTGCAAGAAATGCATCGCGACTTTCAGGTAACGACCTATTCCAGGAATAGACTGTTTTTTGAGGGTTGGCGAATTCCGTATAGAAGTTGAGCGCACTGTCTCCCGCTGAACTCCCAAAGGTCTCACCTACTGAATCCGATAGATCTGATCGAAAACCCACACTTCTTCGCTCTGTTATGTTGTATCCAGCTTGAAGGAACAGGAGGGAGAGGATAGCGCGCGCATTGCTAACGTTCTCGTACGTACCGAGCGCAATGAGACTTCTGGTTACGGTCAGAGTATCCGTCTGTTGGTTTACAATGGCTGAAAGGCCGGTAACCGCTTCCCAGCTCGAAGGCGGCCGTGCTGCGCCCGCAGACGCGAGTATAGGACGGTTGTAATAGAGGACGAGGGGATCAACCAAAAACGGGATAGCATAGGTGCCACCTTCAATCAGATAGAGCTCATGGATGGGAAGATAATTATCTCTAAAGTCTCGTTCCGAAAGAGTCTTAGAGGAAATGGTTGAAAGCTTTGCCTCAGCTGCCAACAGATCCTCTTGTGAAATCACAATGAGGTCCGGACCACGCCCTGAGGCGATCGCCTCTGCAAGATCGGCGTCAAAGGTCTCTTGCGGTCTCTCCGTATAGGAGACTCTTCCGTATTCCTGATGTGCCTCACGAAAACTCGACAGCGCATTGTTGAAGTCTGCCGCAGGAACCGTGCCCCAGATAGCTACCGAACCCACCTTCACTTCGCCACTCGAGAATCCCTTGAAGTTCGCAAACAGGAACAGACCCGCAAGCGCGATGAATCCAAAGATTCCCATGATGATCACCTGGAACGGTTTTAAGGTAGGCATACTACGGTGCGGTAAAGACTATGGAGTAATGATGCGGCCCCGCACGGAAATCCTTCACTTTATGAAAGCCAGCGCCAATGAATAACTCTTCAGCGACATGCTCTGAGACAACGTGATGTGGCAGCGGCCCCATGCCCCCGTACGCACCAGCCCAGTCAACAACAAGGAGTCGTCCGCCACTCTTTAGAATGCGCTTCATTTCAGCAACTGCCCCTTCTCTATGATTGAGCTGGAATAGGGTGTTTGAAAGTATAACTGCATCAACGGACGCATCTCTGAGCTTCGTACCACCCAACTTCTCAAAGTTACCCCACAGTGTCTCCACGTTCCGAAGACCCTTGCTCTCTGCATGGTCTTTCACATGCTTTAGGATGTCTTCCTGGATATCAACCGCATACACACGGCCCTCAGGTCCAACAATTGCGCCTGCGGCAACAGCATAGTGCCCGGAACCCGCCCCGAGGTCCGCCACCTTCATACCTTCACGCAGACCAAGCTGGAGCACGTTGTTCTGCGGATTACTAAAGTTCATACAGGGAGTATAGCAAGCGAGCCGCATAAAGCGGCTCGCAATCAACACTGGCCTTTAAAACTACGTACTCGCAAGCGTAACGATGCCGTTGGCAGCGCGTGTGATGCGCAGTGTCCTACCATAGGGCGGCAATTCGATAACCGTCTCAATCTGTCGCTTATCGAGTTTCTCATTCTCAATCTGCTCACGCCGTTTCTCATCTACTCTATCTAACTGCGCTGCTCCAAGTTCATTAAAACGAGCGATGCCCTCTTCGTATTCTTCACGAGTTTGCATAAGCGGAAGTGCGCTGTATATATCAACCGCTTCTTGGCTCAGGATACCCAGCAGATTCTCTATAACCACTGCTGTTTCTGAGCGGGGCTTCTCTGCCTTGTTTGGTATTGCACTAAATCCTTGTTCCATAGTCATGAGAAATATTATAGCGCTACCATCGACGCGATTGAGTCCCCTTCACGCATCTTCATGATGCGTACGCCCTGCGTTGCACGAGACAGAGTGGAAATTTCTCCGGCTAAGCAACGTATAACCTGGCCCTTCTTCGAGATAACCACGAGCTCCTCATCCTTTGCCTCATCTCCAATAAGGACCTTGGCGCCGATAATCTTTCCGGTCTTCGCGGTTACGTCCGCGGTCTTAATACCGGAGCCGCCACGCCCCTGAATCTTGTACTCAGAAAGGGAAGTCTTCTTGCCGTATCCCTTGTCCATAATAACGAGGAGGGAAGCGTTGTTGCCGGCTTCCGCAGGAACCACTTCCGCCGAGACGATACGATCTCCCTTCTTAACGGTCATACCGCGTACACCCGCAGCCGTGCGACCCATGGCACGCGTCTCGCTCTCATCGAAGCGAATGGACTGGCCTTCAGCCGTAACAATCGATACGGAGTCTCCCGGGGCTGCCAGGTGCGCAGACACGAGCTTGTCGCCGCCCTTAAGCGCAATGGCGATAATGCCGGAACGACGTACGTCGCCAAACGACTTCGCCTCAACCTTCTTAATGGTGCCGCACTCGGTTACGAGGAACACAGAGAGTGCATCACGTGCTCCACTTCCTTTCTCCATCTTTGGCATCGCCAAGACACTTGTTACCTTCTCTTCAACGGAAAGCTGCAGGAAGTTCATGATGCTCTTGCCCTTGGTAGCGCGCTTTCCTTCCGGAAGCTCGTACATCTTGAGCTGGTATGCCTTGCCGAAGTCCGTAAAGAAGAGGAGGTCAGAGTGGGCGGTTGTTGCGAGGAAATGCGTCACGACGTCCTCTTCCTTCGTAGACATATCGATAACGCCAACTCCCCCGCGCTTTTGGAGCTTGAACTCTTCAGGATTGGTGCGCTTCACGTACCCACCTTGGGTTAACACGAGTACGGACTCCTCGTCTGCAACGAGATCTTCTATAGAAATGTTCTTCACGCCACCCTTCACGATCTTCGTGCGTCGGTCGTCGCCGTACTTCTCAGAGATCACCTGAAGCTCCTCGCGGACAACCGCAAGAATGTTCTTCGCACTCGAAAGAATCTTCTGGAGACGCTTGATAAGATCCTGTACTTCCTTGAGCTCGTCCTCGATCTTCTTGCGCTCAAGACCTGCGAGCTTCTGGAGACGCATGTCGAGAATGGCGGCCGCCTGAATGATAGAGAAACCGAACTTCTTCTGGAGCTGTACGCTTGCATCCGGCACGTCTTTCGCCTTCTTGATGGTCGCGATAACTTCGTCGATATGGTCGAGCGCCTTTGAGAGACCGAGCAAGATGTGCTCGCGTTCCTGTGCCTTGCGGAGCTCAAACTCCGTACGACGCTTCACTACCTCTTTACGATGCGCAATGAAGCTCTCGAGCATGCCCTTCAGGGAGAGGGTCTCCGGGACGCCGTCGACGAGTGCGAGCATGTTGTAGTGGAAGGTCGACTCAAGCTCCGTGTGCTTGTAGAGGTTGTTCAACACCGCCTGCGGGTGTGCACTGCCCTTCAACTCAACGTTGATGCGGATGTCGGTCGTGGACTCGTCACGAAGGTCTTTCACGCCCTCAAGCTTCTTGTCGCGCACGAGGTCTGCGATGCGTGTGATGAGGTCCGCCTTGTTCACGCGGTAGGGAATCGAGGTGATGATGATCGACGTTCCCTTCTTTTCCTCAACAATATCGGCTTCCCCACGCACAACAACGCCCCCGCGGCCGGTGGTATACGCGTGCTTGATGTCTGTCTGGTTGAACGCAACGGCACCCAAAGGGAAGTCAGGTCCCTTTACGTGCGTCAAAAGGTCGTCAATGGTTGCATCCGGATCGTCGATGAGATGCGTCGTAGCAGCAACTACCTCACGCAGGTTATGCGGCGGAATGTTTGTCGCCATACCAACGGCAATACCGAGCGTCCCGTTCAGTAGGAGGTTCGGGACGGCTGCCGGGAGCACGGAGGGCTCCTGCTTCGAGCCGTCAAAGTTTGGTGCCCACTCGATAGTCTCCTTTTCAAGATCCTTGAGCATCTCATCCGCTAGGCGCGACATTTTCGCTTCGGTATAGCGGTATGCAGCGGCTGGGTCCCCGTCTATCGAACCGAAGTTACCCTGACCCTGTACAAGCGGGTACCGAGTCGCGAAGTCCTGCGCGAGCTTCACCATCGCGTCGTATACCGACGAGTCGCCATGCGGGTGGTACGAACCAAGCACCTCTCCCACCACAGTCGCCGATTTCCGGAACTTTGCAGAAGGCGTAAGGCCCGTCATACGCATCGCGTAGAGAATACGGCGGTGCACCGGCTTTAGTCCGTCCCTTACGTCAGGAAGCGCACGCGACGTAATCACCGACATCGCGTAATCAAGATACGAGGCACGCATCTCGCCCACAATCGACTGATCAATCACGTTTACACGCGGTACGATCGGCTCTTCAGGAACAACTGCTTTCTTTGCCATGTACTAAAAAGGAATAACCGTCTTATTCGTCGCGTTCGCAGGCGCAACCTGGGCATCGAGTGTAGACGAAGTCCGTGTCTCGATAATATCAAGCGCGGCTTGGGAGCTAGATGCACTGAACGCAGCACCTGCAGCACCCATGAGGTTTGAGAATGCCGATGTAGATTCAGCGATTGATTTGGACACTTCAGGGTCTGGTGCGGTCTCGGTTGCCTTAAGCGCAAGCGTGCCTGAGGTAGCGAGCGCTCCCATCCACGTAACCGCAACGACACCTGTGATACCTGCAGCCGTGAGGACGGCAATGCGATGCCGTACATGTTCCGGCTTCTCCCGGAGGCGGTCGATGTGCTCGATGATGCGGTCGGTAGCCATAGATTAGGGGGTTATCACGATGATAGCACCGTCTTTCTCTGCCGTGTCCTTCTTCTTAAGGGTTAGCTTATCAACCTTCTCCACATCCTTGCCGCCATCTCCGAGGAACGCCTCAAGCGACTTTGCTTCGCCCATCCCCGACCAGTGCATAGGAATAATAATCTTTGGCTGGAGCGTTACGGCGAGCTTTGATGCTTCAGCCGGAGAAAGCACGCCTGCGCCCCCGACCGGCACGAAGAGGATATCGATCTCATCGATGGCTTCTCGTGCGTCATGCGAGAGCATTGGGTCTGAAAGCGCGCCAAGGTGTACAAGGGTCATGCCATCAACGGTGATGGCGTAGACGGTGTTAACCGCGTCAAGCGAACCCTTCGCTGGCTGGTACTGGCTCTTCGTTAGGAAGCCTTGCACCCTGACACCTGAATGCTCGTACTCTCCAGGTCCGTCGATAACGAACGGTTCCTTGCCGCCGAAGGACACTTCGTCTGTGCCGTTCATGTCTGCGTGCTTGCGGGTTACGAGCGCGAGATCTGCACCGAAGCGGACTGCAGGCAAAGAGCCGCCCTTAGAAATAGGATCAAAGACGATCGTGAGGTCGCCTTGGGTGATCTTGAAGCACTGCCCGCCGTGGTGGGTGATGACCATGTTCCCTTCATTATACCGCAAACGAAGGGGAGTAGGTAGGGAGGTCAGGGCTGTGCACAGGCTGAAACAGAAGGAATGGTAGGTGCCGCTAGTAGTATGAGTGAGCGCACCCTTGAAGGGTCGTGGAGAGCTGGCCCCTCCGGGCTGTTGCCGGTTATCCGGGTTGACGTCACCAGACGCGGGCCAGCTCTTTCCCCTCTCACCTGCCCTTTCCGGGCAGGTTTCTTAATAATCAGGACATATCCCCAGGCTATTGACAATATTTAGGGGTGTGGTAACTTACCTGAGCGATGAGCCCGGCTGTCGGGATGTCAAAGCAAGGGAGAGCACCATGCGTACTTGTTATCCGCCGGGCCACGTGGCTCCGCATAGTCTCAAGAGCTTCGTGAACCTCGGCGCCCCGTCGGTCATCGACGTCGGCCAGGACCTGCTGAACATCTCCGCGATCGCCGCCGGCGCCCCGCATCAGCGCTGCTGATCGGGCGGCCGCGGCCGAAACCCCCGGGGAGGCGGTTCGCCGTCTCCCCACCCCCTTCAAACTCGACGCATTGCGCCGGGTTTTTTCTTTTCTATCTTCCCTTTTTCTATATATATGATAGGTTTTCCCTATCGCGAGCGCGTATACAAGCCGTGAGCGGGCTATCCCTGGCATACCGAAAGGCAGCTAGTACCCGTCACATATGAGCGCCTCGTATTCTAATCATGCCTGAAGAAACTCAGGCAACTGAGGAGCGCAAAGCTCCCCCAGTTGTCTCGACCGTTACGGTAGAGCCCGGCCATCCAATGGAGGGGATGCTTGACGGTATTGCTACCCCGCCGCGTGCTGGCGACCTTATCGAGGGAACTATCATCGAGCTCGTCCGTGGACGTCTCTACGTAGACCTTCCTCCGTTCGGTACCGGTATCATCTACGGCCGCGAGTACCTAAACGCCGCTGACGTTCTCCGCAAGGCGAACCCTGGCGACACTATTTCTGCAAAGGTTGTTGATGCTGCGGGTCTTGATGGCTACATCGAGCTCTCCCTTAAGGAGGCACGTCAGGCAGCTATCTGGAGCGAGGCTGAGACCGCTATTGTGTCTCAGACCGTCTACACCCTTATGGTGGACGAGGCGAACAAGGGAGGACTCATCCTCTCGTGGCAGGGCATCCAGGGATTCCTTCCGGCTTCCCAGCTCACCAAGGAGCACTACCCACGCGTTCCTGAGGGCGACAAGGACAAGATCTTCGGCGAACTTCAGAAGCTTACCGGTACTATGCTCTCGGTCCGCATCATTACCGCGGACGCTAAGGAGGGCAAGCTTATCTTCTCCGAGCGCGCAGGCGACGAGGAGAACGAGAAGGCGTCGCTCATCGACAAGTACCAGGTTGGTGACGTTGTTGAAGGCGAGGTTACCGGCGCCGTTGACTTCGGTGTGTTCGTAAAGCTCGAGCAGGGTCTCGAGGGTCTCGTCCATATCTCAGAGCTCGACTGGGGCCTCGTTGAGGATCCACGTTCGTTGTTCAAGGTTGGCGACAAGGTATCCGTGAAGGTTATCGAGGTGAAGGACGGCAAGGTTTCCCTTTCCGTGAAGGCCCTCATGGAGAACCCATGGAAGACCGCGCAGGACCGCTACAAGAAGGGCATGGAGGTCTCTGGTGTCATCATCAAGTACAACAAGCATGGTGCACTCGCCTCTATCGAGGAAGGTGTTGCTGGTCTCGTCCATATCTCAGAGTTCGCGTCTCCTGTGGAGCTTCGCGAGTCTCTCGAGCTCGGCAAGACCTACCCATTCTCCATTACCCTCTTTGAACCGAAGGATCAGCGCATGACGCTCTCCTACGAAGGAGCGAAGAAGGGAGCGAAGAAGTAGTAAGTAAACTGATAACGCCCGGAACTTTCGTTCCGGGCGTTTTCGGTAGATAGCCTAGGCTTCTTTCCAGACGAAATAGGTTGTCTTGCGCCTTTGCGTTTCGACATACCCGAGAGGCTCAATGTACTCGGTAGGCATACGCCACGTAAACTGGAATTCAATGTGTTCGACAGCGAGTCCAGGATAGGAGACGGCAGAATCCTTGTAGCGCTTACGCGGACGACGAGAATCCCGGATGAGTCCTTTGCCTGCGAAGTCAGCGAGGCCGAGTTCTTCCTGGATCCCTCGTATCATCGCAGCCTTCGGCGACTCGCCAGACTGTATCTTCTCGCTAACGCTGCGGTCGCCCTCTCGTGGACGCTCGATGCCGCCCGCGAATATCTGGTGCGACTCGATAAGAGTATGGAGAACACCAACGATCTCACCAGTTATATCGGCCTGCGCATGACGCACCTGACGAATGAGTTTGCTGCGTCTCACAATGAGTATGGATTCGCCCAGTCTGACCTCCTTCATCAGATCATGGGGCGATTTGGTATACCCAGTGCCCCAGTCTGCGTAGCAGACGCCGTGGCGCTGCAGCAAACTACGGAGTGTTTTAAGGCTCTTCACCTTGCGAATACCCGAAGGAATCCGCTTCTTGCGTTTTTTGCTAGTCACGTATATCCCCCAATCATTTGGAACAGTCCTGGCCGGAGTATGCAACTAATCGCCGCCAAGAGCAATTAGCGGGTATTGGCGACGAGCATTGCCTTCTCAATCCCGTCCGTAACAAAAAGGTGCACAGCTTCAGCGGCCTTCTTCAAAGTCTTTTTAAGAAGAACCTCTTCTGCCGGCCTGAACTTCCCGATTACATGCTTGATTACCTTCTCCTCTCCCGACACTTTCTTTAGTTTTCCTTTGGGCGTTTGTCCTGCGATACCAATCTTCATCTGTGCGAAGTCCTTGGTCTTAAGCGCGCGCATGATGCTTTCAGCACCCTTGTGTCCGCCTGCACCGCGTCCATAGGTTGTCATCTTAATGGCGCCAAGCGGCAGATCAAGATCGTCGCGAATAACGAGAAGCTTCTTTGCTGCGGGCTTGCTCTTCACTAACGCGAGTGCGCTTTTGCCTGAGAGGTTCATGTAGACCTCCGGAAGTGCTACCTGCACCTTCGTCCCGTCTACGGATCCTTCTGAAAGAAGTGCCTGTGCGGTCTTCTTCAGTTTGAACTCAGAGAGTCCTTCCTGTTTTGCAAATAGTTCCGCTGCCATCCTCCCGGCATTGTGCCGCGTGTTCATATATTCCCCTCCAGGATTGCCGAGGCCAATGATGACGTGTGCCATGACCACAATTCTAGCACCCTGAGTTTGTATACCTTTAAACTGACCTCCTGTGATTGACAAAATACTTTATTACTGTACTATGTATAAGTACTCCAGTCCTGGCGTACCTTCAAGTCCTTTCTAGTCTAGGAGAACTACCATGGCTTTAAGCCAACAAATGGATGATGTCGTCGGCGGCCAGTTCAAGATCAGAGGAGAGAACGTGAAATCCGTTCTGTTCCAGGCCCAGGAATGGATGTCTAGCAGTGTCGGACATAGATTCCGTTATCTGGCAGTGCGTGACTGCACCGGCGCAGATGCTCGCGAGACCGACTACATGGTCGCCATCGACTTCCTCTACGCCCTTCCGGGCGAAAAGGACTTCGAGCGTGAACATCAGGACTTCTATCACAAATACACCGATCTGCTCCGCCGCGCATTCGGCAACGGCCTGGTTAGGTGGGATATCAGCACGCCAGTTACGGTGGTCAGTCTGAAGGCGGCTTAATCCTCCGCCAAGAATACGGGGGCTCCAGCAATTCTGCTGGAGCCCTTATGATTTATTTGTATAAATGACTTTCAATTTCAGTTTATCTTTATGTGCAATTTAGTACAAAAGTTGACGTGCGATTTCATAGGAATACAATGCCCTCATGAACGTTCTTGGGACCGCGTTTCGTGAGATCATCACTTTCGTTGTCCTTGCTGTAGTCATCGTCGTCCCCATCCGCCTCTTTGTCGCACAACCATTCGTTGTTGAAGGCGAAAGCATGTATCCAACCTTTGATAGCGGCGATTATTTAATCGTTGATCAGCTTTCGTATCGCGTTGGTGAGCCTAGGCGCGGCGACGTTGTGGTATTCCGGTATCCAAACGACGAATCCGTGTTTTATATAAAGCGCCTTATCGGTCTTCCTGGAGAAACAGTGCATATCGAGCAAGGAAAAACCTTCGTAACAAAGATAGATGGCGCCAGGATCGAGCTTGATGAGTCGTATGTGGTCTCTGAAGACGCTACCTACACCCTTGATCGCTCTCTTGGCGAAGGAGAATACTTCGTTATGGGTGACAATCGTCCAAAGAGCTCGGATTCTCGCACATGGGGAGCACTTCCAGAGCGCGACCTTATGGGGCGCGCCTACGTGAGGCTGCTGCCGTTCGATTCTATAGGCGTGCTGCCGGGTGCTGTACCAGAGGTTCAATAAAACACTATGCCAACCACGCTTCTTCCCTCCGATGTTCTCAAGCGTGCGCACGCGATCGGCAACTACTACGGCTTTGCACCGCTCTCAACCCTCACGCACGCAAGACGTGGCCAGAACGTGAAAGCACCATACCCAGATGGGTATGCACTTGATTCACTTGATCCAGCTGCAAAGGACGTTGTAGCGCTTCTGAAACAGGTCCGTGACTCAGGAATTACCCCATCCGCACTTCAGCCGCTTTTCTTCTGGCACTCAAACGCAGCTGCGGGCCGCCCCGCACCAAAGCAGATCGTTATCCAATTCCATGTGCTGGGTGTTGAACACGCTATCGGCGACGCGGTACTCATCCGCGCGGTACGCGCCCTTATGCAAGACCTCACAAAGACTGAGCCACACCTAAAGCTCAACAGCATGGGAGACAAGGAGACCAGGAGTCGCTTTGCCCGCGAGCTTACCCAGTTCTTCCGCAAGCACGGGCCGGTTCTTCCTGAGGAGTGCGTTAACTGCGCAAAGGATGGCGACATTCTCGAGGCGGCACAAATGCTCGCACGCTCGAAAGAAGATTCTGAACATCTTCCGTCTCCAACTGATCACCTCTCCGAAGCAAGTCGCAAGCACTTCGAGTGCGTGCTTGAGTACCTTGAGACTACCGACACCCCATACGAGCTCGCACCGGACCTTCTCTCGCACGGATCCTCGTGGGCAGAGACCTGCTTCGATCTTTCTGTACCTAACGGAGACGGGAGCGTGAGCGCCTGGGGTTCTCGATATAACGAGCTCGCTCGTCCCTTCTTCAAGTCTTCGGTGCACTCGATTGGCGCCGTTATCCGCATCAATACGGCGAACCGCGAACCAATTGCGCCCGTTAAGGAACGCGCTGCTCCTCGGTTTGTATTCGTGCACATAGGAGACGAGGCCAAGCGCGAGAGCATGAAGATGGCAGACGATCTTCGCCGCGCGCGTATTCCTATGACGCAGGCTATGGGCATCGCGTCTTTGTCTGAGCAGATGCGCTTGGCTGAGGTCTCGAACCCGCAGTACCTGCTTATTATGGGCCGCAAGGAGGCGCTTGAAGGGAATGTGATACTCCGGGAGCGCTCCACCCATACGGAAACGTTCATTCCACTCTCGTCTCTTATTGAAAGATTGAAGATTGTTGCGTAGACTTGACAAATATTTAGATTCTGCTATACTGCTTTCAGTAGCAACTTCACTGGCTGGGAGGCCGCAATGAATCGTGAACGTTCCATCGCTCTTTTCTTCATCCTGCTCGGCGTCGCCGTCTTCATATCCAGCATCTTGTTGATGCTCCAGTGGTCCAGTGCCTACAATGCAGCTCTGGATTACTCGAGCGTCATGCTGGAGTCTTCCAGGACCGGAGCTACCCTGCATCCGCTCCAGGAATCACCCCCAATCGATGGCGGCCTGCTCGGCACCCTGGCCCCGGTTATTCTGGCGGCTGTCGCATCCAACTTCTTCTGCCACGGTCTTCGAGACCTGAGCAAAGCTCCCTAGGGGAGCCCAGCGCCCGCCCAGTCTCACGACTCGGCGGGCGTTTCTGCACCCATCCTAGACAGGAAACACCCCCATATGCTATGTTTCTTACATGCAAAACGCCGTACGCGTAGAGGTCCGCCGCGCTAAGAACGAGAGCGCAGCTTCTCTTATCCGCCGTTTCTCCCGCCGTGGCCAAGGCCTCGGTCTCGTTCGTGCACTCAGGAAGCGCCGTTACTACGTCCGTTCTAAGTCCAAGAACGTGGATCACGCTCGCGCTATGGTCCGTGGCGAGCGCATCGCGGAGTACAACGAGCAGGTTAAGCTCGGCAAGATCGACCCAGCAGCCCGAAAGACCCGCGGCCGCAAGTAGAACAACAAGCGCCTTCGGGCGCTTTTTGCTATATCCTATAGACATGCCCCCAACGCTCGACACCCGGAACTTTACAAAGTCTCCTATCCCAAAGTTTCCATACAAGGATGCTCTCGCGGCTGCGTTGCCTGGCTGGGATATGTCTTTGGTGTTTGCGGGCTCCACGCGTGCGCAGTCTATGAACATCCGGTTGCGCGGGAAGGACTACGTCCCGAACGTACTCTCGTACGAATCAGGAACAAAGTCCGGCGAGATTGTTATCTGTCTTGAAGTTGCGAAGAAACAGGCACCCGACTACGACATGACGTATACGGAATTCGTTGGATTTCTCTTTATCCACGGATGCCTTCATTTGAAGGGAGAGCGCCACGGGGCTACAATGGAACGTACGGAACGCTTGCTCCTCAAGCGGTTTACTAGTCAGTCTAAAAAACGCTCTTCTTAATGTCCCGACGAATCGCTACCGGCATCGACATCGGCACGCACCAGACGAAAGTCGTGGTGGTAGAAGAGGTGCAGACTGAGGCAGGACCGGAGCTCCATATCATTGGGACCGGCATCAGTGAGAGCCGCGGCATGCGGCATGGGTACGTGGTGGATGCGGAGGATGCAGCAGAGAGCGTGCGTCAGGCACGCGCTCAGGCTGAGCAGGTTGCCCGAGTTCCCATTAGGAGAGGATTCCTCGCTATAGGCGGCGTATCCCTCGACGAGATCCGTGCTACGGGCGAAACCATTATCTCTCGCGCTGATCAGGAAATAACCGACCTCGACCTCGAAAAGGTACTTGAGACTGCACGCGAGGCTGCAAGACCAAGCTTCTTGAATCGAACCATTCTCCATGAGATTCCCGTAGAGTTCCGGGTGGATGGGGCAAAGTCGCTCGGCGAGCCCATTGGCCTCAAGGGCACGCGCCTCACCGCGGACTATCTTTTCGTTACCTGCCTCACGCAGCATGCAGAGGTCCTGACCGCGACTACGGAAGCAGCGAACATTGAGGTTATCGATCGGATGGCGTCTCCCCTTGCTGGCTCATACGTAACGCTCACCAAAGACCAGAAGATGAAGGGCTGCGTGCTCGCAAACATTGGCGCAGAGACCGTGTCTATCGTTGTCTACGATGAGGGCCTCCCTATTTCTGTAAAGGTATTCCCTATTGGCTCCACCAATATCACGGACGACCTCGCGCTTGGCTTCAAGGTTTCGCTTGAAGACGCAGAGCGTTTGAAGCTCGGGCGCCTAGGAGGCGCAATGTACCCGCGCAAGAAAGTGGATGAGATTGTTACGGCACGTTTCCGCGCTATGTTCGAGCTCATCGACAAGCATTTGAAAGTACTCGGCCGTCGCGGCAACCTTCCTGCCGGCATCATTATCTCAGGCGGCGCTTCAGGCCAGGGGTCTATTAGCGACATTGCGAAAGGAACGCTTAATCTTCCGTCCCGTATCGCTGACCTTAAGGTCTCGAGCGACACGAAAGTAAAAGATGCGACATGGGCGGTTGCGTACGGGCTCGCGTTATGGGGTCTTACGGGAGACACCGAAACACCGAAGAAGAAAGACGGTTTCGTTATGGGCGAATTTTTGACAACCGTGCAAAAGTTTTTGAAACAGTTCCTTCCGTAGCTGCATACACGGTGTTTTTGTGTTGTTTTTTACAGCACGTTTCCCATTTTTGTCAGTATTTGCATGCTGCATTTGCCTGGTATGATGAGGCAGAACTTATTAGGGGACCATTTAACAGCTCCATATGTCAAAGCGAGTAGAACCAGAAGTCGAGACGTTCGCCAGGATACGTGTCGTGGGAGTCGGAGGCTCAGGCTGCAATGCCGTGAATCACATGGTTAATTCCAAGGTGAAGGGTGTTGAATTCATCGCCGTTAACTCTGATGCGCAGGATCTTCACCGTTCCCTCGCGAAGCGGAAGATCCACATCGGGAAGAACCTGACCCGCGGGCTTGGTACCGGCATGAATCCGGAACTCGGCAAGCGTGCTGCTGAAGAGACTCGCCAGGAGATCCAGGAGGCACTCCAGGGCTCAGACATGGTTTTCATCACCTGTGGTATGGGAGGCGGCACCGGAACCGGCGCGGCACCAGTTGTTGCACGGATTGCAAAAGAGATCGGTGCGCTTACCGTAGCGGTTGTTACTCGCCCATTCATGTTCGAGGGTATGCACCGCAAGGAGCTCGCTGAGCGCGGTCTCATGGAGCTCAAGAAAGAAGTAGATGCGTTCATCGTTATTCCGAACGACAAGCTCCTCGCTATTGTTGAGGCGCAGACGTCCGCGAAGTCCGCGTTCGCTATGGCCGACGAGATCCTTCGCCAGGCAGTTGAGGGCGTCTCTGATATCATCACCACCCCAGGAGAGATCAACACCGACTTCAACGACATCAAGGCGATTATGGAGGGTGCAGGTCCCGCACTCATGGGTATCGGTATCGCTGACGGCGACCGCCGTGCACAAGACGCAGCAGCGCAGGCCGTTAACTCCCCACTTCTCGATGTCTCTATTACCGGCGCGAAGGGCGTGCTCTTCGTTGTGGCAGGTGCTGACGATCTGGGTATCCTCGAGGTCCAGGAGGCTGCGAAGGTTGTATCCGACTCAGTTGATCCAGCCGCCAAGGTTATCTTCGGTATCATGCGCGACGAGAAGCTCAAGAAGGGCCAGATCCGCATCATTGTTATCGCAACCGGTTTCCCCGAGGGCGACAACGGCGAGCACAGTCAGGGCAGCATTGAGCGTTCCCTTTTCGCTATGGCACCTGCCGAGCAGGAGGAGACCCGCGGGAAGATCTATAACGATATGGGACGCCGCGAGGAGCCGGCACCGCTCCCTGAGCCTATCGTTGAGGAGCCAAAGGTTGAGAAGCGTCGCGAAGAGCCTCTCGTAACCGCACAGCCGCAGCGCCGTGAGGAGGTACAGGTCCAGAAGACCGTTACCCCGCCTTCCGCACAACAGAACGCGACTGAGGACGAAGACGAGGCATGGGGCGCTATCCCAAGCTTCCTTCGAAGGCATAAGAAATAAGAAGGTAGACGAAATCCCCTAGAGTCTCTCTAGGGGATTTTGCTATACTGACCCTATGAACGATCTCATCATCATTGGCGGCGGACCTGCGGGCGTCGCTGCGGGCGTCTACGCCGCTCGTAAACGTCTCAAAGCAGTACTCATAGCAGAAGAAATCGGTGGCCAGTCCACAGTCTCTGACGGTATCCAGAACTGGATTGGTACCGTGAACATACACGGGGACGATCTTAAGAAGTCCTTCAAGGCACATCTTGAGGCCTACAAGCAGGACGTGCTCGAGATAGTAGAAGGAGATCGTGTGGAGGGCCTTACACAGGCTGACGGGGTGTTTACTGCCTCTACACGCAACGGCAAGACCTATACCGGCCGCTCTGTTCTTCTCGCTTCAGGAGCCGGAAGGAAGAAGCTTTTGGTACCTGGTGCCGAGAAGTTCGAGAACATGGGTGTTACGTACTGTGCGTCTTGCGACGGCCCACTATTCTCAGGCCAAGATGTAGCAGTTGTGGGTGGCGGGAATGCCGGCCTTGAGACTGCTGCGCAGCTCCTTGCGTACGCAAAGTCCGTGACACTCATCCATCGTCACGCATCCTTCAAAGGCGACGCAATAACGGTCGAGAAGGTGCTCGCGCATCCGAACATGAAGACCGTGCTAAACGCAGAGCCCGTTGAGGTACTCGGCGACAAGTTCGTCTCGGGGCTCACCGTTAAGGATCGCACGACAGAGGTTGTTACCGAGCTTCCCGTTACCGGTGTCTTTGTTGAGGTCGGGGTTATTCCGAACACCGACTATGCAAAGGGACTTGTGGATCTTGATGAGGTTGGCCGCGTTATAACGGATCCCCGGAATCAGCACACGTCTGTAGACGGCGTGTGGGCTGCGGGAGATTGTACCGACGAGCTCTACCATCAGAACAACATTGCAGCTGGAGACGCCGTGAAAGCACTTGAGGACATCTATCAATGGCTTATGAAGCACTCCTAGGAAAAAGAAAGAACCGCATCCAAGGATGCGGTTCTTTCTTTTGCTAAAGGGGCTTATGCAGCCTCCTCCTCGCCAGCCTCGGGAGCAGCCTCTACAGGCGCCTCCTCCATGCCCTCCTCAGTTGGTGCGACAGGAGCTACCTCCTCCTCGCCACCGACCATAGGGTCCATCTGTGTGTCATCAGTCATGTTGTTGTTTGTTTGAACGACTCTGTATAAGGCCTAAAAGGCCGAAAACAAAGCCATCCAATATATATTGGCTGGCAATTCGACCTATACATGAAGTTTAACAGAGGGGCAGGTGAAAAGGAAATGAGCCCTTATCCCCTATTCATGTCCCAGATGAGACTCGCAACATTCCGGGGCTTCCCTTCAAACGGGAGATGATGATTGTCGAAGAACGGCATGCTGTTGCACTCAAGAATGCCGCAGCGGTCTTGTTCTTTCCAGGACCTATTCATGTCGCCAATAATGAAATCGAGACCAACCATCTTCGTATTGAGTACTCTCGCCACCTCCTCAAAGAGCTCAATATTGTCTGGATGGGTCTCGTCGGTGACATCGCAGGTTGTTCCTCCCACGCTCCAGTTAATCTTCTGGTGCAGCGTTGCGCGCTTTCCTTCTGGAAGAACGCTTTCGAACGTAAGACCCTGCCAGGCAAGCTCCTCCTTCGCGTACTCGTCGAGCTTCATTCGATGGAAATACGGACCCTGACGTCCCTGATGTTTGTTTGCTTTCGCAACGAGTTCCGTAATGGTGCTCGTTCCGTCTCCAACAACATGCGGCTGATCCCTGCGGAGTGCTGCGGCAAACGTTCCGTCCACAACGGTTGCGCGATACACCGCTCCAACGAGCTCTTCTTCTATAACAACCTTGGGCGCAATTTCCTTCGCAACATTGAATCCGCGCTCGAGTACCTTCTCGTTTGTTATGTGCAGCACCGTATGGCGGGATGCTGATCCAGAGAACGGCTTGGCGATAACGGGTGGCGTGAGTGTTGCAAAGAGTTTCTTTGCGTCTTTAAGGTTTGATACGGCACCTCCCCTTGCAACCGGAAGTCCGAGCTTCCGGAACTTCTGCTTTAGTACCGCTTTGTTATCCATCCAGGGTACGCGCTCGAGGTCTGAGTTCCCTGGCATCGGGATACCTTCGTATGCTATTTGGTGTCCATTAGGATACCTAGCCACGAATATGTTGCGCGGCAATCCAAAGAGACGAAATTCCGAAACCGTTATGTCACGCTCTTTTGCTTCATTCCAGAGCATGAGCGCGAGTAGCTGCGTATCGTCGTCTGGTTCAGTTACTTTGGTTGCCCACCCTAGTCGCATGAAGTGGGTCAAAAGCATTGGCGTTACCTTCCTTTCTATACCGTATACAAATCGCACGAATCCCCGGAGAAGTGGGTTTGGCTGGGAAAAAGGCGCCATAATCTCGTCCACAACGATGCTCATATACGTAACCCTATGAAAGATCGCCCCGTCCCCGCATTCGGCACAGTCTTTGGGTTTTGGGAGGCTGAGCTGCATAATGCGCACAGTATAGCGTATCTAGGCTCTTCTATAGGGTTCATGAAGTCTTCAGAACATATACGGTATAGTCCTCAGGAATGTTCATTCACATAAACTGTTGGGGGAACCTATGAAATTCAATGCAAAGAAATTCGTTTGTATTTCCGATATTGATGGCACGCTCTTGTGCAAGAATCCTACTCGTTCTGAAATTAACGCCGCAAATTCGGTCCGACGCTTCATAAATGCACACGGCACGTTCGGTACCGTTACTGCACAGACAGCGGAAATGGGTATGTCTTCGGGCGCATATGCCGCATCAGTCCTTTATGGAGGATTTAAGCGAGCTCGACCATTACTTGGGATCGAAAATGGACGTCATGTCTACCGCCCTCCAGAGTCTCTCGAAGAGCGACACGCATTCACCGATCCGGATCTCATAATGAGCCTGGGTACGGGCAATCACTACCGGAACGCGTCGGGTTTTTACAGCCTTGACCGCGGCTTCGATACACTGCTCGGTGGAATTAATTGGCGAGAGAGTGCTAAGAAAGCCGTCCGGTACGCCGCTGAAGCAATGCGGCTTGAACGACCAGCACGAGCGATTGATCTCGAAGCGTACTATTCGATGATTGAGAATCCTGTTAATTACGAAACCGGCCTTAGGGACGTCATGCCACTTGAATATCGTCTGCAATTCGAGTTCCTGCTTGAGGACGCGAGGGAGAACCTTTATCTAAAAGAGCGTGCAAAAGTTGAAATACTTTCTACGATTGGGGGACTCGAATTTGCAAGTAAACTTGAAACGAAAGGTGTCGAGCTTGCGGAACTAACGCGCGAATTCAAACCGATACTCAACAACTTCGTTATTACCGACGAAAGCAGTCCCGCGAGTGAGAACCGTCTGTTGTTCTATGCAACACCAACACTCGCGACCAAGGAGCATATGGTTAGTCGGGCACTTACACGTATGTTCGGGAACGAACTTATTGAGGATCTCCTCATCGCGGGCGATATGCCGCCGGACATTCGGGCTGGGGTAAACACGAACGATCCGGTGAGGCGTAAAAGCTTTCTTCTAGTCGGCGGCTCACCTCTTTCAGGATTTCTTGTACCTGGAACCAACGAGCCGAACAAACTCTATGCTGGAGAAAGCTTCCGCTGGCTCCATCAGATTCTTTCGCCTATGGATCGTCCAGGATTTGGGCAACTACCGGCTAAGAACGGACGAGAGATCCGCTTCATCAATGGAGCAATTGCTTATCCGGAAACGAAAGGGCCCGAAACTATCAAGGCGTATCTTGAAGATGAGTATAGCGTTACCCTGCATTAGAAACCTCAAGGGCGCTCGTTTTCGCGAGCGCCCTTTTTCCTTGGCGGAGGAGGTGGGATTCGAACCCACGGTCCCGTTTCCAGGACGCCACATTTCGAGTGTGGTACTTTCGACCACTCAGCCACTCCTCCGTGCCTAGAACTCAAACATCCTAGCATTTCCGGCTTCAAAAATGTAGGATACGTAGGTGCCACATATAAGAAAGGTCCCATCGTCTAACGGTTAGGACGCCCGCCTTTCACGCAGGAAATCGGGGTTCGATTCCCCGTGGGATCACACGAGCAAAACCGCCCGAATGGGCGGTTTTGCGTTAGCAATCCCGATTAGCCTTGACGAAGCCGCGTCGAGAAATGAAGAATGCTGACAATAACAGTCGTTCTTCCTATGGTATGGGATATTTCTGCAGGAGCGTTTTTCCTTGCACATTCTTACAGTTTTCCACTGCGTATCTAATACTGGAATGAATCTTATCTACGTAAGCACTAGCCATACCACTTGTATTCTCTTGAAAATAGTAAGGATTTAGGACCGCTGTCTCGAAATCAATATTTCCTATCGACAAAGTCTGATGCCCTATTGAGTTGGTTGACTCATCTTTCATCGCTACGTAAACCTCTATATCGCCAGTAGGTGTGACATCCAGAGCCAATTCTTCAGAACAAGTAAAATGAGTTTCTGTAGACGTATTTGTCCTAGCAAGTTCAGACTGGCTCATTAGCTGATAATTCATGTTATGGAGCAGCGTCGAGAGACCGATGACAAACAAAATTCCTAATACGTAAGAGATGAAAGTGGGTAATTTAACCCTCAACCTTGCAAAAATATATTTTAAGCAATGTCTTATACTCTCCACGAACAAGCTGAGAAGGAAGATGAAGCTTCCGAAGAATGCAAAGGCATTAGCCGATTGAATTCCAAAACCCCAAAAATGAATTAATACATGAGGGGACCTAAAAATTGTCTCACCTGGCCATAGGAAATCATATGCCGTTAAAAGGCCACTGAGAAAGAGTAAAGGAAACTGGACATAGGGAACGAGAAGAATCAAAACCCCTAGAAATGCTACGACTAATGACCGACGCACAGTCTTTAAAAGTTTCTTCATTTTCATACGATCAGATTAACATCTTAAGACGGCGCTCATGAGGGTTTTTGGTTGACGCATTGGTTTAAGGCACTCGACGAGTATCCCCAAGCAAGCGCTTTGGCGACGTAGCTCCAGACAATCCAGCCTGGAGCCTTATTGTTCCAATACATCGAAAGCCTGTATCTGCAGCAGAAAGCGGTTCCAATTATTTCCCGTTAGGGTCATGCGACAGGAACCGCCCGCAAGGGCGGCTTTCCTTTTGTCTCATCACAAATTGGCTGTAGCGAGTTTACCAAAAAAGACTTTGACAAAGCCTCTGGATAAGGGATGATTGGAGCATATGGAAAAAATACCTTCGTCTGCAAGCCCGGAAAAGGCTCCTACTTCAAAATGGGAAGCAACTTCCCCAACCCCTCAAGAACTTAGGAGTAAGATTGAAAAGAACCTTACATCAGGGAGAGGTCCATTTCTTTGGACTGATTTAGAACTCATGGAACCTGCTCAAAAAGAAGCATGGGACGCCCTCTACGCGCGTGCAGAAGAATTAGCAGAAGATGTAAAGATTCTCTGCAAACTGGAACCCCTTCCTGAAGGACCTACTGACGAAAGTATCTATGTGGATGGAAAGTTCCTTGTCGAGGAAATGGGAGATAAAATAGAATCTAATTTCAGAGTTACCCTTGAAGAAGACAAGGATACTGACGGCCTTCGCTTTGAAAGAGGGATAGACACACTTAATGACGCGGATCTGCCATTCCCAAGCCACTTGAATCTTGCTGATATGAAGGGTGACCTTACCCCTGAGGGCTGGGATGACAACGACGCGAAGAATATACTCGCGCTCGAAGCCTATATTGACGCTCTAGTAAAACTCATACAGACCAGTGTTCACGAAGTCTACGAGTATGCGAGCGCTACACATCAGACTCAGCAAGGAACCGAGGGCGATATATCCAAGGAGTAAGCAATCTCCCCACTAAAACCCCAGACAATCCGGTCTGGGGTTTTACTATTTCAAGACATTGAAAGCTTGTATCTGTAGCAGGAAGCGGTTCCAATTATTTCCCGTTAGGGTCACAAATTGAAACATGTTCGAAATGGAGCTGCGGTCTACAAGCCCGGCTCCTCAATACGCAAGCCAACATTAGATATCGCCGACGGCGTATCTGACTTAATGCGCTTCACGATATTGAAAGTGTATGCGTCGTACACCTCAACTTCATTCGCAGATTGCGAGACGACGTACACAAACTTCCCGTCATAAGTAAATTCCGGGTGCCACGAGCTTTCTCCTTTAACTGGGATAATAGTTTTTACAATTTCATTGATGCGCGCATCAATGACGTAAATCTCGTCCTTGCGTTCGCCGAACGCGGTGTCAGCCCACACATAGGGGTAGGTTGGGTTCTTGCTGTAGCTTCGTACGAAAAGACCTGGTCCACCAGTCTTTATATACTTCACTGGTTTCCATGTGGTTATGTCGATAACCGTAATAAGACCCTCTCCCAATGACGGTATATAAATGTAATTACCCCACGCGGCACCCGGTCCCGTGTGCGGCGTTTCGCCGGTTTCTACTTCCGCGACCGGTTTCATCGTCGCCACATCAAGAATCCACACCGTCTTTGACCCTTGCGACGCAACAATATAATGAGAACCGTTTGGTGTAAGGAAGGCATCATGAAGGGCTGGTTTTCCCTCACCAATATCCGAGAACTTATGTGTCACAGGAAATCCTGGCTGGTCGGTGTCAATCGCCCAGACGCTCGTTCCATCCTTAAGTGCCACAATGATACGGTTTCCATCTTCGACGACCGCGCCCGCACGAGACTCAATTTGCTTACCGTCCTTTTCCATGGTCAGTGGTATCGTCTTTAAAATCTCCATCGAATGGGCATCGAGTATGACAAGATTGCCTGGCTCATAATTGCCGATTGCAATGTACTTGTCGTTATCAGTGATAGCAGTACCTCGTGAATTCTCGCCAACGAGTACCGACACAACCGGCTCGAGAGTCGTAAGATCAATCTTTGTAAGCCAGCCATCACGAGAAATGATGTACATGTATTTTGCATCCGACGAGTAGACGGAAGTGTGAGGCTGAAAGCCAACGTCGTGGACACGCCCGATAACCTTGTGTGTCGTCCCATCGATGGCAAGTAACTTCTCTACGTCTTTCTCCACAACGAGCATAAGCTCGCGCGGGTTCCATGACCCTTCATCGACGTACAGCTCACGATACGGCTTGAGCACCTCAGTCCTCTCAGACTGAGCACTTGCGCTTGTTAGACCACTCCCGCTACGAAGATCGCCAATGTAATACTTCATCATTTTATCCCTAATACCCTCTCCGTGATTTTTGTGATAGTTATCACTCACGTCCTTGCCGCAATTGAACATCGCAGGATGCAGGCGTGATGCTTCGGTCGCATTAAATACTTTGTTGTCGATAGCGAGCCAGCAGTCCTCATCATTATTATGAAGCGCGACATCGTCTAGCGTATAGGTCGGCCCTACTACTTCAGCAACTATGCGCTTGCCAATGTCTGCAGGCTTAATAAAGCGGTCGGCCTTTGCATACCACGCTCCCGCGAATATGAGGGCAAAGAATAATGCCGCCAGAACCGATCGTTTCAATATCAACGCGTCATGCGAACGAACGCTTGATCTTCGTATGAGCCAGGTCGCAAGCATACCCACTGCAATAGCAACTGCGTAAAGCGCCATGAATGCAAAATAGCCAATATCGGTTCGGTAGATAACATGGTGGAACATCAAAAATATCCACGAAACTGCCGACACTACACCGCTCTCGAGAACGAATGCGTCTAAAGCGATACTTCCCTTACGGATGTCACGCACGCGCGGCAAGTGACGCAGGGTAAATGCGATCTCATTCCCAATGAGAATCATTGCGACAGTCATGCTGGCGTAAAAGATTCCTAGCTCAACCATTGACTCGTACGCAAGCGTAAAGAGACCGAGACCGCTAAACCCGTATAAAAGAATTGCGATCCATATCACTACGCGTGAAATCTTTAACAGTTTGAACTCGTCGTACGATATCTTTCCATCATTTCCCGAGAAAAGAAAAAGTATATGACTTAACGCAGATGCACCAAGCCCAAGCCCAAGCGTAACCGAAAAAATAAGTAGGTACGCAGTATGCAGACCAATGTATGAGAAAAGTTCCATGGCCTTATCGTATCTTATGTTTGAGTAAATTTATAGATGAGTGTCTATGCGATAGTGAACACGCCTCCTTAAAAGATGGAGTCGAAGAGGTGGTGTACACAGAAAGTTCCCTAGAAATAGAGGCGGTGTATGTACCTATCAAGCCTTGCGGTCAATTGAGTTGACAAAATAAACCGATTGTAGTAGTGTAGGCGTATCAACGTAGCGCTGAGTAAGTAGTACGGAAATCGTAGTTTCGATATCCAGCCTCATTGATACTTACTTAGGTGCTCTCAACAAAACATCGTATATGCAGCAGGGAACAATTGCAGGACTTACCGATAAGGGGTTCGGCTTCATCCGCATCGAAGGAGCAGCGAAGGATCTTTTCTTCCACTCTAACGAGCTCGTGAACGTCAACTTTGACGATCTTCGCGAGGGAGACACGCTCGAGTTTGAAATCGCTGAAGGTCCTAAGGGACAGAACGCGATCAAGGTCAGCAAGGTCTAACCGAAAAGCGCCCTTCGGGGCGCTTTCGCGTTTCTACCCTTCTATGGAAAAGATCACCTTCGATATTGAAATAGCGATGCCTATGAGCAGCGTCTATGAGATCATGACTACCCTCGGCGGACTACGCAGTTGGTACTCACGCGATATCACGGGAGATCCCAAAAAAGGTGGCGAGCTGAAACTTGGCTTTGGCGAGGAGCAGGCAACACATGTTGCTGTCTCTGACTACCGCAAGAATAAGATGCTTAAGTGGACTGTCCTACGCAGTACGTTCTCAACGAACCCCGTGGACTTCCCTACAGACATACGCATCGACCTCTCTGAGAGTGGCGGACGCGGAACACTCGTGAAATTCAATCAGAGTGGCTGGAGCGAGATTACCGAGTTCTACCGTATCAATGGGTATCAGTGGGAGAAGGCACTTCAGAGCCTGAAGCTTGTCTGCGAGACAGGACGAGGAGAACCGCTTACGCACTCGGTTGCCACGAGTCGCAAGGCAACGGGCTGGTTCCCGGTATCTTAAATTTGACGACGGACCGGCTTCCGCGGTAGGCTCTCACGAGTATCGCGTACCTTTTCATAAACCTATCAACGGAGAGTTGAAGTGAAGAAGATATTCCTTGCGCCGGCCGTGGCGCTCGCGGTCCTCACCATGGGCACCGCAAGCGCTGCACCGGCGATTTCGCCGTCCGACGTGGCACGTTCTGAGTTGACCGTGGCTGCAGCAAGCCGGGCCCTGGTCTACCGCTGCTGGACCTATGACACGCAGGGCGGAAACTGGTCCGGCACTCATCAGGTTCTCTGGCGGGCGCGATCGAACGCCATGGCGGCATGTCGCAGCAACCACGCCTACGCCGCAGTCTGCTACCACTACACATGGCCCATGCGAAGAGCTTTATCTCTAAGTCCGATTATCGGCCCCGCCTTTCTGGTGGGGCCGATTTGCTTTATAGACCTAACGCTTCTTTAGAAAGCGCTCCTTCTCGTATAATCTCAAGTTTCTCTCCTACGCACGAAATAATCGTGGATGGTGTTCCCCCTGCACGAGGGCCGTCATCAACGAGAAGATCAATATCACTAATTCTTTCTCCAAATTGTGCAACGATACCTTCTATTGTAGAGGGTGTTGGTTCTCCAGAAATGTTTGCGCTCGTTGCACTAAAGGGCGCACCGTATGCTCGTGCAAGTGCCAGAGCAAAGGTGTCGTCCGGTATACGAATACGGATAGCACCGTCATGCGCAACAGATGCAGGGACCGAGTCTTTTGCCTCAAGCTTAAGTGTAAGAGGACCTGGCAAAAAACTAGTGGCAAGAGTACGTGATGTTTCATTCATGTGGGCGTAGCGCTCTATCATTGAAACGTCAGGTACTATGAACGAAAGGAATTTTTCCTCGCTTCGAGACTTAATTGCATGAAGTTTCGCTACAGCCTCTGAACTATCCATTGCAGCACCTAAACCATAGAGGGTATCCGTTGGGTAAACAACGAGCCCATCGGATTTGAGGACTAACGCCGCTTTTGCGGCCGCAACCTCAACTCCTACATCACCTACGCGAAGTATTTCCATGGCTTGAATGGTAGCGCCAAATACGCTATCGTGCGAACACATGCGCGGTTAGCTCAGTTGGTAGAGCGCCACATTGACGTTGTGGATGTCGCAGGTTCGAATCCTGCACCGCGCACCAAAGTTATCCGGAGTCCGGTCTAAATACCGGACTCTGTCTGTTCGATCGTTGGTATCATGCTAGGTGGAAGGAGTAGCATCATGGACTCGAAAAGTGTTCCTGTGCCCGTTCTCGAGAGAATAGACGAAGCCATTCAAAACCCTAATTTGATGTTCGGTGTGATGGCTGCATGCTTCGTCGTCGCTGCTGTAGCGTGTGTCGTTTCCCATCTCGGTTCTGACACCCATGGCCGCCCTCGTTGAGGGCGGCCTATGCGTTCGCACTACGTACTTAAATGCGCTATAACGGACCTATGAATACCCGCACCATCATCTTCTATCATGGCAGTTGCCCGGACGGGTTCGGCGGCGCGTATGCTGCCTGGAAGAAGTTCGGCGATGCGGCGGAGTATGTTCCGCTTACTCGCGGGAATGACCCAATTCCTGACGTTACAGGAGCTGATCTCTACTTTGTTGATTTCGTGTACGAAAAAGAACAGATGGATGCTATAGCAAAAGATGCGAACAGCATCATGATTCTCGACCACCACGAAGGTGTGCGGGAGGTTACCGAATCATTCCCAGGCTCAATCTTTGATAACGATCGCTCGGGTGCGACACTTGCCTGGCACTATTTCCACCCAGAAGAGCTAACCCCGAAACTCCTCTCCTATGTTGAGGATGATGACCTCTTCCTTTTCAAGCTCCCGGACACTCGCGCAATTGTCTCGTATCTTGCCGTTAAACCGTACACATTTGAACTCTGGGACGAGCTTGTAGCAACGCTCGACAACCCTGAGACCAGCGAAGCATTCCTTGAGAAGATACGTACGTACGGAGAATACTTCGAGATACTTGCAGAACACGCGGTTGAACACGCGAAGCTCGTTGAATTCGAAGGACACCAAGTCTATTTCGCAACCGCGCACCCCTTCAAGCCAATGAAGTCCCTTGTTGGCAACATGCTCGCAAAGAAGCAGGGGCCCTTCTCGCTTGTTGTTGCTGCACACCCCAAGGGATTCGGTGTCTCGATCCGCGGAGACGGCACAATCGATGTGTCTGAGATTGCACAGAAGTACGGCGGCAATGGGCACAAGAGTTCGTCCGGATTTCTCATTCCTGCAGATGGCTTGATGCCGTGGACACTGGTAGAAAAAGATGAAAATACTCGCGATTGAAACATCGTGCGACGAGACCGCAATCTCTATTCTTGAATGCAAAGGGGACGAACAGAACACTTCATTCAAGATCCTCGGGAACGTCCTCCTCTCGCAAATTGATATACACCGCGAGTTTGGCGGCGTGTTCCCTGCTGTTGCGAAGCGCGAGCACGCGAAGAATCTCGTGCCGGTACTCGCAGCATCTCTTGAAGAGGCTGAGCTTTTGCATGAAGACCGACAGCTGCTTCCGGACGCAATCCGGACTGAGATAGGAACACTGCTTACGCGCGAGCCAGAGCTCGCCGAGGCGCTCTTCGCGTTTCTTGACGAGTCTGAGACTCCCGCCATTGATGCGATAGCCGTAACGCATGGGCCGGGACTTGAGCCTGCGCTTTGGGTTGGGGTTAACCTCGCACGTGCGTTAGCGATGGTATGGGAAAAGCCACTTATCGGCGTGAACCATATGGAAGGTCATTTGCTATCTGCTCTAACTAAGCCAAACGAAGATGGCACGTTTGAAATCAAGGACGTGTCCCTTCCGGTTCTTGGTCTCCTTATATCTGGAGGACACACCGAACTCGTCTCCATGGACCAGTGGCTCTCGTACCGTCTTATTGGCCAGACAAAGGATGATGCAGTTGGCGAAGCATTCGACAAAGCAGCGCGTATGCTTGGGCTCCCATATCCAGGAGGGCCGGAGATATCCAAACTCGCCACAGCAGCTATTGCGCGTGGAAACACAATCAAACCATCACTACCCCGTCCCATGATGCGTGACGATACCTGTGACTTTTCTTTCTCAGGGCTCAAAACCGCAGTGCTCTACATGGTAAAAGATCGCACCTTAACAGAAACAGAGAAGGAAGAAATCTCCCATGCATTCGAAGATGCTACGAGTGAAGTGCTATTCGCGAAATCATCGAAGGCTCTGTATACAACAGGCGCCAAGACGCTCGTGCTCGGTGGTGGCGTCTCTGCCGACACGCATATCCGCAAATTCTTTACAGAGCACATTAGTAATGAGCATCCTGAAGTAGCTCTTCGGATTCCTACTCCGCGCTTCACTACTGATAACGCGATTATGATCGGTATCGCTGGCTACTATCGAGCGCTTAAGAAGGAATTCACTGAGCCAGACCAGATGCGAGCGAACGGGAACCTTTCCCTTACATAGACGGGCGGATAGGGGCGTTATTTGCTATATTCGAAGTAAATGGACGACAAATTCCTCAAGCCCTACGACCCCCAGGCAACCGAGCCCCGTATCTTCCAGGAATGGGAGGAAAGCGGGTATTTCAACCCTGATCGCATGCTCGAAGATGGCCTTACAAAGCCTGGCGCGAAAGCATATTCCATAGTCCTCCCACCTCCCAACGTCACCGGACGTCTCCACATGGGCCACGCGCTCATGCTCGCCGTTGAGGACGTATTCGTTCGCACCAAGCGTATGCAGGGATACCGCACCCTCTGGATTCCCGGCACCGACCATGCAGCAATTGCGACGCAGTCCGTTGTTGAAAAGGAAATCAGTAAGAAGGAGGGCAAGAGCCGCCATGATCTCGGACGCGAAGAGCTCCTCGCGCGCATCGGTGCGTTCGCGAACGAAAGCCATGACACTATCGTGAGCCAACTTAAGGTGATGGGCGCCTCCCTCGACTGGTCTCGCGAAGCGTTCACCCTCGACGAGACTCGTACTCGTGCAGTCCACACCGTATTCAAACAGATGTATGACGCTGGTCTTATCTATCGCGGCAACCGCATCGTGAACTGGGACCCAAAGGGCCAGACAACGATCTCGGACGATGAGATCGTGCACGAAGAGCGTAAAGCAAAACTCTATACCTTTAAGTATTCGAAGGACTTTCCTATTAGCATCTCTACAACACGCCCAGAGACTAAGGTTGGCGACGTAGCCGTAGCCGTGCACCCGGACGATACTCGCTACAAGGAGTTCGTTGGAAAGACTTTCGAGGCTGTGTTCTGCGAGGTTCCAATATCTATTCGCGTTGTTGCCGACAAAGAGGTTGATCCGGCTTTCGGTACCGGTGCTCTCGGTGTTACCCCTGCACACAGTCAGATTGACTGGGATATTGCTGACCGTCATGATCTCCCGCGCACACAGGTAATCAACGAGTACGCAAAGATGATGGTCGAAGGCAGACTCAACGGAAAGAAGACTTCCGAAGCGCGTGACATGGTTGTTGAGTGGCTTCGTGAAGAAGGACTCCTCGAGAAGGAGGAAGACATCTCGCAGAACATTTCCCTCGCTGAGCGCACGAGCGGCGTTATTGAACCTCTCCCGAAACTCCAGTGGTTCATTGATGTGAACAAGGAAATACCAGAGCGCGGGAAATCGCTAAAGGAACTTATGCTCGAACCAGTCCGTGACGGACGAATAACGATTCTCCCTGAGCATTTTGATAAGACCTATTTCCATTGGATAGAGAATCTCAGAGACTGGTGCATAAGCCGACAGATTTGGTACGGACATCGAATTCCAGTCTGGTACCGAGGGGACGAGATTGTAGTTGGCGAAGTGCCAGACGGCGACGGCTGGAGTCAAGACGAAGACACACTCGACACCTGGTTCTCCTCAGGCCTGTGGACTTTCTCAACACTCGGTTGGCCTGAACAAACTGAAGACTTTAAGACATACCACCCAACCGCTCTCCTTGAGACCGGCTACGACATTATCTTCTTCTGGGTAGCTCGCATGATTCTTATGACGGGCTTCGCGCTTAACGACATTCCCTTCAAGACCGTGTACCTGCATGGACTGGTTCGTGATGCACAGGGACGCAAGATGTCGAAGTCTCTTGGCAACAATCTCGATCCGCTTGAGATTGCGGACAAATTCGGCGCGGATGCCGCTCGCATGGCGCTTATCGTTGGAAACACCCCAGGAACGGATACACGTATCAGCGAGGATAAGATAAAGGGCTACAAAAACTTTGCGAACAAGCTCTGGAATATTACCCGCTACATACTCACTGAAACTGAAGGTGCTGACCTTTCGCACCCACTCACTGATAGCGACCAGGCTATTCGTGCAGAGCTTGATGCACTTATCACAGATGTCACTACTGACATCGACGAGCACAGGATCTACCTTGCTGCAGAGAAGATCTACCATTTCGCGTGGCATCGCCTCGCTGATGAACTCATCGAGGAATCAAAAGGTATCTTTATAGGGAATGACGAGTCAGCAAAAGCATCACGCAAGGTTCTCCTCCTATCCCTGCTAAGCGATCTTCTAAAGATCCTTCACCCATTCATGCCGTTCGTAACCGAAGAAATCTGGAAGAGTGTCCGCTCTGGGGATACCCTGCTTATGGTGGAGAAGTGGCCTTCCTCGGCAGTGTAGAATACAGAGGATGTTGTCCTTCGAGACCCTCTTCTTTGCATTTCTTGGCGGGATTCTGCCTGCAATGGTTTGGCTCTACTTCCTTCTTAAGGAAGACCGTCGCTGCCCAGAGCCTCGCCACATGATTGCACTTGCGGTTGTAGCCGGCATGCTCTCGGTTGTGCTCGTACTACCCCTTGAGCGCTTCGCCGTACTTACGCTCCCTGCGGGTATTCCCGTTATTATCGGCTGGGCCGCTATAGAGGAGACGGTGAAGTATCTCCTCGCCGCTATAATCGTACTTTGGCGACGCTCGGTGAACGAGTCTATAGACCTCGTGATATATATGATTACCGTCGCACTAGGGTTCGCAGCGCTTGAGAACGCACTCTTCCTCATTGCACCATTCTCAGGCGGCAATATGGTTGAAGGTCTCCTTACCGGAAATCTTCGCTTTATTGGCTCTACTCTTCTTCATGTTGTTGCGTCTGCAGTGATTGGATTCTCTCTCGCCTTCTCGTTCAGGAGGAGTCGTTTCGTGCGCACCGCGTGCGCAACACTAGGACTTATCCTTGCGATAGCATTGCATGCGCTTTTCAACTTCCTTATAATTGATGGAAGCGGTTCATTCACGCTCCTCGCCTTCTTCATGGTATGGAGCGGCGCCGTCGTACTGTTCGCACTCTTTGAAGTACTTAAATATCTCCGTTACCGGAAATTACCCACCAACACCTGCGAAATCTAAACGCGTATGAAAAAACGATCTTTCTTCGACCGCCTCTCCGGCTCTGCTCCGATGGACGATCACTATGACGCGTTCGACGACGACCTCCCTCCTATGCAAGGCGGCATGCAGACTCCGGTGCCTATGAGTAGTGCCCCTCAGACTCGCTCCTATGCGAGCGTCATCGACGAGGACCAGAGCGAGGGCCAGCTCCCGGTAGACGTCTACCAGACACCGAACGAGATCGTTATCCGCGCATTCGTTGCGGGTGTTCGACCTGACGAGCTCAATGTTTCCATAAGCCGCGATATGGTAGTTATCGAGGG
>JAUPKX010000013.1 GCA_030837225.1 Patescibacteria group bacterium | reverse complement strand
GACCTGCAGAGAAACGTTCTAATTGTCCTACGAATCTGATCCGGATCCCTTTTTCAGATATCTTCGCAAGCGTACCTGAGAACGAGTGCTCAAATATATCCATTAAATATTCAACCTCCTCGGTGGATCGATTCCAGTTCTCGGTTGAGAACGCATACAGAACAACCTCCTCAATTGAAGTCTCTTCGCACCAAGCGATAAGATCCTGTATACGCTCAAAGCCTTTCTTGTGCCCCTCAAGGGTCGGGAGATTACGCTCCTTCGCCCAACGGCGGTTGCCGTCCATGATGACACCGATAGATCGCAAGGTACTCATGCTAGTAGATGATAGTGAACCCCTCGTACCCACCCACCACAGACCTCCATGTTGGGATGACCTTCTCTACCCGTGCAAGAAGCGGTCCGCCTTCAAGGCGCGTTATATATTCCTCGAGTACACCGCGCGGACCTTCTGCAATTACGCGTACCGTTCCGTTCGAGAGATTCTCAACAGTGCCTATAAGCTTAAGACGTCTTGCCTTCCTTTGAGCGAAGTCTCGGTACATAACCATCTGTACTCTTCCGGAGATAATGGCTTCGAGTCGCTCATGCATATCTATTAATACAATGTTAATGACCTAAAGGTTGCGGTACTTCAGCACCAAGTTCAGATAATCGTTCAATCCAGCCACTTATTCTTAAGAAAAGTTCTGTATCGCAGACATAAATTTGGAAGGTGCCAAATGGAAGACTATCTTTCTTTCCTTTACTTGCAATGCTTGGTTTTGAGTATGTTTTATAGAATTGCCTTACCGTAATCCCTGATACTTCGGACCAATACTCTTCTGCCCTCTTCGCATTTAAATGCGAGAAAGTATGCACGTGCCCCCGGAACCTCTCTTCCGGCACTTCACATATCTCCCTAAAGAAGCGCATCATAAACTTGATAACAGCCGGGTCGGCATTTGCTATGCGTGCCATACCTTTTGCGGTCTTCCCCCCTTCACCCCAGTACAACGCTACGCCAACAAGAAAAAGTTGGTTCTGTGTTAGTACAGGAATCCTCTCTTTTGCAGAATCGATGATCTTCCTGTGTCTTTGTCTCGTATTCTCGATTCTGTTTATTCTTCTCTTTTCGATCGCGTCTACGCTGAATCCACGAGCGTTCAGTTTCCCTCTTTGAGTCTTAGAAAGCGGGACGTCACGAACCCACAGGCTAACACTCGCCTTCGATACGTTAAGCGCTGAAGCTATTTCGTTCATAGAGCAACCTTTCTTTCGCAAGGAAAGAGCTTGGTCCTTTTCAGTTCTTTTCATACGATACAGAGACTTATACTCTATGTATATTATACAGCAGTTCAAATGTTTACATGTGCACCAATTGTTTGATATGGTGGACAGGTCGGGCGATTAGCTCAGTTGGTTAGAGCGACCGATTTACACTCGGTAGGCCGGGGGTTCGAGTCCTCCATCGCCCACAGAAACACAAAGCCGCTCCCTTAAGAGCGGCTTTGTTTCATTTCGTGCCCAGGACAGGACTTGAACCTGCACACCCTTGCGGACTCTACGACCTGAGCGTAGCGTGTCTACCAATTTCACCACCCGGGCATATATATGCCTCACATGATTTTTCCTTGTGCCCCCACCTGGAATCGAACCAAGATCGACGGCTTAGAAGTCCGCAGCTTTATCCATTAAGCTATGGGGGCTTTAGTACAGTAGCGGTCCTAGAGAGACGGGTCAACGAACCGATACTCCTGGCGGTACCGGAGCTGCTCGGCGCGTCTCTCTTCAAATACCGCCCGTACCGATTCAATCGGTGCTTCATCAAAGGACTCGACCGTCGCATTCTCGTCTCCTATGGTTCCTCCCTTCTCAACACTGCGCAGGAGCCAGAGGTTCCATCCAATGGAGAGTGCAACAAGGACGGTCATAGCAACAAGTAGGTAGAACCAATCGCGCGCAGGCTGCACGCGACTGCCATACGAGAATTTCTTTAGAATCGGACCTGGGTTGAGTGAGATTTTCATACTTATGGTTTCTCTGACTGAGTTCCGAGCGTAAACGTTGCGGCTGCTGTCCAAGATGAGGATCCTTCGGTTGGAACAGTATCGAATGTTACAGACTGGATAGCACTATCGTACGGTCCATACTCGATAGCGCCGAGGGTACGTAGCACCGCATCAAATGATCCGGTTATCTTTAGAGAGAGCTGAAGCTGACTGCGCTCCCCTCTAGGTTCCGCAGATACTGATACCACCTCAACACCAGCGCCGAGCGACGCCCCAGTGTCTTCGAGCGTGCCAAGAAACGGCACGATATCTTGCTCGCGTACCAGGTACGCACGCATCGCCGCTTCGTCTTCTGCAAGAGATTCAAGTGCAACTTTAGCTGCTGCAACCCGCGCCGAATCCTGACTCTTCGTGCGAATTTCCTCAGAGAGTGCGGCGGCCTCTACACTCGCCTTTCCTACAAGCGAGTACCAGAAACCGTAGATACCAAGTACAGCTATGAACACAACAAGCGCTACAACAAGCTGGATTAAAGAAGCGCGGTTCATAGCGTAAATGGTCCCGTAAGGCTAATGGTGAACGAAATGTCACGCTCCTTCGCGTACACACTAATCGGCAGGTCGGCAGACGTTATGAACGGCTGACCTGCCAAAGACTGCTCAAAGGTTCTTAGGGCCTCGCGTGTTGTTGCGACACCAGAGACGGACATCGTCGTCTCTGCGTCTGCTTTCGGTGCGAATGAGAACCCGGTAAGTCTGATGCCGGAACGCGGAAGTGCCGTAATCGCACGAACTGCTGCAGATGCTTTTGGTACAGAAGAAAGCCGTGCAAGATACGCTGAGTCAGCTCCCAACGCTGCAACCCGTGTACTTATTTCTTTCTCTTCGCTGCCCGCAAGGGTGGCAGTTAGCGCCACAAGAGACGCTGTCCGCTCCCCCACTTGGTTTCTCAAATACATATAAGACGGCAGTAGAAGCACGCCGTGCACTAGAATCACGCCAGACAGAAGAAGAACTGCTACAACCGCAAGCCGAGTGAAGTAGACACGGCGTAGCGAGCGTATGCGCTCTTCAGGGAGAAGGTTTGTGAGCTCAAGTTCCATATTCTCGTAGGGCAAGACCGATCGCGGTCCCATACGCAAGTGACTCAAGATAATCAAGTGGTGGGAGCCACGACTCGCGTGGTGCCAGATTCACGAACACGTCACCGAGCTCAACGGGAATTTTAAGAGACGTTTCAAGATACTCCGGCAGACCACGTACCGTTGCGTTCCCGCCCGCAAGAATTGCTCGCGTCACCGGCTCGTGCACCCCGCCCGCTGCTGAGCGGGACTGCCAGTAGTCGAGTCTTCGAATGATTTCTTCTCGTATAACAGAAACCGTTGAGAGCATGGCTTCGAGATACCCCGGATCTGATTCATTGATTACGAGCCCGTGTTCAGCCTTCACACGCTTCGCTTCCTCTTCTGTTACACCAAAGTGTTTCTGCACCGCGAGTGTGAGCGCGTGGCCGCCAACATCAAGCGTTGTAGCGAACCGCGGGACCCGACGCGAAATAACCGCAAGCTTTGTAGTTGTCTTGCCGATATCAATGAGCAATACCGTTTCTTGATCTCCTACCGGAAGGAGTGCACGCGGCATGGAGAACATTTCGTTTTCAACGGCGCGAACCGTGACGTTCGCCTCATCAAACGCTGACACTGATTCTTCAATGACACGTCGGGCGTAGCCAACGCCGAGTACCTGCGTCTGGTCCCCCACTACCCCAGAGGACACGAGATCAAATGCTACTTCTGATGGCGGGAGCGGCACGTACTCGTCGAGGCGCTGTTCTATAGCAGTGCGCCAGTCTTTGCTCTCCTTTCCGGATGTCTGAGCCTCAAACAGATAGCTCCTCGACTCAGAGAGTGCGATGTTCGCGAAACGCACGTGATGTTTCTTTGCGAGCGTGCGGACAGCCGCGACAATCGCCGCACGATCTGTCATCTCGCCACCGGTTACGGCACCCATAGGAAGGCGTTCCTCCCCGAACGCAACGAGCTCAAGTCCGTGAAGACGTTCCTCAAGTACCGCGAGCTTCACACCACTCGCAGAAACATCGATGCCTGCTGTTGGAAATGCGAGATACTTCGGCGGAGCGAATTCTATACGCGTGAGTCGAGCGAGTGCGTTCTTGGCCATACGTACGCAGAGTATACCGCGCAGACGAACATGAAGTGTGACTAATGCGCAGTTGTTCCTGGCGGTACGTATCGATCGGGCGAGAGGAATGCGAACGTGTCGTCCTGACCTACAGCAAACAACATACCGTTTGATTCAAGTCCTTTTATTTTTCTCGGTGCAAGATTCGTCACAAACGCGAGTTGCCTCCCGACAAGATCTTCTGGTTCAGCAACGTACGCGCGAATGCCTGAGACAATCTGACGCGGTCCTGATTCCTCGTTGAAATCAACAACGAGTCTTAAAAGCTTATCGGTCTCGGGTACAAGTTCAGCGCTTCGCACCGTACCAACCTTCACTTCTATCTTCGCGAACTCATCTATGGAAATGTGGTTTTCGTCAGCCATGGGTACGGGTGAGGTAGCTAGTAAGGATAAGGGCGGCAGCGGATGCGTCCACATCGGGACTTCCAGGCATACGCACCCCTTCGAAGTCGCGGCGTGCTTCTTGGGTGGTGTACATCTCAGGCTCAAAGAACACCTCGATTCCGGAACGTTGTTCGAGGAGCATCGCGAATTCCTTCGCGAGCTTAGCTACTTTGTTCTCGGTACCGTCCATGCCCATCGACTCCCCTATTACGATTGCTTCGACGTTCTTACGCTCGATGAGTGTAAGTATCTCGTCTATCAAGCGCCCATCATTCGGGATGATGCAGTGTGGAAAGCCCATGGAGGCACCCTCGACCGAGAGGGCGATACCTATTTTCTTCGTACCAAAATCTATTCCCATGTAGCGCATAGATTCATGCTACACGGCCTTTCCCTTGTGGGCCACATCTATGAGAGTTGCGTCACCTGCTTCAACAGCGTAAAACTTTATATGGAGGAGTCGGATAGTGGTTTATTCCAGCGCACTTGAAATGCGCCGTACTGAAAGGTACCGCGAGTTCGAATCTCGCCTCCTCCGCAAAAGTCGATGTTTTAGAAGAAAGTAAAAACAGGGTGGCTACCACGAACTGCATGCAGGTTCTCCGCTGCACAGCATCCATGCCCACGTAGGACGAACCGGGTCGTAAAATGGTTTCCCTACACTTGGGTAACTTTCAGGACTTACGTGTGAAAGCAGTTTGTAGTTTATGCCATCGGATAGATACAGATACCCATCCAAAGAACCTTTCGGATCTAAGGGCAAAACAGATATGTGCGTTGGAACTAATCCTGGGATATATCCGCTTGCACCCGTTCCATACCCACCGTATGAGACAGCACCTCTCCAGCTTGGGTTAGGAGAACCAGTTGAAGGATAACTTCCACTACTATTGTAATAGAGCTCAAGCGCTGTTTGGAGTTGTTTCAAATCTGATTTGCGTACAGTGTCTCGCGCTTTCGTTCTTGCACTGTTTAAACTAGCGAGCACAACACTTGAAAGAATGCCGATGATCGCAATCACAACCAACAACTCAATGAGCGTAAAACCTCTGGTTTGTTTCTGGGCGTAAAAAGCCATACGCTAAAATTTCTGCTCGAGACGCGGCGGTTCATTCTCTGGATAGATGATTTTCTGGCCAGGGGGTGCCTCAAATTTTGCGCCCGTACCTCCACTGCTGAATATAAGAAAAGCGACGAAGACAATCGCCACAACCAGGAATCCAACAAGCACATACTGCGCCTGTTTCTCATTCTTAATAAGGCCGCCTGAGCACTTCACAACCCACCCTACGATTCCAGGTGTCTGCGTTTGAGAAGATGTTACAGGTCGCTGAAATTCCTCATTCTCAAAGGTTACCTGTGGCTGCTGGTTGTTCTGGTCCATGGCGCGTGGAAATCGGTGTGGTTCGTTACGTTTTAATTATATACCCACCACCGCAAGGTACGCGACTAGACCGCTTGCGAGTGTGATTTCATGCACTAGCATACGGGCGCGAGTGTTATCATTCATGTATCTATGGCACGAGCTGTGTTCTTCGAGTGGGAATCAGATGGATACATCTTCGAAGAGAAGAGTGCTGATTGGTATTGGGCACTCGGTATCATCGCGGTAGCCGCTGCAGTTGCAAGCATTCTGTTCGGGAATGTAATTCTCGCCCTTTTGATTATCGTCGCGTCTGGCGTGCTCGCCCTCACAACCATGAAGCGCCCGCAGCTCCATCGCTTCCGTATCACGGACGAGGGCGTGATGATCGATGAGAATCTCTACGAGTACGACCGTATCATCTCGTTCTCCGTACTTGAGTATATTGACCCAGCGCGCCCTACTGCCCTCTCAATCCGTACCCACCATCTTCTCGCGCCACACCTCCTTATCCCAATTGTTGGGCATGATCCTATGGACATATACGAGTTCTTCGCGGACCACATTGAAGAGGGGCGCCATGACGAGTCAGTGATTGATAAAATCATCGACCTGCTCCGGTTATAAACATACACAACATTTTGTGTACTCTACGTTCTATAAAATGAACGTGTGACATATTCGGCGGACATAAAGGATGAGGTTCTACTACTTGGCAAAGCCGGGTACTCTTACTCTCAAATAAGAGAGCGGTACCCTATTCCCAAAAGTACGCTGTCAGTCTGGTTCAGGGTTGCGGGCAAAGAGCCACCAACGCGCGAAAGACAGTTAGAACATTTGAAGCGAGCTCGGGTTGCCGCAGCCGTAACGATTCAAAGGAACAAGGCACAGAGGCATGCACTTGCGAAAGAACATGCCCATAAAGTCATTGCTGATATTTCTCTCACCGACAAAAGCACCCTTGAGGCACTTCTTGCGATGCTGTATTGGGCAGAAGGGACCAAAGCTGATACTGCCAGTCTTGTATTCGTTAACACGGACCCTGTACTCGCGATGTTCTACCTGAGGTCACTGCGGGCCGCTTTTCCTCTAGACGAGTCTAAGTTGCGCGTGAGGCTGCATGTGCATCATTACCATAACCACGAAGACGCAATCTCGTTCTGGTCAGACCTACTTGCGGTGCCAGAATCGCAATTTGGCAAGATTCATGTTAAAAAGCGTAGTACGCAAAAGAAGTTCCGAAGGAATTTCCAGGGGATCTGCTCGATCATCTATTACGATATGAGCATCCGCCGGGAATTACTCGCTCTGGGACAGCTTCTTGCGGAAAAACAGAACGCGCTCCCGTCGTTCAACGGATAGGACATTTCTTTGCGGAAGAAAAAATCCAGGTTCGATTCCTGGCAGGAGCACAAAAGAAAGAGAAGGCGGCATTTATTCGGTGCCGTTTTCTCTTTAGTTAGATACCGGTGCTATAGTCCTCGAACGCTCCTGTCGTTCAATGGATAGGATAGTTCCCTCCGAAGGAATAGATGCAGGTTCGATTCCTGCCAGGAGCACCGAATAAAGAAAAGGCCCGCACTATGCAGGCCTTTTCTTTGCTTCGTTACGCTTTCGCGCGTCCGATTGCCTTTGCGAGGCGTGACTTCTTGCGAGATGCCGCGTTCTTCTTGATAACACCAGTCTTCGCTGCTTTGTCGATAGCCTTGTAGGCTGCCGAAAGAGACTTTTCTGCCTCCTTCACGTCGGTAGCGATAGCCTTGCGGACAACCTTGGTGGTGTCAGCGAGGGTACGCTTGCGGCGCACGTTGAAAACGTGCTTCTTGAGGGATGCGCGATGCGCCTTCTTTGCGTTCTTCGTGATTGCCATTGTAGACCGGATAGTACGGCATTCCGGGAATATGCGCAAGAAATGCTAGGATACGCGTATGATTCGGCAGATACGCGGGACCGTTGTTGGAGGCGAAGCTGGGGGCATCGTCATTGACGTGGCTGGCTGGGGGGCACTCGTCCATGTGGCGAG
>JAUPKX010000012.1 GCA_030837225.1 Patescibacteria group bacterium | reverse complement strand
TGAGCATAGTGACTGACACGAGACTATTAGAGCGCTTACGCGCATCGATGAAGGGCGAGGTCATGGACGACGCAAAAACGCGCGCGCTGTTTGCGCGTGACACGAGCATCTTCACGAAGACACCTGAACTCGTTACCTATCCCAAAAACGCAGACGACGTGTCTGCACTCGTGCGCACCGTTCTTGGCGCGCGCAAAGACGGTATCAATGCCTCGGTTACAGCGCGCTCGGCGGGCACCGATATGTCAGGCGGTCCGCTCACCGATTCCGTTGTTGCGGTATTCACGAAGCACATGAATCAAGTGCTCGAGGTTGGGAGCGGCTATGCCATTACCGAGCCCGGCGTCTACTATCGCGACTTTGAGAAGGCAACGCTGGCCTCAAACCGGCAGATACTTCCCTCCTACCCAGCCTCCCGGGAGATCGCGGCAATGGGTGGCATTGTTAACAACGACTCAGGGGGCGAACGCACGCTCGAGTACGGGAAGACACGCAAGTACGTAGAAGAAGTGGACGTGGTTCTTTCAGATGGGTCGAAGGTTACATTCAACGCAAAGTCGAAGGAAGAACTCGAACGACTGTGTGCTCTTGAGACCCTGGAAGGCCGGGTATATCGCGACATGCGGGATCTTCTTGCAAAGAACGCGGACGCTATTGAGAAGGCACGCCCAAAAGTATCAAAGAACTCCGCGGGCTACGCGCTGTGGGAGATCGAGGACAAGGAAGCTGGTACCTTCAATCTTGCAAAGCTTATTTGTGGTGCCCAGGGCACGCTCGCGCTTACAACAAGAATGAAGCTCTCCTTGGTGCGTGAGCAGGGATACCGTGCGATGCTCGTGGTATTCCTCAAGGACCTCGAGGTCTTGCCGGAAGTGGTGCGCAAGGTGCTCCCTTTCAACCCAGAGTCCTTCGAGTCCTATGACGATCATACTTTCACGCTCGCGATGAAGTTGCTTCCGCAGATGCTCTCGCAGATGGGACTAGCACAAGCAGTGCATCTCGGACTCTCCTTCATCCCCGAGGTCGGGATGGCGATCAAGGGCGGCGTACCGAAGCTTGTGCTCATGGCCGAGTTCTCTGAGGACACGCATCAGGAAGCACTGTTCAAGGCCGGGCAGGCACGCGCCGCGCTCGCGTCGCTCGGGCTGCAGACGCGCATAGCGAGGGACGAGCGCGCAGCTCAGAAGTACTGGAAGGTGCGCCGCGAAGCGTTCGCGCTCCTACGGAAGCAAATGCCAGGACTCGTCGCCGCTCCGTTCATCGACGACTTCGTGGTGCCGCCCGATTCCTATCCGGAGTTCCTCCCGAAGCTCTTCGCACTCCTCGATGCCGAAGGTTTCGTCTACGCCGTAACGGGCCATATCGGTGACGGCAATTTCCATATATTCCCACTCATCGATCTGTCAAAGCCTGGGAGCCGACAGATGATCCTCGACCTTTCCCCGAAGGTCTACGACCTCGTTATTAAATACGGCGGCTCTACAACGGGCGAGCATAACGACGGCATCATCCGTACACCCTACCTTCCACAGCTCTTTGGAACAGAGATGGTTTCCCTCTTTGAAGAAACGAAGCGTATCTTTGATCCAATGGATATCTTTAATCCAGGAAAGAAAGTTAACGGCACGTTCGCCGACATTGAGCGTGACATGTTGAGGCAGGTATAAGTAGAAACGCCCAAACATAAGGAGGACCCGCCAAGCTGGCGGGTCCTTTTCACAATATTTGATGTAGATTTTGCTGCACCCACACAACCGCGCAAACGTTGTACGCGACGTGTAGGAGCAGTATTGCGCAAATGCCCTTGATCGGTGTTCTGCCGTACGAGCCCCAAACCAGGAACACGAGCGCAATTACTAGACCCACGAGACCCTGGGTAAAAAAGTTACCGAGGGCGCCGTGAGCGTTCCCAAAAACCACGGAGGTGAGTAGCACCAACGCGATTGCGAGCCAGAGTGGTGGGACGCTCTTTCGAAAGATGCCCCAAACCAGGAACAGGAGTCCGAACGGAAACACTCGAAACAAGAACTCCTCACGAAGCGGCGCCCAGATTATCGTTCGGAGTACCACACCCTGAACGCCGTCGTCTTGAATTTGCAGCGCAAGGTTGCGGGTACTGCTCGCGATATAGATATCTGGCACGAGCCAGGTAATGAATCTCTTTCCGTAGATTGCGAGGTTCCAGCAAAAGAACACGAGCACCGGAAGAGAGCAGAGAAACAGCCAGAATGGTGCGCCGGCCAAGAGCCGGTTTCGTATCCTTTGCATTGCCTCCTCCTAAAGCTGCCGTACTCGTACTACTGTATCACTCGATCTTGCGCTGCCAAAGTTGTACCCAGTTTGCTTAGTATTCATCTTCGCGCACTCGAACATCTTGTTGTGTTCAAACATTAAACTCTCCAACGACAAATTGAGCGTGGTGCATGGTAAATTACGTGCATGAGCGAAGAACAGTTCAAAGCGCACGAGGCTTTGGTTAAGGAACTAAACGATCCAACCTTGCGTGCGGAATACGCACGTGCGTATGACAACTACAAACCAGGCATCGTTGCACGCGTCCTCGGTTATATTCTCGTTGGTTCAGGTACCCTCGTATACGGAAAGAAGCCTTCCTATGCAAAGTTTAAAGCGATTGAAGTTATTGCACGTATTCCCTACCAATCATGGGAGGTTGCAACCTACACCCTCCTTACGGCGCTCTACTCAAACGAAGAGCGTGCTATAGAGCTTACGAAGACTTCTCAGTTCTCGCGTGAGGCACAGGACAACGAGACCATGCACGTCGTGGTACTCGCGCAAATCTGCAAGCGCCTTAAGTGCAATGGTTTGTTCCGTCACACTCTTATTCCCCTTGTCTTCGCGCTCTTCTATTTCTGGACTATCTACATTCTGTATATGCTCTCGCGTCGTGCTGCGCTCGAGCTCAACTATCTCTTCGAGAATCACGCATACCACCAGTACAGCCAGTTCCTGAAAGACAACGGGGAGCGTCTCCGCGATACCCCCGTATACTCAGACTTCCTGGTCTACTACGGACGCAATCCCCGCAGCGAGTACGAGCTCTTTGAGTCCATTAGAAACGACGAGTTGGTGCATCGCAATCGCTCGATACGAGAGCTTCAAGCGAAAAAAGCGTAAAGAAAAGGCCGGCCACGCGAACGTGGTCGGCCTCTTTTCTTCTAGAACTGGGTTTTTCCGATGATAGCTAGACCTTCGGTCTTCAGTGCGGTGTGTACGGACAGCACGCGCTCCTGATGCTGATACCCAACAAGAATGCTTGCGTGCTTCGCGTGCTTCTCCCCGAGACACCGAAAAAGTAATCCGCCTTCAAGACTGCGCCATTTCCAGTGCGACGCCAATAGCCAGATGAGCGAGCCGAGGTCTAGATGGAACTCTCCCTCAGCAAGTTCTGGTTCCAGCTCTTCACTGAAGCGGATCGGAAATACGCGAAGCCGATTCTCATCGAAGCGATCATTCAAGACCTCTTGCTGAGCATCGAGCTTTTTAAACCCTGCGAGCGTCTGGTCCGAAACAACGAAATCGTCTGCCCGATGCTTGTTGTGTTCGCCTCGCAGGCCAAGGACACTCGTATGGAGTGCCCAGCCGGTCTTCTTTGTCCACGCTTCATTTGCTGCAGGGATGCGAAGAAAGCCAAAATTGTTGAGCAGCGGGACAGCGGTGAAGCCGTCGTAGCCAGGCGGAACAGTCGTCGCGTAGGTATCTGCCCACAGCAACGCATGTTCTGGATTGAATGCAGGGACCATACGCTTGAGTGAGTAAAGCTGCTCTCCAAGCGAGCGTAGGCGTAGTTTCGGACGCGAAAAGGTTCGGGCCATGGAATACCTCTATCTGTATGAATGATCAAGCCTTTCAGCTTTCTTAGATCATTCTAACACATTTATCGCATTGTTCAAATTACGTACATGGTACATTCAACCTCTAAACGCAACACCTAACTATTAAATACCTCCTCCGGTGTCTTGTACCCAAGCCGCTTCCTCGGACGATTGTTTAAAGCATACTCTATGTCTCGTATCCGCGAAGC
>JAUPKX010000011.1 GCA_030837225.1 Patescibacteria group bacterium | reverse complement strand
GGCTTCGCGGATACGAGACATAGAGTATGCTTTAAACAATCGTCCGAGGAAGCGGCTTGGGTACAAGACACCGGAGGAGGTATTTAATAGTTAGGTGTTGCGTTTAGAGGTTGAATGTACCGTGCATAGTATTTGACATAAGCACCATTTGTGCCATATTACTTGCAGTCCTCACTCACCTGAATTCGAAAGGAATTCAAATGTTTCGAGCTGCTCTTCTCGCTTTCTGCATCATCTTCGCCCCTGCCACCGCTCTGGCCCAGGTAGCCGTCGCTGAACCCGTAGCGGTCATCGAATCTGACAAGGTGTCGTTCAGCGTCGGCGCCGCGGATTCCTATCTATTCGAACGTCTCGCGTTCGAAGTCGAAGGAACGGTCGTTAACGCCAGCGTCACCTACGAGTTCAACGAAAACTTTTCCGTGAACGCATGGGGTCAGTACGGCAACGATCGCCTCTCGCAGGAGATCGACGTGACTGGTACCGGCAAGACCACCATTGCCAACGTCGACGTCTCGGTGACCGTGGGCGGGTACTTCTACCCAACCGACGGCTCCGATACGACCTACACCGTCGCGGGTGCCGCCTATGTCCCGATGGGTCTCGTTGCGGTCGAGCTACAAGCCGACCACTACATGGGAGGCTTTGAGAATACTACGTTCTCCGTAGCAATTGCGGGGTCCGTGGGCTCGGTCGACATCAGTGTCGGCAAGGCGTTCAATAGCGACTGGATCGATCCTGTGTTCGTCCGCTTCAGTATGCCGGTTGGTCGTGAAGACCTCGGCATTTACGCCGGCGCCCGTTTCTACTCGGGCGAAGGCGAAGAAGGCCTGGTGTTCGAGGTCGCTCGCACGTTCTGAACGATGATGCATTGAAGCGAAAGGCCCGACTCGCAAGAGCCGGGCCTTTTCGTATACAGTGCTCGTTAGTTAACGCGAGTGAACTCAAGCGAACCATTGCCTGAGAGATAGATCATGGAGAGATCAGTTTCTGTAAGTGCCGCTATTGCGAAATACAGTACTTCTTCAGCGAACTGTACTTTGATAACCTGCACGTTCCCGTTCACGACGAGTTCAGGGCGCTCGCTTGCTAGGTCCTCAACGACGTTCCAGGTACCAGTAACGGTTGCGTTCTCGTCTCCTTCGTAGCGGTCGGTGATAGTGCCGTCAACATTGAAGACACGAACGAAGCGTGCATCCTCCTTGCTTCGCCAGGTGCCCGAGAGATCCATGGAGCTCTGGACCGTAGAGACTTCAGCTCCCGTACCTTCTGGCGACATTTCCTGCGGCAATGTCTGCGCAGGCATCATCATGGCCCAGTACCACCAGCCGACCACAGCGAGCGAGAGCACGACGACGATGCCTACGATTACGTTCCTGTTCATACGATGGGAAGGTTAACTCCTATGGAGAAAGTGTAGCACCGGGATACAATGCCCTTATGGCGCACCATGCGTATCTCTATATAGGAGCACCTGAGTCCGGAATCCTGGCTGCCAGAGCGTTTGCTACAGAAAAGCTTGGGATTGATGGCATGGGTCATCCTGACCTCGCAATCTTTTCATATGAAGGGCTGTTCCCTATAGACCACGCACGCAGAATAATAACGTTCGCGTCACAGGCTCCCGTTGAGGGCGACAAGAAGCTCATCGTTATCGCAGCGGGGAGGCTCTTTCCCCCGGCACAGAACGCGCTACTCAAGCTCTTCGAAGAGCCGAGCGAGGGAACGACACTTATTCTTATCGTTCCGGTTGAAGGAATGCTGTTGCCAACGCTTCGTTCACGCCTCATTGAGCTTCCTCGTGCGGAAGGAGAGATAGACGAGACGGCACGTCATTTTCTTGGTAGCTCGAGCACTGAGCGCGAGAAGATCGTTGCAAAGCTGGTTAGCCGCGTGAAGTCTGATAACAAAGACGAGGACAAGCAGGCGGCCCGTATGGAAGCGGTCCGCATTGCCGAGGGCCTGATACGCGTTGCGCACGCACAGCTGTTGAAGGCAAAAGGCGAGGAAGCAGAAAGCCTCACGTTGTTCCTTCGAGACCTCAATACGTTCATGCCAATACTTCACACAAGTTCCGCACCTCTAAAACTAATCTTCGAGCATATTCTCATCGTTATGCCGGACACGCTCTCGAAGTGATACACTGGGCCGTATATGGCGTCATTTGATTTCAAGACTTTAGACCAGAGCATTAAGGAGACCGAGGAATGGCTTGTCCGCGAGCTTTCGAGCGTGCGCACCGGGCGCGCAACCCCTGCGATTCTCGACACAATTAAGCCCGAGGTATACGGAACGCGTACACCGATTAATCAGGTTGCGGCCGTTAACATCGAGGACGCACGAACGCTCCGCATCGTGCCGTGGGACAAGTCCTTAACCAAGATCATTGAAGCAGCAATCCAGAACGCAAATCTTGGTATTGGCGTTGGCTCTGACGATCAGGGACTTCGCGTTACATTCCCAGAACTCACCGCTGAGCGTCGTACTATGCTTCTTAAGGTTGCGAACGAGAAGCTTGAGCAATCTCGCATTACGCTTCGCGGACATCGCACCGACACTTTGAAAGCACTTGAGGCAGCGGAGAAGGAAGGCGGCATGGGCAAGGACGAGCTCGCACGCTTCAAGGACGATGTGCAGAAGAAGATCGACAAGGGTAACGAGGCACTCGAAGCACTCTTTAAGAGAAAGGAAACGGAAGTATCTCTCTAATCTATGACAATCATTATCTTCATCCTCGTCCTCGTTGCACTCATCGTTGTGCATGAGTTCGGGCATTTTGTTGCCGCAAAGCTTTCGGGTATGCGTGTCGACGAGTTCGGCATTGGGTATCCGCCCAAAGCGTGGGGGAAGAAGATAGGGGAGACGGAGTACACCCTTAACTGGTTGCCATTTGGCGGCTTCGTGAAGATATTTGGCGAGGATCCGGAACCAGGTGCAGGGGCACCGCCACGCTCGTTTACCAGCAAGCCCCGCATCCTTCAGGCGCTCGTGCTTGTAGCGGGTATTGCGATGAATCTGTTCTTTGCGTACATCCTGATCACCGCAACACTCGCAATGGGTACGACCCGTGCCTTAACGGAACAAGAGGCGCTTCAGGCACCTGATGCGCAGCTTGCTATTGCGAGCGTGGTTGAAGGGTCCCCTGCTGCTGAAGCGGGACTTAAAGCAGGGGACTACATCCTCGAGACCCTCTCTCCTGAAGGCCGGTATACCGGCCCACAGCCAACAGCATTTATGGCGCTTGTTGCAGAGACAGAAGTAGGAACTCCTATTGGACTCGTGGTTAAGAGCGGAGAAGAGACAAAGACCGTTGCGCTTACACCTAAGGCAGGTATCATCCCGTCTGAACCAGAGCGCGCTGCACTCGGTATTGGTCTCGCTGCCGTTGGAACTCTTTCGACACCGTGGTACGAGGCTCCAGTAGAGGGTGCGATTCTCACCTGGGAACTCACGAAGCAAACAGCGATTGCGCTCGTACACTTCTTTGGAAGCATCTTCACGTTGAGTGCCGATCTCTCGCAGGTAGCGGGACCGGTTGGTATAGCAGGTGCGGTTGGGACGGCATCAGACAATGGGCTTGCGGCGCTCATGACTATCACTGCGCTCATCTCGATCAACCTCGCGCTCATTAATCTGCTTCCAATCCCCGCGCTTGATGGTGGCAGACTCCTCTTTGTTATCATTGAGGCAATAACACGTCGCCCCATAAAGCCGTCGTTTGCAAATGCAGTAAATAGTATTGGGTTCGTGCTTTTGGTTGCGCTCATGCTCGTTATTACGGCAAGCGATATCTTCAAGATTGTTACCTAGACGGTCAACCCAGGTCCATAAAAAGACCTTTTGCGGTGTTGGGGACAGAGCCGTATACTAAAAGGACTATGCGCCAGAGCCAGCTATTCACGAGGACCCGCAGGGATAACCCTTCAGACGAGGAGGCGAAGAACGCCCAGCTCCTCATTCGTGCCGGATTCGTGCACAAGGAGATTGCAGGCGTATACACATACCTTCCACTCGGGCTCAAAGTGCTCAACAACATCGTCCAGATCATCCGCGAGGAGATGGACAAGATCGGCGGACAGGAAATGGTACTAACTGCGCTTCAAGACAAGGAGCCTTGGATAAAGACAGATCGCTGGGACGAGAAGAAACTCGATATCTGGTTCAAGACTGAATTCAAATCGGGTGGAGAGACAGGTCTTGCCATAACGCACGAGGAGCCGATAACGCGCATCATGACGGAGCACATCACATCGTATCGCGATCTTCCGGTGTATGCCTATCAGTTCCAGAACAAGTTCCGCAACGAGCTCCGTGCGAAGTCCGGCATTATGCGCGGAAAGGAATTTCTTATGAAAGACCTCTACTCGTTTTCAAAAGATGAGAGCGAGCACGAAGCATTCTTTGTAAAGGCGAGGGAAGCGTACAAGAATGTGTTCAGGCGTGCTGGCGTTGGCGACCGCACGTACGTTACGTTCGCGTCAGGCGGCATTTTCAGCGAGTTTTCTGAAGAGTTTCAGACGGTGTCTGATGCAGGCGAGGACACAATCTATGTAGACGAAGCGAAGGGTATCGCCGTTAACAAGGAAGTGATGACGGACGCAGCACTCGAGAAGCTCGGTCTTGATAAGACGGCTCTTGTTGAGAAGAAGGCGATTGAAGCCGGGAATATCTTCAACCTGGGTACACGCTTCTCAGAGCCACTTGGCCTTACCTACATGGCAGAGGATGGAGAGAAGAAGCCCGTTGTTATGGGTAGCTACGGCATCGGTCCGACACGCCTCATGGGTATCATCGCGGAGACCTTATCTGACGAGAAGGGTCTCGTATGGCCTGAAGAGGTTGCACCGTTCAAATATCACCTTGTCTCGCTCGGAAATGATGCAGAAGTTCTCAAGCTAGCAGACGAGCTCTACGAAGCGCTTGAGAAGAACGCAACGGTTCTCTATGACGACAGAGACACACGTGCGGGAGAGAAGTTTGCGGACTCTGACCTTATTGGCATCCCGTATCGCATTAACGTAGGGAAGGACGCGCTAGCAACCGGTTCGTTCGAACTCGTAACTCGTGCCACCGGCGACGTATCGAAACTTACCCGTGAAGAGCTGCTCGCTCGTTAGGTATGGCAAAGGGCAATCGATTCTCTCGGAACTCTTTGTTCTCAACTGATATTGGTATCGATCTCGGTACCGGAAACACGCTTGTCTATGTGCGTGGACGCGGCATCGTTATCTCGGAGCCGTCAGTTGTAACGGTGAATGAGAAGACGGGGCAGATGGTTGCGGTTGGGAAGGAAGCGAAAGCGATGCTTGGAAAAACCCCGCCACACATTCGCGCTATTCGTCCTCTTTCGCACGGTGTTATTTCAGACTTCGAGGTAACGGAAGAGTTGCTCGCCTATTTCATAAACAAGGCACAGGGTGGTCGTTCGCGTCTGTTTGGTCCGAGGGTGGTTGTTGGTGTTCCAACCGGCGTTACGAACGTTGAATCCCGTGCCGTGCGTGATGCCGCTATGACCGCGGGCGCGCGTGAGGTATTCATACTCGAGGAGCCAATGGCCGGTGCTATTGGCGCGAAACTTCCGGTTATGGAGCCGGTTGGCACCATGGTGCTTGATATTGGTGCAGGCACCACTGACATTGCAGTTATCGCACTTGGCGGATCAGTTGCTGGAAAGAGTTCCCAAGTAGCAGGAGACCATTTCAACGAAAACATCATTGACTATGTTAGAAGCGAGTTCCAGCTCGCAATCGGCGAGAAGACTGCCGAAGATACTAAGATTGCTATTGGTGCGGTGCTCCCGCTCCAGACACGCCTTGAGAGAGCGGTTCGCGGACGCGATCTTGCAACGGGACTTCCGCGCGAGATTATCCTGAACGATACCCATATGCGTGAGGCACTCTCCCCATCCTTGGATGCGCTCATGGAAGCGATGAAGGAAGTTATTGAGAAGACCCCGCCCGAGCTACTCTCGGACGTGCTTGAGCGTGGTGTAACTGTGTTTGGTGGCGGTGCGCTTCTACGTGGCCTTCCTGAACTCCTTGCGAAGATGCTCGGAGTGCCAGTGCATGTTGCGTCCGACCCGTTAACCGCGGTTGTGCGGGGGACTGGTGTTGTAACAGAGGATCCGCGTCCGTGGCATGACGCCTTTATGCATGAAGAAGCGATTCTCCCGAAGGCATAACTCGCTCGTGGGCAGCATGCCCTGGCTTGGACCAGTGGCACTGGCGCTTTTCGTACTCGTATTCATTTTCGCGATTCTTCGCTTCGTTTTCCCTGGCGTACTCGTTTCAATAGCGTCGCCCTTCTGGAGTGCTGGCTCATCTCTTTCTTCTGGAGTGGGGAATATTGGTTCGTTCTTTACCGACAAGGCAACTCTCACGAATGAGCGTGACCGGTTGCTTGCCGACAATGCTGCGTACTATGCGAAGAATGCTCAGCTTGATGCGCGCGTTAAGGACCTTGAGCGTTTGCTTGGCGATCGTACCGAGCGGTTTGGTGGCATCCTTGCGGGCGTGTTGTCTCGCCCCCCAGTGTCACCTTATGACATGCTTATCGTTGACGCCGGAAGCGACTCAAGGGTACGAGTAGGGAGTCGTGCAGACGGACCGGGTGGGATGCCGCTTGGAGAGGTTGAGAGCGTAACAAAGAGTTCTGCACGCATTCTTTTATATTCAACACCAGGTAAAGAAACAGAGAGCTGGATTGGGGAGGCGAGGTTGCCGGTCACGCTAGTTGGCGAAGGGTCGGGTGCTATGAGTGCCGTGGTTGCGCGTGAGGCAGGTATCAGTGTCGGAGACCTCGTATATGCGTCGGGTCCTGGTGCGCTTCCAATCGGTTCGGTGATTGAAGTAGGGAACGATCCATCATCGCCGCGCTCGAGAGTCGACATCCGTCCACTCCTTAATCCGTTCTCCGTGACGTGGGTCACGATTACTCCATGATTCGCGCTATGACGTCTCTTATCGCACTCATATCACTTTTCATATTTCCGTGGCAGATAGCGCTTGTCGCAATCTTTGCGGCAAGCCTCATGGTGCCGCCAGCTGGTCTTGCGCTAGGTCTCATTGCTGATCTCGTGTACTACTCCCCAGAAGCAGCGTTTATGCCGTATTTCACACTATTCGGCTTACTTTCTTCCGTGCTTTCGTTCCTCGTGCATCGCTTCGTGAAGACGCGTATCATGGAAGGATGATCTTCGGGCGTCGCGTAAAGAAGAAACGAAAATACGAACTCGATCCAGACGAGATATTCCTGGATTCCTCGAACCCGTCTGGATTTGATCAAACCAGGCTTGAAGGCAAGTTCGAACGACCAATCGAACACTCAACGTTTACGAGCATAGGCTTCGTTGCCATTCTCATGTTCATGGTGCTCATGGTGCAGGCTGCAAATCTCCAAGTGCGCCAAGGAGAAGAATATGCGCAGCGGAGTGAACGTAATCGGTTGAGACCCGAGGTACTTTTCGCAGAGCGCGGCGCCATTGTCGACCGTAATGGCGATGCGCTCGTCTTTAACGAAGAAGGAGAGGACGGGTTTGTTCGTCGTGTGTACGAGTATCCTGGCTTCTCTCATCTCTTGGGCTACGTGTCCTATCCAAAGAGAGATTCGTCCGGCAATTTCTACGAGACGGAGATCAAGGGATTGAATGGTGTCGAGGAGGCTATGGACACCGTGCTTTCGGGAGAGAACGGAACGCTTCTTGTTGAAGAAGATGCGCACGGAGACCTGCAGTCTTCAGGAACGGTTAAGCCAGCGGCAAAGGGGCAGACCGTAACACTCTCAATTGACGCCCGGGCGCAGCGTGCGTTCGCGAGTTCAATACAGGAGCTTGCAGACCGCATTCCGTTTGTGGGCGGGTCAGCGATTCTCATGGACGTAAACACCGGTGAGGTACACGCACTCGTTTCGTATCCTGAGTACGATCCAAATGTACTTTCGTCCGGCGGTCCGTCGAGCGTTATCGCGTCGTACCAAACAAATCCACGTCGGGTATACCTTGATCGTGCGGTGTCAGGACTCTACACACCAGGATCGATCATAAAACCAATGGAGGCCGCTGGTGCTCTCTCAGATGGTGTGGTCACTGCTTCGTGGGGAATTGTCTCCACGGGTTCTATATCTATTGCAAATCCGTACGATCCCTCGAAGCCCTCTATCTTTAAGGACTGGAAAGCGCACGGATGGGTAGACGCTAGGCGTGCGGTCGCTGTTTCTTCGGACGTGTACTTCTATGCCATTGGTGGCGGGTATGGCGAAGTGAAAGGTCTTGGCATTGAGCGCCTTAAGTACTGGTATGACGCGTTCGGCTTTACGAGTCCAACAGGGATTGAGCTTTCGGGAGAAGCAACGGGATTCGTACCTACGCCTGCGTGGAAAGAAGAGAAGTACGGAGACCCGTGGCGCTTAGGCGACACCTATAACACTGCTATTGGGCAGTACGCGATGCAGATAACGCCGCTTGAGGCAGTCCGGGCAACCGCAGCGATAGCCAATGGCGGAAAGCTCGTTAAGCCAACTCTGGTGAAGGATGCTCCACTTCAGGGCCAGACTATTCCTATAAGTCCGGCAGCAATTAAGGTAGCGCAGGAAGGCATGCGCATGGGAACGCTTGAAGGAACCTCAATTGGTCTGAATGCGCTTTCGTTCGTTAAGGTTGCAGGCAAGACCGGTACCGCGCAGCTTGGCGTTAACAATGAGTTCTATAACTCATGGGCAGTAGGGTATTTTCCGTATGACAACCCAAAGTACGCCTACGTAGTTGTGATGGAGCGCGGCCCGTCTACCAATTCGATCGGCGGCATCTTTGCTACGTATACAGCCCTGACGCGGTTGTATCAGACGGCGCCGGAGTATTTCGAATAAAGGGTATTTGACGTCAGAAAGGGAGCCCGTACAATACCTACACCAACTAGCGTTCTCACAATTCATTCACATAGCACATGACCGATCAGGATACTGTCGTAAGCCAGGAGAAATTCGACGAGATGATTAAGGAGCTCGAGAATTTAAAGACCGTCCGCCGCACTGAGATTGCGGAGAATCTTGAGTACGCTCGCTCGCTTGGCGACTTGTCTGAGAACGCAGAGTACCAGGAGGCACGTGAGCTCCAGGCGGCAACTGAGGAGCGTATTCGAAAGCTCGAGGAGCTCGTTAAGCGTGCGAAGATTGTCACCGACGGCAAGAAGAAGGATGTCGTTGGGTTTAGTTCAACCGTAACCATCAAGAAGGAAGGTTCGGGTGACGCACACGAGTACACTATCGTGGGCTCTGAAGAGGCGGACATGCGTATCCACAAACTCTCTCATGTTTCGCCGCTTGGCGCTGCACTCATGGGCAAGAAGAAGGGAGATGTCTTTACGTTCGAGACACCGAACGGAAAGCAGACCTATATGGTTGAGAAGGTCGCGTAAGCGAGTCGATAGCAAAAAGCCCCCGCATCGCTGCGGGGGCTTTCGATATCTGCACGCTGAGAGCTAGCGACCCGCACCGGGCGTGTCGGCCAGATTGTCCATGCGTTCCTGGACGATTTGACGGCGCCGCTCAACATCGGGGTCGGAGACTTCGGGAATCGTCTGGGCCGACGTAGCGGTACATTCGTCATTGGCGCTCGCATATGGCCGCGGGAGATAAGGTGATGAGCTCATGAGAGAGCGTGGTCCAGTGTTCGGTGTTTCGGTCATCGTGCTTCCTCAAGCGCTAGATGTGAAAGGGCAGTATCGCCTATAAAAGCGATCGAGCCCCCGTCCGTTTCCGGTCGGGGGCTCGATTCAAGTTTCTTTCCTACTTCCTTGGAGAAACCTCAAGCGAAACCCCGACCATCTTAATGAGGCCGAAGTAAATGTAGACGAAGGTCAACACCTGGTTTATTGCTTGAGTCACAGTAGGGCAAGCATAGCTCATGAGAGGAATCACGCAACTCAGGGTTATACACAACTTTCTGTAGGAACCATGAACTAAGTGGGTGAAAGTGGCATATACTGGCATATAAGTGGGATGAAGTGGGAGCCCTGTCCCTTCATCAATCTCGCGAAAAACCTTCTTACTATGTTCATCGGAGAATACCGTCACACCCTTGATGCGAAGAATCGACTCTCGCTTCCAGCAAAGTTCCGCAAGGAGCTCGGTTCTTCGGTCATTGTGACGCGTGGTCTCGACCACTGTCTCTTTGTGTATCCAAAGGCAGCATGGAAGAAGGAGGCGCAGAAGTTTGCCGCTCATTCCTCAGGTGGCCAAGCGGGACGCGCGTTCGCACGCCTCATGCTTGCAGGCGCAAACGAAGCGGATGTCGATTCTGCAGGCCGCATCCTCGTTCCTGACTATTTGAAGTCGTACGCCGTGCTTTCAGGGAAGTGTGTGGTTGCCGGCGTCTCAGATCGTGTTGAGCTTTGGGACGAGACCGCATGGGAGGCATACACGAAGGATATTGAGCGCGATGCTGATTCCTTCGCAGAGACACTCGGCGCTCGGGCGCTCGCATAATCATATGGAGAACGACCTCACACTTCGACACGAAACCGTTCTCCTTCACGAGACGGTAGACGGTCTTGAAATTAAAGCCGACGACGTGGTTGTCGACGCGACACTTGGCGGAGCAGGACATTTCCGTGAGGCGCTCAAGAAGCTTGGTCCCAAGGGTGTGCTGGTGGGTATCGACGCTGACGCTGACGCGCTTGAACGCGCACAAAAGGTTGTCGACGAGATTCCAGCAGCAGAGCGTCCTACGGTACGTCTCATTAACGGCAACTTCCGCGACCTTGGAACGCTCCTTGATGCCGAGGGCCTTACGCCAACGAAAGTTATGTTCGATCTTGGCTGGAGCGCCTTCCATCTCACAAGTGGCCGTGGCTTCTCGTTCAAAGTCGACGAGCCGCTTCTCATGACGTACGGAGACCCTGGCGAGAGCACAACGGCCGGAGACCTCGTGAATCATCTTTCTGAGAGCTCGCTTGCAGATCTTCTCTGGTCGCTTGGCGAAGAGCGCTTTGCGAAGTCAATTGCAAAGTCTGTTGTTCTGCAGCGCGAGAATGCACCAATTGAGACCACTACGCAGCTTGTAGAAGCAATTGGCGAGGGAACGCCATCGTGGTACCAGCATCGCCGCATCCATCCAGCAACCAAAACGTTCCAGGCACTCCGTATTGCCGCGAACGACGAGCTTGGTGCGCTTCGTGACGGTTTGGCTGCGGCAATTGAACGAGTGCCTGCCGGAGGACGTATCGCCGTTATCAGTTTCCATAGCATCGAGGATCGCATCGTAAAGGTGATGCTCCGTGACGCTATGGAAGCTGGGAAAGGAACTCTCGTTCAAAGGAAGCCAATCGTTCCATCAGCTGAAGAAAATACGAAGAACCCCCGTGCGCGTAGTGCGAAGCTCAGGCTCTATACGTCAGGCCCTCCTGCCGTTAAGAACCGCATTAACTTAACCTCATTTCCTGCGTATGCCTGATCGAACCGTTTCAATTCTCGGATATGCCTGTGGCGCCCTCATCGCCGGGTATCTCGCCCTCGTCGTCGTTACGGTGTCTATGGCAGCGTGGCAGACCAACCTCGCCATGGAGGTGCATGAGACTGAAGCGGACATCGCTCGCCTTGAGAGCCGTTACTACGATATGGTGGCACATATCGATCAGACCGATCCGGCTGCACTCGGACTTGTGGCGCCTACGCGCGTCATGTATGCAACCACGCAGACCGCTCCTTCCGTTACGCTTCGTTAATCTATGCGCCGGGCGATTCGTACGAGACTTCGCATACTAACCCTGGGTCTCGCGTGTGTCGCGTTACTTCTCATAACGCGGCTTTATTTTGTACAGGTAGTGCACGGCAACGAGTTTGCGCTCCGTGCTGAGCGACAGTACGTATCAGCAAGCCAGGAGCTGTATGACCGAGGAACCATCTACTTCACCCGCAAAGACGGAACGGTGCTCTCTGCAGCGACACTCAGGAATGGCTTCACGATTGCCATGAGTCCGAAGCTTGTAGAGGATCCTGAGGCTACCTACACAGCAATTTCTGCCTTGGTTCCCGTTGAGAGGGAGGCCTTCTTTGCGTCGGTGGCGCGAAAAGAAGACCCGTATGAGGTTGTTGCAAAGCGTGTTGAAGAAGACGCAGGCCGCGCCATAGAAGCACTCGGACTCAAAGGTATCCAGGTAGAACGGGAACGATGGCGTGCATACCCAGGAGAAACTCGCGCGGCACAGTCTATCGGGTTTGTTGCGTTTGATGACGATGATACCCTTGCCGGACGGTTCGGTCTCGAGCGCTACTACAACGATGCGCTCTCGCGTGAGTCAGTGGGCGTCTTCGGCAACTTCTTTGCGGAACTCTTCGCCAACATTAATAGTGTTACCGTTGACGCACGCGCGACCCGTGAAGGGGATCTTATCACGTCGATTGAACCGGTGGTGCAGGAGAAGCTCGACCAGATTCTCGCAGAAGTGAATGCACAGTACGGCAGCTACGAGACAGGAGGTATTATCATGGACCCAAAGACCGGCGCCATCATCGCGCTTGATACCGCCCCCTCATTTGATGCGAATGATTTCGCCAATGGAGACCCTGCACACTTTGGAAATCCACTTGTTGAGCATCGGTACGAGTTCGGGTCGATCGTAAAGGCCCTCACTATGGCAGCAGGTCTCGACTCAGGAGTTATCACACCTACTTCGACTTATAACGATACTGGGTGTACTACTTTAAATAACAAGACGTTCTGCAACTATGACTTGAAGGCGCGCGGTATTACGCCCATGCAGCAGATTCTGTCTCAGTCTCTGAATATGGGTGCGTCGTATGTTGCGCTTCAGGTAGGGCACGAGAAGTTCCGCGGGTACTTCAAGGATCTCGGTATGGCAACCGAGACTGGCATTGATCTGCCGAGCGAGATTAAGGGGGACCTTGGGAACATCGAAACGAGTCCGCGTGACATCGAGTATGCAACGGCGTCCTACGGACAGGGAATCGCGCAGACACCAGTGCAGATGATTCGTGCACTGGGCGCCCTCGCAAATGAAGGGCAAGTGGTAACACCGCACTTGGTACAAAGCATTAGGCTTGAGAACGGACTCGAGAAGCAGCTCTCTTGGGGAATGCCAGAACGAGTCTTCAGTGCCGCAGCCGCAGAAGGCACCACCCGTATGCTCGTTGAGGTGGTAGACAAGAAGCTTGCGGGAGGAGCAGTGAAGATTCCTGAGATGAGTGTGGCCGCAAAGACGGGTACCGCTCAGATAGCGGGCCCTGGGGGAAAGTACTCTGAAGGGAAGTACTTCCACTCATTCTTTGGTTATTTCCCAGCGTATGACCCTAAATTCATCATCCTGCTTTACACCCGGGAGCCTGGGGGCGTACAGTACGCCTCTGAGACCCTCACCCACCCCTTCATGGATCTGACACACTTTTTAATCAATTATTACGAGATCCCTCCGGATAGGGCAGATTATCCGACCAGTCTATGAAATCCATCTTGAAAGCGATTGTCGCCCAGTGTCTTGCGCTTCTCGCTAAGGCAATCATTGAGAAGTACCGACCCCTCATTGTTATGGTGACGGGTAGTGTCGGCAAGACCTCAACGAAGGATGCCGCTGCAGCGGTGCTCGCATCTCGCTATCATCTGCGAGCAAGCGAGAAGAGTTATAACAGCGAGTTTGGCGTCCCACTCACAATCATTGGCGCGAAGAACCCTTGGGAGAATCCAATCGCGTGGCTTCGCGTATTCAAGGACGCCCTCGGGCTAATTCTTCTCCCGACTCACTATCCGAAACTTTTGGTACTAGAGGTGGGAGCGGACAGGCCTGGAGACCTTGCTCGTATCCTTCGCTTTGTGAAGCCTGATGCGGTTATCGTCACGAGGCTTCCGGACGTGCCAGTACACGTTGAGGCATATGCGAGTCCGCAGGCAGTGCGGGACGAGGAGTTTGCTCCAGCGTATGCACTTTCACATGGAGCGCCCCTTATTATCTCTGCAGACGATCCAAATGCCGTAACCATGGCATCCCGACTTTCTGCGAGCATAACTACGTTCGGGTTTTCTGAGGGAAGCGACATCCGGCTTGAAGGGTACTCGTTCTATGAGGAGGGAAGCGAGTGCGGTATGGAGGCCGAGCTTAATGTTAAGGGTGTGAGCCATACCCTGCGCGTTAAGGGAGCACTGGGAAAGAGTCAACTGTATGCACCAGCGGCAGCAATTGCCTGTGCGCTCGCGCTTGATACGACGGTTGCTATGGCACTGCGAGGTACCGAGGAGTATATCGCGCCTGCAGGTAGAGGCAGAGTTATTCTTGGCAAAAACGGTTCGTATCTCATAGACGATTCATACAATGCATCTCCCGCAGCAGTAGAAGAAGCGCTTTCTGCGCTCCAGCTCCTTTCTTCTAACGGACGCCGTATTGCAGTGCTCGGCGACATGCTTGAACTTGGCCGATACTCCGCAAGGGAGCATGAGCAGATTGGGTCGCTCGCTGCTTCACGAGTAGATATTCTCATTGCCGTTGGTGTGCGCTCTCGCGCAACGGCAAGCGCGGCACGGGCTGCTGGCATGAAGGAAGACCAGGTCTTCGCGTACGACACCTCGTTAGAAGCCGCTGCAGTACTTGAGACAATTGTGCAGGAGGGAGACGTTATTCTTGTTAAGGGTTCTCAGAGTATTCGTACTGAACGTATTGCAGAGCGGCTCCTTAGAAACCCTGAGGATAGAAGCCGCTTGGTGCGCCAGGAGAGCGAATGGAAGGCTCGCTAGGTGGCGTCCTAATCCTGAATCTGGTATAAAAGTCAGGACGGCCTCATCGTCTAACGGTTAGGACAGATCCCTCTCACGGATCAAATCGGGGTTCGATTCCCCGTGAGGTCACAAATGAAGCAAATCAGCATTAACGTGCTGATTTGTTTCGTATATAAGGAGTAATAAAAGGCTGCTGTATACTGTTCTCATGATTGAGCGTCCAGGGCACCTTAAAAGTACTGATAGCAAAGAACGAACGTATAGTCCTGAGCGTGACGGACGCATCGAGGTAGAAGGCGACCCAATGATTCTCAGTATTCTTGCGAAGCAGGCTGAGAACGTACGACAAGGAGAAGAAGATCCGAATGTGCGCATTGCCTTGTTCATTCTCCCTGGAGGAATACGAGGTGTGACAAGCGGGGGCCAGGTAACCGCTTTAGGCGAATCCGGACTCACCAACGGCTTTAATGTGGTCGTCGGAGGCTCGACTGGCGCGCATGTTGCGGCGTGGCTTCTTGCGGGTGATCCACGGCTCGGCACGACGATCTTTTCTGAAGAGTGTGCCAGCAAGAACTTTATAGACTTGAAACGCATTCCGGACGGCCACGGCATGGATGTCGAGTATCTCAGTCAGGTTTATCGTGGGGAGACGAGCAATAAGGTACTTGATATTGAGCGCATACGTGCAGCTCATCCAGATTTCCGTATTGCGTTAACGGAGTATTACACAGGCAAGAGCGTACTCGTCGACGGAAAAAATACTGAGACTATTGATGCGATCCAAGCCTCATCTGCAGCAGGACCCATGTATACGAAGCCGATTTATATTGGTGATACGCGATATGGAGACGCGTCCGCAGGTGCTTATTTTCCGGTCAAAGACATTGTTGATGAGTACGATCCCACTCATATAGTGGTCCTTCCCAACCGATCAAAAGATCTTAAGGAATCAGCAACAAGTAGGCTCCTTGATAGGACGCTTTCAGCCTCTCTTCCAGCTCCGTACCGTGACGCGTGGCTCGCTCGAGAGCAAAACTTTAACGAAGGACTAGAAGACCTAAGGTCCTCTGGAGTGCCGTACGTATTGTTCTGGAGCGATAACGCCGTCGCTGCACTTACACGCGAACCGGAAACCATTCGTGCTGCTGCAGCTCGAAGCGAGGAGCATATGCGCACACTTCTAGAGGCTTCTAAGTAGGTAATCATCCGAGTAAAACCGCCCGAAAGGGCGGTTTTACAATGTATACACACGTGCTAGTCTCACAGCGGAGTACTTAATGGAGGTTGCTGTGAACTTGTTCGCACATCGAGAGGATGACTGCGGACTCTTTCCGCGGCACCCAATTGTTAGCTTGATTGATTTTGTCGGAGCAGGTGTAGCCATCGGCTTTCTCGTTATTCATCCTGTCTCGCCTTACGTGTTGCCTGTGGTTATTACTGCACAGTATCTCGCGAGCTGCGTGTACCACTGGCGGCCGCACTGTACGGTTCGCCAGACGATTGATCACCTGATGATCGCCGTACTCATAACGGCTACCTATGTCCACTTCTGGATGCAATCGCTTCCGGTGGAGGCTTGGAGCTGGCGTGTCGTGATTCTGTGCACGGTTATGATGGTGATTCTTTTCGTACGGCTATTTTTGCCAGATCAGGAGAAGTTGCGAGGAATCTTATTCCTTGTGCTTGGGTTGGGTGGCTTGGGTATGACGGGTGTCGCACCACACATGTTTTCTGCCCATGGTTGGACAGGATTTCTTGTCGGTGTTGCGCTCTACTTCTTACAGTTCGTCATTTACTCCTGCAAGAAACCGAATCCGGTGCCAGAAGTATTCGGTTTTCGAGAAGTACAGCATCTGATTCTTCTTGCTGCTACGACACTTCATCTCGTTACGATTACGCAAATCTAATAGAGCGCCCCGGACAATGCGGTCCGGGGCTTTGTTATATAGAAAGCCCGCCCGACTACAGAGAGTCGGGCGGTTTCTGTTTCCGAGCATGTGTGTTCACTCCTCGGGAAGATCAATGAGGCCGGTGATTCGTGCGATTCCGCGCGCATGGTCAACGACCTCAATCGTTATCTCAACGCACACTTCGTCAGAACCTGCCGCCGCGTCTGGATCAAACTTCCGGATGAGGCAGCCACTGAATGCGTATGCTGCATTTGGAATGATATTGCGACGATCCTTGCGTAGCGAGATTTTCTTCGTATTACGTTCTCGAGCCACTGTGGTACCCCCTTGGCTATGTCCGAAAACAGCATACCTGTATCGGTGCAGGACGCAAACTAGTGGTAGGTTTTAGTCCACACTCCAAGACCAGGCAGTAGGTTCAGGTACTTGCCTACGTGTGTCCTATGTATGGAAAGGGCAGCTGCTTGCGTGTTAAGAGCTTCTCCTATGCGCTGTGCGATAGAACGCATGTAGGTACCCGACGCACAGGTAACGGTGAGCGTAAGTACCATGAATGTACGGTTTTCAAGTGATGAAAGAGAACTCTGCCATAGAGAGGTTATCTCGTCCTGCCTAAAATCGGCGCCAAGCTCCTTTGACGGTTCATTCGTGCGAGGTGCATGTGAAAGAATAGCGGTAATTTTCTTCTGTAGGCCATCGATTCCAATCGTACGAATTCCAACATGCGTAATGGCATAGATCTTCTCTTCGTGAGTTGGGATGGAAATAGAATCGAGCGTCCCTTCTAGCGCATACATAAATAATGGCTTCCCGTTAACGGTCTTTGAGGAGAAGGCAGGGTAGGGCACTTCCTTGGTGCCAGTCTCAGCACGAACCGCACGGATGACGTCGCTCTTGCTTGGATGAGTAATGGCATTCACATAGGTAGGTATACCAAGCACGTCTCCCGTGTCTGTTTGGAAATCGAGAAGTATCTCAATCTCATACTCCTTGTCGAGTCCGCGATACGCTTCCTGTCTCTTACATTCCTCGCCAAGCAAGACCAGGAGTTTCCCAGTTGCCATAGGATCTAGTCTTCCAGCATAGGTTGCTGGGACATCTTTGTGTTCAGGGTGTTCAAGTCTCCATGCGTCTATAGCCTGAAGTGGAGTCTGTCCGAGTTTCTTATCGAGTACGACGTACGAAGGAATCATTGTTTGGAATGGTACCGTATAAAAGATAAACCGCCCGGTACGCATTCTGCGCCCAGGCGGCCTATTGGTGCTCAGTGCACCGATACTTCCGTGATGCGCTCGAAATGCTTTTCCATTTCGAATGCGAACACGCAGGCTTCTTGTAACAACTCATTGTGTGTTCGTATACCAGGTATGCTGCGTTCAAGCTCAATCAGGCCGTCGTCCCTCGTTCCGTCATAGCGCTCGGTCCTTCCGTTGGGTCCGAAGCCATAATCCTGGATGAACGTTGCCAACTCGGACTGCGAGATGCTGGCCCGCCAGATGAGCGCCCGGAGGACGCGCGTTTGGCCGATCTTCGAGAAGATTGGGCCAGGTGGCAGAATGACATGCGCAGTCGAGGGAGGGGTCCTAATCAGAGAGGTACACATTGTGATGAATCCTTCTAAGGTTGGTTCCTTCGAGGTCCACCATCACCGAACTCCAGGATGATATTACAACATTATCCAAAAAAGAAAAGGCGACCGCAAGGGTCGCCTAGTAGTTAGCACAGACGGGGCTGGTGTGGCCCATCGGGCTTTGGTTTTGCTCTGGGTTTCTTTACGATCTTCACCGATAGAACCTCAGACTCGAGGAGTAGGGTGGCGGGCGCGGTTTTCTTGATCCGGCGCGCCACAAGTTCTGCTTCTCGCTGTTTTTTGGTCTTATAGACCGGAAGCTTCGGCCATATTTCTATGGCAAACCGCTCAAAGAATCGGCGTATCGAGGGAGGAAGCGGGGTTCCCGGCTCATCGAACAGCATCTCGCCGTTCAGTGCAAATACGCGGTATTCTTCCGTACTCCATCTAAATGTTAGGTTCCCTCGAGACAGTCGCAGAAGAGTTACTCGCTCTCCTTCAACGTAGAGGGGTTTAGTGGATGGGCGATTACTCGTGCCAAAACCTGAGAAGATGGCACGCATCACGTGGTCTGCCATGACCTCAAGACTCCGATACACGACGCGGCTCACCCAGGTGTCATCACCGATGACTTGTTTATGTGCGCTGAAGTTGTTGTAGACGAAGTAGTGGTACTCCCCACGAATTCGCACGGCAAACTTTTGATGTGTTATCGCGCCCGCAACGAACTCAACGAAGATTTCACGTACCTTACCAGGACGTACTTCGTCCTGAATGAAAAGCGGCTCGTCGCATTGTGCGCCGTACCGCCATACAGTCTTAGGTTTTAGCGGTTTGCGTGTTCGAGCCATTAGCTCCTCCTTCAGGAATCCAAATAGTATTAAATATCAAAAACCTTATTTTGTCAAAAACAAACCGGCCCCCCATGGAAGGGGACCGGTGAAGTTGTCTAGTCGTAGACGGAAAGCGGGATAATATCCTCCCCTGTCTGGTTTGCGCGATACTGCTCGTCGCTCATGTGTTGCTCAGCGATTCGCTCATCCATCAAGCGAGTGGCTTCGCGCTTTTGTGCGACGACGCGTGCGCCCTTACGGCCAGCAGCGCTCAGTAGCTCAGTATCGCCCTCCAGTCGCGCTTTCTCGATATGTGCAGGCCGATTGGCCATTGGATTCTCTCCGTAGTTCGTTGGTGACTTTTCCATAATCATCATCCGCTATGAGTAAGAGTTACGCAAGAAGAGAGTCTATAACCGCCTTCACCGCACCTCCATCCGCTTTGCCTTTAAGTTCCTGCATAACGGCACCTGTGAAGCGTCCCGCATCCTTCTTCTCGGACACTCCCATCTCAAGCATTTTCGCTTTAACAACTACTTCAATCTCCTCGGTGCTCATCTGAGCCGGAAGGAAAGACTCAATAACAAGAAGCTCCTCTTTCTCGGGTACTGCCAGTTCGTCGCGGCCCGCTGCCTCGAACTGCTCAATAGAATCCTTGCGCTGGTTGCTTGCACGCTTCAAGACAACAAGGGCTTCCTCATCGGTGAGGAACTCGTCCGGCTTTCTTTTTTTCGCAACGACTTCGTTGGTCATGGCGGTCGTGAGCGAACGGAGGGTGCGCAGACGCACTTCGTCCTTGGCACGTAGTGCGTCAGGGATTCCTGCTTTAATTCCTTGATGTATGGTCATACAGAAATCCTAGCATCAGAAGCTTCCCCTGGGTACCGTTCTCGAGTCGGGTATAATCCAAGGAATGACCTATAGAGAAACCTGGCACGCACTTACCCCTGACTCGATAGCAGAAAAACTAAAGACGGATCTCAAACACGGACTCTTGCGTGAGGAGGCAGTTCGTCGTCTCAAGAGCGGAGGCAATCGGATGCCCGAGCCTGAGCGAGAAACCGTGTTCATGCGCATAGTCCGACAGTTCGCGAGTCCAATCACCTTAGTACTCATTGCAGCTGCACTCGCAACGGTATTCCTGTCTCATTACACTGATGCACTAATCATAGCGGCAGCGCTTCTTGTGAACGTCGTTATGGGCCTCGTGCAGGAGGGTCGCGCATCAAAGGCGTTCGAGGCCCTTAAGAAAGGAGAGGCCCGCTATGCCGTAGTAGAGCGCGGCGGCGAACCGATACGCATAGCTGCAGAGGATCTGGTGGTTGGGGACGTCGTGATGCTCTCAACCGGGAACGCTATACCAGCCGACGTGCGTCTTATAGAAGTACACGGACTATCAATAAACGAATCAGCGCTTTCAGGCGAGTGGATGGCAGTCGAGAAAAATACAGACACTGCTAAAGAAGATGCGCCCTTAGTTGAGCGCTTAGGTATGGCGTATGCCGGAACACTCGTTTCTGCAGGAGCCGGCAAGGGCATCGTTGTTGCAGTTGGTGGCGATACGGAACTTGGACAGATTGCGCTTGAGCTTGGGAAGAAAGATGAATCGGTTACGCCGCTGATGCGTGATATACGGCAGGTGGCACGCTTCATTCTGGGGGCGGTGTCGGTTGTTATTGTCGGTATCATCGCACTCGGCCTTCTACGAGGTCTGCCACTCGACGAAACCATATTTACCGCGATCGCCCTTGCGGTTGCATCCGTTCCTGAAGGATTGCCGGCTGCCGTTACGGTAGTGCTGGCCCTTGGTATGGAGCGCATCCTTAAAAGCGGGGGACTCGTGCGCAATCTTCTTGCGGCTGAGACGCTTGGCACAACGAGCATTATTCTGACGGATAAGACCGGTACCCTAACCGAGGGACGCATGACGCTCGAGATGTTCGTAACTAGAAACAGCACCGCAACGGACGCACCTGATGGTGAGCCTAACGCACTTCTGCGTGGTGCGGTTCTTGCGTCAAATGCGTATGTAGAGGAACGGCCTGAGGCACCTGTTGATGAGAAGCTTGTAGTACACGGTAGACCAATCGAGCAGGCGATTGTAATGTCGGGCCTCAAGAACGGCATTGCACAGCACGTACTTATAAAGGAGCTCCCGCGTCTTGATGAGCTTCATTTCGACTCCTCGCGTCGCTTTGGGGGCATGCTCGTAGAGGATGGTGGGAAGTCAGTCGCGTACATAACTGGTGCACCAGAACTTTTCCTTTCAACTATCAGTGCTGTAGCTAGCGAGACGCGTACGCATTTCGAGGATGCACTTTCTCGAGCGGCACAGGAAGGAAAGCGGGTGATTGCCGTTGCGCGTGCCGAGTCATCGCACGGGCGATTTCCAAGTGAGGGAAATCTTCTGGAGTTCTTGGCAAGCGGGGAGTTCCTTGGTCTTTTGGTCTTCTCTGATGTCATACGTCCTGAAGCAAGGGACGCGATTGCTGAGATGAAGAGCGCCGGTGCTCGCGTGATCATGCTTACCGGGGACAATCCGGAAACAGCGCTTTCTATCGCACGTGCCGTTGGCATTGCGGACGATGAAGAGCGTGCGTATACAGGATCTGAACTTTCCCCACTTTCAGATGCTGAGCTTGTTGAGTTACTTCGCTCACATACCGTATTTGCACGCGTGGCGCCTGCTGAGAAGCTACGTATTGCGAATGTGCTTAAGGATGCGGGAGAAGTAACTGCAATGACCGGTGACGGCGTGAATGATGCGCCAGCGCTTCGCGCAGCGGCAATTGGTATCGCGCTTGGTTCAGGAACCGATGTGGCGAAGGAGGCATCAGATCTCGTACTTCTTGATAACGGGTTCTCGGTTATAACGGCAGCCATCAGAGAGGGAAGGCGTCTGCGCGATAACTTCAAGAAGATCTTCGCGTACATGCTGTCGACGAACTTCAGCGAGGTGGTGCTCATCACGTTCTCGCTTATCTTCGGTTTGCCGCTTCCGATTCTTGCGACACAGGTGCTGTGGTCAAACCTCATCGAGGGCGGACTCATGAACTTTGCGTTTGCGTTCGAGCCACTCTATCCAGATGCCATGAAGCGGGATCCCAAGGATCCTGAGAACGCACGCGTACTATCACCAAAGCTCATCAAGCTTATCGTGCTCGTGGGATCAATAACTGCGACGGTTCTTATCGCTATCTATCTCTACTTGCTTTCGATTAAGCTTCCTATCGAGGAGATTCAGACCCTCATGTTCGTTGCGGTCTCGGTAAACTGCATCTTCATGGCATTCTCCATGAAGAGTTTCGGGACACCGCTTTGGAAGCTGCCACTATTCTCCAACCGGTTTCTCTTGATCTCCTTGTGCGCAAGCACGGCACTCCTATTAGCAGCGCTTTATGTGCCATTCCTTCAGAAGCTCGTGCACGTAACGGAGCCAACACCGCTTCAGCTTCTCATCCTTGTTGGATTTGGACTCTTCAATCTTGCAACCATTGAGCTTGCGAAATGGGTTCTGTTCATACGTCCAGAATCGAAATCCGTTATACTCAAAGCATGAACGTTATAACGATTGTCATCATTGTTGCGGTACTGATTCTCATGCAGGGGATTGGACTCTGGCTAATGCTAAGGCGTCGCGAGAATGATAAGCCCAGGGACGAAGGAGGCCTCCTCTTGATCCAGAATCAAATGGAGAAACTCGAACGCTCTCTGGACTCGCGGATGAACGAGTCCTCGAAGCAGATGCACGAGACGGTCCGTAGCCAGCTCGGAGAGTCTTCACGCCTCATCAAAGAGATAACCGCGGAAATAACATCGGTTAAAGAAATCGGTCGCGAAACAGGCAAGTTCGCGGAGCAGTTAAAGAACCTCCAGGACATTCTAAAGAACCCGAAACAACGCGGTATCCTTGGCGAGTACTATTTGGAGACCGTCCTTAAGAACGTACTGCCGCCCGGCATGTTCAAGATGCAGCACATGTTCGAGAACGGAGAGATTGTCGACGCCGCGGTCTATATTAACGACAAGATTGTACCGGTTGACTCGAAGTTCTCCTTAGACAACTACAACCGTTACATCCATGCGGAAGGGGCAGAGCGTATTGCGCTCGAGAAGGCGTTCGTGAACGATTTAAAGCTTCGCATATCTGAGACTGCCAAGTACATTCGTCCTGAAGAAGGAACCATGGACTTCGCCTTCATGTTCATCCCTTCGGAGGGTATCTACTACGACCTTCTTACAAACCAGGTAGGTGCGGGCGAGGAGGAGAACCTTATTCAGCGGGCTGCGGGCAAGTTCAAGGTTATTATCGTCTCGCCAACATCCTTCCTGGCCTACCTCCAGACCGTTATGCAGGGCCTGAAGGCCCTCCAGATAGAGAAGCGAGCTGAGGAGATCCAGAAGCGCGTAGGAGAGCTTGGGAAGCATCTGGGCGCCTATGAGACTTACTACCAGAAGCTCGGGACTGCCCTTGGAACTGCGGTGTCGCACTACAACAGTGGCTACAAAGAGCTCGGAAAGGTTGAAAAGGACGTCTACCGAATCACTGAGGAGAAGATAGGACTTGAGGTTGAGCTCCTGGATAAGCCTGGAAATACCGAGGAATAGCCCCGCTATTGCTTTCTAGGGCCTATTTCGGTACTATACGGGGACTATGGAACTCGCAGTAATCAAGACCGGCGGCAAGCAGTATGTCGTCTCCCCAGGCGCTCTCGTAACCATCGAGAAGCTTGGTCGTGGCGCCGCTACGCAGGATATTAAGAAAGGTGATGTCATTACGTTTGACGAGGTCCTTATGACCGATAACGGCACCCTCGCGCTCGGTACTCCAACACTCGCAGGAAAGACCGTCACGGGCACCGTGTACTCGGTAGGACGCGCAAAGAAGATTGAGGTGGTTAAGTACAAGGCTAAGAGTCGCTACCTAAAGCGCCGCGGACACCGCCAGCCAGAGATTAGGGTCAAGATCGACTCAATCGCGTAAGAACAAGCCTCCCGAAAGGGCGGCTCTTTCTTTAGGGGCTTCATCTTGTATTCAGCACGTAGCTGTGCGAGTATGGCGACTGGCATTGTTTCAGGGAGGTATTCATGTCCATACACAGAATCGTGGCTGTCAGCGATGATCGTGGCAATACGATCTGCGCATCGCGTAGGGCGAAGGAAGGAGAAACCGATCTCGTCGAACACACAATGCTGCTGATCGAAGAACTTCTCTGCAAGGAGGTGCGCATCGAGCGCGTCGATCGCGGCAAAGCCTTCTTCTTCGCTTCAAAGAGGGAAGTGGAGCAGCTCACCTACCAGCACAGCTGGGATGACGAGAAGTGTTCAGACGCCGCCTAGTCAGTAGGACGAAGCTAACAAAGGGGCCCGACCGCACAGAATGTACGGCGGGCCCTTTCCTTATGTCTCCTTTCGGTTCTGAAGCGCTGCCGAAAGGGTAGTGGAGTCTGCGTACTCAAGCTCGCTGCCCGTTGAAAGGCCACGGCCAAGCTCTGAGATAAGGATTGATCCACGCAGCGGTGCGAGGACCTCACGCACCCGGTCTGCCGTGTGCTCGCCTTCTGAGGTTGCGGAAAGCGCGAGCACAATCTCAGACAGTCCTGCATTTGCTCTCGCTTCAACGACTCGTATCAAATCCCGTTCGCGAATTGCACCTTTGCCTGAAAGCGTGAGTACTCCGCCAAGCACAAAGTACCGTCCGCGATAGGTGCCGGTACGCTCAACCGCTACAAGGTCTTGATCCTTCTCGATAATCATTAGGATTGCATCCTGTCGGCTCTGGTCTGCACAATAGTTGCAGAGGGACTCGCTTGTAACGGGTGCAAAACGCATGCACATAGCACACTGCTGCACATCGTTTCCGAGGTTCGCGATAAGGTCAGCGAGACGGTTGCGGTCGCTCTGCGGAACCGCAAGGAGATGATATACGAAACGCTTCGCTTGGCGGGGTCCTATTCCTGGGAAACGATTGAATGCAGACGAGAGGTCTTCGATCCGGTCGCGCATAGCTAAAATTCGTCAGCGAGTTCGCCGTACCCGGTCTTATCCATCGGCATGAAGCTGGTGCGCTTCTCGTCGAAGTAGAGTTCAACCTTCCCGGTAGGACCATTTCGATGTTTTTCAACAAGAATCTGCGCGATATTTGGGCGATCGCTATCTTTGTTTACTTTGTCCTCACGGTGAATAAACATAACGACGTCTGCGTCTTGCTCAATCGAACCAGAGTCTCGAAGGTCTGAAAGGCGGGGAGTGCCGCCGCGCTGCTCAACCGCACGTGAGAGCTGGGAGAGTGCGATAACGGGAACCTCAATCTCGCGGGCGAGCTGCTTCAAAGAGCGCGAGATCTCCGTAACCTGCTGCACCATGGAATCAGACGCTTTGGTGTTGGTTGGTGCCATGAGCTGGAGGTAGTCGACGATAATGAGGCCGATACCACGCTCACGCTTCAGACGCCTCGCCACAGCACGCATGGAAAGAATGTTCTGTGCTGGCTTGTCGTCAATGTAAATAGGGGCCTTTGAGAGGCTTTCAAGCGCATCACGAATCTTGCTGAAATCCTCTTCGGCATGTATGGCACCCGTACGCATCTTCCAGGAGTCGATAAACGATTCTGCGGATAGCATACGATCAACGAGCTGCTCCGAGCTCATTTCAAGCGAGAAGATACCCACGGGGGTGTCATGGCGAACAGCCGCGTTGCGTGCGATATCAAGCGCAAGCGATGTCTTACCCATGGAAGGACGTGCGGCGAGGATAATGAGATCCGACTTGTGAAGACCCGAGAGCAGGTTGTCGAGATCCGGGAATCCGGTAGAAACGCCACGAATGGCACCCTTGTTCTTTGAAAGAGATTCGATGCGATCCCATGCATCGTCCATCTTGTCCTTGATTGCCACGAACTTATGAGTAGCCGATGAGTTCCCGATGGCGTAGATAGACTTTTCTGCAGAATCGAGCGCAACTGCCGTATCGACACCGTCATCATAGGCGGATTCCGTGATCTCGCTCGCACAGTCAATCAAGGAACGCATGATGTGCTTCCTGACTACTAGTTCCGCATAGTGATTAAAGTTGCCTGGGGTAGGGGAGGAACTTGCGAGCTCCGCAATGTATGCGCGTCCGCCAGCCCGCTCAAGAAGACCTTTTGTGTTCAAGCGTTCTCCTAATGAGAGCATGTCGATTGGTTCGCCGCGCTCAACAAGCTCGCGCATGCAATCAAAGATATGACGATGCTTATCCGCATAGAAAGATTCTGGACGGATAAGATCTGAAACGTCGTGTATAGCGTCAGGCTTTAGGAGAAGAGAGCCGAGAAGTGCACGCTCTGATTCGAGACTCTGTGGAGGAACGCGGAGGGTGGGGTCGGTTGCCATTACCCTCTATTCTATCAACCAGGTCTCCTAGTGACTATGGCTCCGGAAGGCCCGTCTTCCACATGATATCCCCCTTCACGTATGTGGATACGCAGGGCATCAGATTTGTCGAAGTCATTGCTCCTGCGGGCCTGTTCGCGCTCATCTATGAGTGCCTGTATATGTTCTGGGATTTTGAACTCGTCCTTAGGCGAAAGAAGAGACAGACCAAGGACGCTCTCGGCAGCGTCGATAACGGCAAGTTGTTCTTCACGCTCCATGTCGTCGTCTTTAATAGACTGCCATAGAAGAGCGAGTGCTGCGGGTGTCGCAAGATCGTCTCGCAGAAGCGCAATCATCTGGCGACTGGCATCACACTGCTTTAGGTTGCCCCCTGCCTCGTCGTTGATAATTGCTGAGAAACGCGAGAGTCGGTTAAGTGCTTCGTTAGCCGCACTAAGTGCATCCCAAGAGAAAGAGATCGGCGACCGGTAGTGTGCCTGGAGGAAGAGATAACGAAGCGCGAGCGGACTGTAGCCACGCTCCGTGATATCAGAAAGATAGATAACGTTCCCGGTTGATTTTGCAATCTTTTCCTCGCCAAGATTGATGAACGCTTCGTGTAGCCAGAAGCGAGACAGCGGTCTGCCATTCACGCTCTCGGACTGCGCTATCTCGTTAGTGTGATGCACCGGGATGTGGTCGATACCGCCCGTATGAATATCGAGTTCAGGACCAAGAAGTGCTTTGGCCATCGCAGAACATTCGATGTGCCAGCCTGGGAATCCCGGGCCCCAGGGAGAACTCCATTCCTGTTGCCGGTGACCTCCTCTTGGAGACAGCTTCCAGAGCGCGAAATCAGCAGGGTGCTTTTTCTCGTTATTGCCTGCGATACGCCGTCCTATTTCTGCGAATGCTTCTTCACGGAATGCGGTCCCTCCATGGCTGAGTGCGCCATAGGAAGGGAAGCGGCTCGTATCGAAATACACACCGTCTGAAGTTTTGTAGGTGTAGCCTTTCTCTTCGAGTGCTTGCACCATAGCAATTTGCTCCTTTATGTAGTCGGTTGCGCGCGGGAAACTAATCGCATCAGTGTCGAGATTGAGCGCCTTAATGTCCTCGAGGAACGCTTTGGTATAGCGAGCGGCGACGTCCTGCGCCGACATACCTTCTGCGCGTGCACCTTTCTCCATTTTGTCCTCTCCCTCGTCCGCATCAGAGACGAGATGGCCCACGTCGGTTATGTTCATGACGCGCCTAACCCGGTATCCGGATGACGTTAAGACGCGCGCAACCAAGTCCGCGAATACGGGTGCCTTAAGGTTTCCAATGTGTTGCTTGCTGTAGACGGTTGGCCCGCAGGAATACATGGAGACTTCTCCAGCCTTGCGGGAGGAGAATGCTTCATTCTTTCCGGAGAGTGTATTGGTGAAGAAGAGCGGCGCATCGCTTCTCGCGGGCTCGCTCTCGCGGGCAAAGAGTCCGGTAAGCCATTTCATATCCCTATTCTACCCTACGGATCTAGAGCCACCGACGAAGTTTGAAATACACGTAGAGCGTTAATGCTGCACCAGCCATAATGCCAAGCACAATCCAGAACCCATTAGGACTATGCACGATAGGCATGGCTTCGACATTCATACCAAATATGGATGCGATAAGCGTGAGAGGAAGCGCTGTAAAGGCCATAACCGTAAGGGTTTTCGTTACTTGGTTCTGACTTGCAGAGAGCAACGAGTCGTTTGTTACGCGAAGTTCTTGCGCTATTGCGCGGTAGGACGCGACTAGTGAAGCGGCATGAACACGCCTCGCCTCAATGTGCGTTGCAGGTTCTTCAAAATTAGAGCCAAAGAAGGTGGGGGTAGAGAGTGCAGCGAGGAAATCAGCAAGCGGCTCCTTATGTCTGGCGAGTCCGGTCTCAAAGCGAAGAAGGATGCGTCCCGCTTCTGAAATGGTACGCACTGCTGCCTGCTCTCTTCCAGCGAAAATATCGCGCTCGATGCGCTCAAGACGCTTTCCTGCGTGCTCTATCTCCTCACTAATAGAGGCATAGAGTCGTCCAACAACACGGGCAAGAAGTTCTGCAGTACCGCCTGAGCGCTCAGGGAGTCCGAGCAGCTCTTCTGCTTCGAGTACTTTATGAAGGTTATGCAGTGATTCAATTGTCTCGTAGCGAGCAGTGATAAGGAAATTCTTTCCGACAATGAAATCTACTTCCTGGGACCGCGTTCCGTCCTCGGAGCCTGCAACGGGGAAGTGCAGGATGAGATAGGAGTACCCAGGGAAGGCGATGGAAAGCGGGTAAGGAGTTGGGGTCGATATCTCCTCGTGGATGCGCTCGTCAATGTCGAATTCACGCATCACATCCCTGATCTCATCTTCAGTAGGAACTTCAAGGTCTACCCAAACCGTTTTGCCACGTGCATGCCTAGTTATCATTACTCGTAAGTATACGCTCTCAAGGAGTGTCTGAAGCATTCATAGAGGCCTTACTAGTGGATATGCGCATCATGATATGATTTGGGTATGAATCCTTCCGAAGACACCGACGTGCGCCCTGGTTCGTTTGCTAAGCTCGCTAAGCTCGGCGTGTCACTTGCGCTCATGCTTGCGATTGGATTTGCGGGTGGTGTCACCGTTGGCGCCGCCGGCGGCAGTCGCATGCTCTCGAACGTCCCGCTTCTTGGGGATGGTCTTGACGCAACACCTGATACGTCTGCAGATCTTGCGGACTTCTGGAAGGCTTGGAACGCGCTCAATGAGCGCTTTGTCCAGACACGTGCAACGAGCACACCCCCGTCTTCTGAGAGCAAGATATGGGGTGCTATTCAGGGCCTTGCGTCATCTTATGGCGACCCGTACACGGTATTCATGCCACCAACAGAGGCAAAGAAGTTCCAGGACGACATTAGAGGAAACTTCCAGGGTGTTGGCATGGAAATTGGCATTAAAGAAGGAGTGCTTACGGTTATAGCGCCCCTTAAGGGAACTCCTGCTGAACGAGCAGGACTACGCTCGGGAGATATGATTATCTCGATTGATAAGATCTCTACCGACGGCATGTCGACTGACGAAGCAGTGAAGCTCATCCGCGGCGAGAAGGGTACGACGGTTACGTTCGTGATTTTGCGTGATGGAGAATCTGTTGAGATTGCTGTTGTGCGCGACATCATTACGGTTCCAACTATCGAGTCAAAGCTCGACGAGAGCGGTGTTTACATCATTTCTTTCTACAGCTTCACCGCTAACTCGAGCCAGCTTTTCTCCAAGGCAATCGCTGAATTCAGGAAGTCTGGCTCTACGAAACTTGTTATAGATCTTCGCAGCAATCCAGGGGGCTACCTCGAATCATCGGTCGCTATCGCTAGCCACTTCCTCCCGAAGGGTGCTGCGGTTGTTACCGAAGACTACAAGGGCAAGCAGGAGAATGTCGTGCATCGAAGTCGTGGTATCGGAGGACTGCCTGAGGGCACTAAGGTTGTGGTCCTTATAGACCAAGGCTCGGCGTCAGCCTCTGAGATTCTTGCAGGAGCGCTTCAGGACGCTGACGTTGCAACACTCATCGGTACGCGCTCGTTTGGCAAGGGCTCAGTACAGGAACTGGTTGATATCAATGGCGGCGCACTCAAGGTTACGATCGCTCGGTGGCTGACTCCTGCAGGACGTTCCATCTCTGATGGCGGACTCACACCTGATATTGAGGTCCTGTACACTAAGGAGGACAGGGAAGCTAAGGCGGACCCGCAGAAGGCGCGCGCCATACAATTCCTTACGACAGGGAAATAAAACGCAATGAAGAAACCGCCCGGCTACGAAGCCGGGCGGTTTTGCGCTACTAGTGGTTGTCACTATGTCGCATCTGGTTCAAGACCCTTGCGTCACGATCTGCTCTGAGTAACTTTTCGATGTTCTCGTAGTGTGAGGCCCAAAGGATTCCTCCAACCAGAAGCACACCAAGAACAAGGGAGAAAAAGAACTGACGCCAACCATCGGATGTTTGCAGGGCCTGGAATCCGTGGAAGTAGAAAAACGAGATTGCCCCAAGGACTGCGCCCGTGATCATTCCGCTCAACGTTGGCTCCATCACGTAGTGTGTACGAGCCGCGGACGAGCCGAGTAGCTCGAGAGCCTGTGATCGCTCAAATCCATATAACCTAGATTCCGACATTGATTTGCCCCTTTCGTGTTCAAGTGCCTAATTAGAGATAATCAGTAAAATCTAGAATCGTCAATTTGCCCTATAGCCCCAGGACCGGTAGGATGCCTATATATGAAAGTTGTACTACTGAAAGACGTTAAGAACACGGGCCGTGCTGGAGCTGTCGTTACCTGTGCAGATGGCCACGCACAGAACTTCCTTATTCCTCGGGGCATGGCTGCTCTCGCAACACCCGCTAACCTAAAGCAGGCTGAGCTTCGCCTAAAGCAGGACATTGACCGAAAGGAGCTAGATGTGAAGCTTATCCAGGACCGCCTCTCAGCACTTTCCGAGGAGCGCATTGTTATCCTCAAAAAGGCGAACGAGAAGGGACACCTCTATGACGCCGTTGACGCAGCTGATATTGCGAAGGCAACGGAATTGCCAGTGGATGCAATTAAGCTTGAAAAGCCATTCAAGGAACTCGGTACCTTTGATGTGCCAGTCTCGCACGGCGAGAGTTTCGGAAAGCTTTCCATTACGATTGAAGCAGAATAAATAAAAGTGGATATAGATAAAGGCGGCCCGGGGAGGGTCGCCTTTGTTTATAGTCTTACAAGACCGCCTCGTCTCTAATCTGAGACTTCGAATTCCGCGTTACCTTGGAACGAACGTAGCTCGAAAGCTACGGGGCACTTATCTACGACGTGGACGTACAGGTTAATCCTGGGTCCCGGAGAAGCTTGTTGTAAGGTGCTGTTGAACACTAACCTAGTTCAGCAGGGCTCCATAACGGAGCAGGATAGGGTTGTCAGGACGTTGCCTGAGTTGCCGGTGTGGGCCGTTGCGCACGCGCACGCGTGGCGGCCTCAGCCTGTCGACGTTGGGTCGCGACTTCAGCGGCATAGGCTGTATTCAGGTCGGTCTGTGCGGCAGCAACCTTCCGGTTGGCAGCATCAATCTGGACCATAACCAAGTCCCGTGCACGTGCCTTCTCGGTCACGACGGCCTGAGCGGCCGCGACCTCGTCGTTGAGGGCAACCAACTGCGGGTTCAGCGCAGCGGCTTCTTCCTTGGCGGCGTAGAAGCGTGCGCTGGCGGGATCCGTCAGTGCAGCCCGACACATTTTCCAGACCTTGTCGCCGGCGGCGATAGTGACCTGGCGCTTCTGGCCGTTGACGACCAGAGTCATGGCCTGACCGATCTGCAGATGGCGGGCGCCGTGGACGGAGATATTATTCTCCTCGAGCGTCGCATCTGTGCAGGTCGAAACCTGTTGTTCGGTAGGCAGGGGTTTCGGCAAGGCCGCTGGCGGGGGTGTTTGAGCCACGGCCGCAGCCGGAGCTTGTGCAGCCGCCTGTGCGGCTTTCTCGTCGTTGCCCTTGCAGGCGCTGACGGTCAGAGCAATGACTGCGATGGCAGCCATGGCTTTCAGGGTTCCGAAGAACTTCATAACGTATATCCTTGTGTAAGAGCTAAGGGGACTGGCAAGTAAGTGTGGCGCGAAGCCGTTCAGTACGTACCAGTGAAAGTCCAAATAAAGATTAGCACACATATATACATATGTCAAATAGGAAAACCGCTATTGCTAGCGGTCTCTTTGGGAGCTTGGAGGTGTATTACGCAGGTACGACGTCGACAACCTTCTTCTGGACGACACGGCCGTCAAAGTTGGTCTTGCGGCGGCTACGGAAGGAGACCTTGCCTACAACCATGGAGTAGAGGGTGTGGTCATGGCCAACCTTTACGTTCTTGCCTGCTTCGATCTTCGTACCGCGCTGGCGGACGATAATCATGCCCGGACGAGCTGCCTGGCCATCAGAAAGCTTAACCCCGAGGAATTTCGGGTTTGAGTCATTGAGGTTTTTTGCTGATCCTCCAGCCTTTGTACTTGCCATACGTTATACTTTACTTAGGTATGACTATAGCAGACGGTACACATAGAGGCAAGGAGGTCCTAGGCCGTATTCCGCCTGATATCCTCGTTGTTTTGGTACTTATCCTTTCTTCGGCCCTGGCCTTCGGACTCGGGATTCTGACGGGGAAGGATATGGTTAAAGCTGAAGGGAAGGACGGTTTCTGGATAGAGCAGCTTCCTGAGAAGGCACTCCCAAGTACTGGGGGTCCGGCAGCGGCTATAGAAGCGGTTAGCTTGGAAAAGTCTTCAGTTCCTGCAGCAACCTCTGGTACCTATATGGCCTCAAAGAATGGCACCAAGTACTATCTGCCAACCTGTGGCGGCGTAAAGCGAATCAAGACTGAGAATATTGTGTGGTTCCAGACCAAAGCAGAAGCAGAAGCTGCGGGCTATGCTCCTGCTGCCAACTGTCCAGGGCTCTAGGGTAGAATAGGGAAATGATAGTCCTTGATGTTGAGACAACCGGCCTCGTGCCAGAGAGACACTCCATCCTTTCCTTAGGTGCGCTCGATCTCAACGATCCGACGAACCAGTTCTACGAGGAATGCCAGGTATGGAACGGCGCGGAGATTGAAGACGAGGCACTCGCGATAAATGGGTTTGAGAGGGAAGAGGTTAAAGAGCAGGGCTCGAAAAAGCAGACTGAGGAAGGTCTCATTAAAGCCTTTGTTGCGTGGGCTATGGACCGACCAAAAGAACGTACACTCGCCGCACAGAACGTGTCCTTTGATCTTGAGTTCGTACAGGCTGCCTGCAAGCGTGCGGGGATTGAGTGCCCGTTCGCAAAGCGCACTATCGATGTCCATTCGATTACATGGATGCACATGGTTACGCGGGGTATTGAGCCGCCAACGAAGAATGGACACTCCGCGATAAATCTCGACGCTGCACTTGCATACTGTGGCGTTCCTGGAGAACCAAAACCGCATAATGCACTCACCGGAGCATATTGCCATGCAGAGGTGATTTCACGCATAGCGTATAATAGGAATCTATTGCCCGACTTTAGTACATTCGATATTCCATGGGAGACGAACCGATAATCACAACACCAACAATGAGCCTGTACGCCCCTGACGAAGGCGAGCCAAAGCAGGAGCGTAATCGCGAGATGGGCAACGTTCTTACGCGTGCTATTGAGGAAGGGAAGGGGGACGTACCAAACAATCCTGCACCACTTGTGTGTAAGCCTCAACAACTTGAGAGCTGGAGAGTGTTTAAGATTATGGCGGAGTTCGTGGACGGGTTTGATCTCTTGAAGAAGTACGGTCTTGCGGTGACGTTCTTTGGGAGTGTCCGCACAGAGCCTGATCATCATTACTACCAAGAAGCTGTCGAACTCGCCGCGAAACTCGCAAAAGCAGGCTACGCGGTTGTTACGGGCGGCTCTGCCGGCATCATGGAGGCAGGGAATAAGGGAGCTCATGACGCAGGAGGATCTTCGGTTGGTCTCAATATCCGACTCGAGGACAAGCAGTCCGACAACACGTACCTCACTGATTCCTTCACCTTCGATCATTTCTTCGTGCGCAAGGTTATGCTCGCGTTCGCGTCCGAAGTCTATGTCTACTTCCCGGGCGGGTACGGCACACTTGATGAGTTCACCGAGATTCTTACACTTGTGCAGACAAAGAAAATTAAGTCAGTACCGATTGTGCTGTATGGCAAGGGATTCTGGGATCCGATCATAGATCTCTTCCGGAGCCACCTTCTCGGGAAGTACGCAACCATAAGCGAAGAGGATCTCGCGCTCTTCCACGTCGTTGATTCGGTAGACGAGGCATTCGAGTACATTAAGAAGACTGTTACAGCCTGCTAACCAAACACGTATGGGACTTAACTTCAGTCAGAAGAAACTCCTCTCTAAATCGCTTCACAGCAAGAAGCAGGATCCACGCAGCAGGCGACTACGGAAGTATGCGTTCCTCACAGGTCTCCTGAGTACGCTTATTTCACTTGTGCAGCTTATTGTTACCGCGCTTCAGTAGACGTGATATTCTAGTTCGTATATGACACGCCGGAAAGCACGCAAACACGCTTCAGCTAAGAATGATGCAGGTCTTGAGGTCTACGCCTTTTGGACTGGATTTGCGAGTACTATTATCAGTCTTCTCCATGTGCTCATCGTCGCTACTAAGGGATAGGGAAGCATGAAGCGTTTCTACAGTATTTCAAAACCTCAGCTGCTTACGCTCTGGGCTTTTGGAGGCATTGCTACCTTGTGGGCAATTGATAAGGCGAGCTACCTACCATTCTCCTCGAGCTTCACGTTCACTGAGTTCGTAGGATGGTTTGTACCGCTCGCACTTTTCCTCTACACGTTCGGCTGGCGGGACCATCACAAGAACAAATAGATATGGATACACCAAAGAAGAAAGCAGTGCCAGCCTGGATACCAAAGGGAAGCCCAAGTGGATTTTCAAATAAAGGAGTGAAGAAGCCAGTGCGCGCGACCTACTACGGAAAGAAGGCGCGGTAAGAGACAAGGTGCTAGTATGCGGATTCCGGCCCCTGGTACAACAGGAAACTGGACCGAGATGGTGGCTACCATCACACAACTGCCTTCACAGGCAGTTTGTTGTTTACACATATAGAAAAAGGCCGGGAGTGTTTTCACTCTCCGGCCCTTGTTTCAGTTCGGCGGGATTCTCAGTCCCAGGAATCCGTGATGGCTCTGTACGGGCGCCTCTTTTTGGGGAAGGTGGCCCGGACGACGATGGTGGCGAACAGGGCCAGCACGGCACTGAACAGCAGCATGAGTGCAATGAGCACCCAGTCTACCAGTGTGAATGCCAGCGCCGCACTTCTCTGAGCTTCAAAGAAGCCCCAAGTGGCCTGTGCCGCGATGATGGACACCGTAGCCAACATTGTGCTGACGACAGCACCTAATACTTTCAGCATAAAAGGATCTCCCAGGGCCTAATTGCCCGTGTCTATAACCTGAAAGTATAATAACAGATACTCTGCATATGTCAATACAAGCCAGATCGTCAGTCTGCATGGAAAAGCATCCGGAGACAGGGAAGTCAGGGGAACTTTCGAGGATCTGTTTAATTACACCAAACCACTTCCCCGGACCTCTTTTTCTGAAATCGGGGAAGTGGTCCCTTTTGTGTAAATTAGTGCACTTGTAATTTTGCAGAGGAAACTCCGGGGCAGACCTGGCCGATGGGGATATCCTAAGAGGGAGTAGAGAAGTACAAAAGGTCCCTAGACAGGAAAGCAGGAATTAAGATCTAAAGCCCTTCTGGGAGCTTCTTGAATAAACTTCGCACAATATATCTTTTCCGAACATAAATCTAGTAAATAGCTGGGCCGTATTCTGTCTGACTGTTTAAGTTCTGTACTATCATTGTCTACTACACTGCTCTACCACAGTGTGTTGATGGTTACACAGAGGACCGTGCAGTGTCTTGAAACGTGTCTCTACCTACTCCCAAAATATTTGGTACTTATCCCTTAACGCCAAGTAGACCTATTTATTACTCACTTCAATTTGGCAGGTCTTTTCGTCACAATAAATAACTTCGCCGCGTGCGCTAATAGCACTAAAAACAAAGGTGCCGTCACTCAAATCATAGTCACCTTTTGTGCTAAGACGCCATCCCTTTGGAAACCCATCTTGGCTAAAACGCTCTTGATCTTCGTGAATTGGGTAGTACCAAGAGCCTGTAGGAGCAGATGCGCAGATACTACCAGGATTTGGATTGTACTGTTGAGTAGGATACTGCAAGTTGTACCCGGCCAATACGCATTGCAAAGCGATTTCGCGTCGAGATTCCATGAATTCAAGTACGACTGATGAGGAAAGTACTTCTTTCTCGGGTATCAATCCTCCCCAACGAGTAATAACTCCTATTGTTGCAGCTACAAATAGTACCAACAAAATTGAAAGCAATGTCCAGCGCTTTTGGAAGAAAAGCGCAAGGAGGGCGACAAATGCAAACAAAAGAAGAGCCCCGCCTATCAAAAGCTTCATTGGCTGAAAGTCGTCTCCAATACCAATATGAAGGGTAAGCGGATCAAGAATAAAGCTCAACCCTGCTGTAAAGACCGCAACAAAAATTGGGACAGCGAGCATCACTAGATGTTTATGATTTGATGGATCCATGAGAGTTTAGATTGCTTCTATTTTATCATACCAGTTCCAACATCTGCGAAGACAGCCTATACTAATCTGTATATGTCCTCCTCAGACCGCACCCGCTTCTTCGATCTCCTCAAGAAAGCTATAGGCTCGCCTTCTGTAAAAGCAGGGCAAACATCGGGACCGGCGAAGAACGGAAAGTATAACGCCACGCGAACTCGTCCAAATAAGACTGAAGATGCTGGGGAGAAACGAACGCGTACGTCCCGCGGACCGAGCGCTTAAACTGGCCCCAGAAGCCTTCGATGGTGTTGGTATGACTCTCGCCCCAAGTGTAGTGGTTCTTTCCGTGCTTAACGGATGTATGCATGTAGCCATAGCCGCGACCTGTTAGACGTCCATAGGCCTGATACTCGTCGCTCATGATGTGTGTCTTCGGCTCCACGTTCTCTTTGATTATGGGCAAGACAACCTCCGCCTTCCGACTCGATACTTTCTGCACCCGTACCGCACCTTTGCGCTCAACCATACCGAATACTGCGCTCTTGTTTTTGAACTTCATAGCGTTCTTTCCGCCCTTTCCGTAGTACGTCTCGTCTACCTCAACCACGCCTGAGAGCGGATCGCCGCCCTGCTCCATGAGGGCACGGATCTGGTGTCCTATGCGCCATGCGGTCTTATATGTAACGCCAAGCTGTCGCTGCAATTCCATTGCTGACACTCCGTTCTTTGAGGACGCGAAGAGGAATATCGCATGGAACCAGAGGGAGAGCGGGGTTGAGGACTTCTCGAAGATAGTCCCAGCAAGCGGATGTATTTGATGTCCCTGGGGATTCGCATACGCTTTCCGCTTATTCATACGGGAATACTGCTTCGCTTCGGGGAACTTCTGGCGAAAGATATGGTCTAGGCAGGCTTCGTCTGTGGGGAACTCCTTTCTGAGGTCTGTAATGGTGTACTTCATTACATCCATTGTATTCTAAAGGCTACTTGGCGTCAAGGGATAGGTACCAAATATTTGTAATAGCACTTCCCCGATCTTTGATTTTTGATCGGAGAAGTCACACTTCCCTTTCTCTATGAGAAGTATAGTCACGTAAAAAAGAAAGGGCCGACTTTAAAGCAGCAGTATAGCGCCTGCAGCAATCAGAAGCGCACCAAGTGCTGCCTTCCAGGTGAACTGAGTGCCAAGAAAAAGTATGGAAAAGATGAGGACGAAGATTACGCTTGTTCGATCAATAGCGGACACGCCAGGTGCTGGCCCGAGTTTTAGAGCAGCAAACATAGCAAGCCATGAGAGTGCGCCAGCAATTCCTGATAGGGCGATGAAGAAAAGAGCCTTGCCGGGAGGGAGATTGCCAAGATCAAACTTCCCAAGACTAAGTGCTACAACAATAAGAAACACGGCCATAACAATGGCACGGAGTGTAGTGGCGAATGTTGTATCAACACCCTCAAGTCCAATCTTTGCAAATATTGCAACGAGTGCGGCGAATCCAGCGCCAATGAGCGCAAAAAGCATCCAGGACATATGTGCGTAATTGTACTCTACTCTCTATAGAGATTGTTCCGTGTAGTACTCAATCTTGATGTCATCAACCCACTCAGTTCCCGGAATAATCGAGAGAACTTTCCCAAATACCCTCGTGTCTTCTTCGCGAACTACGATAGGGTGATACGTGCCGTACTTGTTCTCGGGGTTTAAGTAAACAACCTCATCTACGCGCTCAAACCGCTTTATAACGGCCATATTTCCAAGTATGGCGACGACCCGGTCTCCGTTCTCTACGTTGTCCGTTACCTCAACGATAACGTAGTCGCCACTATGGATCCCTGCGTCCTGCATGGAGTCGCCCACAGCACGTACCGCAGCGATATTCGTGCTCTCACGACGGCCGCCAATGAGGCTCCGGTCTATAACGATGTACTCGCCAAAACTCTGCTCGGCATACACATCCATGGCGTCGCACCCGGCTGATGCAATAACGGGCACCTGGATGAGGTCGGACGACAACTGAGACTTCACGCCCTCTAGAAGAGCGATGCCACGATGCTGGAAACGGTTCCTGGTTATGAGTCCCTTTTTCTCAAGACTCTCAATGCGCTGCGTAACACTTCGAAGTGAACGCAGCTTGAGTTTGTCGCGCATCTCCGTGATGGTCGGTGCCTTTCCATGCTTTTCCGTGTGCTTTTGAATAAGCGTAAGGGTTTCTTTTTGAGCAGGAGTAAGCGAGACGAGCTTTGTCATACATGAATCGTACACCCGGTACACCTGAGCAACAATACACAACATGCATGTTTTTCCACACAACATACACAACTTCTAAATCAAAGAAAAACCTCTCTTGCGAGAGGTTTTTCTGCTTGCCTGCTCTTAATACTCAATCGTAATCGGAAACGATACGGACTTGGCGTTTTCAACCATGCCCGATGGATTGTCATTCATGAGAACGAGCACCGCTTCGCCGATGTAACCCTCAGGGATCTGTATGGTTGAAACGAACGGTACGAAGTTGTTCGTCATCCACTCCCCTTGCGCCTGCGCGACACCTGTCGCAATAACGGCACCCGTGCTGTTACGTACTTCAATTGGGAACGATGCCTCAAAGTACCAGCCGCCACGAGCCTCGCCCATAACCGTAATCGGCTTTCCAACAACAGCACCGGGCGTAGGACTCATAACCTTAATGTTGTCAGCCGTCGCATTCACATAGGTCGGCTCAGGCGCAGGAAGCTCCTCTACATAGGTCCGTCCGTCCTTGGTTCGGCACTGCCGAGGATAGCTCTCCATAACCGGATAGCCAGCAGCTTCGCAGTCTAGGAACGAGAGAATCTTCGAGTCGTCTATGGCAACTGCGGGCTCCTCAGTCTTGGTCATAAACCAGAGCGCAGCACCAATGGCAGCGATCACGAGCACGGCGAGAATAAGGTTTGCTTTCATAGATATATGTTACCCCAGGTAGCTATCGAAATAGATAGCATGGCAGGTGTAGCCGCCTGGGTTCTTCTGGAGGTAATCCTGATGGTATTCCTCTGCTTTGTAGAACGTAGTAAATGGCTCAAGGGTAGTTACTACGGGATCCGGCCACCGTCCGGACTCATTCACTAGACGTATGAAGTCCTCACTTTCTTTCCGCTCCTCTTCGTTCTGATAGAAGATCGCAGAGCGGTACGAGGTCCCTTTGTCGTTCCCCTGCCGGTTCAGGGTTGTCGGGTTATGGATCTGGAAGAAGAAGTCGGGGATCTTTCGGTACGACGTTTTTTCGTCCTCATACGTTATCTCTAGCGCCTCGGCGTGTCCCGGGTGATTCCCGTACGTCGGATTCTCGTTCTCTCCTCCGGTATACCCCGCTTCAATACCAAGAATTCCTTCTTGCTCCCGAAAGAGCTCCTCAAGTCCCCAGAAGCACCCGCCCGCTAGATACGCTTTCTTCTCCATTACGAGTTACGGATGTCGAGCACCTGTGGAATGGTATCGTCGACAACTGCTTGCTGGATTTGTCGATGTCCGTTCACTTCGTCTACGAGTTTCTTGTTCTCCTTCTTAAGGCCTATGATCCGGAAGCTATCCTTAACGGCTGAAGGAATAGACACAAGAAGACTAACGATAATACCGGCTGCGAAGGCCATAAGGATAAGGAGTGCGAGCGAGCTTTCAAACTGCCATCCCATAAAGGATAGCTCAACAACCGCGGTGTTCTGAAGAGCAAATAAAAGAGCGGCCACACCGAGCAAGAACCCGAGGATTAGTGAAAGTATCATACGTACAGTATACGCATGCACTTCATGAAGATTTGATGTGTGCCTAACAGTCCCTGGAGCAGAATACGCTTCGCGACCCGCTGCATCCTTCGCAGACCAGGAAATGGAAATGGCAAAAATCGTTCGCACAGTTCACATATTTCTCGGTAGCAGAGTTACAAAAATGGCATCGTCCGACAATCTCTCGGTCTCCCCCGAAGTGCATAACCTTCCGATCATCAAACGTATAGAGTCCCCCTACAAAATCCTTCCCTGGGTACTTCTCCATATACCCGTGTATCCCGTTATCAAGCTGATACACGTCTGAAAAGCCATTCTCAAGGAGAAGCGCCGACATCTTCTCGCAACGCACCCCGCCGGTGCATACGGTTAGCACGGTCTTATCTTTAAGGCTCTCTAGCTTTGGAAGCGCCTTTGGCAAGTCACGAGAGTTCTCAAGTCCCGGATTAACGGAATCCTTGAAGTGTCCGGACTGGAACTCGTAATCGTTGCGCATATCGACGATAACAAAGTCCTTCCCTTCCTCGTACCACTGCCTTAACTCTTCAGGCGCGAGATGGGTAGCGGTGCGAACTCTTGGATCAACTGACGCAGGGAACTGAGTCCCTACGATCTCATTGCGAACCTTAACTACAAGTTTCGGGAATGCCTTTCCGTTGCCTTCGCTCCGCTTTATCTTCACATCGCTAAACCGAGCGTCCTCAAGAAGCTCAGCAGCAAACCTCTCGGTGTCCTCTATGCTGCCCTCTACGGTGCCGTTTAGGCCTTCCTCGGCCACAAGAATGCGTCCTACGAGCTGATGCTCGGAGCAGCGGGTACGGAACCACGAAGCCAGGGTCTCTGGGTCCTCGATGGTTACATATTTATAGAAAAGCAGTATCTGGGTCTCCATTTCCCCAATTCTACCGCAAAAGAAAAAAGGAGGCAGGTGCCTCCTTAATTCTTTCCTGATATGTGGGTTTAATTCGTTAGCGTCCAAGTGACGCCCCCGATTGGGAACGAACCGCCGAGTGCGGCACCGGTTGTAACTGACGCAACGTCGAGCATGAGGGTCTGTCCGGCAGACATACCACTCGATGCGTTCAGGTTGGCCTTAATCGTGAAGATGCGGAACTGTCCTGGTGGGATAGTAGCCGGAAGGCCTACGAAGGTAGAGCCATTCTTGAAGAGGCCTGCTCCTGATGTAGTGAAGCGTGAGCCGCTCTTGTCGTCGTTAGTTGCAAAACTTGCAATGGTGTTCGTTGAGGCAGAACCATTCTGCTTCAGAGTAAAACCATCGATTGATGCTGCGTCCTTTCCTGGGTTAGCCACTTTGATGTAGGCCACAGGAATGGATGCACCCGCTGCAGCGTTTCCTCCTGAGAGAAGTGGAATCGCGCTAATTGAGAGCATGCCACCCTTCTTAGTCGAGGAGTTGCTAGCTGACGTGCTTCCCTCGCCAACAACGAGGGTGCCGGTTGCGATGATATCAATCTCCGCGTTCTTGTCTCCGAAGAGTGTGACGTCATAGGAACCGTCCTTGAGGGTCTTTGTTACACGCGCCTTCCACTCCCCTTTTTTAGTGCGGATGGTCTTGCTCTTGAATACGGTTTTTCCGGCCTCGTTCGTAATGAGAAGACGGACTGACTTTGCACCCTCTGCCTCGCCCGAGATAGTTGGCTTTGCATTGTCAGTCGTAAGAGTATCCTCGTCTATCGACGCGTCTATAACAACCACGTTAACAGAACAGGTGGCTTTCTTGGACTTATTCGTAAAGGTATACGAGTAAGTCTCGTCCTCGTCTGGAGTAATAGTTATTGAGTCCTCGAGGTCTACTTCGTCTTTGTCAGCGTCAATAACCTTCGTTGCGTTCTTTCCTTCCCAGGAGATCGTAACCTCGTCACCTTTCTGGACGAGGACCTCCCCTTTGTTCTTGAAGGATGCTTCGTCAAAGGAAGTTTTAACCGTCACTTCGCAGGATACTTTGGAAGTAGCTGCTGATGCACTGAACGGAATAAATGCGAGCGCCATAATGGCGAAGATGCTGAGCGTCTTGAATGGTGTGTATGTCATATGTAAGGATCTGGATGCGAAGTTAGTCTTAAAACCGTAGCACAGAGAGAAATATGAAGAGGAACCTACTTCATGAAGCCTGCAACGCAAAACTCCTAAAGCGTGATGCTTCAGGAGTTAAGACGTATAAGACTAGTGGTGTCTTACCGAACCTGTACGTTGTCGCCAACAACAGGGTCGCTAGTAGTCTGGATGAGCATTACACCGCTGCGTGAGTGAATACCAGGAGCGGTAGCGATAGCGGTAGTAGGGTTTGAAGCCTCCATCGTCATAACTTCGCCTGCAGTGTTCACATACGCGTAGGTCGCTGCAAGGGATACGCCTGGAATGGCGACGATAGCTGCGAGCGCGAGAGATCCGAGAAGTAGCTTTTTCATAGCAATACAATTTGGTTAATTAATCGTTAGTACTTGCTACTAACCATCTGCGAATACTACAAACTTCATGATGAAGTCAGTATGAAGCGTTCATGTTACTCACCTACCTCAAGATGCCTGGTGAAGTGCTGCTTTATGGTGGTATCGAGCGCTTTACTGAACTCTATAGCATGCTTCGGGGAGAGTACTATTTCTGAGACGAGCTGCCCCACTTCCGTATTTGGGCGCACATAGGCGAACTGGATGATAACCGCATCATCTGAGACCGTTACCTGCGTAGCGTTCACAAAGGTCGCGTTTGTGTTCGGAGCGGCAGCGATAGCTATCTGTTTCTTTTCCATAGATTATGAGAATACGTTGCGAACGGATTCTATAAGGACTGCAATAACCTCGGTTATGATCTCCCACCCATCCTTTACGTAGTTCCAGACAAAGCTGAAGTTATCCTCCCCGGTTGGCGACTGGGCAATATCGCGTATCGATACACCGAAATAAGACAGAGCGAGAATCAATATGACTATGAGAATTATGAACCGTACCATTGCCTCCAGTATACTAGTCCCGATGCCAAGCAAGAAGCCCGACCTGCGTGTAACAGCTGCCCTTCTTCATCTGAAGAAAGCGGACCCAGTCCTCTATAAGGCTGCCCTACCGCTAAAGGAATATTTTGTTCCCCGCTCAACCGCGCAACGCCGGTACTCTGGACAGAAACTCTTCTCCTCCCTTGCGGCGAGTGTAACGGGCCAACAGCTCTCAACGAAAGCCGCTGACACTATATGGGGACGGTTAGTCGTTGCCTGTAAGGGAGAAGTAACGCCTGAAGCTATTCAAAAGCTCCGTCTGCCAACCATGCGTAAAGCCGGACTCTCTGCAGCGAAGTCAAAGACACTTAAGGAGCTCTCAAAAGCGGTCCTGTCAGGAGAACTCAACCTCCCTGCACTAAGAAAGATTCCTGAGGAAGAAGCTATAGCAAAGTTGTCTTCGGTCTGGGGTATTGGACGCTGGACTGCAGAGATGTTTTTGATGTTTGCGCTCGAACGTGAGGACGTGTTCTCTCCAGGTGATTTAGGATTGAGGCGGTCTATGGAAGCTATCTATGGACTACCTAAAGATGTGGCAGTTAAAGAACTTGAGTTGATTGCGCTTAGTTGGTCTCCGCATCGGACATTTGCGTCGAGGGTTCTGTGGCGTGTGCGGGATGCCTAATGCTTGGACGGTGGATGTTGGAACCTTAAATAAACTTATGCTCACTTAGGTTACAAAGGAAAATACCTTTACTGCTGCGTCTGATTCTATTTGGCTTTCTAAGGTCTCTTGAGAGAGAAACTTTGGCAGAATCACAGTCGCTTTTGGATCCACGAAGTCGATACTTTCAATCTCTTCGGCCCCGTGAGAAGTGTTTTCTAGGTTTATGTCTAGAAAATCAGTCGGATTAGCAATATGGAAAAAGAACTCGAGTTGATCACTACCCTTAAACATAAATTGATGGACATAGAGTAGTTTTCCTACTTCCGGATTTACTCCTGTCTCTTCGTACATCTCACGTGCAAGGGCCTCATTTAATACTTCACCCTCTTCAACGGTTCCTCCTGGAAGACACCTCCAATCACCTCCAGATGCAGCCATCTCGTTATACGGCTTCAATTTAACGCACAGGAGCTTTCCTTCATGTAGGGCAATACCTCTAACAGAAACTCTTCTCATGTTTAGTACCGTAGCATGAAATAGCTGTCCGGATCGATGTTAGAACCGCCTACAGTTTATTGCGAAACCATAGATCCAGTCCATCACCTGAATTCCTAGGAACAAGATGGAAGTGAGTATGGAAAACAGATTGTTGTGCGTCCTCTCCAGCTGCATGAAGGAGATTCAACCCCGATGCATTCTGTTGAACTAATATTTGCCTACCCAGTTCTTGCGAAATTTTGGTCACTTCAATCAAATCCGCCTGGTCCATATCAAGCACATTGGTCGAGTGTTTTTTTGGAATAATTAGCGTATGCCCCTCTGTTATAGGTTCGATCGGAAGTATTCCTAAAACTGCTTCATTCTCAAAGACAATGGTGGCGGGAGCGTCCCTCTCAACAATCTGGCAGAAGATACAATTCATTACCCTAAGTATACCCGTGTAGCTGGCAGTCTGGGTGCAGGGACGATGTTGGAACCTTTTGCAACATCTGGTACATTCTGTCTAGATGCGGAGGCAATTAACATGTTGAAAATCTACATAGCACGACACGGTCAGAACGAGGACAATGCCAATGGCATCCTTAACGGCCACCGAGACATGCCCCTGACTGACCTTGGGGTCAAACAAGCCCATGAACTGGCAGACGGCATTAAGGCTGCTGGGCTGACATTCGACGCCGTCTATACTTCCCTGCTTTCGCGGGCGAGCAGGACAGCGGAAATCGTCTGTGAGACTTTAGAGCTTGATAAGCCTGTGGTCATGGATTCGCTCATTGAGCGCGACTTCGGAGTCATGAGCGGAGAGCTTGCAAGCGATATTGAGCGTCTCTGCGCGCCTGATATCGTAAAGACGGATACCATAACCTATTTCTTGTCGCCTCCGGGCGCTGAGACATTCCCTGACCTGCTCGTGCGTGCGTGCCGTGCATTGGAACAAATCCATACAGAGCATTCAAAGGGTTCGATTCTGCTTGCGACTCACGGCGACTTCGGGAAGATGCTCTACGCGTCTTATTATGATCTCCCATGGCAAGACATGTTGACTATGTTTCACTTCGGGAACTGCGAACTCCTGCTCCTTGCCGAAGGAGCAAATCCGAACGAACCGCATGTGGTGAAGATTGAACAGCATAACCACTAAGTTCTTGACTTAACCACCTGGCCGTCCCTTTTCAGGGACGGCCTTTATGAAGTATGGGGTGGTGCGTTTACTTGTTGAACTCACACGCCGGTAACATTGACATATACGCTATCAAATGTTATAAACATTCAGGAACCTGCTTAACACTTGAACAATACGGAGACTTAACGTGACGCACAGAGACATACTCGACCTGCGGGATAAATGGATTAAGGAGCTGGAAAAGGACACCGATCCTGACAGCGTCCGGAACCGTCTTGCAGGTATGGCTCATGCCTTGCAGATGGCTCTATCAATGCCCTCCATGAGAAGTGTCGTGCCGAACGCAGGCGGGATTGAAATCCTTATGCGGGCGGTTGCACACGAGATCGAAGGAGATCCCTCGATGAAGGGATACGTGAGGGAGAAGCTCGATATCGGGTACCGGTACCTAACGACCGTATAACCCAAACCGAAATGACCGCCAGACCCTTTTGGGTCGGGCGGTCTCGTATTTATGGCAGGTGGTCTAGGACGATGTTGGAATCTTTCTGCAACGTATGTTAGCTTTTGTCTAGAAGCAACAAGGGGTAAACACTATGGCCAAATCAATTACGCCAAGCGTACTGGCCGCAGCGAAGGAAAACGCACAGAACCTTCTCCAGAGTCTCCACGCAGGAGATAAAACCTCAGTCCGTATTGTAAGGCTGGAGAAAGATTTGAAGCTTGGATTCACCGCAGAGCAACTCGGCCTTACAGCTCATGAGCTTGGACTGATAGCACGCCATGCCTGAACATAAGACGACCACCTCCATTTCGCCGCCATCCTTGTGATGTGCGGCGTTTCTTTTATTGCTGGCAAACTAGAGATCGAACTACAAATACGACATCGGATTCAAATACGCATCCTTCGGCGCAACCGGCATAGTAGCGTTTGCACATGGTGTGGTTGCTCCCCGGTACTGCCCAAGCGTCATAATCTGGATACCTGCAGACGCGTACACACCAAAGTGGAGGTGAGGTCCTGTTGCATAGCCCGTCATACCTGAGAGTCCGAGCGTCTGTCCGGTAGAGACAGCCTCCCCTTTCGAGACATTAATCGTTGAAAGATGTGAGTACAGTGTTGCAAGTCCATTTGCATGCTTCACAACAACCCACTTCCCAAACGAATAGCAGCCAGGTACTGAGTCGGTGTTGCCCGTACCAAACACTGTACCGGAGAGTGCCGAACTAACAGGAGTACCAACAGGCATGCCAATATCAATGGCATTGTGTCCTGAGCCGTTATATATCTGAGAGTTTGCGGTTGCGAACGCGGTATTCCCGAAGTACTGCGTGATGCAGTGTATGTTGCCCAAGGCGCCGGACTTTCCGGCACAACTGCTTGCAAAGGTTGAGGAGTACGGCCAGGCAAGCACACCAGTTTGCGACGCAGGTGCTGCTCCCTGTCCCACTGACGCGAGACTGTTCTCAAGACTCGAGAGGGCTTGTTCGAAAAGCTTTCGCTCCGCCTGCTTCCTAGTTATGAGATCTTGATAGATGCTCTCCTGGTTCTTGGTTTGTGACAGAAGGCGATCTTTCTCGCTCTTGGCAACATCCAGGGAACGCTTTTGCGTTGTGAGGTCAGACGCGAGCGAGGTAAGTTCGTTCTTCTTCGCATCAACATCTTGCTTTTGGGTTGAGAGCTCGTCCTTTGCCTTTGAGAGGTTCGCCACATTTGTACGAAGCGCCGAGTTGAGTGAGGTTGCGTCGTCAACAGCGGTCCATGCTTCGGTTAAGTTGCCAGCCGCAAACACCTGCTCAACTAAGGAGACATCGCCAGCCTCAGCCATGTTCCTAATCGATTGCTCTATGGTGCGCTTGTCGAGCGCAATCAACTGCTCCGTGTCTTCTATATTGTAGGAAAGTTCCTCGAGCTTTAGGTTTGTTGAAGAAATCTTGTTCTTCGTTAGATCAATTTGTGAGGTTGTCTGCCTCCTGGTGATATCAATAGACTTTATCGCGGTCTGGAGTGTCTGTGACTGTCCGTTTAGGATTGTGCGCTGCCGCTCCGCTTCTGCAATCTCTTTCTCGAGATCCTTAATACGCTGCGCGTGCTCGTCTATCTGACTTTTGATTTGTTCTTCGGTCTGCGCACGTACTCCGGCTGGTACGAGTGCACCAACAAGCGAGAACGCAATGAGGAAAGAAGAAGCGAGTACTAAGGAGCGCAATGTCTGCATCCCCTAGAGTATAGCAAGTGCGGCTCGAATACGGGAAGATGCCTCTTCTATGCCCAAAATGGAGATAAGGGTGAACGGATCCGGAGAACGCTCCGATCCTGAAAGTGCATAGCGTGTAGGCCACAAAACTGCTCCCCTCCCGCCCTTTAGAAGAGCTTCCTGGCTGTCTGCATACGGCATAAGCGCCATCTTAACTGCCTCAGCCGGAAGCTGCGCTGGAAGTCCCTCTAAAAGGCCCAAAACGCCCTCCAGAGCCTCTTTTGTAAGGTCTGCGCGCTCCGCTGGCTCTTTGGCCTTTAGCTGGTCTGCGGACAACTCTGGGCTTCTAAAAAGGCACGAAAGCTCGCCTTCAAGCATCTCCCTCGCTTCGGCAAACGTATAGGATCGCTCCTTCAAGAGTGGGACGGCTTTGAATAGGCGCACATCGTCTGTTGCATGGAGCTGTCCACGTGAGATGTACTCCTGATCTGAAAGGAGCCGCATGTGCTCGCGGTTCAGATGTTTCAGCTTATCCTCGTCGAACTGTGCGCCGGAGCGTTGAATGCGGGAGATATCAAATGCTTCGATAAGACCAAAGGGCGTAAAGAATTCCTGATCCCCGCCTGGACTCCACCCAAGAAGCGCGAGGAAGTTAACGAGCGTCTCCGGAAGGTATCCCTCGCGACGATAGTCGAGAATGTCTTTTGCGCCGTCACGCTTAGAAAGCTTCTTGTTCCCTCCGTCCCCGAGAATTGGTGGCAGTGTTACGAATACTGGCGGTACTTCGTTCAGTGCCTCATAGAGAGAAAGGAACTTCGGTGTAGAGGAGACAAACTCCTGTCCACGCATGACGTGCGTGATCTTCATCTCGATGTCGTCTATGACATGCGCAAAGTTGTAGGTTGGATACCCGTCGCCCTTGATGAGTATGAAATCGTCGAGTGCTTCCTCGCCGGCAGAGAGGGTTCCCATAACGGCGTCCTCCCATTCGAAGCGCTTAATGGTTGGAACCTTGAAGCGAAGCGGCTGCGAGCCGTCCCACGCACCAGTTGTCTCTGGACGATGGTCACGGAAAAGAAATGGACGCTTCTCTTCTTCAGCAGTCTTTCGGAACGCCTCCACTTCTTCCTCGGTATAGGGATCTGGGTATGCGAATCCTGCATCGATAAGTCTGAGTGCGTACGAACGATAGGAATCCAATCGTGAGGACTGAATGTATGGCTCATAGGGCCCGCCAACATCAATACTCTCGTCCCACTGGATACCGAGCCACTTCAAAGACTCCATCATGTGCCCAATGGCGCCCTCAACTTCCCGACCCTTGTCCGTGTCCTCGATGCGCACAATGAACTTCCCGTCGTGCTTGCGGGCATATAGCCAGGCGTAGAGTGCCGTGCGGGCGCTTCCTACATGCAGGAAGCCTGTTGGACTTGGGGCAAATCGAGTACGGACAGTCATATAAAGAGATTAATCGGTCTTCCTTTCGTGCGAAAGGCCGATACGAAGCGCCTCCTCGGCAATGAGGCGTCCAGCCAATGGATTGCCGAATCCCTTGGCAGCCTCACGCATGCGGCTCGCAACCGCTAAATCAGTACTTATGCGCTGTGCCTCGGACGCGAGGACATGCGGCGAAAGGTTCGCTTCTTCTAGTACCACTGCCGCTCCGGTGTGCGCATACGCATACGCGTTGGTGCGCTGGTCGTGACTAATGGCTTCAGGGATAGGAATCAAGATAGAAGGTACGCCCCAGAGAGAGATCTCGGTAATGGAACCCGTGCCTGCGCGCGTAATGATGACGTCTGCTGCTGCGGCAGCGTTGCGCATGCTTTCAACATTTAGGTACGGATATGGATGGTACCTATTCTCGTGTCCTCCCTTCTCGATAATTACGTATCCGGTGGCAGAGACTGCAGCGAAGTGGTCCTTGCCTGTTTGATGGATAACGTTTGCAAACGACACAAGGTTAGGAAGTGCATCGAGTGCTGTCTCGTTAATCCGAAGAGAACCAGAAGATCCTCCTACAATGAATACCGTTGGAACGGTTGGATCAAGACCGAGTGCAGCAACCGCATCAGCTTTGGCGGGGAGATTAAGAAGTTCCTTGCGGACCGGTATACCAACCTTCGCTACCCTGTTCCGGAGCTTTGCGGGGAAGCCCTCTATAGCACTCTCGAACGCAACGGCAATGCGAACCGCATGCTTTGCACCAAGGAGATTCGCTCGTCCTGGCTTTGCGTCTGACTCGTGCACAATAATAGGAATGCGAAGAAGTGAGGCAGCGAGGACGGTAGGCACGCTCGCATAGCCACCCTTTGAGATGATGACGTCCGGATAGAGCTTGAGGAGTATGAAGAATGAGGTAACCAAGCCCCATGCCGTTACAAAGACATCGGTTACGTTTGAAAGTGAGAAGTAACGACGGACCTTCCCGGCAGGAGCCTTCAAGAAGACGATGTCATTAGCAAAGAGTGCCTCCTCGTCGTATGGCTTATCCGCTAAATAGTAGAGTTGCGGCGGGAGCAACTTTTGTTCAGCTACCAAGTCGTGCAGGGACTCGGCAATAGCAATAAGGGGATAGAAATGCCCGCCAGTTCCCCCTCCGGTAAATACGATCTTCATATTCTAGTAGCCTTTTTATAGCACGAAAACGCACCTCCCTACTCAAGGGTCTTCCGCTTGCCCCTGTTCCCAGCGACGTTCAGGATAACGCCAACCGACGCCAGGGCCGCAAGGAGTGCCGTGCCGCCGTGCGACACAAACGGCAGCGGAAGGCCAGTCAACGGCACGATACCGAGCATCGCCCCGATGTTCATAAATGCAGAAATCGTTATGAGAAGCGTGAGACCGGTGGCAGCATACGTACCGAATGCATTTGCAGATTGGGCCGCAATAGCGAAACCGCGTGTAGCAAAGGCGGTGAACAAGATAACGAGAAGCACCGTACCAATGAATCCGAACTCTTCCCCGTAGACCGCGAATACAGAATCTCCTACGGGCTCCGGGAGATAGTTATATTTCTGGGCGCTCTGGCCAAAGCCGCGCCCGAGCATGCCCCCTGAGCCTATGGCAATAAGAGATTGTTGTATCTGGTACCCGCTCCCCAGTCCGTCCTGCTCCGGATTCATGAATGTCTTCACACGCTCAAGTGCGTAGGGCCTAAAGAAAAGCGCTACCGCAATAAAGGCCACACCAGAAAGAATAATGAGACCAATATCTCGCCAGCGAGCGCCCGCTATAAAGTAGAGGGCCATCGCGGTTGCCCCAATAACAAGAATCGTACTGTTGTTTGGCTGGAGGGCGAGCAAGATAACCGGCAGGCCAATGATAATGCCGAACGGTATGAGACCGCTTCTAAAGTCTTTGATCTTTTCCTTTGCACGCGCTAGGAACAGAGCGAGCATCAAGATAACGGCAGGCTTCAGGAACTCTGCTGGCTGTATCGTAAAAGGACCTACATCAATCCAGCGTGTTGCCCCGCCTGCGTGCACACCAAGACCTGGGATAAATACGAGCGAGGTGAGGATAAGTGCAAAGACATAGAACGGGATGACGGCTCGCATCAGAAGCTTCTGCGGCATGAAGCGGATAACAGCAAGCGCAACGAGTCCTGGAATGAGCCCGAGTGCTAGCTGCGTAAGCGCGAGTCTTCCAATAGAGGCTCCTTCGCGCGCAAGAAGGCCGAGCGCAGCTGAAAGGAAAATAGCAGCGCCGCCAACAACGAGGATGGCGACGATGAAGGCGAACGCTCGGTCTCCGGAAAGGCGCATGTGTTCCTTATTCTATCCTATCTATTTCCCATAGAGTTCGTGATGGGTACCGATAAGGAGGAAATGAGCGGTGTCCCTATCAACTTCCAAATAGATTGCTCTTATATCCCCAGTTATGCTAATGCTGCGGCACCCCAAGAATACGCCAGTAAGAGAATGATTCTGAAGAATCGAATCAAAAGGATTCACAACAAATATAAGAAGTCGTTCCGTAGCCTTTTCCTTCGCCTTGCTCGAGAGCTTCGCAAACTGTTTTTCAAACCGCTTAGAACGGAATAGCTGCATAGCGCTATTTCAGATCAGCGAGGAAATCTTCCATCGATGTGTAGGTCTTCCGCTCACCCTTCTCGTTCATGGCAGCCCGGAGCGCGCGGGCGGTTTTCGCATTCGGCGTGAGTGGTTCAAGCTCGATGCGAGGATTCTGTACAAATGCCCTGAGTGACGCGTTTATAACGGTCGAGAGCGGCACACCAAGTTCCTTCGCGGCCTTCTGGGCAGCTTTCTTCGTCTTCGCATCGGTCCGTACGTTCAGGATGGCTGTCTTGGTTGTCATTAGTTTCATTGTATACAATGTATACACATTGTCAATACAAGTATGCTAGCAGTCTGGGACGATGCTGGAACCTACCCCTTGCCTTTCCACTCGAGCAAGAACTGCTTAACAAAAGCCTTCATATATCGGTGTCTTTCTCGAGCAATCTGTTTAGCCGTCCTGGTGTTCATGAGTTTCTTCAACAGAAAGAGCTTCTCCTCGAAGTGGTTCAGAGAAGAACTCTTAGCCTTTCTGTAGCTTTTCGTAGAGGTAAACTCCTGTACCTTAGTCCTTGGATCATAAAGTGGCCTGGATACCTTTCCTCCATACGCAAACACGCGTGCGATACCAATCGCCCCCATTGCATCAAGTCTATCGGCATCTTGGACGACGAAAAACTCTATCGGCGCAGAATCTTTCTTAGTATTCAGGGACTTACTAAATGACATGTTCTCGATTATGAACATGATCTCCCCTATCATCTCTTCCGGAACTTTTTGCTTCTTAAGAAAACTTCTTGCTATCGAATAATCATCCTCGTCTGTATCGATAACCTTTCGGTCTCCCACGTCGTGGAGCAAGAGCGCCAGGTCTACGATGAATAAATCTGCCTTTTCAGTCTTGCAGATTAACTTTGCATTATTGCGCACGCGCTCAATGTGCCACCAATCATGCCCCGTGCCTTCATTAGCGAGTGCTTTCTGTACGAATTTCTCTGCGTTCTTAATTACATCAACCCGGTTCATGGTTAAACTATACACGACACAAGATTGCTGACAGAACAGCAATCAACCTACTTTAGTAACGCAAGCGCCAATCCAAAAATTCCCGCAATAATCGTAATAACCCAGTATCGCATCGTAACCTTGTACGCGGGCCACCCTATCGCTTCAAAGTGATGATGAATCGGTGCGATCTGGAAAAGCTTCTTCTTGAGAACCTTCTTTGAGAACACCTGAAGCATGCTCGTAAAGACGGTAACGGTTAGCGGTAACGCGATAATCGGAAGGACCGCAACACCAACACCCTCTCCGAGTACGTCGGTTGAGAACGCGGTTATGGCGAGCGCCACAGTTAACGCCATAGTCCCAGTCTCTGACAAATAGAATCTGGCCGGCGGAATATTAAACCAAAGAAATGCGAACAGTGCGCCCGAGACACAAGCCGCAAACGCCGCGAGCGAGGTTTGGCCCTGGGCGTACGCGATACCCGCATATGTCATGAAAATAATAGCGAACACACCGCCCGCTAAGCCGTCGATGCCGTCGATCACGCCACCCGCATAGAGAGCGAGCGTAACGAGCATAAAGAACCCGATGAAGAAGACCCCGAGCTCAACAGGACCAACAAGCGGGATCCCGACACTCGACACATCGAGCTTCTCGTAGAACCACCAGCCGGCGAAGAGTCCGAGGAGCGCAACAACCAAAAGACGCCACCGAAGCCGGAGTCCCCCGTTCGAGCGCGTAATCTCAAAGATGTCATCAACAAGTCCAACACCCGCACCAACGGCAAGCGCGAACAACGGAAGCCAGGTCTGGCTGCGTGTAATGAAATCAAACGAAGCGAATGGCTCGCCAAAGAGCATTGCGAAGATCCAGATACCAAGTGCCGTGATGAGGGTTGATGCCCACACGATGATGCCGCCCATCCGCGGCGTTGATACCTCGCGCTCCTTATGCAGCTCGTCAAAGAGCGGCGTACCGTTCGTGTCTCCCATGCTGTTTCCCTTCCCGCTCTTCTTCTTCCATGCACGGTGCTTGAAGAGATAGTGCGTGAGCACAGGCGCAAGCGCGATACCAACCGTGAAGGAGATAACTGACGGGATGAGTACGCGTGCTGCGTCGATGATCATATAAATTAGCGCTGGTTGTTAACGCCTGCGAAGTATTCGTTGGTGCGGTTCAGAAGTGTATTCACATCCGTGAAGCGTCCGTCTCGGGATGAGCCGAGAACAACAATAGCGATTGGGTGCCCGATACCTGCGTCATAGACAACGGCGAGGTTCCCTCCAGCCAAGTCTGTGAAGCCAGTCTTTGAAAGAAGCGCATTCGGGATACGTGCGATTCCTGGGTTCGTATTTAGGAGCGTATGGAGCACCCCCTCGCGCGAGCGTATAGAAATAGATGTGTTAACCGTTGCATTCGCAATCTCTGGTGCTATCTGAAGCAGTTTGCCTGAAAGCGTGGCGATGTCTTTTGCTGAACCATAGCCGCCAGAGACCGAGGTGCTCTCGTCGAGTCCGGTGCCGTTCAGTGCATAGGTTTGAGCAAGACCAAGAGCCGACGCGGCACTCGCAAGCATGTTCTTTCCGGTTGTCGCTTTTGCGATAGCAGCAGTCTCTGCGATAGCTGCCGTTGCATCGTTTGAAGACGAAACGAGGGCAAGACGCGCGAGATCGCCAAATGCGAAGGACTCACCTGCGGAGAACCCACTCTCTCCTTCAGAAAGGAGTGCGGTGTCGCTCATTGTTATGGTGGCATTGGTACCAATGCTTTCCGCTGCTGCGTATACCGTAAGGAGCTTTGTAAGGGATGCGAGCGGAAGCTGGGAACGGCTGTTCTTCTCGTAGAGTGTCTCGCCGGTAACAAGGTCGTAGACAATAGCGGCCTTACCTTCGAGACGCACTTCCTCAAAAGCGTCAGACGCCGGCATAACAACTGGCGCAGGCTCAACCGCAAGTGGTGCAACTTCCTCCTGGCCGAACAGAGGTGCAACAAGCACGGTAAGTCCAAGCACAGCGGTACCAGCGATAAGCGCCGTAGCAGCCTGCTTCTTCTGGTGGCGCTTCTCAAGCCTCCGTATGAGGGTCTTTAGGTCTGGAGCAGGTGTGGTCATACGTCAGTTGCTTCGTTCGCGGCGAGTGCTGCGTGTAGTTCAGCGTAGCGAGGCAGGTCCTCAAGCTTGCCGGCGCCAAGGTGCGCGAGTGCATCAACCGTTGGTTTGTAGAACGCACGACGCTTGTCGTCTTTGTCTTCCGTGCGCTCGATAAGGCCGCGGAGAAGAAGAGCGCGAATGGCTGCTCCTGAATTAACCCCACGCACCCAGTCGATCTCGCCACGAGTTGCACCTCCCTTGTAGAGAATGATAGCGAGCGTCTCGAGGCTCGCCTTCCCAAGGTCTTTGGATAGCTCGCTCTCGCGTAGTTTCTGAATAGTGTCAGCTGCCTCAGAATGCGTACGCATCTCAACCATCTCTCCTGCTTCAACAAGCATGAGTCCGCGATCCTCAAGGGTAATCCTTAGTGCATTGAGTGCATCCTCAACGCCACCTTCATTTGTGTCCAGAAATGCTGCGAGACGCTTCTTTGAGAGCGGTTCGCCAGAGGCAAAGAGAATGGCTTCAAGCCGGGATGAGAGCGCGAGCGCCATAGTCCCTAAAGAATACCGTCAAACGCGGGTACGGCAACCCTTTGCGACTGGGGACGAGAAAGCCCTGGTATACTTTTTCCATCATGACACCAATCGATAGCATCATCCTTGGCATTGTCGAAGGCATCACGGAGTTCCTCCCGATCTCCTCTACGGGCCATCTCATACTTGTAAGTGAGCTCCTCAACATACCCCCGAGTGCATTCCTGTCCTCATTCCAGATCGCGATACAACTCGGTGCCATTGCGGCCGTTGTGTTTCTGTACTGGAAGTCTTTTCTTGATCTCAACTTCCTTAAAAAGCTGTTTGTTGCGTTTCTTCCAACAGGACTCGTTGGATTCCTGGTCTACCCGTATGTAAAAGGGTTCTTGCTCGGGAATTCCATGGTCGTGGTTAGTTCCCTCTTTATCGGCGGCATCGTGCTCATTCTCTTCGAGCTCATACACAAGGAACGCCCGGACTCTCTTGAAGGAGCTAAGGAAATAACGTACCGCCAGGCACTTCTTGTTGGCCTCTTTCAATCGATTGCGATTATCCCGGGTGTGTCCCGGTCTGCTGCAACTATCATAGGAGGTCTTGTTGCCGGCATGCGCAGAGTAGCTATCGTAGAGTTCTCGTTCCTTCTTGCGGTGCCAACGATGATGGCAGCAACGGGCTACGATCTTCTTAAATCAGCGGATACGTTTGCAACCGATGACTTCGGTCTCCTCGCTTTAGGCTTCGGTACGGCCTTTGTTGTAGGACTTCTTTCAATGCGCTTCTTGTTGCAGATTGTGCGTCGCTATACCTTCATCCCGTTTGGTATCTATCGCATCGTGCTTGCGATTGCCTTCTTCTTTATCGTTCTGTACTAACGCTAGTCTTTTAGTGAGATAACCTGCAAGCCAAACTTTTCTATATCTTCCTTCGCCCAAAAATCCTCGAGTTCTTTAAGCTTCCATTGTCCGACAAATCCCACGATCTTCTCAACTTCTCTTCCTGTGTATCTCTCTTCCTCCTTACTCCACTCCTTAAGTACTAGCGTATCTCCTTCTTGTATATCAAAATCGTTTAAGCGTAGCTCGTAGGTCTTCCTACCATCTAAGACAGCTTGAAAATATTCCGGCAGTATTTTCTTCTCTATTCTTTTCATAAATTAATATCTCGGCACTCCCGCAGAAGTATTCGTAATCCTGATGTCTGTAAACGGATCGTGCTGTGCTGCTTCAACCGCGCCTTGCTTAACAAGCTCAAGAAGCGCCAGGAACGAGACGATAACCTCAACCTTTTCTGCACTCCCGGCCGAGAACTCTTTGAAGGAGAGCGTCATGGCACGCTGTACACGCGAGAGAAGCGTATCCATCATCTCCTCGATGGTAACGAGTGGACGCACTCTCGCTTCTGGAAGCTTCTCCTCCGCTTTCTCTAGTGTTGCGAGTGCATTAGCGAGCGCTCCAGAAAGATTCTGAAGTGTGAGGTCACGTGCAGGCGCAAACATAGGCGTTGGCGCACGCTCTCCTGCTGAAACCATGACATTCCTTCCATATATACGCGCAAGTTCCGCGCGTGCCTCACGGACCTTCTCGTACATGGAGAGTCTCCTCTTAAGGTCGTCGACATCTTCCTCCTCTTCCATAGAGAGCTCGAGCTCTGGAATGAGTGACTTCGACTTTATGAGAAGAAGTGTTGCGGCCACACCAATGAACTGCGCTGCCTCTTCCATGGGGAACGCTTCGTGTCCGCGAACGAACGCGATGTAGTCATCGGTCACCTGTGTGAGCGACAGCTCGTTAACCGAAAGCTTGCGCTTGTCGATGAGATCAAGGATGAGATCGTACGGGCCTTCAAACGAGCCAGTACGAATCGTGAACCCGGTGTACTCCGTTATGCTTTCCATGACTCTATAAAGGCTATGAGAAGCCGCACAGGAGCTCCTGCAGCACCCTTTGCGAGCTCCTCGCCACGCGCTGCGGTCATCCGGGGAGCGATATCGAGGTGTGCCCAAGGACACCCGAGTTCTTTTGCAAACTGCCACAAGAATATTGCACCGTTTGTAGCGCCACCATACCTGCCGCCCCCAATCGAATGATTCTGCATATCTGCAAAATCACTCTTGATAACTGTCTCGTACTCGTCCCAAAGAGGGAGGCGCCATACATAATCTCCAGACTCCTCTCCGAGATTGAGTAATTGATCAGCGAGCGTATCGTCACGTGTCATGAGACCCGATGCGTGGAAACCAAGTGCCACCATAGCGGCACCGGTTAAGGTTGCGACATCCACAACAACTCCAGGCTTAAAGCGCTTTGCGTACGTAATAGCGTCGGCAAGTACGAGCCTTCCTTCTGCATCCGTATCGGTTACCTCTACAGTCTTTCCTGAAAGAGACGTAAGAATATCTCCTGGGCGAGTTGCGCCGTTCCCGAGCATGTTCTCGGCAGCCGGTACCAGCGCAATGACGTTCTTCTTGAGCTTGAGCTCTGCCGCTAGTGCCACCGCATGAATAACACTCGCTGCACCAGACATATCAAGATGCATCTCATAGATACTGCTAGACGGTTTGATGTTGAGACCTCCCGAATCAAAGGTTATGCCCTTTCCGGCAAGCACAATTGGCTTGTCTGTAGGCTTGCCGCCCTTGTACGTCATAATGGTGAAGGTCGGTTCGTCAGAGGAGCCAGCACCCACACCTGCTAGGAGTCCCATGCCGAGTTTTTTAAGCGCAGCACGATCCAAGGTCTGAACTGTTACCGGAAGACCTGCTACGGCTGCTTTTGCGGCCTTGGCGAGCCCCTTAGGGGTCATAGAGCCTCCTGGAGTGTTAGAAAGTTCCCTGGTTGCGTTCACCGCTTCGCCAATGATGAGTCCCTTCTTGATGCCGGCTCGCATGGCAGGTGTTGCTGGGTCGCATATGAGAATTTCCTCAACATCCTTCCACCCTTCTTTTGGTTTAGTCTTGAAGGAGCGGAACTCAAAATTCGCCATAACCACACTCTCAGCGAACAATTGTGCACCTCGTTCTTCAGATGCAAAGGAGACGTTCTCCCAAAGCGTTGGTGTCGCTTTAAAGGAGACCGCAATCTTTCGTGCACTCTGCTGCTTTGCCGCTTGCACTATGCTTCGGATAAGGATGGTGTACTTGCGGTTGGTTAGATCCTTCGCCTTGCCAACGCCAAGTTCAAGCCATTCAGTACCGTCCTCACGAACGAATCGTTTCGTTCCTCTAGGTTCTTCTGTAAAGCGGACGCGAAGATATCCCTTCGGTGCAGAGTCTATGGCTGTCTTCGCGAAGGTTATCTTCATAGGTCTTATTCCTCTGGTTGTGTCTCTGAGAGACGAGTGTCGATGCGATTGATGTCGCGCGGGAAGAGAGTCGCTTCTTTTAGATTAGGAAGGTTCAGGAATTTGGCAGTAAGACGCTCAAGTCCCATGCCCCAACCCCCGTGCGGCGGGATGCCGTACTTGAAGGCCTGTAGGTAATACGAGAATTTCTCAGGATCAAGACCTTTCATCTTGATGCCATCAACAAGGTTCTGGTAGTCGTGCCTGCGTTGTCCGCCGGTTGTAATCTCAACGCCACGGAACAAGAGGTCGAATCCATTAGTGAAGCCGAGGTCATTCGGATCCTCGTAGGTGTACATCGGACGCTTTGAGACTGGATAGTGCGTAACGAATACGAAATCGGAACCATGCTCCTTCTTGGCCCACTCACACAACCATCGCTCGTCTGCTGGTTCAAGATCAGGCTCCTCACGGCTATCCTTGCCAGTTTCATTGAATATAAGCGCCTGAGCTTCGCGAAGCTTCATGCGAGGAATAGTGGTGGGCACCGCTGGGACTTCAGCGTTAAGAAGGGTGAACTCTGCTGCACAGGTCTCTTTTAGGTGGTCAGCGATAAACGCTAAGAGCTTCGTCTCTACTTCCATTACGTCAGTGTGGTCCTTTATGAACCCCATCTCGACATCCATCGAAGTGTATTCGTTGAGATGGCGTGTTGTGCTGTGTTTCTCGGCACGGAATACGATACCTATTGAGAAGACGCGCTCAAGCGCACCAACCATAATCTGCTTGTAGAGCTGTGGTGAGGTAGCAAGGTGCGCAGTCTTTCCGTAGAAGTACGGTACTTCGAATACTTCGCCGCTTCCTTCAGCATCGTCGCCGATAAGCTTGGGAGCCTGGAATTCGGTAAATCCTTCGCTGTTCAAGTATGCGCGGTATGCGCGTACTATCTCAGCTTGAACCTTGAATATCGCGCGTGCGCGCTTGCTGCGGAGTGTATAGGGAAGATAATCGAGGTAGGTATCAAGATTAAGTTCAGCATCAAGCTCGAAAGGAATATCCTTGGTTTCGGCGAGAATCTCAATGCCCTTGATCTCAAGCTCGATGTCTCCGTTCACCTTTCCTTCTTGCACGTTCTTCTCAGGACGTTTGTTAACGATTCCTTCTATAGAAACAACGAATTCGTTGCGTACACTCTTTGCTGTCTCCATAAGAGACTCGTCTCCAGGAAGGACAACGCCCTGGACGGTTCCTGACATGTCACGGAAGTCGAAGAAAACGAGCTTTCCTTGATCGCGCCTAACGTCTACCCATCCCTTAATTGTTACCGATTCCCCTGCCTTTTTGGCAAGTTCCCCTATCATCGTGCGGTCCTGCATATAGGCCTAAAATACCACGGCCACGCATGAAATGCGCGGCCGTAGTTCGTACAAATAATTGTATCTAGGAGACTCCCACAGCTCGCCGCACCTCCTCAATCTTCGCGTTCGCACGCTCTCGAGCAAGTTGCCCGCCTTTCTCGAGTATGTCCGCTACGGTACGAGGGTCAGATGCTAGCTCGTGATACTTCTCACGCATTGGCTTAATGAAAGCATCGAGATCTTCTACAAGAGCTTCCTTGAGTGCTTTGTAGCGGCCTTGGTGCTCGTCGTAGACGGCATCGAGCTCCCGTTCGGTCTTAAGAAGCCTGTGGATGGCATAGACGTTCTCTGGTCGGTCTCCTGACGAGTCCGTAACAATGCTCATAACGAGCTCTTCAATCTCATGACGAGTTGAGAAGAGTGGGATCGTATTGTTGTAGCTCTTGCTCATCTTTCGTCCATCAACACCCGGCACCGTCGCTACATCAGGAACGATGAACTCCTCAGGAAGAGTGAACGTGTCGCCATAGATGCGATTGAACTTCTCTGCCGTGTCGCGTGCGTACTCGATATGCTGCTTTTGATCGTGCCCAACGGGTACTTTGGCCGTGTTGTAGAGGAGAATGTCGGCTGCCATAAGCATCGGATAGTTGAAGGTACCTACGGATACTTCCTTGCCCTTAGCCTCCGCATCCTTGTATGCGTGTGCACGTTCGAGGTACGGCATCGTGGTGATGGTGTCGAAAATCCACGCAAGCTCAGTGTGCGCTGGTACATCAGACTGCTTAAACAGCACTACCTTCTCAGGATTGATGCCTGCAGCAAGATACGTGAGAACGAGATCATGCGTAAGGTCCCGCATATCGCCTGCGCTCTGCACGAAATTGAGTGCATGGTAGTCCGCGATCATGAAATAGCACTGATGTGAGCCTATGGTCTGAAACTCCTTCCATTGCTTTATCGCACCGAAATAGTTTCCAATATGCGCAGCTCCGGTTGGCTTGATACCAGAGAGGAGAATAGGCTTGTCTGTTTCCATACCGCTACGATACCACGCCCAGAAGACACGAAAAGGCCTCCAGGGAGGCCTTTTCGATGGTGCGCCGGGTAGGATTTGAACCTACGAACGCATATAGCGGGATGGTTTACAGCCATCATCCTTTAACCACTTGGATACCGACGCGTCAAGTACTCATACCGATCCTGGTGCTTCGTATTCATTGGCTGGACCTCAGCGAAAAACCTCTCCACATTGTCCCGTCTTGTAATGTATATACGATATGCACTAAGCTCGGATACACGATATCCTAACCTCCGTAGCATAGACTGTAAAGCAATGAGTAGAGGTATCGATTTATTTGTGAATGATATCTGTACCCCAAAGCGAAGTTTGTATACTGAGCCATCTGTGTCGAAGAATCCTCTCAGGAAGAGTCGCATATATGCTTCTTTTTCGAATACCCATCCTGGAACATCGACCTGCGCCGCTACCTTGTTCGGCACTAGTCCTTCTGAGTATAGCCACTGAGTCAGCTCTCTCGAACCTATGTAGACTGTATGATATCCGGACTTATCAAGATGTACTGTTGCGGGAGCGTTAAACAACTTGGTCATTAGAAACTGCACGTAGCACACATATTCATACTCCTTGGTTCCAAGAGTTACCATTGTTTGGAAATGTGCCACGTGCCCGTCGCCGAGCATGATGCCAAAGAACTCAGCTAGATCTTCCGAGCGCTCACTAGGAATCCGTATGTCCTTACGTTTTCTTAGATAATTGTCCTTCCGTTCAGGACACGTGGGTATGCCAAGACGTCCTAGCCTCTGGAAGACTGTCTTTTCGGACACAAGAAGCAGTAGTGCTATCTCTCCTATGGTCCTGTTCTTGCGTATATATAACTCGAGAAGCTCTTCCCTATAGAAATTCTCTTCTCTTGAATTCCATCTTCTGGCCATACAGAAAGTATGGCACCTGTAGAAGACAGGGCACTATAAAAGTTGTGTACTATTTGAGGATAAGAATAACTACATCCCGCTTCCCCTTCTTAAGAAGTGCCAAGCCCGTCAAGAAGTCGGCCTCAACAAGCTTCTGATCTGCGGAATCAATAACCATGCCATTCAGGCTCACACCCTTGCCGTCGATAAGCCGGCGAGCATCGCCCTTAGAGGAGCTGAGGGGACTCGTGGCGAGGACATCAAGGACTGTAAGACCCTGTGCAATATCCTTCTTAAGTACAGAGAGTGAAGGTGCTTCCTTAAGAACCACGGATCGCGCTCCTGGATCAAGCTCTGAGAGTGCTATCTCGCCAAAGAGGGCGCTAGAAGCAGATGCTGCTGCGTCGGCTGCCTTGGTGCCGTGTACGAGCTCTGTAACGGCGTGTGCAAGCGTTCTCTGGGCCTTTCGTGACTGTGCGTTGTCCTTGTGCCAATCAAGAAGAGTATCGATCTCAGAAATATCTAAGAATGTGAACATTTTAAGATACTTCCCAACCACATCGTCTGGTTGGTTGAGCCAAAACTGATAGAAAGCATACGGCGAGGTCTTCTCGGCATCGAGCCAGATAGCGTTCCCTTCGGACTTTCCGAACTTCTTTCCTGTTGAGTCTGTTACGAGCGGCGTACAGAGGGCATATGCGGTCTTCCCTTCCTTTCGGCGGATAAGTTCAACGCCGGAGAGGATATTGGTCCACTGGTCAGATGCCCCCACTTGGAGATCAACTCCCTTCTCCTTGTTCAGAACGAGATAGTCATAGCCCTGGAGAAGCGAGTACGCGAACTCGGTATAGGAAATACTGTCATCTGGGTTCTCGAGTCTACGCTTTATGATGTCGCGCTTCACAAGCTCGTTCACGGTGAAGTGCTTACCGATGTCTCTGAGGAAGTCGATGAGATGCACCTTCATGAGCCAGTCTGCGTTATCAACCACTGTCACATTCGCTCCAACGATTCGCTGCATCTGTGCCTTCAGAGCCTTCTTATTCTTTTCTACTACCTTCCTATCAGAAAGTACGCGCTCCCCGCTCTCGCGAGGGTCTCCAATCATGCCGGTCCCTCCACCTACAAGGAGCATGATCTTATGTCCTGCAAGCGCGAGGCGCTTCATCATAAGCACAACGAGAAGGTTCCCGGCGTGCATGGAGTCAGCCGAAGGATCAACGCCAAGATATACCGTCCTCTTCTCTTTAAGGATAGTTTCTATTGGTGCTGAGACATGCTCAATTAGCCCGCGTGCTTCGAGTTCCTCTGTTAGGTTCATTGCAAAAATATAACATAGTAGGGTGTTGCACTTTAGACCTAAACTTATCGCCAAGGTTTTCTATATTGAATAACCAGCTCCGTATTGGATAGCCGCCTTCTTAAGTCTAAGATTTGTGAACATGAACAAATTACGAATCCCGCGTTCCGTTCATATCGATACTAAACATTGGCCTCTGCTTAAGAGCGCTATATATTGTTTCTTTTGAAAGATATTCGTAGGAAAGCTGCGGATCAGTATAGTGTCTGCCTGTAATTATCTTTCCGTCCTTGAATTTAAGTACGAGTGTTATTGGTGTCCTAAACTCTTTCCCGCTCTTTTCATCTGGGTAGCTTTCGATCATTTCTATAAAGACTACGTCATCCCCTTGAGCATGGTTGATGATTTCATATACCCTTCCCTTGATGGTATATACGTCATCCATCGACTCACGGACGACGTCCCCACTAACTGAAGGAAAGAGATCACTCTTTGATCGATACATCCATGTCATCGAGTAGTCATCAAGATGCATTTTTTCGGCTGCAGCCTTCGTGTCGCCTGACGCTTCATCTTTTAAGATCTCCAATGCGATTTTCAAAAGATTGTCATTCATATACGTGTATTTTACTACAAAATAGTTCGGACCCGCGCAAGCGCGGGTCCGGTATTTTTCAGGCGGTCGCCTGGAGTTCGCCGCCAGTGCCCAGCATCGAGCCGTGGCCCATCGAACGGTACCAGAGTTCGGTCGAGAAGGACGCCGAAGCCAGGAACAGGTCGTAGCTGCGATTCCAGGAAACATAGGTCTGCAGGAAACGAATCCGAAAATTCTGTGCAGAATTGGTTTCCAGGATATCGGCGATATTGCCGGCTTCCGCAGAGCGGATCGCGGCCGACATCTCGGTCTTCAGTTCATCGACCACGGTGCGGAGAGCCGTGATGTCTTCGCGGATAACCCGCAGCGCGCCGTAGAAACCGTGCTCAGTGAGCTGAGGCAGGGCCACTTCGGCGAACGCATCAATGCGGAGAAGGCCAGCATTGGCCATCTCGGCGCCGAAATCACGAATCGTGACGTCGTTCAGCAGCACGAACGCCGGAAGGGGCGCGTAGCCCTTTGTCTTCATCTCGGTCTCGAGCTGCCTGGTCAGGTCGACTGTCAGGTCGAGTCCGACGAGCACTGTCTCGAGAGTCGACAGACACTCACGATACGAAGCCGGAGCGGGGGTGCCGGTATCGATTTCGGAAAGAATGACGTCCTCAAGAAGGACATTCGCCGCTTCGAAATCGCGCCGAGCGCCGCTCAGTGCCCGTGACATCTGCGTCGACAGACTCAGATAGCGTGTTCCCTGACGATTGCAGGGTTGGTGATTCATGCCGCCCATGACGGTTCTCCATTGCTTTAAGGACATAGCAAAATGCACGGTCCTTTTAGGTTCTACTACATAAATAGGCTTTTGTCACTACGTAGACACCTCTTTTGTGCGTGCGGCCAAGATTGACAAAAACAAAGTAATAGCTATTATTTACATATGACGAACAACCGCGGCAATGCAAAGCAGATTATGTCGAAGGTCACCGACCTCGCCTTTTCTGTTGCTTATGCATAGCCGCGATTCTTCTTTCCCCACCTTCTCGTAAAGAAAAACCTCGGCTCTGCGGAAGCCGAGGTTTTCGTCTTTTGGAGCAGAAGCTCGTTCTTTACAGGAGAATAGTATGACTAGCCATATCATCGTCTACAAAGGCATCACCATGTCGCTGGCTTTGATGCAGCGCATGTACGGCCCTGAGTATCTGCCGTGGCCCAATCGGCGCACCGCAATCAACGG